>NZ_JAAMNQ010000003.1:0-640853 GCF_011066155.1 Paenibacillus sp. EKM206P | reverse complement strand
AACAACTCATCGTTACGCTCCCCTTGTACCGCTTCCTTTATCATTTGTACTGCTTTCGGAAATCCTGTGTTCCAGATAGGTACAAAATTGGCCCGCATATAGTATGAATTTCCCCAGTAAGAAGGTACTTGATACAAGTTTATTCCCTCCCGATGTTAGTTTTTAGAAAGTATATGCGCATCTGCCCATGTCGGTTCCACATTAGGGAAATGGCTGTTCCGCACACACTCCTAGTCACCCTTTTATTGTGAAGTAAGTGAAGTAATTCTGGGACTACGACTTACCAACATACTGGGTTGTTATACTGTTGATAGCTAACACTGGGGAAGAGCTCACTAAAAGATCAATTACGATTTGTGTTGTAGTTGAGAGTACTGCATCTATTACTTCCAGATAATCAGAGTACCTATTAATGTACATAATACTTGTTTCAGGGTGATACGTGTATGCAAGCTATAAGCTACAGAGAAATAAACAAGGTACCACTTGACGAGTATTAGCTGGTTTCCTTGTATCAGCTAGAGTTTTTTTTAGTCAGTATAAAAACAAGTGCATTGGCCTGCTGGCTGCAGTGAGACATAGTTTCTATTGTCATGTTCAATTTACGAATCGCATAAGATAGAACTAAAACAATGGAGATATTATCCACATGCACGAAGCAAGTCTCATGTATGAAATCATTCAGACCGTCCAGAACACTGCAAAGGAGCACGATATTAACAAGGTAACGTCCATTGAGCTAACTATAGGAGATCAGTTAAGCATACTTCCTGAAGCACTTTTCTTTGCTTTTGAATGCCTTAAAAAAGGAACAATACTGAAGGACAGTATAATAAAATGGGAAATAAGTCCAGGACGTGAATTTTATCTTGCTTATATAGAAGGAGAATAAATGATGTCAATCCGAATTTCTGTCCATCAGGATATTATGCGCGGAAATGATGAATGGGCTAAGCGTAACCGCACTATATTGGAAGAGTACAATGTATTTACAATTAATATGCTAAGCTCTCCAGGCGCAGGTAAAACCAGCTTATTGGAAGCTGTCATTCCGCGACTTAAACCTCAGTTACAGGTAGCAGTGATCGAAGGAGATGTATGCACTACGTTGGATGCAGAACGCATAGCTGCTCTAGGTGTTCAAGCTATTCAAATTAACACACAAGGAGCCTGTCATCTAGATGCAAGGATGATAAATGAAGTAGTACAATCCCTTCCTCTGTCCCTAATTGATTTATTGATTATCGAAAATGTTGGAAATCTGGTGTGCCCTGCAAGTTTTGATTTGGGAGAGCATTGCAGAGTCACTGTAACCAGCACAACAGAAGGGGCGGATAAGGTAGAGAAATACCCGGAGGCTTTTCAGAGGAGTCACGCCATTCTATTGAATAAAATCGATCTGATGCCTCATCTGAACTTTGGGATAGAACAATTTGAACTGGGATTGAGGAAGATAAGATCAAAGGCTCCCATATTCCATACTTCTGCGAAAACGGGGGAAGGAGTACAAGAATGGGAAGAATGGCTGAAGAAGAGAGTCCGCCGGTCCATAGAGTAAGGCTGTTTGTTCAGGGAGTGATCCAGGGCGTCGGATTTCGGCCTTTTATTTACCGTTTGGCGGTAAAATATGGACTAACCGGATTTGTCCAGAACCGATCTTCCCTAGTGATTGTCGAAGTGGAGGGGGATCCGGATCAAATTTCTGCTTTCTCGGAACAATTAATATGGGAGGCCGCCTCCCCTATCAGGGTCGATCGTATATCCCGTGAGAGAACACCGCTTAAAGGAGACACAGCATTTGTTATATCCATGAGCCATGAAGAAGGTCAAGCTGTCAGCATGATACCTCCGGATATATCAACCTGCCCAGAATGCCTAACTGAACTCCGTGCATCGACTTCAAGATACTACAATTATCCCTTCACCACCTGCGCTCAATGCGGTCCAAGATTTTCTCTCGTGCAACAGATGCCTTATGACCGAATAAGTACCTCGATGGCCTCTTTTCCTATGTGTATTTCCTGCAAAAAAGAATACAAAAATGTACAAAACCGAAGATTTCACGCTCAAACGACGACCTGCCCGGCTTGTGGACCCCAAGTAACTTTGTTAAATAAGTTGGGGGAAACGCCGTCCGGTGACTGGTTGACGAACTGCCATCAGGCATTACAAGAGGCTCAGATTCTTGCAGTCAAAGGAGCAGGAGGGTTTCATCTTATCTGTAATGCCGCCTCTCAGGAGGCGATCTCCTCTCTCAGAGTCCGAAAAGGGAGGCCCAATAAGCCTCTAGCCATTATGGCAAAGGACTTAGCATGTATCCAATCCAACTTCTTTGTTTCCAAAGTAGAAGCAGAAGCTATAAACAGCCAAGCAGCACCCATAGTGCTGTTAAGGCCTAAACCTGGGCGATCCCAGCTGCTGCCATTAAGCTCCATAGCACCGGGTCTAAACCGCATTGGAGTGATGCTCCCTTACACTCCGCTTCACCATCTCTTATTTCCGGAAAATATCGATTTCTTGGTCGTAACCAGCGGGAATCCGAGCGGAATGCCCACCATATATAACGATGATGACGCCTTACATCAACTGGGTTCGATTGCCGATCTATTACTCCTGCATAACCGGGCTATCGTCATGGGCTGTGACGATTCCGTTGGACAAGAATTGGCTGGAGATTTTCAGCTGATCCGCCGCTCTAGAGGATACGTACCCGAATGTTTGACCATTCCGCTGCCCAGTACTCATCAAGGGGATTCAGTAAAAAATTGGCCGACCCTTTTGGCCATTGGTCCGGATATGAAAAATACATTTTGTTATATCCATCAAGGAAAGGCCTATCTCAGTCAACATATTGGCGATTTAAACACGTTAGAGAATATCAAATATCAACAAGATGCTCAAGAACATCTGCAAAAGCTTGTAGATGCGGCCCCCGAATTGATCGTATATGATCCACATCCCGACTATCTGAGTACACGGATGATGGAAAAGACATCGCAAATCCCCTTGATGGAGGTCTATCATCATCATGCCCACATGACTTCTTGTATGGCAGAGAATCATATCCAAACTGCAGTAATCGGTTGTACGTTAGACGGTACCGGGTACGGGGACGATGATACACTTTGGGGATTTGAGATTCTGACCGGAGACTATCTGTCGTATCGACGCGTTCAGCACCTCAAACCGTTTCTTCTACCTGGGGGTGAAGCCGCCATACGACGCCCATGGATGACGGGGATGTCCTTACTGTTTGAAGCTGCAGAATCAGAAGATCAATTTATGAAATGGTGTGAGTTTTGTTTCCCTAGACATCAAAGTCAATTTTCCTTGCTACTATCTCAGCTGCATGGAAATCTGCCAGCTCCACGCATAAGCAGTGCGGGTAGATTATTAGACGGAATATCTGCAATCTTGAATATCTGTCATGAAGGCACATATGAAGGGGAAGCCGCCATTCAATTCAGTGAGATCATGGAGAAAGATGATTTTACATCTCAAGTTGGAGACATATCTAATCGCTACCGTTACACCATCGAGCATGATAGCTGGGTAATCGACGAAATGATTCAAGGAGTCATGCAAGATTATGTGAGACAAACTCCTCTCATGGACATCGTTCGAAAGGTCCATCACACCCTGGCTTCTATGATTGTGGAGGGGGTTCATAGAGCGAAGAATCAAACCGGAATCACGACCGTGGTATTGAGCGGCGGTGTCTGGAACAATCGATATTTAACCCATATTACCAAACAACATTTAACCCATGAAGGATACGTCGTATATACCCATCACAAGGTGCCGACTGGAGATGGGGGTATCGCCTTAGGGCAGGCTGTAAGTGGATTATGGAGGTGGGCTCACGAACATGTGTCTGTCGGTCCCAAGTAAAGTGTTGATCGTGTATCCAGAGGAGTTTGAAGCCAAGGTTGAGTATCTTGGCGCAAGGTTTGTTGTAGGCACACGTTTGCTGGAACAGGTCGAGCCGGGCATGTATGTCCTTGTTCACGCCGG
This sequence comes from Paenibacillus sp. EKM206P, assembly GCF_011066155.1. NCBI lineage: Bacteria > Bacillati > Bacillota > Bacilli > Caryophanales > Paenibacillaceae > Paenibacillus > Paenibacillus sp. EKM206P. The sequence goes on along the minus strand of NZ_JAAMNQ010000003.1, from coordinate 636,839 downwards.
CGAGGCTATACAGATTATTGATGAGGAAAGAGCGCTGGATGGGCTGCTGTTATGGAAGGAGATGCTAAGAGAAACATGAATCTGATGAGCTTCAGGGATCCTGTCCAATTTGAACAGATGTTTATACAGATGGAACCGCATTTTCTTCAGGCGAGAGAGCGCTTGGGAAGGAAACTGCGTTTCATGGAGGTGTGTGGTACACATTCCGTCGCTTTCAGTAAAACAGGTCTAAGACAGCGGTTATCGCCATATATTGACTTGATCAGTGGGCCCGGCTGCCCGGTATGTGTAACGGCCCAAAGTGATATTGATCAGATGATTGCTTATGCAAACATCCACGAAGTAATCCTGGCCACATATGGGGACATGATGAAAGTTCCTGGATCTTATTCCAATTTGGAGAAAGAAAAAGCGAATGGAACAAACATTCACATTCTCAATTCCGCGTCGGAAGCCATTGATCTAGCTATACAGAACCCGAACAAGACCGTGATCCTCCTGGCAGTAGGATTTGAAACGACCGCGCCAAGCGTCGCACTCAGCATCCTAAGGGCAAAAGAAAACAATCTTAGCAACTTTTTTGTTTATTCAGCTCATAAGCTGACTCCTCCGGCACTCGACGCGCTGCTTGATGATTCAGAACACCAGTTGGACGGATTTCTTCTGCCTGGCCATGTTTCGGTCATCATTGGACGCAGAGGTTGGCTTCATCTGGAGAGTCTAAATGTTCCTGCTGTTATTGGCGGTTTTGAGCCCATCGATATGTTAATGGCCGTGGGTGTTCTCACTATGGAATTGAATCGACCTGATCGTAAACTTCATAATCTGTACCCGCGTTTTGTGGCAGAGGAGGGTAATGCGGTTGCACAGAAGATGATGGATTCCTGTTTTATTAGCAGCTCCCCTTCGTGGAGAGGATTCGGTGATCTTCCAGATAGCGGTCTGCAGATCCGTCGAGAATACAGCCCATTCGATGCCTCTATACATCTAATAACGGATAAGCAAAAAACCAAGGAGATTAAAGGTTGTCAATGCAGCGAGATCGTGAAAGGTAAGATGTCTCCTTTTGAATGCAAACTGTTTGGCAAGGCATGTACACCCTCTCAACCGCTGGGACCGTGCATGGTATCGGCAGAAGGGACGTGTTCCACCTACTACCACTATGAGAGAAACAAGGAACGAACTAGAAGTTGAAAGAAGAGGGATATTGTCATGCAAAAAATTGTTATTTCCCATGGTGATGGCGGGAGGATGACACATGATCTGATTCAGCAGGTTTTTTTACGATACTTTAAAGATCCAGTGCTATTGGAACAAAGTGATGCTGCTATCATTTCAGTACAAACTCCTTACGCAGCGGTCAGCACAGACAGTTTTGTTATACAGCCGTTAGAATTTCCCGGAGGGGATATAGGGAAACTGGCAGTAGCAGGAACAGTGAATGATCTTGCAGTAAGCGGAGTGAAACCGGCTTTTCTCACAGTAGGATTTATTCTGGAAGAAGGGCTGGAAATTTCTTTCCTGCAGCGCATTGTTCATTCATTGGCTGTAACCGCTGCTGAAGCAGGAGTCCGCATTATTGCGGGAGATACTAAAGTCGTAGAAAAGGGCTCATGTGGTGGAATGATCATCAACACGACGGGCATAGGTTATATGGAAAAGCCAAATCGGATCGCCATGCGGAATATTAGGCCTGGAGATGTCATCGTCATCAACGGCGGGATCGCTGAACATGCAGTGGCTATTCTGGCTAAACGGGCGGGTCTGGAATTCTCGCCAGGCCTGCTCAGTGATTGTTGTGCGCTGAATGGAGTGGTCGATCAGCTTCTGGACACATTTAAAACCATTCGATTTATGAGAGACCCCTCACGCGGAGGAATAGCTACCTCATTGAAAGAAATTGCCGAGCACACGGAATTGGATATGGTGGTCGAGGAAAAAGAGATCCCTCTACGCCTAGATGTACAGGGAGCGATTGAAATGATGGGAATGGATCCTTTGTATATGGCGAATGAAGGCAAAGTTTTAATATTCGTCGCAGAAGAAGAAGCCGCCGCCCTTGTTCAATGTCTAAAATCCATCCCGGGTTATGAAACAGCGAGTGAGATTGGGCGAGTCAAGGAAGGGACTGGGAGAGTGCTGCTCCAAACGATGATCGGTGGAACACGGGAGCTGGATAGAATGTCTGGAAATCCGCTTCCACGTATATGTTAATCAAACAGGGGAGGTTAGTACTATATGTGTCAAAACTCTATTAACGATGCACCCGTTCTGGTACTGGTTCAATCCATGCAGCAGCAGATGGAGCAGGTTCGTGTCAATGCAGGTCACTGCAGGGGGTTTATGTCTGATCACAATGCGGAACTTACTGCAGCTTTTCAAGAGGCTGAGCAGCAAGCGGAGCTTCTAAATCAAAGGTTAGAAGATATTGTGCTTCTAATGAACGCCAGAGCTGTTCAGCCTTCGGCAACCCGTCCTAAGTTCACCTTCTTTGAATAATTGAATAAAATGCCCATATCTATCGTATGGGAGGCATACTTGTGACGAATCGACAGCTGGTACAGGAACAAATAAATAGTACATTCTCGGAAATTCAATATTTAATACGATTGCTCTATACTCATCAGGATGCGCAGATGAAAGGATTGACGCTAAACCAACTTTGGAATCAAATCTCTCAACTCCAGTTCCTGGTGCAGCTCGACAGAGACCAGAATAACACCGCATTACCAGTAAATGCAGCAAATCTCTCCTATTCTAACCCCACCATCTCCTCTAATCCTGCTGCGACCAACCAACTACCAACTAATCCATCCGGCAATTCCATTCCTGCCAATCAGCCAAACTTCACTCGTGAGCAGCTGGCTGAATACAACGGGAAAAGCGGCAGACCCGCCTATGTTGCTGTAAAAGGGATCGTGTATGACGTCACAGGTAATGCAGCCTGGTCGGCAGGAACCCACTTTGGACTTACTGCGGGACAGGATTGGACACGGGAATTTGCGTCTTGTCATGCTGCAGAGCAATGGATTCTGAACACATTAACGCCTGTAGGGAGGCTGACGAATTGAGTGACAGAATCGTGCTGCCACCGGAAACCTTGACGAATGAAGCCATATCCAGCCGCTTATTCGAAGAAGCCAAGCAGAAGATTCAGAACGGGGAAGTTACCAAGACCAAGCTCGTATGGCTTGAGCTGAATGGCTGTTCCGGAAACATTATATCCTTGCTTAATGGCCAGAACCCCAGCTTCGAATATATGATCACTTCCATGGTGGACCTTGTATACAGCAATAGCTTAATGATCCCTGAAGGAGAAAAGGCGCTTGATCAGCTGTTTGATTTATTGAAATCGGACGAAGAATTCATTCTGGCAGTTGAAGGAGCTGTGGCTCTTCGTGATCAGGGGAACTATCAGATTATAGGCAGTTATGAGGGGAAACCCATTACAGGGCTCCAGGCTGCGAGGATGCTCGGGAACAAAGCAGCCCACGTCATTGCAGTAGGTGCATGTGCCGTCGATGGCGGACCTTCAGCCGCAAAGCCTAACTTATCCCAAAGTGTAGGTTTGCAAAGTGTTCTTCAGCGTAAAGTAATTAAACTGCCTGGTTGCCCGTGTCATCCGGATTGGTTTCTGGGGACGCTTTCCCATATTCTAATGTACGGCGAACCTGCATTGGACAACAAAGATCGGCCGCTCTTGTTTTATAGCACATTAATTCACGACCGATGTCCAAGACTAGATTATTTTAATAAAGGTATTTTTTCCAAAACACTGGGCGAGCCTTACTGTCTGTTCAAGCTCGGATGTCGCGGCCCGGTCACCCGTGTGGACTGTCCGACGCGCAAATGGAATAATCATGTCAATTGGCCTATTGGCGCGAGCACCTGCATCGGATGCTCGCAGTTCGGGTTTCCTGATCAGATGAGTCCTTTTATTAGCTTCGATACCACCTATGCAGTCAAGGAGTAATGCCATGACTAAAAGAATAAAAATTAATCCGTTAACACGAATTAGTGGATTTATGGAAATGGATGTGACCCTGGAGGGCAGCCATGTCGTTGATGCCAAAACAAAAGGTGTTATGTTTCGCGGGTTCGAACAGATGATGGTGGACCGCAGTCCTTTTGATGCGATTTATTTAACGCAGCGCATCTGTGGTATATGCTCCACAGCTCACTCTGTTGCAGCCTCCGTTGCCTTGGAGGATGCTTTACATATTGTTCCTACGGAGCAGGGACGTTATTTAAGAGATATTATTCATGCCTGTGAATTTATACAGAATCACTTGAGGCATTTTTATCAATATGGGCTTCCCGATTTTGTAAATATACCTAAAGTGACCTCCATTTATACAGATGCACATAGTGATTTTCGGCTGCCATCACAGCTAAATGAACTTCTTGCCTCTCACTATTTCGAATCTTTGCCGATCAGCAGGCTGGGACATCAATTGCTGGCACTGTTTGGAGGTAAAGCCCCGCATAACCACGGCATTTTTGTCGGAGGATATTCCACTCCAGCAACCACGGACAGACTGGTAAGTGCGAAGTCCATTCTTGTACAAATTAAGGACTTTGTACTGGCCAAAATGCTCCCTGACGCATACGTACTGGCCAGATATTATGATGATTATTTTCACATTGGAGCGGGTCCACGAAACCTGATGACTTATGGATTGTTCAATAACTATTTAGATCTGGGAACCTTATATGTGGATTCTGGCGTGTATCGCGAAGGCCATTTTGAGCAATTTGACAGAAGTTATATTAATGAGCATATTGATTATTCCTGGTATGAAGGAACGGCTCCGAATCGACCGTTTGAGAATATGCCGGAGCCTGATATGAACAAGGAACAAGGATATACATGGGTAAAAGCCCCCAGATATAAAGAGCTGCCCTATGAAGTCGGTCCTCTGGCCAGGCTGTGGATTAGCGGGGAATACCGCCATGGAATCTCGACGATGGACCGGATCCTTGCTCGCTGTCTGGAAGTTAAGAAAGTCATCGAAGTTACAGAGATATTATTGGATCAGGTTATCCCCGATACTCATGTACAACAACAGTGGCAAGTACCTGACGAATCTCAAGGAGAAGGGTTAGTAGACACAACTAGAGGTGCACTGGGGCACTGGGTTAAACTCGATAACAAAAAAATATCTTTTTATCAGATCATAACACCATCTGCCTGGGATTTCTCTGCAAGTACGGCCACAAACAAGGGAACTGCGGAGCAGGCATTGATAGGTACCAGGGTCGCTAATCCGGATGACCCCATAGAGCTTGGCCGAATATTACGATCCTTTGATCCTTGTATGTCCTGTGCGACGCATGTTCATCGTGAAGGACATGCAATCCAAACGTTCCAGGTGATGGGATGAGTCGATTAACCGTGCTGGGTATTGGAAGCCAACTGATGGGGAACGACGGGATTGGGGTTTACGTGGTCGAGGCATTGAGAGTTATGAATATTGATGACCGTGTCACGTACATAGCTGGAGAGACGGACCTTGACTTTTGTCTTCAATACATTGAGGATGCCGACATTCTTCTCATCGTTGATGCAGTTATTTCCGGAAATCCTGTTGGGACAACGACCATTTGCAAACTTCATCATCTGATTCCGGAAGAACGGGGGATTTCAGCCCATAACCTTCACATCCTACACATGATTCCGTTAATATATCCCAATCTGACAGCCTATTTGCTGGGCATTGAGGTAAATGTTCTGGAATGCGGTATAGGAATGGATGAAACGATGAGCTCCTATTTTGATAGTATTCTTCAGCAAGTCTTGGTGAGTATTAATTCTTTGTTAAATAACTGAATTGCTTAATCGTGAGTTTGAAATTCTGATTTATGATATTTTTTATTCCTTTTTCAAGAAAGCTTCGGTATATAGTATTCTAGGTGGCTAGCGATTTAATATTCCAAATGGAATCAGGTAATGTATAAAAAGTGCAAGTTCTGTACTCAAATAGCTGACATAATTAAAGTGATAGCTCCCCCAATAAGATTTTTTATTATAAAAGGTTTACTTGAAAGAGATTCTTGTAACGTTATTTGCATTCAATCCTCTGGTCATTTGCGTAAACTTCGTTGGTGGCGGAATTATTGACGCAGAGAGGAATGACCTAAAGTAGATTATTATGTTAAAAGTAAAAAATGAAGCAACTCTTTAGAGTGCTTGAATAGAAGAAGCCAACCAGCTTAGAGGTTGGCTTTTTTTATGAAAAATTGCTTCTTAACAAACGAAGTTTAAAAGGGATGTAGGTCAGTTGGAGCAACAACTCATTATTTAGTAATGGAGTTGACAAAAATGATGTCTCTTTGTAATATACCTATAGGGGTATGGGTAATAAATGAATGACCCCATTGAAATTGGCATTGTAAACCACAGGTCAGAAGGGAAGACTTAAATATAAACTCTGTACCAAGTTCATAACAAAATTTGAGGGGGTCTCTGCAGTGGCCGAAATTAAAGTAGATCAGACACTCGATTGCAAAGGGCTTGCATGTCCAATGCCAATCGTAAGAACAAAAAAAGCGATGGATCAACTTGATGCTGGTCAAGTTATTGAAGTACAAGCTACAGATAAAGGGTCTCTGGCAGACATTCAAGGATGGGCCAAAAATACCGGGCATCATTATCTCGGTACAATAGAGGAAGGCGATGTACTCAAGCATTACGTGCGTAAGGCAAGTGCTACTGAAACAAAGGAAGAGAAGAAGCATCCACATGTAATTTCCAATGATGAATTGAAGAAAAAACTTGCAGATAACGAGGAAATTACCGTACTTGATGTACGTGAACCTGCCGAATATGCGTTTAATCGAATTGCCAGTGCCATTTCAATTCCGCTGGGTGAACTCGAGGGTCGGATCCAGGAACTTAACCAAGAAGAAGATATTTATGTCGTATGCCGTACAGGCAGCCGCAGTGACCTTGCCTGTCAATTGCTTACTGAAAAAGGATTCAAGCAAGTCAAAAATGTAGAACCGGGCATGACTGGTTGGACGGGTCCAACAGAAAAATAAAAAAACAACAATAAACGGAGGTATAACAATGAGTACTAAAGTAGCTATTATTGCAAGCAATGGTGGAATGTTCGATGCATATAAAGTGTTTAATATCGCAACTGCTTCGGCAGCGACTGAAGCAGAGGTTGCCATTTTCTTTACTTTTGAAGGCTTGAATCTGATTCATAAGCAAGCTCATCATCAACTGCCGCTACCTGCAGGGGCTGAACATTTTGCTGAAGGATTCAAAAATGCAAATGTTCCATCGATCCCACAGCTTGTAGAAATGGCTCAGGAAATGGGTGTCAAGATTATTGCTTGCCAGATGACAATGGATGTTATGAACCTGACAAAAGAGGATTTTATTGAAGGCATTGACGTAGGCGGAGCTGTCACTTTTCTGGATTTTGCGAAGGATGCCAACGCTACATTGACTTTCTAAATGAAGGGGGAAACGAAATTGGAATTAAAAGCGATGACGGCCAAGGAACTTACTCGTATCGTCTTGGCTAAAGAAGAAATCTTTATCCTTGATGTTCGTAATGAAACCGACTTTAACGATTGGAAGGTTGAAGGCGACAGTGTTGATATCATCAACATTCCTTATTTCGACCTCTTAGATGGTGTAGATGCTGCGCTCGAAAAGATTCCTGATGGCAAAAAATTGCTTGTTGTCTGCGCAAAAGAAGGATCCTCCAAGTTTGTGGGCGAGCAAATCGTCGAAGCGGGCAGAACCAATGTGTATTACCTGGAAGGCGGTATGAAATCGTGGAGCGAGTACCTGGAGCCGGTGAAGATTGGTGACCTAAAGAGCGGTGGATCTCTGTACCAGTTCGTCCGGATCGGCAAGGGCTGTCTCTCCTACATGGTCATTTCGGACAGTGAGGCTGCCGTCATCGATACGCTTCGAATGACCGACGTGTTTGAACAGTTTGCCAAGGAGCAAGGCGCACAGATTAAGCACACTCTTGATACGCATCTGCATGCCGATCATATTTCCGGTGGCAGGAAGCTTGCGAAGCAAACAGGTGCCACCTACTGGTTGCCGCCTAAGGATGCAGAAGAAGTAACATTCAGTTACGAGAAGCTGGAAGAGGGACGAGACATCACGGTTGGCGGTACAACAATCCGAATCCAGCCGATATACTCGCCTGGTCATACGATCGGCAGCACTTCGTTTATCATTGATGATCAGTACCTGCTCACCGGAGACATCCTGTTTATCGAATCGATTGGTCGTCCCGATTTGGCCGGAAAGGCAGAGGATTGGGTAAGTGATCTCCGTGAAACACTCTACAGCCGCTATAAAGAGCTTTCACGGGAATTAATCGTATTGCCAGCCCATTTTGGCAAAGTGACTGAGCTGGGAGAGGGCGGCAAGGTGATGGCTAAGCTGTCTGACCTGTACCGCAATAATCCGGGTCTGAATATTAGGGAAGAGGATGAATTCCGACGCACTGTAAGTGAAAACCTGCCCCCGCAGCCTAATGCTTACCAGGAAATACGCCAAACGAATATGGGTAAAGCAACCCCTAGTGAAGAGAAACAACGTGAAATGGAAATCGGTCCTAACCGCTGTGCCGTTCATGATAAATAAAGGAGAGATGAATGAATATGAAAACAGATCTTGTAGTGGATACTAAAGGAATGGCATGTCCGATGCCGATTGTGAAGGCGAAAAAAGCGCTGGGTACATTGGCTTCCGGCCAAGTGATGGAAATATTGTCTACGGACAAAGGCTCCGTTAACGACTTCCAAGCTTGGGTGAAGCAAACGAATCACGAGCTGCTTAGCCATGAGGAAGAAAACGGAATTTATAAATTTTATGTAAAGAAGGTGTAAACAAATAAGCGAACACGCTAAGCGTGTTCGCTTATTTCAAGCCGGTCATAAATAATCGTAACACCAAGTGTGCAATAGTTTTCTTCCTTATAATGACCCTGTGGACAGGATTTTGTACAGCAAGCGGAATTGCTCATGACTTGCAGCCTGTTGCTGCAAACGGGGCATCTGTCTTCAAGTAATGATTTTAATATGGTCAGCATACGTTATTCCCCATTTCTCATAAGTTTACTTGGTATTATTATAACCTGTATGATGTGCTTCGTATACTGTTTTTATTGAAGCCAGTACTTGAACGGAAAGGGGGATACCTTTGGAATATTTACTCTTCATCGTCATGATTATACTTGGATTGGTAGGCTCTTTTTTTTCAGGGCTGTTAGGGATCGGCGGAGCCATTATCAACTATCCGCTGTTGATGTACGTACCGTCTATGCTTGGTGTTGCCCACTTTTCACCGCATGAGGTGTCTTCCATCAGTATGTTTCAGGTTTTTTTTGCCTCGTTGGCTGGTGTTTTGGCGTTTCGAAAGAAAAGTAAAAATGGGTCATCGATCGTGCATAAGGGGTTAGTGTCCTATATGGGCAGCAGTATTCTTGCGGGCAGTCTCATCGGCGGTTTTGTCTCCAGTATGATCAACGAGGGCGTTATTAACCTGCTTTATGGCATTCTTGCGGTTTTGGCTGTCATTCTCATGCTGATTCCCCGCAGAGGCACAGAAGAACAGGTGCAAGAACTGCGCTTCAACAAGTGGATTGCCGTAGGATCTGCTTTTGTGGTAGGGATCGTATCTGGGATCGTAGGTGCTGGAGGAGCGTTTATCCTTATCCCGATTATGCTGACAGTTCTCAGGATTCCGACGCGAACAACCATCGCTTCTTCACTGGCTATCGTATTTATATCTGCGATTGGCGGAGTCCTCGGTAAAATTAGCGGCGGTGCAATCCCCCTCTTGCCGACCGTATTTACTGTCATCGGAAGCGTGATTGGTGCGCCGCTTGGCTCCAAAGTAAGTTCTAAAATCAATGTTAAGGTGCTTAGATACGGCTTGGTTGTGCTGATTGCCCTTACAGCTATAAAGGTTTGGTCCTCCATTCTTTAAGATATAGCAGAAAGAGTTACATCAACATTTCACTTATAATACCTACCTATAGGGGTATTGGTACAAAACGAAAAGGAGTTTAAATACGATGGCAGAAAAATCAACGATCGTCCTTTTCAGCGGCGATTTGGACAAAGCAATTGCAGCGTTTATTATTGCAAATGGTGCGGCAGCATATGATCATGAAGTGACGATCTTCTTTACCTTTTGGGGATTAAACACGCTTCGTAAAGACGAGATTGTGAAGACGAATAAAGGCTTGCTTGAAAAAGCTTTCGGCTGGATGATGCCACGAGGCGCAAAGAGGCTCGGACTGTCAAAGATGAATTACGCTGGGCTTGGCCCACAAATGATCAAGCATGTCATGAAGAAGAACAATGCACTGTCCTTGCCGCAGCTCATCGAGCTTGCGCAGGAGCAGGGAGTGAAACTCGTAGCGTGCACTATGACTATGGATCTCCTTGGCTTGAAACAGGAGGAATTGATCGATGGTTTGGAATATGCAGGTGTGGTTGCTTACCTGGGAGACGCGTCGAACGGTAAGGTGAATCTGTTTATTTAAGAAGTGTATGAGTTTAATTCTTTACTCTATATTATACCTATATCGGTATGTTAGAGAGGAGCAGACTAAAATGGAATACAATTATCGGAATTGATGAAAACACGCCTTCGCCGAATTGAAGGACAAATTCGAGGCGTGTTACGGCTAATGGAGGAAGGGAAGTCCTGCAAGAAAGTGGTTCCACAGTTGTCCACCGTACGTAACGCTTCCGATAAAGCCATTGCCCAGATCGTGGCGGAAAATCTGCAGCAGTGTATCCTGGCTGAGCAAGCCGCCGGTAAAGACACGACTATTTCCATTGGGGGATAGTCCCTCTTTAGCTTTTTGACAACAAGGAGCAAGTTTCTTTGACTTCATTACCTATGGAGAAAATCATTTAAACTCCTCAATCTTTTCACTTGCAAATTATACAAGTCCTATAAATTACCTGAATACAGAACTCGTGTTTGGCATTATAATAATCAAGAACGCATGTTCGTATATACGTAATCGGTTTTGGAGGGTACAGCATGACTAAAACAACTGAGCGGACAATTCTTTTGGCGGATTGTCAGAGTTTTTATGCGAGTGTAGAAAAAGCTTCTTACCCAGAGTACAAAAATAAACCGCTTGCGGTAGCAGGCGATCCTGCACGCAGGTCTGGAATTATTTTAGCAGCATGCCCTATGGCCAAAAGTTTCGGGGTGTCTACAGCAGACCGGCTCGGTGAAGCCCTCAACAAATGTCCTGAGCTTGTGATCGTCCGTCCCCGTATGAAACATTATATTGATGTCTCTTTAGCAATTACGGATATATACAAGGAATACACCGATCTAGTAGAGGTGTTTAGTATCGATGAGCAGTTTCTGGACATTTCGGGTAGTTTTAAAATTTTTGGAGATTCTTTAACCGTTGCAAGAGAAATTCAAAAGAAGATTCTTTTACAAACCGGGGTTTGGGTACGAATAGGAATCAGTTCCAATAAGGTTCTTGCCAAAAGCGCAACTGATATTTGGGCTAAAAAAATTAAAAGCGGTATATTCACGTTACCCAAGACAGAATTAGAGCAGCTACTCTGGCCACAGCCAGTTAATAAAATGTTTGGGGTAGGTTCGCGGATGTCGTCCCATTTTGAGCGGCTTGGTATGACAACCATTGGTGATATCGCTAGAACGTCTCTACCAGACCTTAAGTCTAAATTCCGCGTTCGTTTTGGAAAACAGTCGGATATACAGGCGGAGGTCATGTGGAAAACAGCCAATGGTCTAGATGAGAGTCCTGTAGCTCCGTATACCCTCAGTTCTCCACAAAAGTCGGTAAGCCATATGATCACCCTACCCCAAGATTATTTGGAACCAAATGAAGTAGAGACCATCCTGCTTGAACTCTCGGAAGAAGTTTGTCGAGACAGTCGTCGTAAGGGGTACATGGGCTCTGTCGTGACCGTTAGTTGTACATGCAGTCCATATGAGGCTCCCACCGGATTTTCTAGGCAAATAAAGCTAACAGATCCGGCTAACAATACGAATAAAGTGTACAACGCAGCAAAAAAAATATTTTATAATTTTTGGAACGGTATGCCGATACGACGCTTAGGTGTCACTTTAAGTGGGTTGGTTGACGACCAAACTTATCAACTTTCCTTCTTTGAGGATCATGAGCGTATCCGCTCCTTGGAAGAAGCAACAGATAAAATTAAAGAACGCTATGGTAGCGCAGCTATCATAAGAGCGTCCTCTTTGACCCAAGCTGGTCAGGCACTAGAGAGATCCCTAAAAATCGGGGGGCATTATAAATAAACAGGTATTAAAACTAATACATCCAGTAAATTCGATCTTTCACTATTAGTACAGTGTAAATTCCTGATTATTGGAACCAAGCTATCCGTTAGTTCAATAAAAAGGGTGCTTCCGCACCTTTGCTTGGGTCACGTCCTCATCATTATATTCCATTTAAATTATTAATTAAAGAACATACGCGGGTAGCATGTAGTGCTCTAAAAGAAGCCTTATCTTAGTCTAAGCAATAAGAAATACTTGGACATCTACAACTAAATTTTTAATCTAAAACTTTTTTCGAAAGCAATAAACAAAGAAATTGAATAATGTACATTACTTTAGTCGTTAAATATCTTGTTCCTACAGGATTTTATAATTATGTACAAGTAATTTAGTTTGTCTTATTACTGTTTTAGCCAGCATTTTGTTGGAGCTGATGCCAATTCGAATCCATACTCCTGTTTGTGCCAGTACCTTTTGCTGAATTTCACTTGCAATACTCACCGGATCTCCGAACAGAGAGAGGCTTCCGCTCATATCCAGAAACTGTTCATCAATGCTGAAAACTTCAACCAAATCCGTATATTCATTATAGATTTCTGTTATTTTTAATGAAACATCGATATAATGCTGCATACGCGGGCGTACAATGATAAGGTCAGGACATTTTTTCACCGCTTCTCCCAGACGTTCTGCTGTAGATATACCGTATTTTTTGGCCAGCGGACATGCAGCTAAAATAATGCCTGAACGAAGTGCAGGGTCACCGGCCACAACGAGTGGCTTATGTTGGTATTTGGGATCATCTGCTTTTTCGATGCTGGTATAAAAACTTTGGCAGTCCGATAAGAATATGGTTTTATTTCTGCGTTCCTTCAAAAATTCGACCTCCTCTCCTGATAGGTGTTGATCATCCTACCAAAATATTCTTGAATGTATACTCTTATAGTAGTATTATATACAGAACAAGTGTTCCTAATACAAATGTATTTTTTGGAACGTTAGAGTTTACGTAAAACCTAACATGGCGTATCATAATATCTTGAGCAAAAACAAGTGGAAATGAATGAATATTGAGGGGAGAAAACCATTTTTATGAACCCAAAACGTCGACCATCATCTCAAAAACGCAGTAGGTGGCGTATTTTTGGCAGAGTTTTGCTAATTAATATCAAGTGGTTCTCGTTTGCGGGTGTACTTGGAGTGCTATTTGCTGGAGGTCTTATATCCGGCTATGTAGCGGCACTGGTTCATGATGAACCTGTACGATCACGTCAGTTGATATATGAAAAGGTAAATGAGAACGCTCTGACCAGCTTTGTATTATTTAATGATCAGGTAACTCCGGTTGGAAGAATGCGCATGGAGGAGGATCGACAGCTCGTTGATCTGAAGGATGTCCCTCAGTCGATTGTGGACGCCCTCATTTCAACGGAAGACAGCCAATTTTATGAGCACCGTGGTGTGGATTTAAAGGGAACAGCTCGTGCCGTTAAGCAGAAGCTTTTGAATGAAAACCGCCAAACAGGCGGCAGCACACTGACGCAGCAGGTAGCCCGAAGGGTTTTTCTCAGTCTGGATAAGACGGACAGCCGCAAGGTGAAGGAAATGCTGCTAGCATTGCGTATGGAACGGTTTATGGGCAAGGATAAAATATTAACGGCTTACTTAAACAAAATGCCTTTTGGTAATGGTTCCGCTGGTTACAATTTATATGGAATCAAGTCTGCTTCGTTAGGAATTTTCAATGTAAGTGATCTACATAAGCTTCATATTGCTCAGGCCGCTTATTTGGCAGGTCTCCCGCAACTGCCATCTGTTTATTCCGCTTTTGATGGTAAAGGGAACTTTGATGAAGAAGGCTTCAATAAAGCGATGGAGCGTCAGCGTGTCGTGTTGGGAAGAATGCTGGCAACAGGTAAACTTACGCTATCCGAATATAATGAGGCGCTTCAATTTGATGTGAAAGCCACTCTTGCGCCACATCGCGAAAAAAGTTATAACACATTCCCTTATTTGATGCTGGAGACAGAGCGGGAAGCCGCTCAATTGTTAGCGCTCCAGCAAAATCCGGATATCACGCCAGCCGAAATTTCCAAGCCTGAGCATGCCGAGCTTCTTCAAAATACGCGAGAAGAGTTGCAAAGGTCCGGATATCGAATTTATACAACGATAAATAAGAAAATTTATAATAATATGCGGCAGATTGCAGCCAATCCACAAAACTTTTCTCCGTACAGTAAGAAGAAGGGATTAGAGCAGATTGCAGCAATCATGATTGATCATAAAACAGGGGCTATACTTGGTATGATCGAGGGCAGAGATTTTAATACCGAGCAAATGAACTATGCAACTCAAATGACACGTCAGCCCGGTTCTGCCATGAAGCCTATTGCTGCTTATTTACCTGCTTTGGAAAAGGGCTACACTCAGCCAGCCGGTCTTATTGATGATTCACAAATCATATTGAAAGACGGACGTAAAGGTTATCATATTCCTAAAAATTATAACAGACGGTACGAGGGGCTTATGACAGCCCGTGAAGCACTCAATCGGTCAATCAACATCCCTGCGCTGAGGCTGTTTCTATATGAAGTTAAAATTTCTAACGCTTGGAATTTTGTGCGTTCTCTTGGAATTACGACGATTCAGCCGCAGGATGAACATGCTCAGACAGGGGTTTTGGGTGGACTAAGTAAAGGGGTATCCGTCGAGGAACTGACCGCAGCATATGGAACGATTCCCAATATGGGTGTATATAATGCACCTCATCTGATCAGCAAAATTACGGATGCCAACGGGAAGATCGTATATGAATTTAAACCGCAGACGAGACGTGTATATTCGCAGCAAACCGCATTTTTGATGACGGATATGCTCAAAACGGTTATATCAGATCCGAGGGGAACTGGCAAACGTCTGCAAAATACTTTTAAAAGCTACGGTGCCATTGATATCGCCGGTAAAACCGGTACGACACAAAACTTTGGTGATGTGTGGTTTATGGGGTACACACCTGACGTTACACTAGGCGTCTGGGCTGGTTACCGCCAACAGGTTAATACATTATCTCAAGAAGGTCATTCCAGAGCACAGTCAGTGTGGGCACTGATCATGAATGAGGCGGTCAAGGACCAGCCTGAGCTTTTTAAGAATAAGCACTTTATACAGCCGGAAGGTGTTGTAAGAGTTACGGTTTCTAGCCTTACAGGTAAGCTACCAGGGCGTTATTCCCGTCAATCGGGTCAACTCGTGACTGACTGGTTTAATCAAAAATATGTGCCTACCGAGGTTGGAAGAGAACAGATTCCGCGTTCTGCTAGACCAGTGGTCCCATCCAAACCAGATATCAAGGAAAAAGCAGTCCCAGAGGTTGAGGTCCCTGCAATAGATCAAGAGAAAATTCCACCAGAGGAAACGGATCCTGCTGTTCCTGACGCAGACACAGAAGTAGATATGCCTGATGAGAACAACGATGTGCCATCAACAGATACTTCGCAACCTTCTGTTGAAAATGAACAGGAGACTCCTTCTGAATCGGAAAGCCAGAGTGAGACTCCAAAAAACCAATCTGACGAAGTTACTTATCCAGAAATAATATCTGATCAACCCAAAAACTAAACGACAGGAACGGTTTAGTTTAAAATGCCGTTCCCAACAATGTCTACAGTGACCTGCGGATGAAAACGAACATTGGGGTATTCTTCATTCCAATCTACACTTTTCCATACTACTGGATGATGAGCGATCAACTGTCTGTCTACGCCAAAGGCATCACATCCATTTTCCTGATTGCTTTGAGGATCATCTACAGTCTCTAGCGTTTGCGACAACACGCCTTCAGGAGTGAGATCATAAGCCGATGCATTTGCCAATCGGGCATCCTTCAAATTGTTCTGATCCCAGCAGCCTGTTATAAACATGAGTAGAGTCAGCATTCCAAGTGCTCTGCTCTTTTTTTTATGTTTCAGGTCCCTCCTTTTTTTTGAAGAGATAGGATAGAATCAGCAGCAGAAAAAGGGAACACAATTAGGGAAAAATAAGCAAAATTATTGGATGTGGAACCAATTCCCAGCTATTATTTGATGGTATGCGCCAGCTCTAATGGCAAAATAGCTGGATGAAAAGTAATCGTCGCAATGTAATGGCAAGCAGCGTAAAAGCGATCAAAAAGCTCGTCATTCGAATCGTTCTTAGAAATGAACTAATAATCCAACGAGCGTGATAATCGTCTGGGCTTTGGTAAAATGTAAAAAAATAGCACGGGAGCTATTAGAGTAGTTGGGCTACCTTCAGCCAAAATCGCAATCCGTCCCTCCATTAGATTGGCGGTCACACGATCCGGTCGTTCCGTCTGAGCTATTGAGGGAAGAGAATAAGAATTGTCCTCCTTAAATTCTTGAATAAAACCGGCAGGGAGCGCCATATCGGAGGAGATTGCTTTAATTCTCGTTTTCACTGCTTTCACCAGCTCAGGATTAGCCAAGTCTTGAACATAGACAATAACGATTTTAGTTCGGGTTTTAGATCCCACATAAAGTAGCGTACAACCAGTGACGGGGTGACAATTTGTTTGCGAATCAGATTCAGATTGATGGATAACTGCTCAAACATTTCTGCTTAATTCAACGGAAGCTGCGTCATGTCCAGCCAAGAGAGCACCTCCTTTTGGATGAGATAGGCATAATGTGTGCCAAATGGACTGAGTTTATCCATGATCTGGTGACTTATCCATTCTTGAATCACCAGATTACAAGGAGGCTTAATCTTGCGTCGGATCAATTCCTAGATAGTGTCCCAGTTTCCGCCGGACCTCGCTGCGAGCAAAGGATGAAAGCATGAAAAATCGCCTTTGATAGCCACGGCATACATACAAAACCTCTACGCCTTCATGATTTCGGATTTCGCTGTAAATTTTAATTCCTAGTGTTTTCATTCGCGCTTTTGTCTCTGCTAATTGAACAGCTACGCGCTGTTGTACTCCAGTCAGGCTACGAACATACAAATCGGGCATTTTTAGAGGAGAGGTATTTATAATACGAATGTCTCGTTCCAGCACATCCAGAACAAGAGTTAAAAGTACACACATCTTGACCAGCCCTGTGTCTTCTTCAGAAGGTAAAGGAGCTTTGCTCTTGTGGTTCAGTATCTTTTGGCTTGGCATAAAAATCTCCTTTACTCCGAGTAAGAATACAATATATAATCAGTATATAGAACGTATGTTCTATTTATACCTCATTATAGGAATTTTTCCATGGCTAAAGCAATCATCAATTATTGGAAAAGTGATGGGGAGCGATACCCATGTGCCATTATGTAAAGAATCTTACGTTTATCGCCAATGACAGTCAAACAGAGTTTATGTTAAGCTAATGGATAAAAACTTACATAAAAGGGGAGATCGTTCTGACTGCGGTCAGCCTTTACTATTTAACTTAAGAAAGTGGAGAAAGAAGGTATACATATTGTCACGTTCGTTATATGCAGCTTTATTACTGTTGAGCCTCATTTGGGGCGGTTCGTTTATGTTTATCAAGGTGTTGTTGCTACATCAGGTAGGGCCGTGGACTATTGTATTTCTCAGGTCCAGCTTTGGGCTTATTTTTATTGTCTTGTTAATGATACTTATGCGCAGGCCGTTTAAAATCAAAAGCATTCCGTGGAAATCGGTTACTCTGGTAGCTTCGGTCAACATGGTCTTGCCATGGACATTGATCGGTTTTAGCGAGACCAGAATAGCTAGCAGCATGGCTTCTGTATTGAATGCTACCACGCCCATATGGACCATGTTGGTGGGGCTTGTTTTTTTCGGAGCTATTTTTCATCGAATGCAGTGGTTAGGAATGGGTCTCGCTTTTGTAGGAATTATTATTTTATTGGGTATTAATCCTGCATCTATTATTTCTGTTGATCCTGTGGGTTTTGGGTGTATGCTGCTTGCGACTCTTTGCTACGGATTTGGAACACAGCTCTCCAAACGTTTTCTTTCCAATCTTTCCATGTATCAGGCTACCTTTGCGACACTGCTTGGTGCGGCGGTAGGGGGTGGCATTATGATGGCAATGGTGGAGAGACCTGATTTGTCGATTGTTTCTGATTCAGGTGTATTGGGTTCTCTTATAGGACTGGGAGTTTTGGGATCAGGAGTAGCATATATTTTGTTCAACTACATGATTTTGCGGGGGAGTGCGGAATTTGCTTCTTCGGTGACGTATTTTGTACCAGTAAGTGCCATTGTATGGGGCTTTTTGCTCTTGAATGAACATATCGGCTGGAACGTTCTAACCGGGCTGGTCCTTATACTTGGAGGAGTGTTTATGGCCAATCAGCGTAGAACCGCCAAATTAAGTGGATAATAATCTAAACAAAAATAAAATACGATTTGGGTTATATTAAATGTACATTCGCCAAACCTTCGGTATAATGCGTTAATTCACACATACAATAAAGCATGCTCACACATAAAATAAAATATGGTGCAGCAAAAAAGCAAGCTGTTTAGCAGGTGACAAGGTGTGGTATAATAAATTATAGAATTATATGTACCACAGAAATGTCGGAGTTTTATTCCACAAAAGAAAGGATCAGGATACCATGTGTCCCCGAAGGATACTTCCCCAAAGGACGATTTGGAAACGATTTGATCTGTCTTATACTTAGCTTTTCCGCGGAGTAACGTCAAGTTGCGAAAGCCAACTCTGCGGAAGAGGGGATTGTACATGCGAAGGACCAAGTCCTCCAGGCACATCTTACCTGGTAGTTTCCGTAAGAGTGGGTTCATCCACATCAAACTTACGAGAAACCGAGGGAGCCTGTATGAGGAAAACTTACGAATCTATCGTGAACAATGGAGCATTGAGACAGATTGCTGTCATGTTGCTCGGAACATGCATTTTAGCTTTTACGTACTATCACATTAATGCCCAAAATCATTTGTCAGAAGGCGGATTTGCAGGCTTGGCCCTGCTGGGACATTACGCGTTTGGCATATCTCCAGCATGGAGTATGTTGCTGCTTGATATTCCCGTCATATTGCTGGCATGGGTACTGAAGGGCAAAAGATTTATGCTGCTTGCGTTAATCGGAGCCGTCGCTTTTTCACTGTTTTATGCAGGATTTGAGAAGTATTCGACTCTGGTTATAGATCTACATGGAAATCTGCTGATAGCTGCTCTACTTTGTGGGGTGCTTACAGGTTTGGGAGCCGGAATCGTACTGCGATTCGGTGGAGCAACCGGGGGCGATGATATCTTATCTCTGCTGATCAGTGAGTGGCGCGGGTGGAAAATCGGCAACGTGTTTATTGTCAGTGACATCATCGTACTGGGATTATCACTATTGTATCTGCCTATGAAGGAAACAATGTTTACAATACTGGCTGTGTGGCTTGCCGGAAAAATAATTACATGGACGACCACGTTCCAACTGCACCGACCTGTGAAAAAGGTACTGCCAGCGGCTATTCCCGCTAAAAAGGTAGTTGCCAAAACAGTGCCGGTCGTCCACAGCCTTCGTCAATAAGGAAAGGGTGTTACGTTAGGAGAGAAATCTTCTTACGTAACACCCTTTCGCTGTATTCAGCTTCTATCAGGAAGGTTTTAAAGTAGACTGAATGCGTCCGTTTTATATTTTTTCTACTGTTTCTCATCTTGCTCGGCTGGATGATTATCGTTCCATTCCTCGGCTTGGGAAGTGGCAATCGCAATCGAGCGACCTTCTTCATAGCCGTCACGGAGTAGAGCGTTAGCAATATCAACGGCTTTTTCTCGCACACGAGGTTCCAGGTTTTTCATGGATGGAGGGTAATCATGTTTGTTCCAAGGCATAGTTGCACACTCCTTATAGCAGATGATGTACTATGTATTACCCGTTGTAGGATTAAACAAACGGAAATCAAAGAAATGAATATATTGTAAAATGTATCTTGAGAAAAAGCGTATAATGGTGTGCAGAATACCAGAAAAAGGAGTGAAGCATTTGCTTGCCTGGGGTTTTGTTTTTTTGCTGACTATCATCATTCATACTACAGATAGCTTGTCCTATGCTCTGCGGCTTGGTGGTTTGCGAGCGCGTCGGATTGGATTAGCGTTAACCGTTGCGGGAATGCTGCTGTTGGTTTCACGCACCTCTAACATGGCGCAGGGGCCTTTACTCGGAGGGATGGTCGATCAGGCTAAAGCTGCAGCACAAGTGGGCGGAACGGATATTAGACTGGAACTATATATGCATGGGGTACTGCTGGCAGCAACCGTTGGAACCATACTTGCTATATTACTGTATCCAACAGTGGTACGCATGTCAGCCAGATGGATTGTGCATTTGGAGCATACCGGATCTATTCCGGCTTTGGTGCGTCATTTAATGCTGCGAAGTCGCTGGAAACATGCAGGCTACTACATAAAACGTCCCACCTGGTCTATGCTTACTTCATTGATTAGCGGAGCGATACCCAAACGTCTAATTATTCTGAATATAACCGTTACTGCGATCTATACAACAGGAGTAGTATCTGCTTTATATGCTTCATTCCTGTGGCCTGCTCAAGGTACAGCAATGTCAATGTCGTCAGGTCTAATCAATGGCGTTGCAACGGTATTATTGACCTTGTTAATTGATCCAAGATTGGCGGTACTGTCGGAGAAAACGCTACGAGGGGAGCTACCCTTAACTCGGATGAACAGTATGTACGGCTGGATGATCATGTCGCGTTTGGCAGGTACTTTATTAGCTCAGCTATTGCTAGTACCGCTAGCAATTTGGCTTGGATGGGTAATGAGTTAATTGCTAGCTTTCGTAATGATGTGCTGCTGCCATATCCCAAAAAAGGGCTGACCCGTGATCATCTATTAAAGATAGATCGCGGGTCAGCTCCAATGATTTTATGGTTACTTACTGTTCAAATAATGACTTATATGCTCCGTATCCTTCACGTTCCAAGTCTGCTTGAGGCACGAAGCGGAGCGCGGCGGAATTGATGCAATAACGCAGACCATCTGGACCAGGACCATCATCGAATACATGCCCTAAATGGGAGTCAGCTTCGCGACTTCGCACCTCGGTACGGATCATAAAATGGCTGAGATCGGTTTTTTCTTTGACATTATAGCTGCGCAGCGGACGGGTAAAGCTGGGCCAACCGCAACCTGCATCATATTTGTCCAATGAACTGAACAAGGGCTCTCCTGATACGATATCTACGTAAATGCCTTCACCCTCATGATCCCAAAACTCATTTTGAAAAGGGCGCTCGGTCGCGTTCTTTTGAGTTACTTCGTATTGAATAGGCGTCAGCCGATCTTTAAGATCGGATTTATCAATCTTGCCAGACCAATTTTGTTCGATAAAATCCTCACGTCCCGAACCTTTGCGGTAGCGTTTGTAATGAGCGGGGTTTTTCTTATGGTAGTCCTGATGATATTCTTCTGCTTCATAAAAAGTGGTCGCAGGCAGGATCGGTGTAGCAATGGGCTTGTCGAAGCGGCCACTTTGAGCCAAAGCTTCTTTAGAAGCTTCTGCCTTGATTCGCTGCTCTTCATTATGATAGAAAATAACCGTTTGGTAAGATGAACCTCTATCGTGAAACTGTCCACCTTCATCCGTCGGATCAATCTGCTGCCAGAATAGCTCCAACAGTTTTTCATACGGGAAAACTTGTGGATCAAATGTAATCTGTACGGCTTCCACATGCCCCGTTGTTTCAGAGCATACCTCTTCATAGGTAGGATTTTCGGTATGTCCCCCTGTGTATCCAGATCTAACCTTCAAAATACCGGGTAATTCCTCAAAAGGGGAAACCATGCACCAGAAGCAGCCACCTGCAAAAGTTGCTTTTTCTACCGTGTGTGGATTGTTGGTGCTCATATTTGTCACTCCAATCTGAGAATGTTTAATTAGTTGTTATTTAAATAGCTTACAATTAAATTATATACGAGATTTTTGCAAAATCCAACGAAACGTCAGAAACCAAACGGCAGTGTAACTGGCTCTGTCCTCAAAATCGCCATGAAACATCCTACAGAAACGGTAGCAAACTGTCGCATTAAATTCTATTGATGCGTTGAAGCCTTTTTCGGTAGAGTATAAAGCCGCCGCCCACCAATGCAGTATATAGCACCAAAATGAGCAAACCAGTGATTGGGTGTTCTGCAAAGGTGCCGCCAGCATAAGCATACACCGCAATTGCGGGAAGCTTGCCAATAGCTGTACCTAGGATAAAGCTCCAGAACGGAAACCCCGCTACTCCAGCGTATACATTTACCGCTGCCTGGGGGATGACCGGAATCAGGCGAGCCAGCAGAACAGCAGCAAAAGGCTCCCTTTCCATGACCCGATTGAAGCGCTCCAATGCAGGAACCCGCTTCAAATAGGCTCGTCCTTTGTCACGAAACAGGGTACGTACTGCAATGAAAACGACCAGTGCAGCCATGGTAGTGCCTAGCCAGCAAATCAGAGCACCTTGCCAAGGACCTGCGGCATAAGCAATAGAAGCGATAATCAGCTTGTAAGGCACAAACGGTATTAACGCGAATAAAAATGCGAGCAGTAGCAGAACTGGAAAGGAGGTTTGCTTGTCCGCCCAGGCGAGCCAATCATATCTGTAGATAAACGCGATGCAAAGCAGCGAAACATAAGCAGCGGCAAGTAGCCATTTTTTCATTTACATACCTCTTTCAATATCCCTGTACGGCTTATCGCTTATACAGAAAAAAATAGGGTTCACATTCCTAATAATGTGTGCTATACTGCCACTAATAGAATAGTTCCCAAAGGGGAGTAGCTCAACGAGTAAAGTCGTCATTACGGGATTTTTAATCCCCGGCTTTATTGGCAACGTAATGTTGTAAGCGAGACCTTTGCCAGGATTTTAGGAATCCGGGTAAATGGTCTTTTTTTGATGCCAAATTTGGGTCAGCGCCGTTTCCGGATTCCGTGAAATGGCGCTTTTTTAGTATAAAGCGCTGAACTATGTACAGTATAACAAATAAATAAAAAAGGTGGGAGAAACGTATGGATTTGTTGTCAATTGAGTTTTTAACCGCATTAGTATCCATCATTATCATTGATCTGGTGCTAGCTGGTGACAATGCAATCGTAATCGGTTTGGCGGCTCGCAATGTTGATAAGGCCAATCAAAAGAAGGTCATTATTTGGGGGACGGTCGGAGCGGTCATCATTCGTGTGATTGCTACGGTGCTGGTCACGTATTTATTGCAAATTTATGGATTGCGTTTGATTGGGGGACTCGCACTTATCTATATCGCCTATAAGCTACTGGTCGAAGAGAAGAAGCATGAAATTTCAGCCACGAATCAAATGTGGGCAGCGATCCGCACCATTATTATCGCGGATACGATGATGGGGCTCGACAATGTACTTGCTGTAGCGGGCGCAGCTCATGGAAATATGCTACTCGTTATATTGGGTCTTGCAATCTCTGTTCCAATCATGGTGTGGGGAAGTACGATTATCTTGAAGCTGACAGAACGTTACCCAGTAGTTATTACGATTGGGGCTGCTGTACTTGCTTATACTGCTGCCAAAATGGTGGTGGCGGAACCGTTGATTGCACACTGGTTTATGAACGGGGTCGTTAAATACGGCTTTGAGGTTCTGGTTGTGGTTCTGGTTGTAGCCATTGGGATGCGTGTTAAAAAAATCAAAAGTGAAAAAACAAGAAAGCAAGTGCAGCACGCCTAAGCTAACTTACATTGAGGTAAACTTAGCTGAAGCTGAATGTTCATGCCATAGAGGCTGTTCCGTTATTGTCCAACTGGACCCGGAGCAGTCTCTTTTCTTTACTTGTCAGCAGACTTCCATGTAAACTAGACAACAGATGAATGAGTGATTAGAGGTGGGAATGATATGGACAAGCAAACGAAGACAAGGGTAGCCATTGCGGGACTGGGTGGTATTGCTCGTAAAGTATATTTGCCGTTACTGGCTGCACACCAAGGTGTAGACATTGTAGGTGTCATGAACCGTTCACAGGAGCCGGTAAGTTCCGTCATGGAGCAATATAGGTTGCCTAGAGGAACGACAGATGTGAAGGAGATGCTGGCATGGGAACCGGAAGCTGTATTTATACATGCCGCGACCGAAGCTCATTTTGATCTGGTTATGGCGTGTATTGAAAAAGGGATTGCCGTGTATGTGGATAAACCGTTGTCCTATGATGTTCGTCAGAATCTGGAAATGACCGCTTTTGCGGAAGCACAGGCCGTGCTGCTGGCGGTGGGATTTAATCGGCGTTTTGCCCCGCATTATGTTGCTGCTAAGGCTTGGTTAGAGGAAGCGGGTGGATTCAGTCAATGTGCGGCTATTAAACATCGTACTGGATATGATCGAAGACCGGCGGCACAGACGGTTTATGATGATTTAATTCATATGCTTGACTTGCTTTTGTGGCTGGGTGGCGATGATTATGAACTGCTGCATAGTAGTCTGAATACGACGAGTGAAGGATATATGGATGCTGCGTTCGGGACTGTACGTTTGGGAAATGCCACCGGAAGCTACAGTATGAGTAGACAGGCAGGAGCTGACATAGAAAAACTGGAGCTTCACGGGGCAGGACGGTCTGTTGAAGTAACAAATATGGAACAGGCTGTTTTTATGCAAAAAAATCATTCACCATTAACGCAAGCTTTTGGAAGCTGGGATACGATTTTGGAAAGACGAGGATTCACAGGAGTCGTGAATCATTTTCTGGAGCATATTCATCGTCCGGAGGAGTGTGCTGTACGAGCTGGAAAAGTATTGGAAAGCCATATGCTGGCTGACGAACTGATCAACCGTTTGAGTGATTAATATGGAACGTCCGAACATGATCTTAACAGTCCAGACAGACATCAAGAATTAGGTTGAAGGAGAAATGAATGAATGGAAGAAGATAATCGTGGTAAACAGCTAGAAGAAGCCATCATCGAAAATTATAAGCAAGAAGAAGATATGATGATTCTTGTATTTGCGCAATGGTGTATCAATCACGGGTTGGAGCCAGAGGAATTATATCGTGTAGCGTATCCGCATCAGGATAGCAACGAGCGTCTGCTACGAGTACGCAAATTGACTGTATCGCGTGAAGAAGCGGGTGATATTCCGCTGGATACAGTATTAGGGGTACTATCCATGTTCGGAAATGAGGACTTGGCGATGGTCGTATCCGAGGCGGCTGCCAGCCTTCCGTCGGAACGGAAATAGGGCTAGCCAGAATAAAGGATATACTGTTATCATTTATGGCATCATGGACTCACTATATTTACTTAAGACATTGTTGATGGGGAGGTAAGCTGACGATGGAAGATATACCTGTGCCAAGCACCTGCAAAGGTTGTGAAAGAGATATCTCGATATCGGAAGAGCAAATTACCAGAATTCTAACCAACATGAGACCCAAAATGGAATGTGTAAACGATGAAGTGTACGAAGCCAGACTGTTGGCCTGCTCACAATGTGAAGAGTTAATGTCCGGACATACGTGTGGTATCAGCGGAAGTATTGTTCGTGTACGTGCTTTGGCGGCAGCTCAAAATTGTCCCAGTTACCATGGTTCACGGTGGATAGGAACAGCCTAAAAGATACAATGCTCAGGCTCGGCTGAACCTGGATTACGGGTTAAAGTAGTCATACCTTGGTCTGCCTTAATGGCAGGCTTTTTGGTTTGATTGGACCTTTTCTTAACGATTGACAAAAAGTAGACAATAAAATATATTAAACACGTGAAATATTTTTATTTAATTATTAATATTTATATTAATATTTACTAAAAGTGATGATGCGTAAAAATTAAAATCGAAAGAAGCTCGGTGGAATGAGTGATATTTACACCAAAATGAAAGCGTAAACATTTATGCGGGTGTTCCAACAATCTTAATATTTTTGGGGAGGGTTTGTTGTGAAGGGTTCTATTGTTGTTAATACCGATTGGAAACAAGGCATTATTAATAAAAACATTTATGGACAATTTGCTGAGCATCTTGGACGTTGCATTTATGAAGGCATATGGGTTGGAGAGGACTCACCGATTCCGAACACAAACGGAATTCGTAATGATGTGGTGGAAGCGCTGAAAAAGCTGAATATTCCTGTGCTGCGCTGGCCGGGAGGCTGTTTTGCCGATGAATATCATTGGAAAGATGGTATCGGACCCAAAGGAAATCGTAAGAGAATGGTAAATACGCATTGGGGCGGTGTGGTTGAAAATAATCATTTTGGCACACATGAGTTTTTTCAATTGTGCGAGCTGTTAGATGCAGAGCCTTATATTTGTGGAAATGTCGGCAGTGGTACAGTTCAGGAAATGTCGGAATGGGTAGAGTACATGACCTTCGATGGAGAGTCCCCAATGGCTGCATGGCGTCAGGAAAACGGTCGTGAGAAACCATGGAAGCTCAAATATTTTGGAGTGGGTAACGAAAACTGGGGTTGTGGCGGTAACATGCGCCCAGAATATTATGCCGATCTGTATCGCCGCTATCAGACATATGTCCGTAACTATGGCGAGAACCGCATTTATCGGATTGCAGGTGGGGCGAATGTGGACGATTATCGTTGGACCGAAGTGTTGATGCGTGAAGCTGGGCATCTTATGGACGGTTTGAGCCTGCATAACTATACGATCCCGGGAAACTGGGAAGGGAAACGGCAAGCACTCGGCTTTGATGAAGCGGAATGGTTCGAGACGATGAAAAAATCACTGCACATGGATGAATTGATTACTCGTCATTCTGCTATTATGGACCAATATGATCCTGACAAAAGGGTCGGACTGATCATCGATGAATGGGGAACTTGGTTCCTGACTGAGCCAGGGACCAATCCGGGCTTCCTGTATCAACAAAATACGATGCGCGATGCGCTGGTAGCTGGGCTGCATCTACACATTTTCCATAATCACCATGACCGAGTACAGATGACGAATATTGCTCAAATGGTCAATGTTTTACAAGCAATGGTTCTGACCGAAGGTCCTGCTATGCTGTTGACGCCGACATACCATATATTTGAAATGTTTAAGGTGCATCAGGATGCGCAAGCACTGGCTGTTCATGTAAAGGTAGGCGATTATGAATATGACGGGGATTCCATCCCGCAAGTAAGCGTGTCCGCCTCCAAGGCGCAGGATGGTAATATTCATATCAGCTTTTGCAACGTCCATCCGGGCGAGTCGGCAAACTTGAATTTGGAGCTAAGAGGACTGGAAGAGGTTAAAAAGATCAGTGGTGTTGTCCTTGCCAACGACGATATGCAGGCACATAATACGTTTGATCAGCCAGAGCGTGTGAAAAAGGAAGCTTTCACATCCTATCAGCTTCAAGGTCAGCATTTGGATGTTACACTGCCACCAATGTCAGTAGTGATGCTGACAATTGCTCCGTAAAAAAGCTGGGTCGTGGTATGTAAGCAGCATCCACTATTATTGGTTATGAACAAAGAGAGCGTTCAGGTAAACGCTCTCTTTGTCCTACAATTGCTCGCGGTGAATCACCCTGAATTCTTTGGGCGACATACCGAAGCGGGAACGAAATACACGGTGAAAATACGTGTAATTTGCAAATCCTGACGATTCGGCGGCTTGTTCCAGTGACATGGGACTGAAAATGATTCGTTCTCTCGCCATGTTAAGCCTGATGTCCAGCGTGTACTGCATAATGCTCGTATCGAATGTTTCCTTAAACAGATGTACTGCTCGGGATACGCTGATACCGACGTGTGAAGACACGTCATCCAGTTTGAAGTTAGAGGATGCATTTTCTTCAATATAATTTTTAATCTGATACGCAAGATAGTTATGATGAGTAGCGATAGGATGATCGGATAGCATACGGTCAAACTCCAAACATAAAATGCGTATGTAATAACTTGATATTTCCGGGTAAGGATTAGAAATACGTCGTTGCTCCATCACAAGCTGACGAAATAGGCCAAGCAGGGCTTCTGTGAGCTGAACCTTAATTCTGTTGGGTCGTTTATGATGGTTCCACCACTCATCTACCCAGGAACCACCGAAAAAAATGTGATAATCTCCGCTTTCCACGACCAGCTCTCCCATGGGATTCAACTCACTATGAATATCCAGTTCATAAGGCTCGGTAGGATTGAATAACAGTAGGTCACCTGCCTCAATCCGTGTCATTTCCCCGTTAATGCGGGCTTGGCAACGTCCATCTGTTTGCAAACGGAATAAATAATTTTTGATCCCCTCAGGCTGGTTCGAATAAAAGGGCTTTCGATGGAAGGAATAGCCTGCGGTAAGAACCTGACAAGGCTCGACGATAGACATGATGATGACTCCTTTGGGCATATGGCTGTTTCAAATATTGACCAGATTGTTCATGTTTTAATCATATTATTCATTTTAAACGAAACAGAAATAGAATACTATGTGAACTGTAAAGCTTACATGTTAGATGAGAAAGTACATGTTGGAGGCCAAGGAGTGTGACGACGTGGAACGAATGAAGGCCGGGATTATCGGATGCGGTACTATTAGCTCGGTATATCTTGAAAATCTCCAAAAGAGCCCACTCATTGAAGTGGTGGCCATCGCTGATTTACTGGATGAGAGGGCAAAGGAGAGGGCCGATAAATTCAACATTGAAAACGTATACAAATCGGATGAATTACTGCGCCAGCCTGAAATTGAGCTTGTATTTAATCTGACCGTGCCTGGCAGCCACGTATGGTCAGATATAGCGATACTAGAGGCAGGCAAGCATGTGTACAGTGAAAAGCCTTTGGCGCATTGAAATTCACGGACCATCGTGCCAATGCTGAGCTGGCCTACCATGTGTTAGAAGCCATGCATGCTTTTCAGCACTCATCATTGGAAGGCAATACATTACGCTGGTAAGTACGTTCAAGCCGGACGAGGATGTGTATTATGGAACAGATATAATGGTTCCTAACTTAAAGAGGTGAAGGGTAATGGCTAAAGTAGGATTGCAATTGTACACCGTAAGGGAAGAGCTTGAACAGGATTTTGAAGGTACATTGCGCAAGGTAGCTGAGCTTGGCTATAAAGGAGTAGAATTTCATACCTTTTTCGGACGCAATGCCAAGGATGTCAGAGCGCTCTTGGATGAACTGAATCTGGAAGTTGTCGGAACTCATGTACAATATTCTCGCTTGCTGGATCATTTGGATGAGGAGATTTCATACCACAAAGAATTGGGCAATAAGTACCTAATCGTTCCTTATTTAACCGAAGAACAGCGGGAGTGGGATGAACTTTTTGCTAATTTAAATCGTATTGGTGAAAAAGTGAAGGAACAGGGTTTGATACTGGCTTATCATAATCATGATTTTGAATTAACAGAAAAGATCAATGATCGCCCAGTATTCGATGCTTTATATGATGCAGTTTCCGATGATTTGTTACAGGTCGAAATGGATACTTGTTGGGTATACTACGGGGGCTATGATCCAGTGGAATACATCGGACGTTATAATGGACGCCTGCCTATCATTCACTTAAAGGATATGGCACGTGACGAGCAGCAAAAAGCAGTGACTGTAGAGCTTGGCAAAGGCGAAGTGCAGCTTCAGGCCATTACAGACGCCGCTATTCAGGCAGGTGTGGATTGGGTCGTCGTGGAACAGGATTTCTGCTCAAACCCTCCAATCGAAAGCATTGAAACCAGCATTAAATGGCTCCAACAATACGCAGCTCAGGGAGGAAATATTCATGTCTAAAACACTTAAAATCGGGATTATTGGTTGTGGAGGCATTGCCAACGGCAAACACTTGCCGAGTCTTGCCAAGCAGAAGCGTGCGGAGATCGTTGCATTTTGTGACATCATTCAGGAGCGCGCTGAAGAGGCAGCAGAAAAGTTTGGTGTTGATGGCTCGCAAGTTTATAGCGATTACCGTAAGCTGTTAGAAAATAAAGACATTGAAGTCGTACATGTATGTACACCTAACGACTCGCACTCGGAAATTACCGTAGCGGCGCTTGAGGCAGGTAAGCATGTGCTGTGTGAAAAGCCGATGGCTAAAACTGCTGAGCAAGCACGGGAGATGCTTGATGCGGCCAACCGCACAGGTAAGAAGCTGTCCATAGCGTATCAAAACCGTTATCGTGATGACAGTTTGTACCTGAAGCAATTAGTCGAGCAAGGAGAGCTTGGAGAAATTTATCTGGGCAAAGCCATTGCTCTACGCCGTCGCGCGGTTCCGACTTGGGGAGTATTCTTGGATGAAGAGAAGCAGGGCGGTGGTCCTCTTATTGATATTGGCACGCATGCACTAGACCTGACACTCTGGCTGATGGATAATTACAAGCCTAAAAGCGTACTAGGTTCAACTTTCCATAAGCTAGGGGATCGTAAAGATGCGGCAAATGCCTTTGGGCCTTGGAACCCTGAGGAATTTAAGGTAGAGGACTCAGCTTTTGGTTTTATTACGATGCAAAATGGAGCTACGATTGTACTGGAATCCAGCTGGGCATTGAACGTTGTAGAGTTTGGCGAAGCGAAGACACTGTTATGCGGTACCGAAGGCGGAGCCGATATGCAGGATGGATTGCGCATTAACGGAGAAAAGAACAGCCGTTTATTTGATACGAAAATAGATCTGGATGCAGGTGGTGTTGCCTTTTACTCTGGAGAGACGGAAAATGAAGCAGACCGCGAAGCCCGCCTGTGGATCGAATCTATTCTGGACGACAAAGAACCTCTTGTGAAGCCGGAACAGGCACTGGTTGTTACTGAAATTTTGGAAGCTATCTATGAATCGGCACGTACGGGAAAAGCTGTCTATTTTGACTAAGCCGTAATTATCCCGAATAGACCATCGTTATAATGAAAGCAGCTTTTTTCACATATGATACAGGGGGGATTTCTTTTGAAACTTGGAGTATTTATGGTGTTGTTCGGTGGCCGTTCGCTGGAGGAAGCGTTGGATTATGTGGCTTCTCAAGGATTGGATGCTGTAGAAATCGGTACAGGCGGCAACCCGGGGGATAAGCATTGTAAGCCGGATGAATTGCTGGAGAATGATGCAGCGCTCAAAAATTTTAAAAAGGCAGTAGAGTCCCGCGGACTAACGATTAGCGCACTTAGCTGTCACGGCAATCCTCTTCATCCGCAAAAGCATTTGGCCCAGGCTGATCATGATACGTTTCTTAAAACCGTTCGATTGGCAGAAAAGCTGGAAGTTCCAGTTGTGAACACTTTCTCCGGCTGTCCGGGAGATCATGAGGATGCGAAATATCCAAACTGGCCTGTGGCTCCGTGGCCTAATGATTTTCAAGAAGTGTTGAAGTGGCAATGGGAGAATAAAATTATTCCTTACTGGACCGAGACGGGGAAATTTGCAGCAGATCATCATGTTAAAATTGGACTGGAGCTACACGGAGGCTTCTCCGTTCATACACCAGCGACCTTGCTTCGTTTACGTGAAGCTGCGGGAGAGGTTATTGGTGCTAATCTCGATCCGAGCCATATGTGGTGGCAGGGAATTGACCCAGTGCAGGCAGTTCAAATTTTGGGCCGAGAGGGAGCTATTCACCACTTTCATGCCAAGGATACGACGATTGATCCAATTAATGTAAATAAATATGGACTTACCGATATGCAGGAATATACGAAAATGCTAGATCGCGCTTGGCAGTTCCGTACTGTGGGTTATGGACATGATGTAAAAACCTGGGCAGATATTATCAGTGCTCTGCGTTTGGTGGGATACGATCATGTAGTGAGTATTGAGCATGAAGATGGTCTGATGTCCGTGGAAGAGGGCTTTACTAAGGCTGTCCACAATCTTCGCCAGGTACTGATTGAAGAACCGCTGAGCGAGATGTGGTGGGTCTAACCTAATAGGGGGAAATGTTGATGATTAACGTCACCATTTGGAATGAATTTTTGAACGAAAAGTTGAATGATGAAGCCAAACAGATATATCCTGACGGGATACACAAAGCGTTGGCTGACGGCCTGGCAGGAGAGGGATTTGCCATTCGAACAGCTACACTGCGTGATGATGCAGAGCATGGTTTGGGAGAAGAAGTCTTGAATTCCACAGATGTGCTGCTGTGGTGGGGGCATAAAGCCCATGATCAGGTGAGCGATGAAGTTACGGCGCGTGTTGTCAAGCGAGTGCAGGAAGGAATGGGCTTAATCGTGCTGCACTCAGGCCATTTTTCCAAGCCATTCAAAGCCCTGATGGGCACTAGCTGCGATCTGAAATGGAGGGTGGCAGGTGAACAGGAGATTATTTGGTCGGTGAATCCGTCACATCCCATTGCAGAAGGCATTGACGCCAAAATATTGTTGAAGCAGGAAGAGATGTATGGCGAGTTCTTTGATATTCCAGCGCCAGATGAATTGGTATTTGTTAGTAACTTTGAAGGTGGCGAAGTATTTAGAACCGGATGTACTTTCCGTCGAGGTAGTGGTAAAATATTTTATTTTCGCCCAGGCCATGAGACCTATCCGACTTATTACCAGCCTGATATTTTGAAGGTTATTGCCAATAGTATTCGTTGGACTTCTCCAACAAGTATTAACAAACCAATATATGGTAGAAGTGAACCGGTAAGACCTCTCGGTGGAGTGTTGGTATAATGACAATCATCACATTTTGATGAGCTATATAATGAATAGATTGAAAGGCGGAACCTCTAGGGGATTCCGCCTTTTTTGATTTAACGATTTAGACATATACCTGCTGTGTTGGTTTGTTGTATAATCAGTTTTGGTCATGGCAACTTTATCGGCGCAGGTATTTAATTTAAGAAGAAAGTGTTTTCTTTCGGGATAAAGTATGCTAAAATGATATATACTAACAAAAGGAAAGCTTTATCAAACCGAAATGCAAAAGAAGGTGAAAAATTTGGAGAGTCAACCGCAATGTACAAAAATGTGTCCGCGTTTTGAAACCGCCTTTTCATGTTTGGGCAAGCGTTGGAATGGATTAATTATTCAATCCATGATGAGCGGTCCTAAGCGGTTTAAGGATATTTCCAATCTGATTCCCACAATGAGTGACAAAATGTTATCAGAGCGGATGAAAGATTTGGAAAATGAAGGAATTCTTACACGTCATGTATATCCAGAAACTCCTGTCCGCATTGAATACGAGCTAACAACCAAAGGCCGTGCACTTCAGCCGGTTATGGAACAGATTCAATTTTGGGCTGAGGAATGGATTAGATGAGCACCAAACTAAATAAGTGTTTTTCATAGCAAAACAGCCTTTTCCTAGAAAAAAGGCTGTTTTTTATATTGCGTTTAGGACTACTTATCCATTTTGCAGAAATGATGTGCTTAGGCAGCACGACTTAATAGCCTTTGACGCGCCCTGCAACTGAGAATAATGCTGCTGTTGCACGGCGAGGCACACGGGTTTGAATATCCAGCGCGGCCGAACGGAATGTACCCAGACAGGAATGACAAAGTCTCCCTGCATAAATAGGGGAACGGCAGGACTCACAAGGATAATCAAGCTGACTGTATGTGGAGGGAAATTTGCCTGCTCTTACCCAATCTGTGAGCAATTCTATAGGTGTACCAGTTACGTCACTGAGCTGGCGAGTATGAGTAGAAGGATGCTTCCATAGATAGTTAGAACAGCGGTCCAAGAATATATTTTCTTCCTCAATACAAGTACTACAGAGGTTTCTAAGGTTTTGACGAAAAACGGAACCGCATTTTGGGCAATTAGAAGTATGTATCTCCATGGAAACCAGTCCTTTGTATCGAAATAAAGTGAAATTTTAAAATTTATTAGTTACATATTACTATGACATTATACCTATATCAATCTTTATTTATAGAATCTTTGACCTTTAAGTGTATGTTAAAATCTGTGTTGACATGACTCTGTTACTTATGTATCATTACTTACATAAAGTTACTTGATGAATAAAATAAATTGTTGATGATAAGGGGATCTTTATATGATGCCATCTTTATTTTTGGCCCATGGCTCACCGATGCTTGCTATTGAACAGACGGACTATACTTCATTTTTAGAGCAACTGGGGAAAAGTATTCGTCCTAAAGCAATAGTTATCTTTACTGCTCATTGGGAAACACAAACGTTGACGATCAGTTCGATGGATGACGTGTACGATACCATTTATGATTTTGGCGGTTTTCCACCGGAACTGTACACAGTGAAATATCCAGCACATGGTTCTGTGGAACTGGCCAATAAGCTGAAAAAATTATATGAACAAAAGGGCATTGACGTAGAAACTGATCGGGTGAGGGGTTTGGATCATGGATCTTGGACATTGTTGCATCGTATGTATCCTGAGGCAGACATTCCGGTAGTTCAGATCTCTGTAAATCCATATCTCTCGCCCAAAGCACAATATGCTATTGGTGAAGTGCTGCGAGGACTGGGAGAACAGGATATTCTGGTCATTGGTAGTGGCGTGACTGTTCATAATCTGCGTATCGTCAAATGGGGGGAAACGAAAACAGAACCTTGGGCTATAGATTTTGATGATTGGATTATTGAAAAAGTACAAAGTAGAGATATAGAGGCTTTGGATCACTATGAAAGCGAAGCACCGTATGCTCGCCAGGCCGTACCCAGAGCAGAACACTTTGTACCGTTGTTTATTGCAATGGGGAGTGGCAATCCTGCAAACAAAGCCAAGGTTATCCATAGAAGCTATGAGATGGGGAATTTAAGTTATCTATGTTTACAGTTTTAAAGAGTGTTGCCAGAAGAAGGACTGTCATTAAAATGCTTCGCTACTGCTCCTGTATAAGTAGGGGAGTGGAAATAAATTAGGGAGTGTTATAAGCTATAGTGGCTTATAACACTCCCTTTTACATAAAAAAACGATTTATTATATCCGGCAAATCTCACGAGGGCATAGTTCACAATGACATACACCTTGCAGCATTTCCAAATCTTTGACAACAATCATACCATTATCATATTCAACTGCATTTTTCTTACGTAGATCACTAAGCATCCGGTTTACGCTTTCCCGGGTCGCACCGATCATATTTGATAAGTCAGTATGAGTAATTTTTTTATGAATCAGGATATGTTCGCCGTGAGGCTCACCATAGGTATTGCATAGACGAATGAGCGTTGAACATAAAGCGCCTGGCTTGCCGTACATCATCAAATCGCGGAACTTAGTCTGAGTAATGCGGTGATGTGAACCCATCCATTTCATAAAGTCAATCGCAAAATCACAATGCTGGCAAATAAGCAGTTCCAAATCTGTATGATCGATTACGCCAATATCACTGTCTTCCAGAACCTCAGCAGAAAAGGAATGCTTAGTACCGAAAAATGGATCGGCTTGACCAACAAGATCGCCGCTTTGATACATATATAGAATAAGTTCCTTGCCCTCATCCGTTGTTTTGGTTACTTTCACGCGTCCGCGCTTAATATAAAACAGCTTATCCGCTGTATCTCCTTCCCAGAACAGATGCGAGCTTTCTGGCATAACTCGATCTTTCATCATTACTTGCAATCGGTTGAAGCTGGCCTCCGAGAAGCAACAGGTGTTGCCGCGGGCTTCCATTACATTTGTAGGGTTTCTCATCGTCCATTTCCCCTTTGTATCCTATGTTTTTTATCTGCAACTTGATCAATTCAAATTCATTATATACTTGTGCAATGAGTTTTTGGGGCAAGAAGAGGGGGTAAAAGTGGCAGAATTCCAAACTTTGTGATTTAATTCACTTCATAAAATAAAATTTTAAATAGATTGTGAAAAAAATCACAATATATCTTGAAAAGCTGTGTTACGATCAGTGCGTGAACAAGAGATAGTACACGAGATAACAGGAGGATGAGGGAAATGGCTGTTAAAAACGAGGTTATTCAAAAAGAGCAAAGCGCAGAGCAGTATATTCAAACGCTGATTGACCGGGGGAACCGGGCACAGCAAGCTTTCATGAGTATGAATCAGGAACAGATTGACGAAATCGTACAAGCTATGGCACTCGCAGGGATGGATAAACACATGTACCTGGCGAAGTTGGCTGTTGAAGAAACAGGACGCGGTGTGTACGAGGACAAAATCACCAAAAACATGTTTGCAACAGAATATATCTATCATAGCATCAAAAATGAAAAAACCGTCGGTGTCATTGAAGACAATGATTTTGACAGTTTTCAAAAGATAGCAGAGCCAGTCGGTATTATCATGGGGATCACTCCAGTGACAAACCCGACTTCGACTACGATGTTCAAAGCGCTGATTGCCATTAAAACACGTAACCCAATCATTTTCGGTTTCCATCCATCTGCTCAATCGTGTAGTGCGGAAGCAGCCCGCGTCTTGCTCGAAGCAGCTGTTAAACATGGTGCTCCGGCCGATTGTATTCAATGGATTGAAGCACCTTCGATGGATAAGACCAATGTATTGATGAACCACCCTGATGTGGCGCTAATTTTGGCAACTGGTGGATCAGGCATGGTTAAGGCAGCTTATAGCTGCGGTAAACCAGCACTTGGTGTAGGTCCTGGTAACGTGCCTTGCTTTATTGAAAAAACAGCAGATATCAAACAGGCCGTGAACGATCTTATCCTCTCGAAATCTTTTGATAACGGTATGATTTGTGCTTCGGAGCAAGCGGTTATTATCGAAGAGCCAATCTTCGAACAAGTGAAAAAATTGATGATCGCTAACGGTTGCTATTTTGTAAATAAAGAAGAAGCAGCTAAGCTCACTCAAGGAGCTATGAATGTCGAGAAATGTGCAGTGAACCCAGCTATTGTCGGGCAGTCTGCTGTGAAAATTGCTGAAATGAGTGGTATTACAGTACCAGCAGGAACTAAAATTTTGGTCGCTGAGATTGAAGGGGTAGGAACAAAATTCCCATTGTCTGCGGAAAAATTGAGTCCTGTATTAGCTTGCTATAAAGTAAAAAATGCGGAACAAGGTATTCAACGCGCTGCTGAAGTCGTGGAATTCGGGGGCATGGGTCACTCGTCCGCTATTCATTCGAACGATGAGGATGTTATCGCTCGGTTTGCAAACCGTTTGCAAACAGGACGTATCATTGTAAATGCACCTTCCACACATGGTGCGATTGGCGACATTTACAACACCAATCTTCCTTCGTTGACACTTGGTTGCGGTTCGTACGGTCGTAACTCGACTTCGTCGAACGTATCGGCAGTCAATCTGATTAATGTGAAAAGGGTGGCGAAACGGACGGTGAATATGCAATGGTTCAAAGTACCTTCCAAAATCTATTTTGAAAAAAATTCGACACAGTATCTTGCTAAAATGCCTGATATCACACGTGTAGCTATTATCACAGACCCTATGATGGTACAACTGGGATATGTAGATCGTGTTATTCATTATCTGCATCAGCGCCAAACACCAGTAGCTATCGAAGTGTTCTCTGAAGTAGAGCCAGATCCATCGACAGTTACGGTAGAACGTGGTACTGAAATGATGAGACGTTTCCAACCGGATTGCATCATCGCACTGGGCGGCGGTTCGCCAATGGATGCCGCTAAAGGCATGTGGATGTTCTATGAATATCCAGATACTGATTTCAATAACTTAAAACAAAAATTCATGGATATCCGTAAACGGATTTACAAGTACCCACGTCTGGGCCAAAAAGCACAATTTGTAGCTATCCCTACAACATCGGGTACAGGTTCCGAAGTTACATCGTTCGCAGTAATTACGGACAAAAACCTGGGCGACACGAAGTACCCACTGGCTGACTATGAGTTGACTCCTGATGTGGCAATTATTGACCCAGTGTTTGTATATTCGCTGCCTAAAACAGCTGTAGCGGACACAGGTATGGACGTTCTGACACATGCTATCGAGGCTTACGTGTCCGTAATGGCTAATGACTACACAGATGGTCTGGCAATTAAAGCCATTCAATTGGTATTCCAATACCTAGAACAATCGGCTCTGACCGGTGATAAGCTGGCTCGTGAAAAAATGCATAATGCTTCCACACTTGCTGGTATGGCGTTTGCTAATGCATTCTTGGGCATTAACCACAGTCTTGCACATAAATGGGGTGGACAATACCATACAGCGCATGGCCGCACGAATGCCATTTTGATGCCGCACGTTATTCGTTATAATGCGAAAAAACCGACAAAATTTGCTTCGTTCCCTAAATATTCGCACTTTGTTGCGGATGAGCGTTATGCAGAAATCGCGCGCATACTGGGACTGCCTGCACGCACCACCGAAGAAGGGGTTAACAGCTTGATCGAAGCGATCCGTAAAATGAACAAAACACTCGGTATCGAGGAATCGTTCCAACAAATCGGTTTCGATGCGAAAGATTTCGAATCACGTGTAGATTATCTGGCTGACCGCGCATTTGAAGATCAATGTACAACTGCGAATCCTAAGTTGCCACTGGTTACTGAGTTGGCTGATGTCTATCGCAATGCCTTCTACGGACGTTTTGACCAATAATATAATAGGTAAGAAGAGGCTTGTGAAAAAGCATTTTCTCGTTCAATACCGATGCAGGCTCTCTATATAGAGGGCCTGTTGGTTTGGGAAGGGAGGTGAACGGCAAGGCTAAGGATATAGGTGCGAAGCTAGGGAAAATAAAGTGACAAAAATCACTCATATTGTGATTTTTGTCACATACTACACTCTATCATTATTCTACAATAAGGGTGTAAGAAAGGTCCCGACACTGAGCGTAAGGCATCGGTGAACAGGCCGGGCTCAAGAAATAGCTTTATCGTGAAAAAAATCACAAGTCCGGAAGACCAAACAATTTGGAGGGATTTACATGTCGGTGATTGAGAGAGAATTACAAGAGCAACAATCTGGCTGGAGAGGTTTTAAAAAAGGCAAATGGACTAAAGAAGTCAACGTCAACGATTTTATTGAAACCAATATCTTACCTTATGTTGGCAATGAAGAATTTTTGGTTGGTCCTACGGCCAACACAACTGCATTGTGGGATATTGTATCCGATCTTACCAAAAAAGAGTTGGCAAACGGCGGCGTGCTTGATGTAGACGTGAATACGCCATCCACTATTATTTCACATAAACCGGGTTATCTAGACCGGGATAAAGAGCAAATTGTCGGTGTACAAACAGATGCTCCATTCAGACGTTCTTTACAGCCGTTTGGCGGAATTCGAATGATGATCGACGCTTGCAAAGCCTATGGTTTTGAAGTGCCAGAAAGTATCATTGATATCTTCACTCATATTCGTAAAACTCACAACCAAGGTGTATTTGACGCTTATACAGATGAAATGAGAGCGGCTCGTAAAGCTGGTATCATTACTGGTCTGCCAGATGCATACGGCCGTGGTCGTATTATCGGTGACTATCGTCGTGTAGCTTTATACGGTGCAGACTTCTTGATCCAAGATAAAAAGCTGCAACTGAAAAGCCTTGAAGTTGATTCCATGGAAGAAGACGTAATTCGTCTGCGTGAGGAAATTTCCGAGCAAATTCGTGCTTTGAATGAACTGAAACAAATGGCTGCTGAGCACGGTTTTGATATTTCAAAACCTGCTAACAATGCGAAAGAAGCTTTCCAATGGGTATATTTTGGATATCTTGCAGCAATCAAAGAACAAAATGGTGCAGCAATGTCCTTAGGACGTGTATCTTCCTTCCTTGATATTTACTCTCAACGTGATATGGAAGAGGGTACAATGACAGAAGAACAAGCTCAAGAACTGGTCGATCATTTTGTTATGAAATTGCGTATTGTTAAGTTCTTGCGCACACCTGACTATAATGAACTGTTCAGTGGAGATCCAACTTGGGTTACTGAGTCCATTGGTGGTATGTCCGTAACTGGAGAAACTCGGGTAACTAAAAACAGCTTCCGTTTCCTGCACACCCTCTACAATCTGGGACCTGCACCGGAACCGAACCTGACTGTACTGTGGTCGGAAAAATTGCCTGAAGGCTTCAAAAAATATTGTGCGAAAGTTTCTATTGAAACTAGCTCCATTCAGTACGAGAATGACGATCTGATGCGTCCGATTTATGGAGACGACTATGGTATTGCTTGTTGTGTATCGGCAATGAAAATCGGTAAACAAATGCAATTCTTTGGTGCTCGTGCTAACTTGGCTAAAGCTCTGCTGTATGCAATTAACGGTGGTAAAGATGAAAAATCTGGCGTCCAAGTAGGGCCTGAATTCCCAGCCATTACAGGTGAAGTTCTGGATTATGAAGAAGTGTTGAGTCGCTTCAAACCTATGATGGAATGGTTGGCCAAACTGTATATGAACACTTTGAATGTTATTCACTACATGCATGATAAATATAGCTACGAACGCATTGAAATGGCGTTGCATGATCGTGATATTCTCCGCACCATGGCTTGTGGTATTGCGGGTCTGTCAGTTGCTACCGACTCCTTGAGTGCCATTAAATTTGCAAAAGTTAAACCAATCCGTAACGAAAAAGGGATTGCTGTTGACTTTGAAATTGAAGGCGAATACCCTTGCTACGGTAACAACGATGACCGTGTAGATAACATCGCTGTGGAACTGGTAGAGAGCTTCATGAGCATGATTCGCAAGCATAAAGCTTATCGTAATGCGCTTCCTACTCAATCTGTACTGACTATTACTTCTAACGTGGTGTATGGTAAGAAAACAGGTACAACACCGGATGGACGTAAAGCAGGCGAACCGTTTGCACCAGGGGCAAACCCAATGCACGGCCGTGATAAAAAAGGTGCTTTGGCATCTCTGAGTTCCGTAGCCAAATTGCCTTATGAACACAGTCTGGATGGTATCTCGAACACCTTCTCTATCGTGCCTAAAGCACTGGGTAAAGAAGAAGAAACACGCAAAACAAACCTTGTTTCGATGATGGATGGCTATTTTGGAAGCCACGCACATCATCTGAATGTCAATGTGTTTGCTCGCGAACAACTGTTGGATGCAATGGAACACCCAGAAAACTATCCACAGCTGACGATCCGTGTTTCCGGTTATGCCGTTAACTTTATCAAGCTGACTCGTGAACAACAATTGGATGTTATTAACCGTACTTTCCACGGTACAATGTAAATAAGTATTACAATGACGCACGCATAGCGGATGCGGGAAGGATGATGCAACATGTTGAAAGGACACATACACTCATTGGAAACCTTCGGGACCGTCGATGGTCCCGGCATCCGCTTCGTGCTCTTTATGCAAGGATGCTTGTTGAAATGTCAGTATTGCCATAATCCGGACACTTGGGCCTTGAATGAAGGCAATCCAATGACCCTAGAGGAAGTATTGGCTGAAATTGAACCGTATTTAGCCTATTACCGTTCTTCGGGAGGCGGATTGACCGTATCCGGTGGAGAACCGACATTGCAAGCTCATTTTGTAGCAGAGCTGTTCAAAGAAGTGAAACGTCGCTGGAATTTGCACACGACACTGGACAGTAATGGCTTTAATGATGCGGGCCGTATCCATGATCTGCTGGACGTAACAGACTTGGTGTTACTTGATATTAAGCATATTGACAACGACAAGCATATTAAGCTTACAGGCAAGTCCAACGACCGTATGCTAAGCACAGCTCGCTGGTTGTCTGAGCAAGGGCGTAAAATGTGGATTAGACACGTATTTGTACCGGGTATTCATGATGACGAGCAAGATTTATTGAATTTGGGACGGTTTATCGGAACGTTGAACGGAGTCGAGAAATTCGAAATTTTACCTTACCATCAAATGGGTGTTTACAAGTGGGAAATGCTCGGTAAGGAGTATCCGTTGGAGGGAGTTCCATCTCCTACAGACGAAGAAGTTCAACGTGCTTACCGACTCATTGAAGAGGGTCGTCTGGAGACTGCAGGAAAGAATGCTGTCTGTCGTCCATCATAATGTAAATGGTGCAAAAGCTATTTCTTAGTAATGAAGCCGCCGCCACATCAGGTCAGATGGGTGGCGGTTTTTTGTTGTTGAATTTTTTGCAGTCACAGGAGAAAGTTCCCTTTTTTTCATGATAAGCAAAATTTCCAGAAACTTTTTAACAACTGACGCGTCTAATAGTATGACTTTTTACGGGAATGATAATAATTTGGTGATAGAAGGAGACAGACAATGAATTTCAAGAAATGGACCATGCTCACCGCTTTGGCGGTAGCTCAGGTGGCCGCAGTAGCCCCTGTAGGAGCAGAAGCAGCATCAACAACCGTTCAATCCACCGATTCGGTTAGCGCACAGCAGGCTCAGACCAATGTTGCTGATTCCAGCGTTCAGAATAGTATCGGAGCTCAAGAGGGAACAGGCACACAAAACAACACGGTAACACCAGATAACACAGGCGTAACCAATGATCCATTGACTGGCCTACCTACGGATACAACCAACGGATCGAACGTATCCAATGATGTATACGGTGGAGACGGAACGATCACCAATCCTGGTGGAGCTCCAACAAACATGGGTGCTAATCAACTGATTTTGTATTTAAACAGCGCGAAAATGGAACAAAACGGACAGGTGTATACGGCAACTCAGCCGATGACTGTTAAGGACGGAGTTTCCTATGTAGCTATCCGTTCACTTGTCAGCCGTGTCGGATTGCAGTTTAGTTATGACACTGCCACCAAAGAAACCGTAATCACACAAGGAACAAATGTCATGCGCTTCAAAACAGACAGCAAGGTTTATACGGTTAACGGTGAAGCCAGACAAATGAAGGGACCGGCTTTTCAGCAAAAGAACGTATTTATGGTGCCGTTGACCTCGATTACACAGGCCTTAAATATTCCTTATACTGTGAATAATACGACTAAACAAGTTATCATGGATTTGAATCAGAAGCCTAAAGCTTCCTTCACGGTTCAGCAAAAAGATATCTATGCGGGCGAAACCCAAGTTACGTATTTGACGAAGGAATCTTCTCCTACAGGTCTACCGATTGTGAACCAACGTTGGGAAGGTAAGCAGGACGTATTTCAGGAGCCGGGTACATATGTAGTTACCTATTCTGTTCTTGACTCTGCTGGAAACTGGAGTGATCCTTACTCAGTTACAATTACAGTAAGACCGCCGAACCAACCGCCAGTCGCTCTGTTTACTACAGATAAAAAAGAGTACAAGATGGGTGAAAAGATCACCATTACGGACCTGAGTACGGATGATGAGAATGCTATTACTAAGCGTGATTGGGAGAACAAGAAACTTGCCTTCTTCCAACCAGGTGATGTAACGATTACGTTAACCGTGACTGATAAGCACGGCGCAACAGGTACCAAAAGTGAAACGATTAAAATTACGAATGAACTGCTGTACAACGAAGATGATTTCAATAAAATCTTCACACCATATGGTGATAAATATACAGTAGACGGCAGTCAGGTGCCTACCATGGCTACCATTCCTTTGACAAGTACATCTTCACCGCGTCTTTTGATCCGTGCTAACAGCCCGGAACGTGTATTTCAGGACGGAATTGTGTATCAGGAAACCGGATCAGGAAGCACGCGCATACTCGTCCATCATGTGAATGAAACGGGTCGAGATGTGAAAATGTACGTGATTGCAACCAACAACAATATTACTCCTGCCAACATGAATGTCGAAAATTCCGGTTTTGCCGGACCAT
Source organism: Paenibacillus sp. EKM206P (assembly GCF_011066155.1). Taxonomy (NCBI): domain Bacteria; kingdom Bacillati; phylum Bacillota; class Bacilli; order Caryophanales; family Paenibacillaceae; genus Paenibacillus; species Paenibacillus sp. EKM206P. Next base: position 593,031 of record NZ_JAAMNQ010000003.1, on the reverse strand, counting down.
CTGAATTTGCAACGGCTGCGGGTAAAGTCTCGATTCAACGATATTTTCAATCCATGCAGGATGGAAGCAAGCGTTCTAGCACAGTTCTAAATCCTGGCGAAAGCCGCGTTATTTTACAGGATCTGAACGCACAAAAAATCAAGCAAAAACAAGTCATTTCTCTGTTATCCGATTTATATACGGATCAACCTATTCAATACACGGTTATTGTGTTAGATGCAAATACAGATCCGTTGACCGTGTTGCCTACTTTGGCAAAACTGCCTAAGGACGGTATTCATAACCGTGGAACGTACGCTAATTCGGATATCTCACTCAATTATACCGAAGAGGTTGGTAAAACAGCTCAACGTATCGTTCTTGGCGATAATAAGGTAGACCCGAACCTGATTGGTACGGATGGTCTGGACGGCTCTTCTGCTTCCAATGCCGGTAATTTTGGTGTTGTATATAAAGTTAAATTGGATCATGTAGCGCCGTATTCACTGATTACGTTCAACCCGCGTGGAGGCGAATATTCCGGCTATGCGATGGTAAACAATCAGGTTGTGGGTATCCCGACAAACGGCTCGGTATGGGCTCCAAATGAGATGAGTGTGCTGTATCGCACAGGGCATATCGAGGAAAGTGTAGAGATGTATTTCACTGCTGCTGCAGGAAGTAACTTGCCGGTTTCCGTAGTAGTTATGCCTTTACCAGCTATTAAAAATTAATATGAATTAACCGGTACTGTTTACCGGCTTAGACCTTGGGTCTCGTCATTCACCGTTTAAAAGTCGATGTCACTTGCAGAATATAGGCGTTCTCCTGCTGCGAATTTGATCGTAGCGCTGGAGAGCGTCTTTTTCTTATGTATAGATGCGAATATCTCTTATAATATTGACTTTAATCGTGGTATAATAAATAGATGCAAGCCTAAGCCTGCATCAGAAAACCTGAAACTACAGACAGGGGAGGGTGAAACGCATGCTGACAAAGGATGAGATTATTGCAACAATGTCCGCTCAGGGGCTGCGTATTACAGATCAGCGCAAAACGTTGGCCACGTTATTTTCCGAGAATGAAGGGTATCTGTCCCCCAAAGACGTTTATGAATATATGGGTAAGAAGTACAGTGGACTTAGCTTTGATACAGTTTATCGTAATTTGCGTGTAATGCAGGAATTAGGTGTGCTGGAACAGGTATCTTTTGAGGATGGAATGAAGTTCAAGGTGAGCTGTAATGAGCATCATCACCATCACCATATGATTTGCTTGAGCTGTCAGAAAACATTACCGATTTCTTTTTGCCCAATGCAAATGACGGATACAACGGATCAATTCCAAATCGTCGAGCACAAGTTTGAAATTTTTGGTTATTGTAAAGAATGTCAACAGAAGAATGGACATACTGATAGTAATTCGGATGGGGGATTCAGACAGACGAGCAGTCACACTCACACTCACAGCCACGGGGGCTACTGAAATGAAAATCACCACACGCAGAGTGGTACAGGCTCCGATTAAGTTTTATCGTTCCTATATTTCACCGTTAAAGCCGGCTACCTGCCGATTCTATCCAACGTGTTCAGCGTACGCGTTGGAGGCGGTAGAAGTGCATGGTGCGCTCAAAGGTTCATGGCTTGCTACTAAGCGTATAGCCAAATGCCATCCCTTTCATCCAGGAGGCGTAGATTTGGTTCCTCCTGCAAAAAAGGAGACAGACAGGTCTAGCGAAGATCGTTTGGCTACTCATTCCGAGAAGAGTCTGACTTGACAGCGCTATGCGGATTTGGTTATATTTTGGTTAATATTGTTTTCCTGCGAAGGGATGAGTAGGGTGAATTGTCCAGTACAGAGAGCCGGGGTTAGCTGCAAACCGGTCTGGAGCGAAGCCTGAATATGGTCCTGGAGGAACCTTTTTCGAGCGTATTTGCCACAGTTATTTGTGCACGGGAGGCAAACGTAAGGGGGAGGCGTGTTCCAGCGTTAATGGGCGGTCAGATGTGACCGGTGAAGCCTGTAGTCTGCGAGGATACAGGAAAATTGGGTGGTAACGCGTGAGGTGACTCTCGTCCCATAGGGGCGGGGGTCTTTTTTGTGCCCAATTTGTTCCAAATTCATAAATTGGAGTACCATCATGTCAGCAGGTCTTATCGAGCTGCCGTGAACAAAACAGGAGGCAACATACATGTCCAATGAGAACACATTTTACATTACGACACCGATCTATTATCCGAGCGACAAGCTACATATAGGTCATGCTTACACGACAGTTGCGGGAGATGCAATGGCCCGTTACAAGCGGCTACGCGGTTATGAAGTGCGTTATTTGACAGGAACGGATGAGCATGGTCAGAAGATTGAGCAAAAGGCAAGTGCAGCTGGCAAAACGCCACAACGTTTCGTAGATGACATTGTGGCAGGCATCCAAGACCTGTGGCGGAAGCTCGACATTTCCAATGACGATTTTATCCGTACTACGGAGGAACGTCATAAGGCTGTCGTACAGGAAATTTTTGATCGTTTATTAAAACAAGGTGATATTTACAAGGGAGAATACGAAGGCTGGTACAGCATCCCTGACGAGACGTACTACACAGAAACTCAGCTGGTTGACGTGGTGAAGGACGCTGAAGGCAATGTGACTGGAGGTAAGAGCCCGGATAGTGGACACCCTGTAGAATTGGTCAAGGAAGAGAGCTACTTTTTCCGCATGAGCAAGTATGCTGATCGGTTGCTGCAATTTTATGAAGAGAACCCGCAGTTTATCCAACCGGAATCCCGGAAAAAAGAAATGATTAACAACTTCATCAAGCCGGGGCTAGAGGATCTGGCTGTTTCCCGTACAACTTTTGACTGGGGTGTTAAGGTCAAGGGGGACCCGAAGCATGTCGTATACGTTTGGATTGACGCACTTTCCAACTACATCACAGCCTTGGGATATGGTTCTTCTAATACTGAGCTGTACGATAAATTTTGGCCAGCAAATGTGCATATCGTGGGTAAAGAGATTGTACGGTTCCACACGATATATTGGCCAATCATGCTGATGGCATTGGATCTTCCGTTACCTAAAAAAGTATTTGCACATGGTTGGTTACTTATGAAAGATGGTAAAATGTCGAAATCTAAAGGCAATGTGGTAGACCCGGTAACGTTGATTGACCGTTATGGTCTGGACCAACTTCGCTACTACTTGCTGCGCGAGGTGCCTTTTGGGGCAGATGGAACATTTACACCAGAAAGTTTTGTAGATCGAGTTAATTCGGATTTGGCAAATGATCTGGGCAACTTGTTGAATCGTACCGTGGCGATGGTAGATAAATATTTTGACGGCAAGGTTCCGGCTTATGAAGCAAATGTAACAGAATTCGACGGAGCTCTGGAAGACATGGCAACATCGACTTATAGCAAAGTAGAAGAAGCCATGGAAAACATGGAGTTTTCCGTGGCATTAACGGCGATTAGCCAATTTATTAGCCGTAGCAACAAATATATTGACGAGACGCAACCATGGAATTTGGCTAAGGATGAGGCAAAACGTCGTGAATTGGCATCGGTTATGTTGCATTTGGTAGAAAGCTTGCGCATCGCTTCCATCTTACTTCAGCCATTCTTAACCCGTGCTCCTCATAAAATTTGGGAACAGCTCGGTATTAGCCAAGGTGAGCTGACTACATGGGATAGCGGCAAGCAGTTTGGTCGTATTCCGGAAGGAACACAGTTGGTCAAAGGTAATCCGATCTTCCCACGTCTGGATTCAGAGCAAGAGGTTGCTTTTATCGTGGAAGCAATGACAGGAGGTAAGAAACCAGAGGAAGCTACGACACAAGTTCAACCACAGAATGCATCTGAGACGAGCCAGGAAGCGCCGGAGGCAAAGGAAGAGATTGGCATTGAGGATTTTGCCAAGGTAGAACTGCGCGTTGCTCAGGTCGTCGCTTGCGAGCCTGTGAAGAAGGCAGATAAACTGTTGAAGCTCCAACTTGATCTTGGTTATGAGCAGCGGCAAGTAGTATCAGGGATTGCGAAGTTTTATACACCTGAAGATATCATTGGGCGCAAGGTGATCTGTGTGACCAATCTTAAGCCGGTAAAACTTCGGGGAGAGCTGTCGCAAGGTATGATTTTGGCAGCTTCACATGGAGATCAGCTTACGCTCGCCACCGTACCGGAAGGTATGCCGAATGGTGCAGTTGTAAAGTAGTACGCTAGTTAATAAAAGAACGTAATGAGCGTATGCCCGAGAATCATTCTTCTTGGGCATGCGCTTTTTGGCGTGCATCATATTTTGCTCCCGCTACACGTATGTTTAGTAGGCAGGGCTTGTTTGCTCGTGTTCACTTAAGACAGGGGAGGAAATGAGGATGACAGATATTAACGCCGGATTGGCGATCGTAGCCGGACTGGTTTCTTTTTTTTCACCGTGTTGTTTACCGCTGTATCCATCTTATTTATCGTATATGACAGGGATGTCTGCGCGTGAACTGGCTGAAGGACGGCATAAGGCCGAGGTTCGTTATCGTACGATGGGGCATACACTTGCTTTTGTACTGGGCTTTTCGGTCGTTTTCTATTCACTGGGTGCAGGTGTCGGGTTGCTTGGAGAATGGTTTGCCAATTATGGGGATACGCTAAGAGTGGTAGCAGGGTTACTTATTTTACTAATGGGACTGGTATCTCTCGGTGTGGTAAGTCCTTTGATTCTAATGAGGGAGCATAAGCTTCGCTGGACATGGAAGCCTGCCGGGTACGCCGGTTCCTTTGTAATCGGAATTGGTTTTGCGGCAGGCTGGTCGCCCTGTATCGGTCCCATGCTAACAGCTATTATCGCTTTGGCTGCAGTAGAGCATCACATTTGGTTCAAACTGATTACAGGCTATGCGCTCGGGTTTGCGATTCCATTTTTTGTATTAGCTTTGCTGGTAGGCTCTGTTCGGCTATCCTCTCGCTATACCTCCATCCTCATCAAAACAGGTGGCATACTACTTGTTATCACTGGCATTTTACTGGTAACGGATCATATGACCGATGTAACGCTATTTTTACAACGGATTACCCCGGGTTGGATGCTAGTTATGTGAAATACTCAATACGACTTAAAGGAAAATGTTCAAAAATACGCTCTGTGATAAACTCTCGCAGTGCATTTTGCTGTTCATCGGGATAAACGTATTTGTTTTGTCCCCAGCGTCCCCATTTTTTCTTGCGTTTCTCTATGTCCATCTCCAGCTTGGTTTTCGGATAACGTTTCTCGATGACAGCTTTGGATGTTTTGGTGAAGCGATGCTGTATTAATTCGAACGTCAAATCTTTTGTAGCATGCTGGGGCAAGGTTTCTCCCAATTTGCGCAGTAACTCGCCGTAACCTTCTTCCCAGCCGTCATACCAGATGATGGGTGCAATGATGAACCCCAGCGGATAACCGGCTCGTGCGATTTTGCCCGCGGCTTCAATACGTTCCTCGAAGCGGGAAGTTGCAGGTTCAAACTGTTTAATAACATAATCGGAATTAATGCTAAAGCGGATGCGAGTATGACCATTATGTTTAATATCCAGCAATGGATCAACATGATGATATTTAGTAACAAAACGCAGACGGCCAAATTCCTCATCTGCCATGAAACGAATCAAGTCTCCAAGCGTTCCGGTGATATGCTCCAAACCAACCGGATCGGAGGTACAAGCTGCTTCAAAACGGGTAATTTCAGGCGCACGCTCCTCGATATAAGCTTTAGCTGCTGATAAGATATCGTCAGTGTTGACATATACACGAATATACGGCTTTGCTCCCAAGGTTGTTTGTAAATAACAGTAGTGACAATGCCCCATGCAACCAGTCGAAATGGGGATGGCATATTCAGCAGAAGGCTTGGATTGATCAAAAGTTAACGTTTTACGGATACCAACTACCAAAGTTTTTTTTGCCATTCGGTACTTTTCAACTTCAGTTTCACCTGGTAAATTGGTAATTCGGTTGTGAGAGGTAGTCATCCGGTACGGAATATCCTTGGCTTTAACCCAATCCATAATACGCTGGCCCTTGGGATAATTTAGTGCGTCTGGCTCAAAAAACACCAGGTCAGGCAAAAATGGCTTGGTTCCTCTGGTTTGGACAGGAGTACGCTCAAGCGTAGACATGGCTAACGCTCCTTTCAAAATAAATCCACAGTGCTCTGGTGTCCAACTTTAACATATTGCCGCAGAAGTAAACGATACAGGGACGACGATATTAGTGTACCCGGCTTAAATTGAACAAATCGTGGCAATAGATGTGAGTGAAGGGATGAGACTTGCCAATGGGCAATGATAACATGTATCATTACATAGTAGGTTTAACGCAGGAAATGAAGGCGGTAAGCGCCCGTTCAATAACAGAAAAGAGGGAAACAAGTGCCAACGCCAAGCATGGAAGATTATTTGGAACGCATTTACCAACTGATTGATGAGAAGGGATATGCTCGTGTCTCGGACATCGCAGAGGGTTTAGAGGTGCATCCTTCGTCCGTCACCAAAATGATTCAGAAGTTGGATAAGGACGATTATCTTGTATATGAGAAGTATCGGGGACTGATTTTGACACCAAAAGGGAAAAAGGTCGGCAAACGGTTGGTTGATCGCCATCAGTTATTAGAGCAATTTCTGGATATGATTGGGGTTGAGAAGGACCTGATATATAAAGATGTGGAAGGTATTGAGCATCATTTGAGCTGGGATTCCATCACCCGTATCGAAACATTGGTTGAATATTTTCGTCGGGATGAAGATCGCTTGCGCCAGCTTCATGACATACACAAGGAATTGAGTGGAGATTCCTAAAAGCATCTGTCCTTATGGACGATGCTTTTTTATTTGTTCCGACCGCAACAAATATCCGGTGATTAGCGTCTATCCATTATATAGCAGGACAATATAGGGGTTAAAATTAACAGGGTTAGCGGAGGATTGTAATAATATGAATCGAAAGAAAATAGTGGCATTGGCTGCAGGCATACTCTTAGCAGTGCAGACTGCCATCGTTCCTGGAGTCCAAGCAGCTTCAACTGGTGATATTGAAATTATATTGGACGGACAGTCCCTGCAAAGTGACGCATCACCGTATATTGTACAGGGAGCCAATGTTACGATGGTTCCTTTGCGAGTGATTAGTGAGGGATTGGGCGCTCAGGTCAACTGGTCGGAATCGTCCGGTACGGTAACGATTACAGCACAGAACAAAAATATATCTATGGAGAATGGTGCACAAAGCGCTACGGTGAATGGTAAGTCAGTTCGACTGGATGCATCTGCCCGTATGACAAGCGGAAGAGTCATGGTGCCACTGCGTTTTGTTGGGGAAGAGTTGGGATTAAAAGTGGATTGGCAAGCTTCAGAGCGAGTCATTACGTTAAGCAGTGGTAAGGAAGGTGTCTCTACGGGTGGGAGTAGCTCGGCGGGAAACAGTGCTTCCACATCAGATACGTCTGCATCTGGCAATCAGGAGAGTGTAAGTACGGATCAGGGAGCCAGCGATAATGAGCAGACGGTTGTCACTTCACCGTCAACGTCTACTAGTGAGGACGGTTCAAGTTCTTCACAGGCAAATGTTGTTCAGGTAAAGGCTTCAACTTCCATGCGTGGGGCATGGATTTCTACCATCAATGGAGATTGGCCTTCTTCCGCTGCCCGAAGCAGCTCCGAGAAGCAAAAGCAGGAGTTTACTAAAATGCTCGATGATTTGCAGGGGATGGGCATCAATGCGGTATTTGTTCAGGTTCGTGCCAGCGGTGATGCGCTCTACCCGTCAAGTCTCGTACCCTGGAGCAAGTATTTGACCAACACCCAAGGTAAAAATCCAGGCTATGATCCCTTGAAATTTATGATTAGCGAATCGCATAAGCGAGGGATGGAATTCCATGCCTGGTTTAATCCGTTCCGTGCGAATTCTACAGGAACAACCAGCGGTTTGGCTGCAAACCATGTGGCTAATCAACACCCGGACTGGATTGTTAAGAATGGTAGCCAATTGTACATCAATCCAGGAATTCCGGCTGCACGTCAGCATGTCATTGCGGCGATTATGGAGGTCGTGAACGGATATGATATTGACGGCGTCCATTTGGACGATTATTTTTATCCTTACAGCGGGACTTTTGATGATGATGCGACCTTCAAAGCATATAATGCCAACAAAATCTCTAATAAGGGCGACTGGCGGAGAGATAATGTGAACAGTTTTGTTCGCGATTTGGGCAAAAGCATTCATGCCAGCAAGTCTAAGGTTCAATTCGGAATTAGCCCTTTTGGGGTATGGCGTAACAAATCTCAGGACTTAACGGGTTCAGACACGAAGGCAGGCGTTACAGCGTATGATACGACGTTTGCGGATGTGAGAACCTGGATTAACAAAGAGTGGATTGATTATGTAGCTCCACAAGTTTACTGGAGTATCGGTTTCCCTGCGGCGGGATATGACAAGCTTGTCGCATGGTGGTCCAATGAGGTCAAAAATTCAGATGTTAAGCTGTATATCGGTCATTCTCCGTATAAAATCGGCACCCCTGAAAAGGGCTGGCAAACGGCTCAAGAGCTAATTAAGCAGCTTGAACTGAACAAAGATTATAAACAGGTCAAAGGGGATATTTACTTTAGTGCACAGCATTTGCGTAAAAATCCATATGGACTCATTCAGCTTCTTCAAAATTATTATCAAATGTGATATAAATTGGATCATATAGGTTCTATTTGGGCCTCCGTTCTCATAGATAAGCAGTAGAACTGCTTACTCCCAAGAGAACGGAGGTTTTTTGATCTATGCTGATCAATGCTGTGTTCCAGGGTGGAGGGGTTAAGGGAATTTCGCTGGCGGGTGCAGTTAAGGCTGCGGAGGAGCATGGAATTGTATTCAATCGTTTAGCAGGTACATCATCAGGTGCTATTGTAGCTGCTTTATTGGCTGCGGGATACTCTGCGGATGAAATGAAAGCCGTAATTGAGAAAACCCCCTTGGTCAAGTTGTTACGACGTTCTCCAGTGTTCAATATTAAGTGGATTGGACCAGCAGCTCGTATCTTTCTTAAAAAAGGTCTCTACTCAGGGGAGGCACTGGAGCACTGGGTACGTGAGCTGTTACGAGCTAAGGGAGTGCGTACGTTTGCGGATTTACCTCCTGGCAAACTGCGCATTATTGCATCAGATATCACGAATGGACGCATTCTGGTGCTACCTGAGGATATCAAACGTTTTGGTATCAATCCCTCTTCACTGGAGGTAGCCAAGGCCATTCGGATGAGCACAAGTATCCCTTATTTTTTTGATCCCGTTATGTTAAGGCTTGATTCTGCACTTGCCAAGGGAAAGACCTTTTCTCAGCAATTTATATTTGTAGTTGATGGGGCTTTACTAAGCAATTTGCCTTTGTGGCTTTTTGATGAGCCTGTAAATGAACGTGAGGCCAAAACGATTCCAACGGTAGGGTTTCAAATGGTGGGCAAGACGGGTACGGAGACCAAAGTTTCTTATATACGGGGTCCTTTGACCATGCTGCAGGCTATTTTCGATACCATGCTATCAGCACACGATGAACGATATATTGAGCAGGAGAATCGGTATCGGACGATTAAAATTCCAACATTGGGGATCCGCACTGCACAATTTAACATTTCTACAGTGCAAAGTGATTTGCTGTATGCTTCCGGTGTGCAGGCAGGGGATGCTTTTTTCCACAAATGGAGCATCACTTCTTACCAGCAGCAGTATAGCAAATACCAATTGATGAAGGATACCATGTACGCTATGAAATGAACACTAATTGGCAGTTAAAGTAATTTAAAAGGGTGTAAAAAAGGAGCCTCTTCCCGGTCATATTTGAATATGCGGGTGACGGCTCCTTTGTGCTGCATTTTAAAGGATGATTATTATCGTTAATGATATTTAGGTTGTTCTTCTTCATTTTTGCCCTTGGAACCTTCAATCACATGAAAAGGATACGCTTTGCGCTTGCCCGTAGTCTGCTGCTTACGTGCGTTGGCTGTTTTAGCCATGGTGCGCACAGAGGGTTTGATTTTGGGAGTACGATTGCTTTGTCCTGGCAGGTATTTGTATAGCAGAAATATAACTGCAAAAACAAGGACGGGAATGAGTAAACTCATGAGAAAGCCCCAACTTCCTCTCCACAGCATATCCACAATCCCATATGCACCCAAAGCAAGGGTAAGCCAGAAAATAACAGCATGTCTGTTCATTATTCACTCATCCTTTCACAGGATCAAGTGCAGGACTGTTGAAGGTCTCCTTTACAGGTACATTTTCCAACTCAGCATCCAATTCAAGCATACGCTTAAATGAGGCAATGGATACCTCCACTTGATCATCAGTCGGTTCTTTGGTGGTAAGTAGTTGCAGCCACAGACCGGGGTAACCTAAATAACGAAGTACCGGAATTTCACGAAGAGCATTGGTCAGCTTGAGAAATTCAAAAGAAAGCCCCAGTACGATCGGAAGCAGTAGAAGCCGTTGCCCCATACGCTCCCACAGATTATCGTAGGTGAATAGGGAATAGACTAGTACCCCGATGATCACGGTCAGCATAATAAAGCTGCTACCGCAGCGGTAATGCAAACGGCTGTATTTTTGCACATTGGCCGGGGTTAGTTCTTCTCCAGCTTCGAATGCCGTAATTACTTTATGCTCTGCACCGTGATATTGAAACAGTCGTTTGATCAATGGAGTTTGGGAAATGCCCCATAAATAAGCCAGCAGCAGAATCAGCTTAATGGCTCCTTCGGCGAGGTTATGCAAAATTTGGCTGTGAAACAAGCCGTCGAACAGGAAGTCTTCTACAACAACCGGAACGAGGGTTAACACAATTTTGCCGAACAAAAAGGAGATAATCCCGACTGCCGCTACACCGATCATCATACTCAGACTCCAGCGAGATTCTTCTTTTTTCTTTTGCTCAGCGCGTTCTTCCGGATCTACTTCATCATCAGCATACGCATCGGCTGAATAGTTCAAATGCTTGGTACCTTTGGCGCTGGAGTCGATGATGCTTACAATCCCCCGCAATAAAGGAATTCTGCGGAATTTGGATACCCAGGATTGCTCCTTGCGTGGTACTTCCAAATATGTGATTTCGCCAGTTTTGCGGCGAACTGCCGTGACATTGACACGCTTGCCGCCGAACATGACACCTTCAATGACTGCCTGACCACCGTAGCTCACAGGCTTGGATGCTTGTGACAACCGTCTCACCTCTCTTAATACATGCTTTTTTGTATATTGTATCGAATTTGGAAGGGAATATCTAGTTAGATGAAACTGGTGTAACCACAGGCTTATAAAAAAAGCATTTATGGAGCGTCAGACTGCTCACATAAATGCTACTCATTATAAAACTTCGGAAACAACCTATTGCGTAATTGCCCCAACAACCTGGTCAACCAGTCCTTTTGATGAGAGGGGGCCGCCAAATGTCCATGTCGTACCGTTCAGTGGATAGGTGCGTTTTTCTTTAACGAAATTCAGACCGTTCCAGACCGAATTATTTTTCATAGGTGCCCCGAAAACATCATCGTCCGGCTGCACAATATAGATAAAGTTGCTGTTCTGAACAGCAGACAGAGCTTCAATACCGACGGTTGTAAAGCCATACGGTTCAACTTTGCTTGGTTTCCAATCATTAATCATACCGATCTTCGCCAGTGTTGCCACGACGACTGAGTTATCCGAAAACATACGGAGGCTGGCCGCATTTTGCGAAGTGAAAGCTTGTGTCAGTACATAATGATAATCCGACTTGCCAGCAGCGGCGAGCTTTTCTTTGGCTTCAGCATAATGCTGATCCAGTTCGGCAAGCACCTGCTTAGCTTTGTCTTCTTTTCCCAGAGCAACCGCGATGCTATTAAAAATTTCTACCATTTTATCATGATCGTAGCCATTACCATTGTTCAGATTATATTCGATCGTAGGAGCGATGGCCTTAAGTTGCTCATAGATAGCTTCATTCCCATCAACATTGGAAATGATCAGATCCGGCTTCAATGCAGCAATCGCTTCCAGATTCGGCTCGTTACGCGTGCCGACATCGACCACGCTACTATCCAGAGCCGCCTCCGGTGTCACGTATACCTTGTAGTTGGCATTGTCAGCATTACCCACTGGCTGAACGCCCAACGCAACCAAATCCTCTGTAAATGTCCATTCCAGCACTACGACACGCTGTGCGGGCTTGTCGAGCGTGATCTCACCACGATTATGCTTTACCGTCACAGGACCGGTCGCTGTGTCAGTCGGTTTACTACCCGATGTGGCTACCTGATCTTTGTCCGATGCATTGTCGGCTGCTCCGCAACCTGCCAGAGTGAGCGTAAAAACCATTAACAATAAAATCCCGATGAATCCCTTTTTCATAGAAGCGTTCTCCCGTATATATGTTTTTATAAAATGATAATGATTATCATTTTCACCATTATATTATGATAGAGGATTGAAATTTTGTCAATGTAAAAAACGGGTCCGTACCCTCAAGTCGAAAGCTGCCATTATTCAGCATTCCTGTTCGTTGTTAAACTCTCCCCCCTTGGAGCATACTACCAGCAAAATGGAATGCAGAATCCGATGGAAGTACATGCATATCCGATTGCGATAGTCTTTACGATGGGAAAAAGTTTTCATATTGAAAGGGGATTAAACAACATGAGCGAAACCTTCTCTATACCCAAGATAGGACATGAACAGGAGCAACCTCGTGGATCTCAGGATCAACGTAATCATAACGACAGTGGTAGAGGCAGGCAGCAGTCAGGCAAAATACATACGCCTCTCATTCCTTTTGCGCTTGAGTTGGGTTTTTTTTCGGGTTTGCTCTGGGGATTGCTGCGCTGGCTGTTTTATAAGTTGCACTTTACCGTAGTAGCGCCTGGCTTTCTCGCAGAGCCTTTTTTCAAGCATTCATTTATGAACACCATGGCGGGACATCTGGTAGGGCTACTGTTTTTTATTGGATTATCCGTCGTAGCTTCACTGGTGTACACTCTGTTGCTGCGCAGATTTAAGGGTCCTTTACCCGGCATTGTGTATGGCCTGATTTGGTGGGTTGTTTTATTTGTATTAACAGGTCCTAAGCTAGGGATGATGAATGCTCCTGATCGGTTAACATGGAATTCCCTGTATACGGAAATTTGTGTGTTTTTACTGTGGGGACTATTTATCGGATATACCGTTGCTGTCGAGTATACGGATGAAAGAAAGCGCGAGCCTGAGAAAGCTGAGAGCTGAACGTAACAAAAACTTCTCAAGCGCCTATTCCCTGTGTTAAAATAGCATTTGGTTATTTGACAGAGGGGAGCGGAATGAAAGATGAAGAATGACCGGGTGTTAAAGCTGCGGCTGGCGCTGGGCGAGCATAATCTGCGGGCTATGCTGATTACTAGCCCTGTCAATCGTCGATATTTGACAGGCTTCACAGGTTCGGCAGGTTATGTGCTGATTACGGAATCCCATAGCTATTTGCTGACTGACTTTCGCTATATGACGCAAGCGACCGAACAAGCCGAAGGCTTCACGGTAGTGCAGCACGCTGCACAGGTCATGGAAACGGTGAAAGAATTGCTGTCTTCCCATCAGATCAGCGAAACAGGCTTTGAGCAAGACGCTGTAACTGTTGCGACGCATAAAGCTTATAGCGAAGATTTGTCACCTATTTCACTGGTTCCGGTGTCGGGCATTGTAGAGAAATTACGGGTGTACAAGGATGCAGAAGAGCTGGAAGTGATGCAGCGGGCAGCGGATTTGGCAGATGCTACTTTTGCACACATTTTACCTTACATCAAGCCAGGTGTCAGCGAGCGTGAGCTGGATCTGGAAATGGAATTCTTCATGCGCAAGCAGGGAGCTACATCCTCTTCATTTGACACAATTGTGGCTTCTGGGGTTCGTTCGGCATTGCCTCATGGCGTAGCCAGTGCTAAGTTAGTACAAGCAGGCGAGCTGATTACGTTTGATTTTGGTGCGTTGCTGGATGGCTATTGCTCCGATTTGACACGTACAGTGGCCACACAAGGGGATTTAGCGCCCCAGTTGCGTGAGATCTACGATATTGTACTTAAGGCGCAACTTCACGCACTTGAACATATTAAGCCGGGCATGACAGGCCGTGAAGCGGATGCACTGACCCGGGATATTATTGCAAGCCATGGCTATGGAGACAATTTCGGGCACAGTACAGGTCATGGTCTGGGTCTTGAAGTACATGAATCTACACGCCTGTCGAAGGCGAGTGATGATATTCTGGAGCCGGGTATGGTGGTAACGGTCGAGCCAGGTATCTATGTGCCTGGATTGGGCGGTGTACGGATCGAGGATGATATCGTTATTACAGATAGCGGCATCAAATTATTAACACATTCGAGCAAAGAATTTACAGTCGTTTAATAACGATAACAGTCCTGTAGGAGGGGTATTTTAGTGATTAACGTTAATGATTTTAAAACAGGTTTGACCGTCGAGGTAGACGGAGATATTTTTACGGTGCTGGATTTCCAACACGTAAAACCGGGTAAAGGTGCAGCATTCGTACGCTCCAAGTTGAAAAACTTGCGTAACGGTAACACCGTTGAACGTACATTCCGTGCGGGTGAAACGATCGGTCGGGCGCAAATCGAAAACCGCGGTGTATCTTATCTGTATGCTAGTGCAGACGATCATACATTCATGGATAATGAAACATATGATCAATTCACATTGTCCAGCGATCAACTGAAATGGGAACTTAACTTCCTGAAAGAAAACATGAATGTAAATATCGTTAGCTATAATGGCGAAATCCTGGGTATTAACCTGCCTACCAGCGTGGAACTCAAAGTAATCGAAACAGAACCAGGTATTAAAGGTAATACAGCTACAGGTGCTACCAAAAATGCCAAATTGGAAACGGGTTTGAATGTTCAAGTTCCTTTGTTCATTAACCAAGATGACGTATTGTTAATTGATACACGTGACGGCAAATACATGTCTCGCGCATAAAATTTGCTGCTTTTAGATTTCCTCTGTCCTTGTGAAGGGCAGGGGATATTTTTATAAGCACTAATATTAAAAAACAATGGCTCCGCACAGCACTTTCGTATTATACTGTACTAAAGTTATTCCGCAGGATGTCACGTTCAAGTCGTTGGGTGCCATCTCAAGGTTACATACTGAGTCTGAGGGAGTGAATATCGTTGTCTTTGTATGTCATGAAATTCGGAGGCAGTTCCGTCGGTGACACGGAGCGCATGAAACGCGTGGCAAAACGCGTTGTGGAGAAACAGAGTGAAGGGCATCAATGTGTAGTGGTCGTTTCCGCAATGGGAGACACGACAGACGAACTGATTGACCAGGCCAAATTGTTGAATGAGCAGTTGCCTGCACGTGAGTTGGATATGTTGATGACGACAGGTGAGCAAATTTCAATCGCCTTGTTGTCGATGGCTATTCAGCAGTTGGGTCATGAAGCGGTATCGTTTACGGGATGGCAGGCTGGTTTCCGTACTGAATCTGACTTTGGTCGAGCACGGATTACGGATATTCAACCTCAGCGTGTGCTGGATGCACTGAGCAGCAACAAGATCGTTGTTGTAGCTGGTTTCCAAGGGATGTCTGTAGAGGGAGACATTACGACGTTGGGACGTGGTGGATCTGATACGACGGCGGTTGCGCTGGCGGCGGCGATTCAAGCGGATGCCTGTGAAATTTACACGGATGTGGACGGCATTTATTCAACAGATCCACGGATCGTGAAGGTTGCTCGTAAGCTAAAAGAAATTTCTTATGATGAAATGCTGGAATTAGCTAATCTGGGTGCAGCTGTATTGCATCCTCGTGCGGTAGAATATGCCAAACATAACCGGGTACCGCTGATCGTGCGGTCCAGTTTTAACCATAATGAAGGAACGGTCGTAAAGGAGGATGCAGTAATGGAACAAGGCGTTGTAGTCAGTGGGATTGCATATGATAAAAATGTAGCAAGAATCAGTATTTTGGGCGTCGCCGATATTCCCGGCGTACTGGCGAAAGTATTTGGAACACTGGCGGCAGCCAAAATTGATGTAGACATTATTGTACAGAGCGGGGTTGAAGCTGGTAAAGCGGATTTCTCCTTTACAGTAGCTCTGACGGATCGTGAAGCGGCACTGGAGACGCTGGAAGGTATTCGTGGAGAGCTTCCGTACCGTGAAGTAACGTCTGAGGAAAACTTGGTGAAGGTTTCCATTGTAGGTGCAGGAATGGTTAGCCATCCGGGTGTTGCTGCGCAAATGTTTGCCGTACTGGCAGAGCAAGGCGTTAGCATTAAAATGGTAAGCACATCTGAAATCAAAGTATCGTGTGTAATTGAAGCGGGTAAGCTTCATGAGGTTATTCAGGCGTTGCATACAGCTTATAACCTGGACACCGAGGAGCAAGCGTTTGTGGGTGGACCGAAAGACCGTCGTTAATAACTGCAACGTGATCTAGACACTGAATATGGCTAATGTGAACGATGCTTATGACAGGTAAAGGTTGATACATTATATGCCTTCTATTTATAGTTTGATAAATCATAGAATACAGCAGTAGGTTAAGAGGTTGTTCCATCAGTGAGAGTTAAACTGAGGGGCAGCCTCTTTTTTTCTGAATCTATCTTTTCTACCCAAGGGTTTCCCTTAGCCGACAAGGCTTTGAGAGGCCCTTTTTTATTTGTGCAAATTAGAGAATGGTGCTTAAACAAGCGGGAGAAAGGTCTGTTGAGCGTTGATAGGAGTTAGCAAAAGTTTGCCTAGGTTTTCAATATATTTTCGGCATAAAAAGCGAGAGTCAACCATAGACTTGTCTTAAAGAAAAAGGACAACTGTGAGGGGGCTGCATCGGTATGGAATGGCTGGAGTTATTTCCCGAACCGTTGCACGGTATACTCGGAAGGCTTCCAGAAACGGTATTTGAGCAACTGGAAGAAATCCGGGTCAGGGAAGGAAGGCCGTTGGAAATTAATGCAAACGGTGAACATCATTTTGTAACGTCTGCTGGTCAGCTGACTTTGAACCATGTGGAAGCCTATAAGCCTGACCGTGAGGATGCCCACCGACTGCTGGATTTTATCAGCAATCATTCCCTCTATACGATGGAAGAGGAGCTTCGTAAAGGGTTTATTACGATCCCTGGCGGTCATCGTATTGGCTTGGCAGGGAGAACCGTGCTCAACCGAGGACGAGTGGAGCATTTGAGGGATATAAGCAGCTTTAATGTAAGAATTGCGCGTGCAATTCCCGGCATAGCTGATCGGATATTGCCTTATGTAGCAGATCGAATGTCCGGGAAAATCCGGCATACCCTCATTTTGTCCCCTCCTCAGCATGGCAAAACGACACTGCTTAGGGACTTGGCTCGGCAACTCAGTTACGGAGGGATGGAAAGCCATGGGGGGCGACGGAATGGACTCAAGGTAGGCATTATAGACGAACGCTCTGAGATCGCTGGTAGTCACAAAGGTATCCCTGGTTTTGATGTCGGGCCTCGCACCGATGTATTGGACGGATGTCCGAAAGCAGAAGGCATGATGATGATGATCCGCTCGATGTCACCGGATGTCCTCATTGTTGATGAAATCGGACGACCGGAAGATGCGGAGGCGGTGCGCGAAGCGCTTCATGCAGGCATTGCAGTCATTGCTTCCGCACATGGTCGCGATGTGGCTGAAATGGCGACCCGGTCTGCTTTTGCTGGATTAACTACAGGACAAGAGCTGTTTCAACTCTACGTCATGCTGGAGCGGACGAGCCGGGGCGTCTCATTCCGACTGGCAGATGCCAAGCAACGCAGGATTACACTGTCTGGAGAAGGGCAGAATGGGGGCATCTCCTATGCTTAAGCTACTGGGGGCAGCCTTGGTTATACTGGCCGCTACGCTGGCAGGTTGGCAACGGGCAAGGCAGTTTGCAATGAGGCCGCGGCAAATCAGGGAGTTGATTCTTGCGCTGCAAAGATTGACCACCGAGGTTTCCTACGGGGTGTCTCCGCTACCAGATGCTTTCGCCAAGACAGGAGAGCCCTTGCGAGAGCCCTTACGCACTCTGTTTCAGCAAGCCTCACGCTGGATGCACCCCTCTTTTGGCCTGACTGCCAGAGAAAGCTTGCATAAAGCCATTGAAGACTCGTGGAGCCGTTCCTCTATGAAGCAAGCCGAGAAGGAAGCGATGCGGCAGCTTGCTTACAGTCTTGGAACCAGCGACCGTGAAGACCAGATCAAGCACATTGCGTTGACCATCCAGCAGTTATCCCATGAGGAAGCGCAGGCGCAGGCAGATCAGGTGAGGTACGAGCGTATGAGCAGGAGCCTGGGACTGCTGATCGGAGCATTGATCGTCATTTTGATCTATTAGCGGGGTGCTCGAATGAATTTAGAAGTGAACGCAATTTTCCAAATTGCCGGAATTGGCATTATTATCGCTATGATTCATACCGTATTAAAGCAAATGGGCAAAGAAGACATGGCGCACTGGGTAACGGTCATCGGCTTCGTCGTGGTCCTGTTCATGGTGGTGCGAATGCTGGATAACCTTCTGCAAGAGATCAAATCTATCTTTCTTTTTCAGTAGGTGGACACATGGAAATTATTCAGGTGGTGGGCTTCGCCCTCATTGCCACAGTCCTTATTTTAGTCATTAAGGAACAGAAGCCGATGTTTGCCTTTTTGATTGCAACAGCTGCGGGAATCGTCATTTTTTTGCTGCTGATTGGCAAGATCGGATCTGTGGTTGCTGTACTGGAGCGACTGGCCCGGTCTTCAGGCATGGATATGATCTATTTTAAAACCGTCTTGAAAATAATCGGTATCGCTTATATTGCTGAATTTGGAGCGCAAATCGTTCGGGATGCAGGACAAGACGGGATTGCTTCCAAAATTGAGCTTACCGGAAAGGTACTCATTATGGTGCTCGCAATCCCAATTATCAGCATTATTATTGATACCATTCTGAAGCTGATGCCCGCCTGAGGGGGTGATGCCATGAAAAGGCTACGGGGCATGCCGAATCTCAAAGTAATTGCAATGTTGCTGCTATGTCTCTGGTGTGCCTCAGCTGCGGTCCTCTTTGCAGATACACCGACTAATGAATGGATCAGACAGCAGGCGGAGCAAATGCCCAAAGATGAAGTAGAACATTATTGGGACGGGCTCATGCAGCAATACGGCGGATTTTTCCCTGATCAGAAAACGCCTTCCTTCATGGACATGCTGCTTCCAGGCGGTGAAGGGTTCAGCATAAAGGGTGTATTGAGCGCTATAGCTGATTTTTTCATCCATGAAATCCGAGTAAATGCCAAGTTGCTCGTCACCATCGT
This sequence comes from Paenibacillus sp. EKM206P, assembly GCF_011066155.1. Taxonomy (NCBI): domain Bacteria; kingdom Bacillati; phylum Bacillota; class Bacilli; order Caryophanales; family Paenibacillaceae; genus Paenibacillus; species Paenibacillus sp. EKM206P. The sequence goes on along the minus strand of NZ_JAAMNQ010000003.1, from coordinate 573,717 downwards.
CATGCTCAGCATTATGAGTATGGTGCTGGAAACGCTACAAAGCGCTTTTGAAAGCAAACAGGTCAGCAAAGTGGCCTACGCTATCGTATACATGGTCATTATCATTTTGGCGATTAATAGCTTTAGTGTAGCGATTGGTTATGCCAAAGAAGCGATTGATAGCATGATTCACTTCATGATGGCAATGTTGCCTTTGCTGTTTACTATGCTAGCCTCGATGGGGAACGTCGTAACAGTTTCGGTGACCCACCCGCTGATTGTATTTATGATCAACACAGTCGGAACAGTCATTCATACGCTGGTTTTCCCGCTGCTGTTCTTCTCGGCTGTGCTGTACTTGGTCAACTCGCTGACGGGCAAATACAAGCTGACCCAGCTAGCCGATCTGTTGCGGAACGCTGGAGTAGCAGTGCTGGGAGTGCTGCTGACCATTTTTCTAGGAGTCATTTCGGTACAAGGCTTGACATCGTCCGTTACTGACGGATTAACGATCCGTACAGCCAAATATATTACAGGTAGCTTTGTTCCGGTGGTCGGCAAGGCGTTGGCAGATGCGACAGATACAGTTATTTCGGCTTCGCTGCTCGTTAAAAATGCCATTGGTCTGGTAGGAGTCATTATTATTTTGTTCCTATGCGCCTTTCCCGCCCTCAAGATTCTGACGCTGGCGCTCATTTATAAAGTGACAGCAGCGATCATGCAGCCTTTGGGTGATACGCCTATCGTGGCATGTCTGGATGCGATCGGCAAGAGCATGATTTATGTTTTCGCGGCGCTGGCAGCAGTGGGATTGATGTCCTTCCTTGCAATTACAGTCATGCTCGCAGCAGGCAATATGACAGTCATGATGAGGTGAACCAATGCACGTAAACCAACAAGGGGGGAGGAGAGTGACGTGACCTGGCTGGCAGGCTGGCTCAAGGAACTGGTGCTAATCGTGTTGCTGGCTTCTTTTGTCGATATGATCTTACCGAGCCGATCTATGGAGAGATATGTCAAACTCGTTCTCAGCCTGCTTATTCTGCTGACGTTGCTGTCTCCGGTCGTGCGCTTACTGAGCACCAGTCCTTCCGAGGTTCTAGGGCGAGCATTGGATCTTCAACGTCAGGCTGAGACAGGCAAGAGGGAACCGACATTGGAGGAGATTCTAGCAAAAGGCAGCCAGTTAAAGCTACAGCAAGAACAAAGCTCCATGCAATGGGCTGGCAAAGAGGTAGCTAAGGAAATGAAAGGACAGTTGGAACAGTATACTGGGTTAGCAATTCAGTCGGTCCAGGTTACCCTTGCAAAGATTCAACAGGAGGAATCAGGGCTGGAGGCAGGAACGGGTGTCCAGTCGGTAGTGGTCCAATTGGCAGAACAGCAGCCAGAAAAAGAAAAGAAAAACACAGACGTCTCGCCTGGTGCAGATGTCAAGCCGATTATGGTGGAGCCTGTAGCCGAAAAGACAGTGAATATTCGTGTAGAGCCAACACATGCAAAAACTTCAGATTTTAATGAAGGAACGCGAGAAGATGATCGTAATCCTGACAAAACTGTTGAGGACGGAAAGCCAACAGATACGAAAGCATTTGGCTTAATTACAGGACTTTTACGTGAAAAATGGGGGATAGATAGCAAAAATGTTCAGGTGCTTTCTTCGCAGGATGGAACACATGAATGGTAACAGGAGGTGAGCAGAAATGAGCAAATGGCTGAAAAAGCTGGAGCAATGGCTGGGTGGAGGGGCGGATGGGGCGAAAAGGTTCAATTCATTTCGTTGGTTGCTTATTCTTGGCCTTATCGGTGTAGCGATTATGCTCTTTAATTCATTCGTTAATGTAAAAAAGGTTGATCCAGAAAACGTAGGGCGTGAGCCGCCTGGCGTGATGAAAAATGAGCCTACGTTAGAGACAACAACAGGTGAAGAAAGTTCTTTTGCCGGGATTGAGAAGGTTTTTGAGGACAATATGAAACAGATGCTGGAGCAGATTGTTGGCGTAGGAACCGTTGATGTCATGGTTACGGTAGACTCCACCGAAGAAGTTATCGTTCAACGCAATGTAAAGGACATGCAGGAAGAGAACAATGAGACGGACGCCAATGGTGGACAACGGCACACTACTCAATATACACGTGATGGCGAAATTGTCACCTATGAATCATCTGGTGGTCAGCACACCCCGATTGTGACAAAAAAAGTAAAACCGCAGGTGAGGGGAGTGCTTGTTGTGGCTATGGGGGCAGAAAACCCTACAGTGAAGCAGCTAATTGTCGATGCTGTACAGAAGGGGCTAAATGTACCTTCCTACAAAATTTCAGTCGTACCGCGCAAGCAGGGATAATTTGGAATTCAGGAACAAAGAAGTTTATATTTTAAACCATTAATGAATATGGAGGACGGAACATGAATAATAAAAGACAAACCGTTTGGCTGGTGTCCATGCTGAGTTTAATGGTCGTGCTGTCTGCGTATTATTTGTTTACGGAGGACTCAAGCCCTGCAAATCCACCAGTAGCCGATAGTGAACAAGTGAGCAAGGTTAAGCAGGATGCCGCACAGGAAGCAACGACGAAGGCAGAGGAACAATTGAACGAACTGAAGGTAAACGAAGTAGTGACGAATGGAGAAGTAACTGATGGAGCATCAGCAAATTCCACAAAGTCGGATACGGCTTCTACAACTGACCCAGCAACAGAAAACTCAAAAGGCGACAAAGGTACGGCAGCTACCCCTACTACTGAACCGGCGACATCCAATCAAAACACAACAGCGACTAAGACGGACGCGACAGCACAAAGTGACGACAAAGCAGCCTCTACAGCCAAAACCGACCAGCAGGTACTGGATCAAGTGGCAACTGATCAAGCTGCCCAACCTACAGCAGCAGCTGTGATTGACAACTATTTGCTGGAACGGGACGTGGAAAATCAGAAGAAAAATGATGAACTGACTACCGCAATGAACGACAGCACACCAAAGAAAGCTGCGGAGGCTCAAAAGGAATTACATGTACTTGAAGATAAGCAGGCTAAAATTACTGGAATTGAAGAAGAGCTTCAGCAACAGTTCGCCAATGCGGTCGTCCGTGAGGAAGACGCTGATAAATACAAAGTAGTGGTTCTGAGTGAAAAATTGGATGCTAAGCAAGCGGTAACAATTGTCGACAAAGTCATGAAGGAACTGAACGTAACGCAGGATAAGATCAGTGTCCAATATGTTACACAATAAGACAAAAAACGCGAAAAAGCCCGGATTTGTGCATTATTCCGGGCTCTTTCTATTTTTAATGATTGTGATATAATACATAAAGCTGTTTCAACAATGTTATCAGCAACCGGCAAAATGCTGAAGGAGTGATTAATAGAGATGTTTAAATTAAGCGAGATTAAGGAATTGATCAAGCTGGTGGATGAAACGTCTGTGCATGAGCTTGAAATTGAAAATGAAGGAACTCGCCTGTTGATCCGTAAACCGGGCAAAAGCGAAATCGTTACAGTACAGGCTCCTGTGGCAACACCTGCTTATGCAGTGGCACCACAAGCTGTTATTCCAAATCCACAAGTACAGTCCGATGTTGGATCTACAACTGCTGGAGAACCGAGGGAATATGCAAGCAATCTACATAAAATCGTATCTCCGATGGTAGGCACTTTCTATAGTTCTTCATCACCGGATACGGCTCCGTATGTGAGTATCGGCAGCAAAGTGGGCGAAAAAACAACGGTATGTATCATTGAAGCGATGAAGCTGATGAACGAGCTGGAAGCTGAAGTGAAGGGCGAAATTGTGGAAATTTTGGCCGAAAACGGACAGTTGGTCGAGTATGGCCAGCCATTGTTCCTTGTGAAACCGGAGTAAAAAGCTTGTTTGCACCCTCTTTTGAGGGTTCGGCAAGACTGCTCCCAGGGAGGATAAAGTCATGACATTTCAAAAAGTATTGATTGCGAATCGTGGAGAAATTGCGGTTCGTATCATTCGCGCTTGCCGCGAAATGAATATTTCGACAGTTGCTGTATATTCGGAAGCTGACAAGGATTCGTTACATGTGCGTCTCGCAGATGAGGCTTACTGTATCGGACCGACGCTATCTAAGGACAGCTACCTTAATTTTACGAATCTGATGAGCGTTGCTACATTGACTGAATGTGATGCCATTCATCCAGGTTACGGATTTTTGGCGGAAAACGCAGACTTCGCTGAAATTTGCGAATCGTGTAATATTACGTTTATTGGTCCTTCTCCTGAAGCCATTAACAAAATGGGAGATAAAGCCGTTGCCAAGCAGACCATGAAGGATGCCGGAGTTCCGGTTATCCCGGGTTCAGACGGGCTGGTTGAGGATTTGCAGGATGCGATCGGCATCGCACGTGATATCGGATATCCGGTAATTATCAAGGCCACAGCAGGTGGCGGAGGTAAAGGTATTCGTATCGCCGAAGATGAGGATAACCTCATTCAGCAAATCACTACTGCTCAGCAGGAGGCGCAAAAGGCATTTGGCAATGCGGGTGTGTACCTAGAAAAATATTTGACCGGTATGAAACATGTGGAAATACAAATCATAGCGGACAAGCATGGTAATGTTGCCCATTTGGGCGAACGGGACTGCTCTGTGCAGCGTCGTCGTCAGAAGTTGTTGGAGGAAGCACCATGTCCTGTACTTTCACAGGATGTCCGTGAAGAAATGGGTCAGGCAGCTGTTCGTGCAGCTTTGGCCGTTCAATACTCTGGTGCAGGTACTCTCGAATTTTTGCTCGGCCCGGACAACAATTTCTATTTCATGGAAATGAATACACGTATTCAGGTAGAACATCCCGTAACAGAAATGATTACCGGTGTAGACCTGATTAAGGAAATGATTTCTGTCGCTGAAGGGCATCCGCTTTCCTTTACGCAGGAAGAAGTCACCATCAATGGTTGGGCGATAGAGTGCCGTATTAACGCTGAGGATCCGGATCGTAATTTTATGCCTGCACCGGGTAAAATCGGATTTTATCTGCCTCCAGGCGGTCCTGGGGTACGGGTAGACAGTGCAGTATATCCAGGTTATAGCATTCCTCCTTATTATGACTCTATGATCGCCAAGCTGATTGTGTGGGCACCTACACGGCAGGATGCAATTGCCAAAATGAAGCGGGCTTTGACTGAGTTTGCTATTGAGGGCATACCCACAACGATTTCTTTTCATCAGCGCTTGCTAGAGCATCCGACCTTTATTAAAGGCGATTTTGATATTAAATTTTTGGAGGAAAACGAAGTTTAATCGGTATATTTCCTCCGTTTGTCATAATGAACGCCAAATGATATAGTATGGATAATAAGTGAGCATGTCTGCTTTGAAATCCAAAGCTGGAATGAAACTTATTTTGACCGAAAGGTGTTGAAGGTATGAGCACAGTGCCAACCGAATTCGAACGTACAGAAATTGGGGAGATTCAAATTGCCCCAGAAGTTATTGAAGTCATTGCCGGACTGGCTACCGTTGAGGTACCGGGCGTTGCGGGAATGAGTGGCGGATTTGCTGGTGGGTTTGCCGAACTGCTAGGCCGCAAAAATTTATCTAAAGGTGTAAAAGTGGAAGTCGGACAGCGTGAAGCTGCTGTAGACGTCTCCGTCATTATTGAGTACGGTAACCGTCTGCCTGAGGTGGCTGCTGCTATTCAGCATAATGTTAAGCGTTCGATTGAGAACATGACAGGTCTTAACGTTGTTGAAGTGAACGTGCAAATTCATGATGTTCAATTCAAAAATGCCGATAAAGTAGAAGAGCCGGAAGTGCTGGGCGCCGGACGGGTTAAATAGAGCGATACTTTGTACAAACCCCCGACCCTTATGGGTCGAGGGTTTACTCTAATTTAAGGAGGCTGTGCGTTTCGTGGCTAAAGTTATGGACAGACTTCTGCTGTTCTTGTACAGCTTAAGTATCGGAATTATTTCCATTCTCGCCATCCTCCTCCTGAGCGGGGCCATTCCGTATGTTTTAAGTATTGAGGATGAGCGAGTAGTGTGGTTTACCAGCCTGATTATTGCAGGGGTTCTGTTGTTATTGAGTCTTCGTTTTTTTTATATCTCTATTCGACGGAACCAAACCGTACAGCATTCTATTGATCAACGAACGGAATACGGTGACATTCAGATTTCAGTGGATACCATTGAAAATCTGTGCCTCAAAGCAGCTTCCCGATTTCGCGGGATGCAGGATTTGAAAGCACGCGTTCGTGTGTTGGATTCGGGACTTGATATTACGATTCGGGCGGTTGTAGACGGGGAAAGCTCCATTCCGGTGTTAACCTCCGAGGTACAAAAGGGGGTACACGATCATGTGGAAGAAATTACAGGAATTCCTGTGTCCAATGTATCGGTGTACATCGCTAATGTTTCTCAGTCACCCAGCTTTAAGAGTCGTGTGGAATAGAGGTGATTTTCCCTGATGCCCTGGAAAGAAATATGGGGAAGTTACAAGGGCCGGATCATGGGGATCACGGCTGGTATTTTTTTCGGTTTTATTTATTTGTGGGCAGGCTTTTGGAATATGTTGTTCTTTGCATTGATGGTGTTCATCGGATATACGCTAGGAAGACGTAGCGATTCAGCGCTCGGTTCATTCCTCCCTTGGAAGGAATGGGGCGATTGGTTGTCGCAACGTTGGCGTCCTTTTAAATGAACCCTGTGATACGTGTTCTCCAAAATAGAGCTGTAGCTTCTTTGCGCCCAACGTTTTGGAGGATGCGTTCACAGGTTTTTTTGTGGAAATTGGTTAGAATGAAAAATAGATATAGGCAAGCGTAGGAGGCAGGGCATGAAAAGACGTCTGGCGAGGGAATTAGCGGTACAGAGTATGTACCATATGGAAATGAATGAAGTGGATGCGGCAGCAGCCGTGGACATGTTGCTTCAGGAAGCCGCTGAGGAAAACGAAGCGGAAGTTGTCGTTAAAAATGCAGCAGTGTTAAGAGCGTATGTCTTGGAGCATGTGCGGGGTACGTGGGAGCACAAGGAAGCCATTGATGGGCTGCTGGTGGATTATCTTAAAGGCTGGCAGATCAGCAGACTTTCACGTGTAGATCGTCAAATTTTAAGGCTTGCGGCATATGAGATGATTTTCCGTGAGGATGTTCCAGCCAAGGTAGCTGTTAATGAAGCGATTGAGTTGTCGAAGCACTTTGGTACCGAGGAATCCGGTAAATTTGTTAATGGTGTACTGGGACGAGTGATACAAGAACTGGAGCAATTGAAAGCACGTTTTTAAGTAGAGACTACTGAATCAGGTTGGAGAGTGGTAAAACATGTCAGCACCGATCATTGATGGTAAACAAATCTCTCAGGATATTCGCGCAAGCATTCAGCAAGAGGTCATTCGTCTGAAAGAGCACAGCTTTCAACCCGGACTGGCTGTTGTATTGGTAGGCGAAGATCCCGCTTCGCAAGTGTATGTTAAAAACAAGGAAAAGGCATGCCATGATCTCGGCTATTACTCCGAGGTTCATCGGTTGGCAGCAGATACTTCGCAGGAAGCATTACTGGAACTGGTAAACAAGCTGAACCATCAAAGTACCATCCATGGAATTTTGGTGCAACTGCCGTTGCCAAAGCATATTCATGAAAAAGCTGTCATTGACGCGATTGCAGTGGAGAAGGATGTGGATGGATTCCATCCGGTGAACGTAGGGAATTTGGTCATCGGTGACGATAGTCTATTGCCTTGTACTCCTGCTGGAGTCATTGAGTTAATTAAGCGTGCTGGAGTGGAGATAGCCGGTAAACATGCGGTAGTTATTGGTCGCAGTAATATCGTGGGCAAGCCAGTGTCTTTATTGTTGCAGCGTGAAAATGCTACGGTTACGATGTGCCACTCCCGTACAGCGAATATTGCGGACCTAAGTCGACAAGCAGATATCTTAGTCGTTGCGATCGGCAAAGCCAACTTTATTGATGCTTCGTTCGTGAAGCCCGGAGCGGTAGTGATAGATGTAGGGATGAACCGTCTGGAAAACGGAAAGCTGGCGGGGGACGTTGATTTTGAGAGCGTGAAGCAAGTGTCTGGTCCGATTACGCCTGTTCCCGGCGGAGTAGGGCCGATGACAATTACGATGCTGATGCAAAATACGCTCGTAGCGGCCAAGCGGTCGCACGGTTTGGCATAAGGACAGCTGCCTGTGGCTGAACAACGTATTTACTCTATAAAGGACCTGAATCGTTATATCCGGATGAAATTGGAGTCGGATCAGGTGCTGTCTGATGTATGGATACGCGGGGAAATTTCTAATTTTACGCATCATTCAAGTGGTCACATGTACTTTACGCTCAAGGATGAGGGGAGCCGCATACGTTCGATTATGTTTGCAACCCATAATCAGCGGCTCCCTTTCGTACCGAAAGAAGGTACGCGTGTTATTGCCCGGGGAAACGTATCCGTGTACGAACGAGATGGACAATATCAGTTTTATGCGACTCAAATGCAGCCTGATGGTATAGGAAGCCTTTATTTAGCTTACGAGCAGCTCAAGCAAAAGCTGGATGCAGAGGGACTGTTTGATACTGCTCGTAAGCGTAACCTCCCTGCCCATCCAGTAACCATTGGCGTGATTACGTCACCGACTGGAGCGGCTGTGCGTGATATTATTACGACACTTCAACGGCGATACCCGCAGGCTGGAATTGTGTTGTATCCTGTGCTTGTACAAGGAAAAGGTGCCGCCCCCTCGATCGTCAAGGCAATTGAAACTATGAATCGTATGCAAGAGGTTCAGGTGATGATTGTCGGACGGGGAGGTGGCTCGTTGGAAGAACTGTGGGCGTTTAATGAGGAAGCGGTTGCGCGCGCCATTTACGCATCGGTCATTCCGGTTATTTCGGCAGTTGGACACGAAACGGATTTTACCATTGCCGATTTTGTGGCTGACTTACGTGCGGCAACGCCAACCGCAGCAGCCGAGTTGGCCGTGCCTAATCAGGCAGAGCTACGGGATCAGCTGCTCCAGCGGGAGCAACGGTTGCGTAACGCCCTCCGGCAGCGGCTGGAAACCAGCCGTGTACGCTTGGCGAGGCTTCAGCGTTCACCAGTCCTGCTGCACCCACGCCGCTATATGCTACAGCATGCAGAGCGAATGGACATGCTGCATCAGCGTCTAATCCGCGCAGCGCGTAACCGTTCTCGTTTGAACGCAGAAAAGAACGCACGTATGCGTCAGGTACTAGAACGGTTTAATCCGCGTGAACAAATTCGTTCAGCACGCAAGCAGACGGATATGGCGCAACGTCAGCTGGAGTCTGCGATGCGTGCTATTACGAAAACGGGACGGCAGCAGTTGCACACGGGAATTCGTCAACTGGATGCGCTGAGCCCACTCAAAGTCATGGCCCGAGGCTATAGCTTGGTATACGATGAGCAGGAAAAACGGCTGATTAAGTCGCTCAAAGACGTACAGCCGGGAGATTCCATCAAGATTAAAGTGAGTGATGGGCAGTTGGACTGCCAAGTATGGGGAATGAAGGAGGACGCGAAGCACGGTGGCGAATGAAACGGAATTGAATTTTGAAGCGGCTATGGCTGCTCTTGAAGAAATTGTCGGACAACTGGAGCATGGAGACGTTCCTCTGGAGCAAGCCATTGATTTGTTCCAGCGGGGGATGAAGTTGTCTCAACTTTGCAGTCAGAAGCTGGAGCAGGTTGAACGTAAAATTGAAATGATCGTGGAAGAGGATGGAGATTTGCGCAAGAAGCCTTTTGGTGGGGGACTGGATGAAAACGGCGGTGAAGGACTTGAATAGACCGTCGTTCAAGGAATATTTGACCGGGACGACGGATGCGGTTTCGTCCGCACTGACCGAGCAATTCCCGGCCGATTGGGACATTCCCGATGTTCTTCGAGAATCCATGAATTATTCACTCACCGCAGGCGGAAAACGGCTGCGGCCTCTGCTTGTGATCGCTGCTGCTGAAGCATTCGGTGGAAGCAGGGAAGCTGCGCTGCCAGTGGCATGTGCGGTAGAAATGGTACATACGTACTCCCTCATTCATGACGACTTGCCAGCCATGGATGATGATGACTATCGGCGAGGTAAGCTGACGAATCATAAGGTATACGGCGAGGCGGTTGCCGTCCTTGCGGGTGATGCTTTGTTGACCCATGCCTTTTACAGTATTGTGCAAGCAGGACGGCGTCACGGTGTTTCGTCTGATTCGCTATTGTCCATAGTTGAGGATTTGTCCGAAATGAGTGGCGCGCGGGGCATGGTAGGCGGACAGGTCGCCGATATGTCAGGCGAGCAAGGAATGACGGGGATCGAGGAACTGGAATATATCCATCTTCATAAAACTGCTGATTTGATTATTTTCTCGCTCTTGGCAGGTGGACGGATTGGTGGGGCGGACAAGGGTCAATTAGAGGCGCTTCGCCGCTTTGGACGAGACTTGGGGCTGGCTTTTCAGATACAGGACGATATACTGGACCTCATAGGCGATGAGAGTAAAATGGGTAAGAAAACGCAAAGTGATGTTGAACAAGAGAAGGTCACCTATCCGTATTTCATTGGTATGGACGCATCTTTGCAGCAGGTAGAGGAACTCACCGCATCTGCTAAAAGAGTGATAATAGAGAGTGGTATTCCCGATTCTTCTCGTTTGCTGGAGATAGCCGATTACCTGATGAAGCGTGATCATTAGTTGCGTTAGAGCTGTTTTGACTTGTCTGCGTTTAAGCACAGTCAAAAAGTGTGATATAATACTTGTTAACTTTACTCACAAACTTGAAGGAAAGCGGGGAGATATGCGTGCTGCTTCCACACATAAAGCAACCAGGCGATCTGAAATCACTGTCGGTTGAGGAGTTGGCTTCTCTAGCCGAGGAAATCAGGAGCTTTTTGATTGAGAAGCTGTCCGTGACTGGGGGGCATCTGGCATCGAATCTGGGAGTGGTTGAGCTCACGATCGCCCTGCATTATTGCTATAACAGTCCGAAGGACAAGATGATTTATGACGTTGGGCACCAAGCCTACGTACACAAAATATTGACAGGGCGAATGGACCGTTTTGATACACTTCGTCAGCGTGATGGACTTTGTGGTTTTGTAAAAAGAAGTGAGAGCGAGCATGATGTTTGGGAAGCCGGTCATAGCAGCACTTCTCTGTCGGCCGCAATGGGAATGGCTTTGGCTCGAGATTTGAAGGGCGAGGACAATAAAGTCATTGCAATGATCGGAGACGGCGCGCTGACTGGGGGGATGGCCTTCGAAGCGTTGAATCATATCGGACATGAGCGCAAAAATTTAATGGTCATTCTGAATGACAACGAAATGTCCATAGCACCTAATGTAGGTGCCATGCATAATTATTTGAGTAAAATCCGCTCGGACCGCCATTATTTGCGGGCAAAAGATGAGCTGGAAGTTTTGCTGAAAAAAATACCCGCGATCGGCGGTAAACTTGCCAAATCGGCTGGCCGTGTCAAGGACAGTCTTAAATATATGATGGTGCCTGGTGTACTGTTTGAAGAGCTGGGACTTACGTATCTCGGTCCAGTGGACGGACATGATTTGCCGAAGCTAATCGAAACCTTCCAGCAGGCTGATAATGTCACTGGCCCTGTATTGGTGCATGTCGTAACCACCAAGGGCAAGGGCTATAAACCTGCGGAAGCAGATTCACACAAATGGCATGGAATCAGTCCCTACAAAATTGAATCGGGCCAGGTACTCAAAGCTGTGGGTAATCCGATGTATACGGAAATTTTCGGCCGAACGCTGATTGAGTTGGCTGAGCAGGATGAGCGCATCGTTGCGGTCACACCTGCTATGCCTGGTGGATCAGGACTGGTACCGTTTAGTAAAGAGTTTCCTAGCCGTATGATTGACGTCGGTATTGCTGAACAGCATGCAGCTACCATGTGTGCTGCGTTGGCAATGGAAGGGATGAAGCCGGTGTTTGCGGTGTATTCCACTTTTATGCAGCGTGCTTATGACCAAATTGTGCATGATATCTGTCGTCATAATGCGAATGTGATGTTCGCGATTGACCGTGCAGGTTTTGTGGGGGCTGACGGGGAAACTCATCATGGCGTGTTTGATGTGGCATTCTTACGTCATATCCCCAATCTTGTGCTTATGATGCCAAAGGATGAGAACGAGCTACGTCATATGATGAAAACAGCGCTCGACTATGAAGATGGTCCAATTGCTTATCGTTACCCACGTGTTAATGTGGTTGGCGTGCCGTTGGATAAAGAATTACAGGCTATTCCCATCGGCAGTTGGGAGCTCCTGCGTAAGGGTGAGGGCTTTGCTGTAATTGCATCAGGACCGATGCTCCAGGTGGCGACAGAGGCTGCGGAGGCGATGAAACGGGAAGGTTTGCAAGTGGGCGTCGTGAATGCTCGTTTCCTGAAACCTTTGGACGAGGATATGTTGCGTGAGCTGGCTCGTCAGCATACGAAGCTGATCGTATTGGAAGAAGCTTCTGAAGCAGGAAGCTTGGGTAGCGCTGTACTGGAATTTTACGCTAAAGCCGAAATACAAGAGGCACAGGTGCGCCTAATGGGGATTCCCGATCTGTTCGTGGAGCATGGCTCCATCAAAGAGCAGCGTGCTGAAGTAGGTCTCACCATTGAAGATGTATGCTTAAAGTTGCGTAAATGGGCTGCTGAGCCAGCATATGGCATGGGACAATCTGTATAGGGTAACTTGAAGTGAAGACCATGACGTTTATAAAAAGTATGACAAGAGCAGCCTGGCTGCCTAAAGGGAGATTAACATGTCTGTTCCGAAGGAACGCATTGATGTATTACTTGTAGAACAAGGCTTTTTTGAAAGCCGTGAAAAAGCTAAAGCTGCGATTATGGCTGGGCTAGTGCTGGCGGACAGCGAACGGATCGAGAAGGCGGGGATGAAGGTACCACGCGCCAGCGAGCTTAAAGTTAAGGGTTCGGTGCATCCGTATGTAAGCCGTGGAGGATTGAAGCTGGAGAAGGCCATCCGTCAATTTGAGCTGGATATGAAGGGCAGGACAATGCTGGATATTGGCTCGTCCACTGGAGGTTTTACGGATTGTGCGCTTCAGCATGGAGCTGAATACGTATACGCCATTGATGTGGGTTATAACCAGCTGGATTGGTCGCTTCGTAATGATGAACGAGTATGCGTAATGGAGAAAACGAATTTCAGATATATGACACCCGCGGATTTGAATGGTTCCGTGCCGAATTTTGCTAGTATTGACGTTTCCTTTATTTCATTACGTATTATTTTGCCCCCGTTGCTTGCCTTGTTGCATCAACCTGCTGATATTGTAGCTCTAATCAAGCCGCAATTCGAAGCTGGACGCGAAAAGGTCGGAAAATCCGGTGTGGTCCGTGATCCTGCTACGCATAAAGAAGTGTTGCAGACCATTCTGATGTTTGCACATGAGCTTGGACTTACGCTGCAAGGTTTGGCTTATTCGCCTATTACAGGTGGAGAAGGCAATATTGAATTTTTAGCGCATTGGCGTTTGGATGGGTTTCCTGCTGCAGAATCGCAGTTGGAGAAGATGGATTTCAGACCACTGATTGAACGTACCGTTCAGGAAGCAGGTCAGACTTTTAATAATGGTCCATCGCGTAAGTAACATTCAGGGGTTCTCCATGAGTTCTGTGAACTTAAGGGAACCTCTTTTTGGTGTGAGGGATTGATTATAGAACTCACGTTCGCCTATAATGAGATGTACAAAGGAAAAGGGATTTTACATCTTGTCCTAGAATATGTCCATGAGGTGATCGGTCCATGGACACAAGATATGATACGGTTATCATCGCTGTGATCGGGGTGATATTAGGAATATGGGCTTTGTATAGCCTACGTGCCTGGTTGAAGGAGCCAGAGCCGCTTGTGCTAAAGACGATACCGATTAACGAGGACTTGGACGAAGGACTTGCCACAGACCTACTCGAAGAAGAAGGATATGAAGTAGTGGGCGGGAAGATGAAAATACCGCTTGCTTTTAAAGTGAATGGACATACCGTGTATAGCCGTTTGTTTATAGACTACGTGGCTGTACGAAACGGTTCGACATATATGGTCAAAACGTCACGCCGCAAGAAACCAATGGAGTGGAGTGGTCCTGATTTAAGGGACAGGCTCATGCCGTATTTATTGCTCTATCCGGGTTGCGCGGGTGTATTGTACGTTGATACGGACGAGCGAAATATTCGCCTTATTACATTAGTGGAAGACCTCGAAGAAGAGGAATATGAAGGTTAATCCATAGGAGGATTATATGAAGGGTCAACGACATATTAAAATTAGGGAAATTATTTCACAACATGAGATTGAGACGCAGGATGATCTGGTTGAAGCATTGCGTAAGGCTGGTTTTCAGGTCACGCAGGCGACCGTATCGCGTGATATCAAGGAGCTACTGCTCATCAAGGTCCCAATGGACGATGGCAGATATAAATATTCGATGCCTTCAGATCAGCGCTACAATCCAGCCCAGAAACTGAAACGTACGTTGGTTGATAACTTTTTGCATATTGACTACACAACCAATCTGATTGTGATGAAGTGTCTGCCGGGAACAGCCAACTCGATTGCTGCTTTATTGGACAATATTGAATGGTCCGAAATTATGGGTACGATTAGCGGAGATGACACCATTTTGATTATTTGCCGATCGGAAGAAAACAGCGAAGCTATCGTGAATCGTCTTATGGGCTACATTTCCTAATTATAATGGCTACGCATATTAGGCGTTTTAATTTGTACATCATAGAGGTGAAAGAACGATGCTGGTCACTTTGTCTATACGGAATTTGGCGGTCGTAGAGGCCGTCGATGTTCATTTTTATAAAGGGTTTCATGTGTTGAGCGGGGAAACAGGTGCTGGTAAATCCATTATTATCGATGCGCTTGGGCTAATTGCAGGCGGTAGGGGCTCTGCTGATTTAGTACGTTACGGTTGTGATAAAGCAGAGATGGAAGCCTTGTTTGAACTGCCAGTAAAACATCCCGTTTGGAATACACTTGAGGAACAAGGGATTAAGGCTAATGCGGAGGAGCATTTGCTAATTCGTCGTGAACTTACGGTTCAGGGAAAAAGCTCTTCTCGAATTAACGGCCAGATGGTTAATTTAACGATGCTGCGTGAGGTAGGTGAACAACTCGTCAATATACACGGGCAGCATGAGCATCAAAGCCTGCTACGTGCAGATCGCCATCTGGCGCTGCTGGATACGTTCGGTGATTCGGTGATCGGTCCGGTCAAAACGCTTTATCGGGAGCGTTACAATGCTTTTGTCAAAGCGGAAAAAGAAGTAAGAGAACTGCAAAGCTCCAGTCAAAAGGCTTATCAGCTTTTGGATATGTACCGATTTCAACTAGAAGAGATCGCTGCGGCGGAGTTGAAATTGGGAGAAGATGAATTATTGGCAGAAGAACGGGTCAAGCTATCCCATAGTGAGAAAATGATGGATGGGATATCAGGAGCATACGAACTCTTAAGCGGCAGAGGTGGACTGGATACGATCAATAACGTGTTGTCCAGATTGAACGATGTCCAAAACTATGACAGCAAAAGCCTTCAGCCCATTGCAGAGCAGATTCAGTCTGCTTTTTACCAGTTGGAGGACGCAGCATTCCAATTACGTTCTTATCGTGAGGATATTGAATTTAATCCAGGCAAGCTGCATGAAGTGGAACAACGTTTGAATCAAATTACCGGATTACAGCGAAAATATGGTGATAGTATAGAGCAGATTTTGGAATACTATAGCCGTATTGAGCAGGAAACCGATCTGCTGGAAAATAAAGATGAGCGGCTGGAGCAACTCATTGCAAAACGGGACGAGTTGCTGTCCGATTTGCTTGAGATTTCGGAAGAGCTTACAGAAGCACGTGAAATTTGCGCTGAAGAGCTTGCAGAGCAAGTGGAGCAGGAGTTAAAAGACCTACAGATGGAAAGAACGTCACTCAAGGTGCGCATTGATCCAATTGAAGATCCACGCGGATATGAGTACAAAGGTCTAAAGGTGAGACCTACCAAGCAGGGCATTGATAATGCTGAATTTCTTATTTCCCCTAATCCAGGTGAGCCATTACGTCCACTTGGTAAGATCGCTTCAGGCGGTGAGCTATCACGTATCATGTTGGCGATGAAAAGTATTTTTGCGCGTCATGATCAAATTCCAGTACTCATTTTTGACGAGGTGGATACTGGGGTGAGTGGACGTGCAGCTCAATCCATTGCCGAGAAGCTATATCGCTTATCTTCCGTTTGTCAGGTGTTCTCCATTACTCATTTGCCACAGGTGGCATGTATGGCAGATCATCAGTACCTTATTGAGAAAAATGTTCATGACGGACGGACCATGACTCAAATTGAGGGACTTACGGAGGACGGGCGTGTCAAAGAATTGGCACGGATGCTGGGCGGTGTGGAAATTACCGAAAAAACATTGCATCACGCACAGGAAATGCTGAATTTGGCGGAAGGAAAGAAAGCCTGAAAAGAGCGGCCGGCGTAATGTTTAACAGTTATAAAAGCCTGGGGGCAAGGTTACCTTATAGGTACGCAATTGGCGACCACCTTTACTCGTCAAGCGAAAGAAGCAAAGGGAGCGTGACAGCCATTGAATTTTTACTCCAGGATCAAATTGCTCGGTCTTTTGCTTGTTTTTCTTATGTGTTCTATCGGTAACGCTCAGCATGTGCAAGCAGCGCTGCCTCCACAAGCTTCTTTGGATTTGTTCGGTTCTAAAAGCGTGAGGACAACCCAAGAAAGTGTAATTCCCGATTTAAAAGTATACCCGGGAGGGCAGACGATTGGGGTTAAAGTAAAATCTTCAGGAGTGCTTGTCGTCGGTCACCATATCATTCAGGAAAGTAATGATCGTAAGGTATCACCTGGTGAAACAGCGGGGATTCGCCTAGGGGATCGGATTACACACATGAACGGCAAACCACTCAATAGCCTGGCAAGGGTTGCTGAAGTAGTAGACGAAGCAGGTAAGAATAAAAAGGCGCTCGACATTACGCTTTGTCGAGGTGAGCAGACCATTTCCACCAAGTTAACACCAGCATATGATCAGGATGATAAAGCATGGCGGCTTGGGTTGTATATTAGGGACTCGGCTGCAGGTGTAGGTACATTAACGTTTTACGCACCAGACCAAGGTGTATACGGGGCCTTGGGCCACGTAATTACCGATATGAATACCCAAACCCCTATTGTCGTGGGAAGCGGAGAGATTGTGCAGTCCAATGTGACATCAATTGCGAAAAGCCAAAGTGGGGAACCAGGAGAAAAACGCGCTCATTTTCTCAAAGATCATCGGGTATTAGGAAATATTGAACGAAATACGAATTTCGGAATCTTTGGGAAAATGTCAGATGAGCCGCAATATGGATTGTATTCGACTCCTATTCCGGTGGCTCTTGCGAATGAAGTAAAGGAAGGACCTGCAGAAATTTTGACTGTACTGGAAGGTCAACAAATTCAGCGGTTTCAGGCGGAAATTGTACACATTTCTCAGCAGGACAAACCGGCAACCAAAGGACTTGTGATTCGTATTGTAGATCCAAAGCTGTTGGATAAGACCGGGGGAATCGTGCAAGGAATGAGCGGTAGTCCGATCATCCAAAATGGTAAGCTTATCGGGGCTGTAACACATGTATTTGTGAATGATCCTAAATCAGGTTACGGTTGTTTTATCGAATGGATGCTGCGCGATGCAGGAATCATGCAGAATAACGTAAGCTTAAAATCATCTTCTAATCTTAAGGCGAGCTAGTGGCCTTAAGATTTTTTTGTCGAAAAGCAGGGGAATAGCTCATAATTGCAAGATAAAGAATCAATTATAATAGAAACTATAAAAAAAATAAATAAAAATAATTTTCGACAGAAGGAATTCATAATTCGATGTCGAAATCATATACTCCGACAAGAAATATTTATATACTGTAAACAGATATCACAATGGAATATCACTCAATGAGGAGGAAGTACATTGCAAAAAATTGAGGTATTGTTGGCTGATGACAACCGGGAATTTACGAATTTGCTTGCTGAATATATTTCCGATCAGGAGGATATGGAAGTTACAGGAATCGCCTATAACGGCGAAGAAGTGCTCCAACGCATCGCAGAATCCCGCAACATACCTGATGTACTTATTTTGGATATTATTATGCCTCATCTGGATGGTCTGGGTGTATTGGAGCGTTTGAGAGAAATGAACCTGACTCCACAGCCGAAAATCATTATGCTGACTGCATTCGGTCAAGAAAATATTACACAGAGGGCCGTACAGCTCGGGGCATCTTATTATATTTTGAAGCCGTTTGACATGGAAGTGCTGGCTAACCGTGTTCGCCAATTGGTGGGACCGCAGTTAGTTAGCAGCAGTCCAGTGACCATTTCATCCATGCGGTCCAACGTTGTACCTATGGGTAAGACGAAAAACCTGGATGCCAGTATCACGGCCATCATACATGAAATTGGTGTACCAGCTCACATCAAGGGCTATCAATATTTACGTGAAGCCATTACGATGGTGTACAATAATATCGAAATTTTAGGAGCCATCACCAAAACATTATATCCGGCAATTGCCGAAAAGTTCAAAACGACGGCATCTCGCGTAGAACGCGCCATTCGTCATGCTATCGAGGTAGCATGGACCCGCGGAAATATCGACAGCATTTCACACCTGTTCGGTTACACCATTAATATCAGTAAGTCCAAACCAACCAATTCAGAGTTCATAGCGATGGTGGCAGATAAGCTGAGAATTGAGAACAAGGTGTCCTGAAAGGGCCAGAATGATTGATGAAGCAAGGAATTCTTGGGTTTTGACGTTTATCAATGATAATTGTACGGACGGCTACGAATCTCCACAACAGCCGTCCCGATACCGATATACTTCTGAATAGTGGACAACTAATACCGCCTTTTTATTGGTTCTTCCAGACACCAGTAAAGGAGCGGTATTTTTTATAATTAAAACAATCTTTCAAATGAGGTGAATCGGATGTCTTTCCGTACTGTTCGAAGTATTTAGTTTCCGGGTTGGAAAAAACGCGTACCAGCCGTCAAGGGGGGAGTCTATCCTTTTGACTAAACAAACTAAAATTTTGAATATCGGTCTGCTAGCCCGTAGCTTTTATCCTTATTTGGAAGGTGAAAAGTAAATGAATTCAATAGAGTATAAAGAGTTTTATGATAAGATTGGAAAAATCAACGGATGGGATTTCAGTAACGTGAAATGTATCTCCAAAGGCGTAAAATGGGACTTCTACAATGAAGTAGCGAAGACATGCAAGAAGTCGGACATATTGCTTGACATCGGTACTGGCGGCGGGGAAGCCATTTTATCAATAGCAGATTCTGCATTACTTCTAGTTGGGGTTGACTATTCCACCGGAATGATTGAAACAGCAACCAAGAATTCTGCTGAATCAGACATAGCAAATGTTCGTTTTCTCCAGATGGGTGCTGAAAATCTAAATTTTCCTGAGAACTTCTTTAATGTAATCTCTTCTCGACACTCATGTTTTTATGCAAAAGAAATAGAAAAGGTGTTAGTAAAGGGTGGTATGTTCCTGACACAGCAAGTAAGCGAAAACGACAAATTAAATATTAAAGAAGCGTTTGGAAGAGGACAGGCATGGGGTGCTAAGAAAGACTCGTTAAAAGCTAAATATATTACGGAATTAAGTGATGCGGGCTTTAACGACATACAGTCATTTGAATTCAATGCAACCGAATATTATCAGACTCCTGCAGACTTAATATTTCTCTTGAAATACACTCCAATAGTTCCTAACTTCGGAGAAAAAGAAATTGATTTTCAAATACTCCAACAATTTATTTTGGAAAACCAAACCGAAATAGGAATAAGGACAAATTCAGAACGATTTATGGTGATTGCTAGGAAGTAAAACATAAAGAGATACCCGTTTTGGGTATCTTTTTTTAAAACTTAGAAGTTTGATGCAATAAGTGAATAAAGATTTGCAGCATCTCTCTTGCTATATATGACGGTACAATTGTTGGGAATTATAAAACATAATACTCTACAAGAGGTATATAATATAAACCTGAATTAGTTCCGCTAACCATCACAAAGAAAAATTTTCCTTTTGTAGACAGTTCTGAAATTCTCTTTAATTTTGATATAAACTATGTGTCGTTTCTTGTCGATATAGTATCTAATATAAAGAGAACTGAGGAGCGAATATATGAAATTTAACATTCGAACAAAATTGATATTGGGTTTTCTTGCGGTAATAATATTATTGATTGTCATTAGTACAACATCTATCTCCAGAATGAAAAAATTAGGTGACACTTCGATGGCAATCGATAGCCACTGGATGCCCAGTGTGACTATCCTTGGAATGCTAAATGGCGATATATCTGATGTAGAACGGCTTTCCTTGAATATTATTGTAGAACGCGATCCGGCAGAAGTAGAGAAGGTTCAGGCGGAGTACGATAATGTTTTGAAAAAGATGGATAGCGAACTGAAAACATATGAAAAATTAATTGCCACCCCTAAAGAACGTGAAATGTATGAGGACTTCTCCAAAAAATATACAGAGTATCTGAATAAGTTGCCTGGGGTGATTGCAGCAGGGAAGGCGAACGATTATGTTCAATCCAGCATTCTGCACAAAGAATCCTATGCGCTATGGTCTAATGCAAACGATATGATCCTTCAGCTTATTAAGCTGAATGCAGATGGATCAAAACAGACTACAAAAGAAGCTGTTGACAACTATATTTCAGGTAGACAAATGGTCGTCATATTGAGCATTGCAGCCATTGTATTGGCACTGATTATGGCAATCATCATCGCCCAAATTATTACTAAACCCATCTTGCGAATCAGTCGTGCTGCTGAAAGTATCGCATCGGGTGATCTTACAAGTGAAGCTATCATTGTGAAGGGCAAGGATGAGATCAGTACGTTGGCACATTCCTTTAATGTCATGGTTGAGAACCTTCGTGAACTGATTCAATCTGTGAGTAAGACGACTGAGCTGGTAACCACTTCCTCAGAAGAATTGACGGCCAGCGCAGAGCAAAATAGCCAAGCTTCTGCACAAATAACCGAAACGGTGCAAGAAGTAGCTACTGGAACAGGAGACCAGGTAGATATGGTGACGAAATCGTCGCAAGCTATTGAGGAAATGTCTATCGGTGTTGAACAAATCGCCATCCGCGCGCAAAATGTATTCGCATCTGCGCAAGATGCGGCCCATAAATCGGCTGAAGGTAACCAGATGATTCAGCAGGCAGTTACGCAGATGAATGCCGTGAATGATTCTATGAATGGATTGGCAGATCTCATGGCTGGATTGGGAGAGCGCTCAGACGAAATTGGCAAGATCATTGATGTTATCACCAATATTTCTAGTCAGACCAACCTTCTTGCCTTGAATGCTGCGATTGAAGCGGCACGTGCAGGAGAACATGGTCGCGGATTTGCTGTAGTTGCAGGCGAAGTTCGCAAGTTGGCTGAACAATCGGCTCATTCTGCTCAACAAATTACGGAGCTTGTGGGATTGATTCAAAAGGATACTACCCATGCTATTGAGGCGGTAGCGTCCAACGGGAAGGATGTCATGACAGGTCGTGAAGTTGTACAAAATGCAGGCGCATCCTTTGAACTCATTCAGGAAACCGTAAATAAAGTGGCCAGTGAAATTGAAGAGGTTTCTGCCGGATCAGAACAAATGTCTGCAAGTACTGATGAGATTGTTGGTTTTGTCAGACAAATTTCAGCAATTGCTGAAGAGGCTGCAGCCGGGACACAGCACGTGTCTGCTGCGACTCAAGAACAACTGGCATCGATGGAGGAAATTGCTTCCTCTGCAAGAAACCTGTCCAAAATGGCAGAAGATCTGCAAGGACAAATTGGTAAATTCAAAGTATAATTCATATACTGCTTTTTATGTCTCAGAGGAATAGCTGCTCTATTGTGAGCGGCTTTTTTCTGTTTTTTATTAATACATTGCAATTAAAGAGTGGAGATAAGAAGAGCCTGTAATTGGAACGATATGATATAATGGTGGGAAATTCTTTGGGTTGGAGTGACATCATGGACAATAAGACTGAACTTAAAGCAAGTGACCTACGTCAGTTAGCGATAGATAAAATCATAGCCACACCATTTTTGAATGATTTTAAGTATCTGAAAAGCAGAAAAGTTTTGAAAAAAGACACCAAGGAATTTATATTTGAAATTTATTTTGGTGCGACTAAATATGGTGCATTAAAAGTTTATATTATCGTGGAATCCAAAAAAATAAAAAAGAAGTATAGTACGGGGGCTTGTTTTCAGAGTGAGTTGATTGCTCTGACTAAGAAATATACGGGAAACAGGGATTACCTTGTGTCCACAGAAGCAGAAAGAGAGCGCGTGATCCAAGAGATTATTGAAGATATCTACACTTTCGCGTTGCCTTTTTTCAAGCGATTTGAACATGTAGAAACACTAGCAGAACAAGTACATAAGTCAGGTTTTTTACCGCATCGCAAACGCTTTGATAAGTTTAATCCGTTGACGAAAAGATTCATTGATTTTTATTATCAAGGGGAGTAATGTAGCCATCTGAGGCATTTTTGTTCTTGTTCTCACCATTGAGCAGTAGATAAGCATTTTGATAAGGAGAACGATTTCCCTAGAGTAGATATTATCGTTTTTTAAAAGGATGATGTACAATTTGTAAAACGGTCAATGTACTCCTCAGGAGAAGATGATTTACCTAACATGCTCAATTTCTTGCTAAGAGGCGAGTCAATGTTGCATTAGAGGGTACGGTTTTTATGTGGGTAGGCATTGGATGAACAGCACAGAGGCTGTACACACGGGTATATTTTAATGAATAAAACTATAGGCTAAGTCATCGCATTGAACGGGCTAGTGGTATTAACCCAATTGATTCTAAAGCAAAGGCGGGGATGAGAGCATGTGGAATAGTCTGACTTGGGTGTTCTTCGGCGTGTTGTTGGTGGCATTGGGTTGGATTGTTAAAGCAAGGCGTAATCGCAGCAGCAACAAACAAGTGAATGAACAGCGGGGCAGTAATGTCGTTGAATTTCGTCCTCGTAAGTCTGCTCGACAATCCCGAACTGGAAATGAATCTAAGTCTAAAGGGTCTTCCGGTTCACGCGTGAATACAAAAGCAGCAGGTATTCAGGCCCAAACTGGATTTGGACTGTCTGACTCAATCCAGGGCACTGGCAAGCAAAAATGTTCCTTTTGTAAAAAAGAAGAGAAATTAACCTTCTATGCGGATGACAATGGATCGCTGTATGGGGTCTGCAAAGAGTGTAAGCATAAGGCGGAAAGACAAGATATGTTGCCACTTTAGTCTATACAGACTGTTGAGGACCATCATTAAGAGAATTCTTAAACTAATAAAAACTCCCAACCCATGTAGTAATTGGTTAGGAGTTTTTTGCCTATGTTCTACATTGTTATCTAAGTTGCCTGTCAATTAATTCCTCAAGCGCATCTGCTATGTGATCTGGTCCATAGGATAGCTCTTCCCGGCTTAAGCTCAACCAGGCATGACGCTCATCCATATCAAAGGCACTCTCCAGCCAACCAGACAACCCTCTGCCCCTGCGGTCTACTTCTACAAGCACATGCACACCCTCGGGTTCCAACTGCATAACCAACTCTAGTTCCTCGATATCCCGTGCATATTCCGAGCCGGGCGTAAATTCAAACTCCTGCACGAATGGAACACTGCGTCCAAGCTTGGGGTGACGTTCGCATGAGGAGGAGCGGAATCGGAAACCCAACAGGTGAACCGCCTCAAACACTGTATTCATATAGGGATGTGGCTCAATTTTGAGTGAATCACGATCGGTCGGGTCCAAAGCCATGCCAATATCTAATGCTGTTTCCAGCCAGACGGGCTGTTTGGCGTGAGTAACAGGAGTTTCCAACGGCAATCTGAAGGAAAAAGGAATTTCAAGCTCTTGTCCTTGCTCTAGATGAAAGCCGTCAGATACCTTAATTCGTGCAATGCAGCAGGTGGTGGTAGTTTTTTTATCATCGTGCTCCACGATATATTCAGTCTTGAGCTCGATGTCAATTTTGCCGATTTCCTGATCAATTTTGCCGCCTTTGATGCGCATGACGCCACTAAGTTCTTCCCCAGGCACATATACGGCTTGATCCACCAGCGTATCGACTTTAGCTGAACCGATTCCTGCGCTTGCTAAGATTTTGTTAAAGAAACTCATTATTCCTTCCCCCCATATAATCTCATGGTCATGATATACAAACGAAGACTAAAAACTTGTACAGCTTAACCGGATATACGGGGGAATGATTCGAATCGTTCCAAAAAAATGCAAGAAAAAAGTCACTGGTACTCACGTAGGCATATTGCAGTTTGTCGATCTATCTGTCTACTAATCGCAGTTCACTTTATGAGGAGGTATAAAGCAATTTCGACAACGAGGCTCATAAGCCTCAGAGTCGCCGATCATCACAATAGGTCCCACAGTGGAAGGTTTACCATTTACCATACGTTGCGTAAATACTGCTTCCGAGCTGCCACATACAGCGCAAAAGGAAGTCAGCTTCTCGATGTCATCCGCCATGGCGAGCAGACCACCGACATAGCCGAATTCCTTGCCTCGGTAATCCAGATTCAGCCCATCGGCAATGACATGCTTGCCGCAATAAGCTAGCTCTTGTACGAGCGACATAATATGACGACTGAAAAACTGGACTTCGTCAAAGGCAACCACGTCGGCATCTTGTGTTTCTTGCAAAATACGCTGAACGAGCTCATCTGTGAGTTTTCTGGGGATAGAGATAGCGGGCAGCCGATATCCGATCCGGCTTACTATTTCGTCCTCGGCATAACGATTATCTTCAGCGGGTTTGTAAGCGACCACTTTACGATGCCCGTATTGGATTAGTTTTTGACAGCGGCGAATCAATTCGCCGGATTTTTCACTGAACATGGGGCCTGTAATAATCGTAATTCGTCCTGTAGGCAAAGCGAATTCCCCTCTCTCTAACATGTACATAACACTGTTAATCTTCTTCTCCGAAAGAAAACGCCATTATAGATTACCATAACCAGCCGTATACAGACTAGAGAAAATATATTGATTTTCGACATGTTTTTGTATGTCCATTCCTAAAACGTAAATGTGGTCGTCATTGCTCTGCCGCCGCGGGCATGATATGGTGAAGCGTAGTGGAATGAAGGGAAGAGTGAAAGGCATGGACGAAAAAAATACGGATTATAGTGCCAAAAAAGGAGCATTACTGGAGCAAGGACTGATCAGCCCGCAAGCTATAGAACTCATCACTGAGCTGGAGACAGAGCTGAACTTTCTGCGCAAGCAAAATGAATCATTTCGCAAGGCGCTGCGAGCCAAATCAGCACAAAGTTCAAGGATGTCTACCAAATTACGAGATGCGCTGTATGAATGATATGGAAAGAGATCTGGATTAAATGGTTAACTTTTTTGTAGCCTATGCCTAAACGCTATATTTTGTACAGTGAAATAAAGAGAGTACAATAAGCTATATATAATCAATTGTTAATGGAGGAGAAACATGACTATACATTGTGATGTCGCTATTTTGGGTGGAGGAACCGGGGGGTATGTAGCAGCTATTCGTGCCGCCCAGCTTGGCAAAGAAGTGGTTATCATCGAAAAGGACAAGCTTGGCGGAACCTGTCTGCACCGTGGTTGCATTCCGAGTAAGGCCTTGCTACGCAGTGCGGAAGTATATGCGACAATTAAGGAAAGTGCACAATACGGTATTGAGACATCGGGAGCACAGCTTGTATTTCCCAAGGTTCAGGAGCGTAAGGAAGCCGTTGTGGAGCAGCTGCATCAGGGCGTTCAATTTTTGATGCGTAAAAATAAAATTACGGTGCTGAGCGGTAAGGGACGCGTGATTGGGCCGTCTATATTTTCTCCAAAAAGCGGGGCAGTTGCTGTGGAATTAGAAGATGGCGAGATGGAGACGATTGTTCCTGCACATCTCATTATTGCAACGGGATCACGCCCGCGTGTGCTGTCCGGGCTAGAGCCAGATGGCGAATTTATTCTGAGTAGTGACGAAGCGTTATCGATGGAGGAGCTACCCGCATCCCTGATTATCGTGGGCGGTGGTGTGATTGGCGTGGAGTGGGCTTCCATGCTAAATGATTTTGGCGTAGAGGTTACGGTGGTTGAAGCCGCGAATCGGCTCATCCCCACGGAAGACGAAGACGTTTCGCGTGAAATGCAGCGCTTGTTAACCAAGCGTGGTGTCAAGGTGCTGACGGGTTCACAAGTGCTGGCTAAAACATACGGCAAAGATGAGGAAGGTGTACAGATTGACGTGCAAAAAGGGGAAGAAACCGAAACCCTCAGCGCTTCCAAATTGCTCATTTCTGTAGGGCGTCAGGCCAATGTGGAAAATATCGGGCTGGAAAATACGGATATCCGCGTAGAGCATGGCTTTATCTCGGTTAATGAGCATTTGCAGACGAATGAACCACATATTTACGCCATTGGAGATTGTATCGGCGGCTTACAACTGGCGCATGCGGCAAGCCATGAAGGTTTGCAGGCGGTTCATCATCTGGCGGGCGAAGAGTTTCACAGTGTACCTAACCATCTGATTCCGCGGTGTATTTATACACGGCCTGAAGCCGCGAGTGTCGGCTTAACGGAGCAAGAAGCCCGTGAGCGTGGACATCAGGTGAAGACAGGGAAATTTCCTTTTCAAGCTATCGGAAAATCGCTAGTATACGGCAGTCGGGACGGCTTCGTCAAAGTAGTGGCCGACGAGAAGACCCATGATATTCTCGGTGTACATATGATCGGTACGCATGTGACGGATCTGATCAGCGAGGCCGCTCTTGCGCAACTGCTGGATGCTACGCCGTGGGAAGTCGGACAGCTTATTCACCCGCATCCGACGTTGTCGGAGATTTTGGGAGAAGCGATGTTGGCCGTTGATGGACAGGCGATTGGCATATAGACCTTTCAAATAAATCGGTGCTTTTCTTTTTGGGCAGAAAAGGATTATAATGGGGTTAGCCAGAGTTTAGTACCAGGTTTTAAGACAAGATGGTACTAGGTACTGGAAGTAGGATGTTTGACACTTAAGGAGGTGCCTCAATGAGTTCTAAAGGCGCTGTAGACGCTGGCTTCAGACATGAGCAGCTGGGACTTACTCACGGACAAGTTATTGATATGTACAGATATATGTTGCTCGCAAGAAGATTTGACGAGCGCAACATGCTCCTGCAACGGGCAGGGAAAATTAATTTCCACGTTTCTGGCATTGGACAGGAGGCGGCACAAGTAGGTGCAGCTTTCGGCCTTGACCGGGAAAAGGACTATTTTCTTCCCTATTATCGGGATTATGGATTCGTGCTTGCGGTAGGAATGACGCCGCGCGAACTGATGCTGTCGGCATTTGCTAAGGCAGATGATCCCAATAGCGGTGGTCGCCAGATGCCAGGTCATTTTGGTAGTAAACGGCTACGTATTGTGACAGGCTCCAGCCCAGTAACGACACAGGTTCCGCATGCAGTGGGTGTAGCTTTGGCTGCCAAAATGCAGAAAAAGGATTTTGTATCATTTGTTACGTTTGGGGAAGGCTCCAGCAATCAGGGAGATTTTCACGAGGGCTGTAACTTTGCTGGTGTACAGAAGCTGCCAGTCATCATTATGTGCGAGAACAATCAATATGCGATATCGGTTCCGATTCATAAACAGTTGGCAGGCAAGGTAAGCGACCGTGCATTGGGATATGGATTCCCAGGGATTCGAGTCGATGGTAATGATGCGTTGGCCGTATATGCGGCGGTGAAAGAAGCACGGGAACGTGCTGTCCGTGGTGAAGGTCCTACGTTGATCGAAGCCATGATGTACCGTCTGTCTCCTCACTCCACCTCGGATAATGATCTGGCTTACCGAACCAAGGAGGAAGTGGATGAGAATTGGGCCAAGGATGGCGTAGCCCGTATGAAAAGCTACTTGATTGAATGCGGCATTTGGGATGAGGCCAAGGATGCGGATCTGTCGGCTGAGCTGCTGCTCGAAATCAAGGAAGCGATTGAATATGCAGATAATGCGCCTTTTCCAAAGCCCGAAGATACGCTGCTGCATGTGTATGCAGATAGCGATGGGGAGGGCCTGTAACGATGGCGATTATGGAATATATTGATGCGATTCGTCTTGCGATGAAAGAAGAGATGGAGCAGGATGAAACAGTTTTTGTATTAGGTGAGGATGTTGGGGTGAAGGGCGGTGTCTTTACAACGACAAAGGGACTGATGGACCAATTCGGTGAGCAACGTGTCATGGATACGCCATTGGCTGAGTCGGCTATTGCCGGGGTAGCGATTGGTGCAGCCATGTACGGAATGAAGCCGATTGCTGAAATGCAATATTCGGACTTCATGCTTCCGGCGACGAACCAGATTATTAGTGAAGCAGCTAAAATCCGCTACCGCTCTAACAACGATTGGAACTGTCCTGTTGTAATTCGCGCACCAATCGGTGGAGGGATCTTTGGCGGTTTGTATCACTCTCAGTGTCCAGAATCTATCTTTTTTGGTACGCCGGGTTTGAAAATTGTTGCTCCATTTACACCTTATGACGCAAAAGGATTGCTGAAAGCAGCCATTCGTGACCCTGATCCAGTGCTATTTTTTGAAAATAAAAAATCCTACAAGCTGATCAAGGGTGAAGTGCCTGAGGATGATTATATCGTTCCGATTGGCAAGGCTAATCTATTACGTGAGGGTGACGATATTACGGTCATCGGTTATAGCCAGCCTTTGCATTTTGTCATGCAGGCTGCTGAGGAATTGGAGAAGGAAGAGGGCATTACTGCACAGGTTGTGGATTTGCGCACACTCCAACCGCTGGACCGCGAAGCCATTGTTGAGGCTGCACGACATACGGGTAAGGTATTAATCGTGCATGAGGACAACAAAACGGGCGGCATCGGTGCCGAGGTATCGGCTATTATTAATGAGGAATGTCTGTTCGAGCTGGATGCACCGATTGAGCGCCTATGTGCTCCTGATGTGCCAGCCATGCCGATTAGCCCACCGATGGAGAAGTTTTATATGTTAAACAAGGATAAAGTGAAGGAAGCCATGCGCCGTCTTGCAATGT
This sequence comes from Paenibacillus sp. EKM206P, assembly GCF_011066155.1. NCBI lineage: Bacteria > Bacillati > Bacillota > Bacilli > Caryophanales > Paenibacillaceae > Paenibacillus > Paenibacillus sp. EKM206P. Next base: position 544,591 of record NZ_JAAMNQ010000003.1, on the reverse strand, counting down.
ATTAATATAGGGAAGATTGGACGAAAGCATTCCAAAAGTGTAGTGGGGTAGCGGTAAAACGCGCCCTTCTATGATGTTAAGGAGTTGAAAAAATGTCAGACCAAACACAATGGAACGACGTGACCATGCCACAATTGGCAGAATCGCTCGTATCGGCGACAATTGCCAAATGGCTCAAACAACCTGGGGAAACGGTAGAGCAATTCGAGCCGATTTGCGAGGTTATTACAGATAAAGTGAATGCAGAAATTCCATCCACATTGGACGGCATTATGGGTGATCTGTTGGCAGAGGAAGGTCAGACAGTAGCGGTAGGTGAGTTAATTTGCCGTATTCAGACGAAGTCGGCTGCACCTGCAGTGGCATCAGGGGCGACACCTGTTGCACCAGCATCTCAAAGCACCGTACAAACACAAACTCAGCAGAGTGTTGGATCGGATCAGTCCATGAGAGGACGGTTTTCCCCAGCGGTGCAAACCCTGGCTGCTGAGCATAATGTGGACTTAAGCCAAGTACCAGGCACGGGCATGGGGGGACGAATTACCCGCAAAGACGTGCTGAATTATGTGCAGCGGGGCAGTTCCGCTGCCACTGGAGCATCTGGACAGCCGACTGTGACGGCAACAGGACAAGGCTCTCCTTTTGCAGGAAGACAGCAGTCTGCCCCTCAGTACAGTACACCGATTCAAAATATGGACCCTGCTATTCCGGTTCGTAACAGTGGGATTCATTTGACGGAGGCTCCAAAAGCTCCTGTGATCGAAGTTGAGGGTGGCAACAATAACAGATCCGAGTATTTTATTGATGTTACACCCATTCGCAGTGCAATTGCTCGCAATATGCGACAAAGCGTTTCGGAAATTCCACATGCATGGACGACGATTGAGGTGGATGTGACCAATCTGGTGATGCTCCGCAACAAGATTAAAAACGAATTTAAGCAAAAAGAAGGAATTAATATTACGTATCTGGCTTTCCTCATGAAAGCAGTCGTGAATGCAATCAAGGAATATCCGATTATGAATTCGGTCTGGGCAGTGGATAAAATTATCGTCAAAAGAGACATCAATATTTCGCTAGCCGTGGGTACAGAGGACTCCGTTCTTACCCCTGTTATTAAAAAAGCGGATCAGAAAAATATTGCTGGATTAGCTCGTGAAATTGACGATTTGGCACGTAAAACCCGGGAAGGCACGCTCAAATTGGACGACATGCAAGGCGGAACGTTCACTGTAAACAACACAGGCTCCTTTGGTTCCATTTTATCTTATCCGGTGATTAACTATCCGCAGGCTGCAATTCTTACCTTTGAATCCATTGTCAAAAGACCCGTGGTTATCGATGATATGATTGCAGTTCGCTCAATGGCTAATTTGTGCTTGTCGCTGGATCATCGTATTTTGGATGGAGTGATCTGTGGACGATTCTTGCAACGGGTTAAAGAAAATCTTGAAGGCTACACTTTGGATACGAAGCTGTACTAATCATCCGAACAGTTGAGGAAATGTACGGAGAGGAAGTGACAGGCCGTGAACAGACGACCGCTTGATGTAACCTATACGAATAGGATGGAATATGCCCATGCATGGGATGTCCAGAAGGAGATTGTGGGAAAGCTGGATGCGGGAGAGACAAGAGAAACGCTTATGCTTCTCCAGCATCCACCGACCTACACGATTGGCTCTCAGCGGCATCCTGAGCATTTGCTCCTCACACCAGAGCAACTGAAGGAGCAGGGAATCAGCGTCTTTCAGATTGACCGTGGGGGAGACATTACATATCATGGGCCGGGGCAGCTTGTCGGATATCCTCTACTTATGCTCGGCAACCGGGAGGCGCTGAATCTGCATGGATACCTTCGAAGTCTGGAGGAAGTGATCATTCGGTTGTTGGCATCTTATGGGGTTGAGGGAAGTCGTAAGCCTGAATATACGGGGGTATGGATCGGGAATCTTAAAATTGCGGCCATTGGTGTCAAATTCAACAAGTGTAAGCACCGCCGGGGCTTCGTAACCAGCCATGGCTTTGCCTTTAACATCAAATCAGGGATACAGCATGAGGGCTTTGAGGGCATTGTCCCGTGCGGAATTCAGGAATACGGTGTGACATCATTGGAGGACTGCATACAGAAGCCTACGTCGGTGGAGCAGATTGCGAAGGAAATTGTACCGTACTTTGAACAGCAATTTTCATTTGCTGCGCAATGGCAAACGCATTCTTTCCAATAAAGGTAAGGCGGGCTATTGTGTATTTACACGGGAGCCCGCCTGTTTGCTTTACGTAACAGCTCGTCCACTCAAGGCTTCATAATGCCTTAGAGCAGCCGGATACCTTGAGCGGTATAGTTATTATAGTGGCATAATAAACGGCTCAATTACCATGAACAGTGTAGAACCAATCATAGCTGCGAGCATAATGTAGACGAAAAAACGAACCCATTTTTTGTTCGACATGTGTAACTCCTTTAGGATAGGTTTAAGTCATAGATAAGAACATCTATCCGTATTGTAGCGTAATCGGGAAAGAGAGGAAAGTTTAATGACAGTAAAAGTAGTAAAAGACCGAATCGTACAGGAATTTATGGAACTCGTACAGGTGGATAGCGAAACGAGAAATGAGCAGGAAATATCACGCGTCCTAAAAGAAAAGTTTAATGCTCTCGGGCTGGAAGTAATGGAAGACGATTCTCGTGAAAGAACTGGACATGGTTCAGGCAATCTGATCGTCACCTGGAAAGCGGAAGGTGTAGAGCAAGCACCCAAATTATTTTTTACCTGCCACATGGATACCGTTACTCCGGGTAAAGGCATTAAGCCGCAGTTGGGTGAGGATGGCTGGATTCGTAGTGACGGTTCAACGATTCTGGGGTCTGACGACAAGGCGGGAATTGCTGCTTTGTTCGAGGCGATTCGTGTCGTGCGTGAACAGAATATTCCCCATGGTCAAATCCAGTTCGTGATTACGGCTGGCGAGGAATCTGGTTTGATGGGGGCACGTGCGATGAAGCCAGACGTGCTAGATTCTGATTTCGGATATGCTTTGGATTCGAATGGTGAGGTCGGCTCTATTTGTATAGCTGCCCCCACGCAGGCACGTATTGAAATGAAGATTACTGGGAAGTCCGCTCATGCGGGGGTAAATCCCGAAGATGGCATTAGTGCCATTCAGGTCGCTTCTAAAGCAATTTCTAAAATGAAACTAGGACGGATTGATAAGGAAACGACCGCTAACATCGGCAGTTTTGAGGGCGGCGGCGCGACGAATGTGGTATGCGATTTTGTGTTGATCCGTGCAGAGGCACGTAGTATTGTGCAGGAAAAGGTTAATCATCAAATTCAGCATATGCGTGAAGCGCTGGAAACCACCGCACGCGAATTTGGTGCACAGGGAGAGTTCCGCAGTGAAGTCATCTATCCGGCATTCAGCTTTACGGAGCATGATGAAGTTGTACAGGTTGCACAACGTGCAATTCAAGGACTGGGACTGGCAACGCCAACCTTTCATTCCGGTGGTGGCTCAGATGCAAATGTGTTCAACGGGCTTGGAATTCCGACGGTGAATTTGGCTGTGGGCTATCAGAACATCCATACAACAGAGGAAAAGATCAAGGCCGATGACCTGGTGAAGGTTGCTGAAGTTGTCGTAGCTCTGATTCAAGAAACCACAAAATAAACTTGTATCATACACTTGCAATATATTGAAAAAAGGTTCAGGTTAAAGACAGGAACAGTGTTCCTTCGTCTTTAGACCTGAACCTTTTTTGGAACAACTAGCGAAGCGATAGTGGCTGTAGGTCCGTGTTCCTTTTGCCATTGGCGCAAGAGTGCTTGAATCTGCCAAGCTTTACCAACGATATGGAGGGTGCTTTCAGTACGGTAGCTTTTCATTTCTGCATCTCCTCATGACAGGAAGTTTGTTATTCTACCACCAGCTTATGTACAAAGTGGACAAGTTAGACTAACTTTGGTGATAATTAATAAAGAAAGATAGATATGAAGGAGGAAACTTACTGATGAACGAGCAAACGAATGGACAATTGAACAATTCAACAAACGATGCACCTCGCAAGCCTTATTCGAATCCTGCGCTAGACGAAAAGACCGTGTCCACACAGCCTATCTTTGAGGGAAAGGTTATTACATTACAGGTGGACACGGTAGAGCTTCCCGACGGCTCCACTGGAAAGCGTGAGATCGTAAAGCATCCAGGTGCGGTGGCTGTTTTGGCTCTACATGAAGGGAAAATGCTGGTCGTGGACCAGTACAGACAGGCGATGGGGCGCTGTGAGGTGGAAATTCCTGCAGGTAAGCTGGAGCGGGGTGAAGACCCGATGGAAGCAGCGGGACGTGAGCTGAGAGAAGAGACAGGTTATACTGCCAAGTCGTTGAAGCTGCTGCACTCCTTTTATACCTCTCCTGGGTTTGCGGATGAAATCATTCATCTGTATGTGGCCGAAGAGCTGGAGTTAGGTGAGATGGAACCGGATGAGGATGAATTTCTGGAGCTGTTTGAGGTGACGCTGGAAGAAGCACAGACGCTCATTCGTGAAGGACGGATTAGTGATGCCAAAACGATTCTGGCCGTCTATGCATGGCAACTCCGCCAACTTACAGGGAGCTTCTAAGCGTATGGATGAAAATATAGTAGAACTTAACGACTACTTTGCAGACTTGCATATTCATATTGGCAGGACAGAGAAGGGAAATCCGGTCAAAATTAGTGGCAGTCGCGATCTGACCTTTGCCAACATAGCTAAGGAAGCCTCCGGTCGCAAAGGAATTGGGCTGATCGGTATCATTGACTGCCATGCACCTAATGTACAGGAGGATATTCGTACCTATTTACATACGGGTGAAATGAAGGAAATCAGCGGCGGCGGTATCGCATACCAGGATACGGTTATTCTCCTTGGCACGGAGCTGGAAATACGTGCTGAAGGTCGCCCTGAGGCGCACGTACTGGCCTACTTTCCAGATCTGGCGGCGATGGAGGATTTTACCCAATGGCTGGCCCGGCATATGAAAAATGTTAATCTCAGCTCACAACGAATCTATGCACCGCCACGCGAGTTGCAGCAGCAAATTTACGGACGTGGAGGCATTATGGTGCCAGCGCACGTGTTTACTCCTCATAAGGGCATATACGGCAGTTCAGCGGCCCGTATGGAGGAACTGCTGGATATGGAGCTCATTAGTGGGGTGGAGCTGGGACTGAGCGCAGATTCGTCTATGGCCGGTTTAATTTCGGAACTGGATCGCTTCAGCTTTCTCACGAATTCAGATGCCCATTCACTCGGGAAAATCGGACGAGAATACAATAAATTATCACTGGCGAAGCCGTGTTTTGATGAATTCAGAATGGCTTTGGAGCGGCGGGAAGGACGACGGGTGCGTGCCAACTACGGATTAAATCCAAAACTGGGCAAATACCATCGCTCTTACTGTCAAAGCTGCGGTACGATTATTGACGAGCAACAGATGGCGGATGAACGCTGTCCTGACTGTGGTCATACCAAGCTGGTGCGAGGAGTGCTGGATCGAATATGGAGCATTGCCGACCGTGAGCAACCCATGATTCCCTCCCATCGTCCGCCGTACATTTACCAGATTCCACTGGAATTTATTCCAGGTCTGGGCAAAGCCAAGCTGAACCAGCTATTGGCTGCATTTGGAACAGAAATGAATATTTTACATGAGGTTACACAGGAGGAGTTAGCAGCAGTCGTCGGAAAAGTGCTGGCAGAGCAAATTGTGCTTTCACGCGAGGGGCGACTGTCGCTTGTATCCGGTGGTGGTGGAACATACGGCAAAATAGCTAAGTCCTAGTAAAGTCTTGTCCCTCTAAAGGCATATCAGCGTCTGCTTGTTCATAACCATAAATTATCTATGCCGCTGGCTTGGCACATCATTCGTGATGTTTGATCCGCAGCGAAAGCTGCCCCATTTCTAGCCATCAGCCGTCGGATTACGGTTGTTTTTTGGACAAACAAGCAGATGAAAGGGGCAGGACGCCGATGCAATGGTTTCGTCATACGTTAAAGGATCAGACGCCATATTATGTGTTCTTGGCTGTGCTGTTTCTGGTGGGAGTCGTCTTTGGCGCACTTATGGTAAACGCACTCTCGCTGGAGCAGTTACAGGATTTGTCCCGTTACCTGAAGGATTTTTTTGTAACGGTCAATCAAAACGAACAGGGATTCGCTGATTCGCAGGCGGCTTCGACCTTTTGGGATAGCGTATCTTTACATCTGAAATGGGTCGGCCTAATTTGGGTGTGTGGCCTTTCGGTTATTGGTCTACCGGGTATTCTTGTATTGAATTTCCTCAAGGGTGTGCTAATCGGATTTTCAGTAGGTTATCTGGTGGGGCAATATTCGTGGAAAGGACTGCTATTTTCTTTGGTTTCAGTTGCTCCCCATAACCTGCTCGTGATTCCGGTACTGCTCGTCTGCAGCGTGGCTGCGATGACTTTTTCCATCCATATGATCAAAACCAAAATACTCGCTACCCGGCCGTCAGACGGAATGCTGCGTCCGTTGCTGTCTTACGCAGGGTTGACTGCTGTGATGATCGTGCTTCTTATTGGTAGCGCGTCCTTTGAAACTTGGATCACCCCGGTTATGATGCAATGGGTCACTCCTATGCTGACAGCTTCCGTGTCATCTTGATCCGTTTCAAAATGTTTGACTTTATTTGTATAGACCCCCTATAATAATAGGAGTGAAAAAAGTGCAGTAGGCAGTAGCTTTGCAGGGGGAGGGAGACACATGGAAGCACGGATCGAAAAAATTAAGCAGCAGCTGCAATCCCAGGGCTACAAACTAACGCCTCAGCGGGAAGCCACCGTCAGAGTTTTACTTGAGAACGAAGATGATCATCTGAGTGCGGAAGATGTATTTATGCTCGTCAAAGAGAAAGCTCCCGAAATCGGTCTGGCAACCGTATACCGTACCCTAGAACTGCTAAGTGAACTGCATGTCGTGGAGAAAATTAATTTTGGTGATGGCGTTGCGCGTTATGATTTGCGCGGCGATACAACCAAACATCACCATCACCATTTGATATGTGTGCAGTGTGGCAGTGTAGATGAAATACTGGAAGATTGGCTTGGACCATTGGAGGAGCGCTTGGAACGGGAATATAACTTTACCGTAGTGGACCATCGTTTGGACTTCCACGGTATTTGTTATCGTTGTAAGGCGAAGAACGATACGACCGCTCAGAAATCTTTGGGCAAATCCAGAAAAAACAAATCTCAGGACTAAAAGCTGACTACCCAAGCTCTCACCGACGAAGATGCGTTCGGGAGAGCTTTTTTGGTTCGGAGCCTGTTGTTCGGGATTAAGCGGTATAAAAAGGAATAGCTTGTCATACCCTTCCATAGAGAGTCCTAATTAGGACCATATTATGGGGAAAAGGCGGCTGATCCACATGGTACTATCGTTGCGGAGAGGACTAAAATGGCTGCGTTTGGTAATCTTGTTCGGTGCGCTGGCATGTATGTTCTTTTTTAGCCTCAGGCTGTTTACAGATTGGATAACACCTGTAGATCATTACCGAATACCGGAAGGACATGCAGTGAAGGTATTTGGCGGACAAAAAGTAAATGAAGGGTCCGAGCATCGAATAGCAGTGTTAGAACGTTTACGTTTCTTTTACTGGTATGGTGAATAGTCTAAGTAATCGGTCTTGATGAGCTTATGAAATGATGAAGGTAGCACACGAAGAAGCAGGCGCTGAGACTGAACCGCTGTATGCAGAACAAGGAGACTTTTGGAACTCATGAAAATGTACATTCAACCTTTCGTTCAATTTATGGAAGAGGAAAAGGGTTTGTCGCGCAGCACTTTGGAAGCGTATCAACGAGACGTACAGCAGTTTGTCGAGTTCGCAGAAAGCTGTGGTATTGAACAGCCGGATAATGTCCAACGGTCACATCTGGTACTGTATTTGGGCCATTTGAAGGAACAGGGAAAGGCTGCGGCGACAATATCACGTAGCGTCGCCTCCATTCGCTCCTTTTTTCATTTTCTTATTCGGGAGGGAATTACGATCCATGATCCGTCTGTTCTGCTGGAGCTGCCCAAAGCGACTAAAAAGAAGCCCTCGGTGCTAACGCAGGATGAGATAGAGCGTTTGCTGGCCGCGCCAGATGTGACTGCCCCGCAAGGGGTGCGAGACAAGGCGATGCTGGAGTTGCTGTATGCGACGGGCATTCGCGTATCAGAGCTGATTGCCTTAAACGTGCGTGACGTGCGCACCGATCTGCGCTTTGTGCACTGTGGCGGCGAGGCAGGCAAGGAGCGTGTTGTACCGATCAGCCGTGAGGCATCACAGTGGGCACAAGCCTATATGGACGAGCAGCGTCTATTATTGCTGAGATCCGGGCAGGGTGAAGAAGCTCAGGTAGAGCAGGATGCCATGTTCCTGAACGTATCTGGACAGCGTCTCAGTAGACAGGGCTTCTGGAAAATGATTAAGAAGTACGGCCAGGAAGCAGGCATAAGCGAGGATATCACGCCCCACACGCTGCGGCATTCCTTTGCGGTACATATGCTGGAGGGCGGAGCGGACTTACGCTCTGTACAGGAAATGCTGGGTCATGCTGATCTGTCAACGACGCAGGTATATGCGCAGACGGCCAGACGGAATATGAAGGAAGTATATGAAAAGCATCACCCGCACGGCGGCAACCGCACTTCTCATGAAAGCAAAGATCGAACATAACGATACTTTGGTTTCATAGAAAATGTGATAATGACTATAACTTTACGATTGTACAAGTCAGGAGAGATATTAATGTCAACAGCCAACCAAGCTACAATTCAGGAAGCAGCAGATTATATCCGCGCCAAGAGCGGAATACGTCCAGAGATTGGCCTTATTCTGGGATCGGGTCTCGGTATTCTGGCCGATTTAATTCAGGATGGAATTAGTATTCCTTATCAGGATATTCCCCATTTTCCTGTATCGACGGTAGAAGGTCATGAGGGTGAATTACTGTTAGGCACGATTGAAGGTCGCGCTGTCGTCATGATGAAAGGGCGCTTCCATATGTATGAGGGCTATGGCCCGCAGCTGACGGCTTTCCCAGTTCGGGTGATGAAGCAATTGGGGATTCAAAGTCTGCTGGTGACGAATGCAGCAGGTGGTGTAAATACTTCCTACGAAGCAGGCGATCTGATGGTCATCTCGGATCATCTTAATCTGACAGGACAAAATCCGCTGATTGGACCAAACGATGCCGGTCTGGGCGTTCGTTTTCCAGATATGTCGGAGGCGTACAGCCGCCGTTTGCGTGAAATTGCCAAGCAAACGGCTAACCAACAGGGCTTCAGCCTGCAGGAAGGTGTATATGCTGGATTGCTGGGACCTAACTATGAAACGCCTGCTGAAATCGTCATGCTGCGTACACTGGGTGCAGATGCAGTGGGTATGTCGACCGTATCTGAGGTTATTGTAGCCCGTCATGCAGGAATTGAGGTACTGGGCTTCTCTTGTATCACAAATATGGCCGCAGGCATTCTGGATCAGCCTTTGTCCCATGGTGAAGTGATGGAGACGGCAGAGAAGGTACGTGAGCAATTTTTAAAACTTGTGCTAGCGATTATTCCACAAATGTAGATTGGGGATCATGTTCAACCGAAGTGGTGGACATATATCCCAAGAGCCCCATATCCAAACGCCTTTTGATGGCGTGGGTATGGGGTTCTTTTTTACATACAGCGGTTGATTTGAGTAACATCTCCTAATGGAGAGGCTGTGTGCTCAATGCAGTTGAATTCGCTTTTTCTGCTACAGCCAGTGTATGTCGTTCTTGCACCTTGATCACAATAACCATAAAAATAATCCAGTAAATGGATAGCGAGTTCAGGAAACGGCTGTCCGTTATATTGTTCAATATGATAAACAGGAAAAAAACAGCTGCCGTCAGCCATGTATACATATCTGCTTTGCCAATTCTAAATTTAAATAAAGTGGTTATGGCGAGTGTAATGGTTGCCAGTAGTCCTGTAAGGCCCACATCGATCCACAGATCTCGGAAACCGCTATGGCTGCTTGTCAGATCAAAACGAATTCCATTCGCATAGATACTGGGCCGGGCTGCCCAGTAGGAGCCATAACCATGTCCGAACCAGTAATGGCTCTGAATCGCACCAGCAATCCCCTGCCAGATTTCCGTTCTTCCAGTTAAGGTCGTTGTCTTTCCGAATTCCGACGCAATCGCATCTCCATAAGTAAAAGTGAACACCAAACCCAAAAGAACGAGCAAGCAGGAACAGCTAATGAAGAAACCACGCAACGCAATGCTTCGGATTCTCTTGAATAGCAATATAAACAATATAAATACGAAGAACGAAGATGTCAGCATCAAAGAGGTGGTAGATTGGCACTTGATGAGCAATAAGGCATTGAGTAAGATGAAGCCAATATGCAAAACTTTATGTTTACCCCTGAAAAAGTAAATGACATGTGAAACAAAACCTAACAGAGAGAGAGTTCCGAGTGTATTTTTATGACCAGAGATGCCCTTCCATAGCCCAGTATGTTCCACGCCACCATGAATAGCAAAGGAGGGAACGAGCAAAACGGCGAGTAAATTGAGTATGCTCAAAATACTTAACGTAACGACTAAGAGACGAATGCAGCCCTGTATTGTATAATGGGTGGCCAAATAGAGCCCAAAGGTAGAGAAGGCAAGAAATTTGAGAACCATCAGCAAGGAAGAGGTCTGCTCTTGTTCAGCCCACAAACAGGAGGCAGCGATGTACAGCATGAGTAAAGTCAGCAACGGATTGTCGGCTAAGGTTGCGATCAATGATCTGAGTGAAGGTAGTAGCATGATATAGCTAAACAGCAAGATGAGCAGGGAAATCGTGATAACTCTGGGAGACAAACCCTGACAAGCATAGGGAATCGAAAAAGCCAGTAAACCAGCTACTGTAAGTATATGTTTCACGGTTCCACCGCCTAGATACGTTATGTATCTATAATATACAAAACGTATCTTCTTGTACAATAATAATAAAATATTTATTTTCATTTTTCCCACGCCTAGAGCAAGCCCTCTTGTGCATATACTCAGTCCATGCTAAGAAAATGAAGGATTCTTCGGCTGGTCAAAGAGGAACTTTTTACGTTTTTAAACATGGGGGTGTTCGGGTGGCGGATCATTTTTTTACAGACCGTTTGAAGTTGAATTTGAGTGGTACGGGCAAAGAGTTAACGCCGCAGCAATTAAATGAAAATTTTAAAACCATTGAAAAAGAATTCATTGAACGCAGTGTAAACGTAAGCTGGTTTGGAACTGCTGGTGATGGTATTCAGGATGATACGGCAGCTTTGCAGGAATTGATTAATAAGACCCCCGATTATTCTATTCTTCACATTCCCAGTGGACGATACAAAATAACCTCTACCCTACAGATTCGCAAGCAGGGTGTACGCATTTTTGGCATTCATAAGGGCAGATACCGACAAGGCAAAGGGGTTACGTCGATTGAATATTATGGTACGGGCCCTTGTTTTCAAATTGGAGATGAAAGTCTACCAACGTTTAGCGGATTTCAAAATGTGCAGTTTCATGACTTATCGATCCGGTACGAGGGGGCTGACAGAGCCACATTAAATAATCCGTTTTCGCAGTCGGTGAAGCGTGGATATTATGGTAAAGGTACTTTGGGTATTCAGGATTGGAAGGGCGGCGGAGTTGCCCTGGATAATGTCCTAATTGAGCATTTCGAAACGGCTTTTTGGGGCTACGAAAGTGATGTCAATTTATTTAAATGCACAGAGATTAATTACAATAAAACAGGGATTCACTTGCAGAATAGAAGTTCACAGTTTACTAGCATAGCGCTTTTTACATTGGGGAACGATACGGCATTGGATCTGAATAGCTCCAACGGGGCTAGATTTTTGGCTAGCCAGCACATTAAGGATGGAAGTTCCAATGATATTCCCATTCTCATTAATGATTTTATGAACGCTGAATTTATAGGCTGCTGGTTTGAGGGACTAAGCAGAGAGCATAAGATGACAGTACCTTCTTTTATTCAAATTGGTGCTACTAAAGAAACCAAAAATGTGGCATTGCGTGACTCCATTTTAGCGATAGCGGATAAATTCAATGATACCCAATCCGTATGTAACTATTTTGTAGATGTGGTCATTGGCAAAAAAGTTTTGGTGGACGAGGTGGGAGGGTATCCCCGTAATCTAAAAAAGCTTATTTCTTTCTCTGGTAGTTCTTCCACACAGCAGGTGACACTTCGCTCACATTTGGATTTTAACTATAACAATAATCGTTATGACGAGAATAATGGGACAGGGCAGGCTTTGCTGCTGGTCGAGAAATACTCGAACAACGGAATTGAGCATTTGGACGAAACCTTTGTTAAAGCCTACCTGGGAGCGAGACAAAATCTTCCGGCAGGTAGTTGGCAGAAGGTGAAGTTCAATCAAATCAACCAGGATGAGCTGATCGAATTCGATGCGGTGAATAGTCGATGGCGAGCCAAGCGAGCTGGGAAATACAGAATACAAGTCTACATTTCGACCGATCCCCAAGTTGATGGAAACCGTACACGGTTAGCACTTCACTTGAATGATGAGCAGCTTGCCGGGAGTTCCGCCTATGCTTATCTCGATGACAGGATAATTGGCGGACTGAACTATAGTGCATTGAGTGGAGCAATGGAACTTAGACTGGAAGCGAATTCTTTTATTGATATACGGGTGTTCAGTCAAAATGCAATGGATATTCTACCAGGTGGAGGTATCACATATCTCACCGTAAGCCGAATTTAAACAATTATTTCACAGACGATAGATGTTCTGTCATTTTAGATATTGGAAAATGCGCACCATGCTGACTCAGCTTGGTGCTATTTGATGTTTTTAGTCATATGGAATATTTTTCTTTCATTCTGACGACAATGGTTAGCAGCACAGCGAATAGGCCGGAGGAGTAAGTAAATAGGCTCCGGTGGTTTACGCCAATATGTTGAGGAGGGAACCGATTGTGAAGAAAAAAGTGGTGGCGTTCATCCTGGCTTGCCTGGTAGCCTTGACTGCCGTCCCTGTCGGCGGTTGGGCCGAAGAAAGCATACCTGATAGCAAAACCAAAGAGGGATCAGCGGCTGAGCTAGCTCCCCAGGCTCTCTCGGCGATCCTGATGGATGCAGATACGGGCACAGTCATCTATGAAAAAAACAGTCGTGAAAAGCTTCCTCCAGCGAGCATCACCAAGATTATGACGATGTTGCTAACAATGGAGGCCATTCAGGATGGCAAGCTTAAGCTGACCGATAAAGTTCGTGCCAGCGAATATGCATCTTCAATGGGGGGCTCGCAAATTTTCTTGGAGCCGGGAGAAGAAATGACGGTCGATGAGATGCTGAAGGGAATTGCGATGGCTTCAGGCAACGACGCCTCTGTGGCGATGGCTGAGAAACTTGCAGGGTCTGAGCAGGCATTTGTTGAGATGATGAACGCCAAGGTGCAGCAACTCGGGCTCAAGGATACGCATTTTGCCAATTGCAACGGTTTACCCGTAGAGAATCACTATTCTTCTGCGCATGATATTGCGGTTATGAGTCGGGAGTTGTTGAAATACCCGCAAATTACGAAATATACGGGAGCCTATCAGGACTATTTGCGTAAGTCCTCAGTCAAGCCCTTTTGGCTGGTGAATACGAATAAACTTGTCCGTTTCTATACTGGAGCAGACGGGCTGAAAACAGGCTATACGGCAGAAGCAAAGTTCTGTCTTTCCGCTACCGCGAAGCGTGATGGCTTGCGTGTCGTGGCTGTCGTGCTCGGGGAGCCAAATACGAAGATACGCAACAATGAAGTGTCTTCCATGTTCGACTATGCATTTTCTCAATATACAATGAAATCCATATACAAGCCGGGTGAATTGCTGGGCAGCGTAAAAGTTGAAAAAGGCGTGTTGCCAGAGCTGAAAATTCAGGCTGATCGTTCTTACAGTGTGCTGGTGAAAAAAGGTGGCAACAAACAAACGTTGCGTCATGAATTGCAACTGGCCCCAAGCCTCAAAGCTCCTGTCCGGGCTGGTGATCCAGTTGGTAAGCTGGTCGTCTATCAGGATGGACAACGGCTTAAGGAGTTTAATATCACTTCGCCTGTGGCTATCGAGAAGGCCGGATGGTGGAAATTGTTTAAACGTACCATGTCGAACCTATTTTCTTTGTAGATTTTACGGGGTTTTCTTCTAGTTTTGTCGGAGGGCAGGAATCGTCTGCGGCTACGTAGAAATCCTTGTCCAAGACCGGGAGGAGAGTGAGCAAGCATGAACCTGCAAATTGAAATGGAGCATCACCGGGGGGTACTGATTGTAAGGCTGTCTGGTGAGCTTGATCACCATACGTCGGACATGGTCCGTATGCAAATGGATGAGGCGATTCAGCGCCGGCAATGCGAGCATATTGTGCTCAGCCTGAAGAATCTTCAGTTTATGGATAGCTCCGGCCTTGGCGTTATCTTGGGACGGTACAAACTGATCAAGCAAAAGGGCGGAAAAATGGCAGTCTGTGATGTCAATCCGCCGGTACACCGACTGCTGGATATGTCAGGGCTGTTCAAAATCATGCCCATTTATGACAACGAGGGAAATGCGCTCACGGAACTGGAGGTAGTGTCATGAGAGAAGGCACGGGTAACAATTTCATGAGCTTGCAGTTTGCTGCAAAATCCGAGAATGAAGCATTTGCTCGTGTGGCTGTCGCGGCCTTTATTTCCAGGCTTGATCCCACAATGGATGAGCTAAGTGATTTGAAAACCGTGGTGTCTGAAGCGGTGACAAACAGTATCATTCACGGCTATGACAGCGACCCGTCAGGTGTCGTAACGATTAGAGTCGGGATTGAAGCGGACGTGATCACGTTGGTTGTTGAGGACGCAGGCCGAGGAATTGAGGATCTAGAACTCGCCAAGCAGCCTTTATATACGTCCAAACCTGAATTGGAACGCTCCGGCATGGGCTTTACAATTATGGAAAATTTCATGGATGAGTTTGAAGCAGTCAGTGAGCCGGGCGGAGGCACGTCGGTCCGGATGAAGAAAAGGATTGAATCCAAGAAAGCTTTATATAATTAGGAGTTGATCCTATGGAAGCAGGAGGAAAAAAAACTTCGCACAGCTATTTAGAGGATGCGGAAGTCAAGCGGCTTATTGCATTGAGTCAATCCGGTGATAATGAGGCTCGTGAGACACTGGTCAATAGTAATATCCGGCTCGTCTGGTCTGTCGTGCAGCGCTTTATGAACCGGGGGTATGAACCTGACGATCTTTTTCAAATTGGTTGCATTGGCTTGTTAAAATCGGTGGATAAATTCGATCTCAGCTACGAAGTCAAATTTTCAACATATGCAGTACCGATGATTATCGGTGAGATTCAACGGTTCTTGCGTGATGACGGTACACTCAAGGTTAGCCGTTCCTTGAAGGAAACGGCCAATAAGGTCCGCAAAATGAAGGACGAGCTATCCAAACGGCTCAACCGCCTGCCTACAGTCAAGGAAGTTGCTGATGAGCTGGGAGTGACGCCAGAGGACGTTGTTTTTGCGCAGGAGGCCAATAAGCCGCCTACTTCAATTCACGAAACGGTGTTCGAAAATGACGGTGATCCGATTACACTTATGGATCAGATTGCTGACGAATCCCAGGAAAGATGGTTTGACAAGCTGGCACTCAATGAGGCCATTGGCGGACTATCTGAGCGGGAGCGGTTGATTGTGTACCTGCGCTATTACCGGGATCAGACGCAATCAGAGGTTGCAAGTCGGCTTGGTATTTCTCAGGTGCAGGTATCACGGCTGGAAAAAAAGATTTTACAACTGATCCGCGATCAGATTGCCCAATAATAACAGTCAGGATCTTAGTGAAATCCTTATGCTTACGTATCTTTAAAGGGTATTCCAAAGCCATTTTAATGGTCAGGGGTACTCTTTTTTGCGTGGGATAAAAGACAATACACAGAATAGGTTTCCTTGCTTCGTTCCATACTAACTGATAATTACGAGGATAAGGAGGGGATCGGATGACTCATACTCCGGCTCCTACAGTAGCTCCTATTGTCTACTTGCGGCTCCGCAGCCGTGTCCGCATGATACAAGGACAGGATTTACATTTGGGTGATGTAGCCAATTTGCTGACTAATCCTGAATGGGAAAAGGAACTGCTTGAGCTTGTTCTCAAGCGGCCGCAGCACCAGGACGGTAATCTGATACTGATAGATATGCTGCAGATCATAGCAAAAATTAGAGATCATATTCCGGGGGTCGTAGTTGAATCTCTTGGGAAGCCGCATGTACTTGTCGAACTCGTGGAGAAACCCCGTAAGCCGTCCAAAATACTGTTTGTTTTGGTATGGGTGCTTCTGTTTTTTGGCTCTGCGCTGACAATTATGAATTTTCATGCCGACGTTAGCATGATGGAAGTACAGGTTCGGATTGTGGAGATGATTACGGGACATAAGGATGAGCATCCGTACCTGTTTCAAATTGCTTACTCAATCGGCATCGGCTTTGGCATGATCGTTTTTTTTAATCACTTGTTCAAGAAAAATTGGAACGAGGAGCCGACACCGCTGGAGGTGGAAATGTATCTGTACCAGGAAAATGTGGATCAGTATGTTGTGGCAGAGGAATATGAAAAGATGGCCCGTCTGCAGACAAAGGCTAAGAAACCATGATATTTGTACAGGCTGCACTTCAGATTATTTTAGGTATTGCTGGGGGCCTTGCGGTGGGTAGCGGTGTAATTGCTTTTTTTATTGTGCTGGATATCATGCCGCGATTAGCTCAACTCACCCGTACGTATAAAAAATCACGTGCATACGAAAAAGCAATGATTATAGGTTCAGTGCTGGGGACTGTGGTCGATTTTTGGAACATTTGCTTGCCACTACCGGGCATATTTACATGGATACCTGGGCTATTTTGCGGAGTGTTTATTGGTTTGCTCGCCGCGGCTTTAACGGAGGTATTAAATCTCCTGCCTATACTCGCCAAGCGACTCCACATGACCGTGTATATGCTCGGTCTGCTAATGGCAATGGTGCTTGGTAAGGTGACGGGTTCCTTATTTGACTGGTTTGTATACAACCGTTAACAACGAAAGCGAAGGGGACAAGGAATATGGATCACAGAGCGGATCAAGAGCATCGGGAGCAGCATCAAGAAGACGGGGTAATCGGAAGGGAATATCATACTGGCGAAGAAAAGTTGAGTCCATGGCAGGAAAAGCAGGCGCAGGAATCTGCACGTTTTAAACACAAAAAAGAGAGTGAGCGATCTGATAACGTAGAGGAGTCCGTTCGCTACTGGCAGGCCGAAGATAATATATCGCCGAGGATGAAGGATAACAAGAATACACTTGAAACAGTATTAGGTTTGGGGGAGACCTTTGATGTCGTATTCAGGGAAATGACACTGGGAGGGCGTCATACTGGATATCTGTTCCTGAATACCTTTGCGAAGGATCAAATTATGCTTGAAGTGCTAAAGCGGCTCACCTATCTGACGCCGGATAATCTCTCTTCCGATGGACTACAAGCGTATTTCGAAAACTTTATTCCACATATTCAGGTGGAGAAGACAGATAAGATGTCAGTCGTCATTAACAAGGTACTGACGGGGATGAGTGCCTTTTTCATGGAAGGTGAACGTTTTTCCCTTATTCTGGATACCCGTAATTATCCGGTGCGTAGTCCAGAGGAACCCTCTTTGGAGCGGGTTGTGCGCGGTGCCCGCGACGGGTTTACTGAAACAATGCTTACAAATGTAGGTCTGGTACGCCGGCGTTTGCGGGACCCAGGACTTAAATTTGAGGCTATGCAGGTCGGACGCCGAACTCGAACGGACGTATGCTTGGGCTATATTGACGATATTGTAGATAAGGTGATGGTGGATACTGTACGAGACAAAATTAAAAATGTTAATTTGGATGGTATTCCGCTGGCCGATAAGCAATTAGAGGAGACGATTATCAATAAAGGTTGGAATCCATATCCATTAGTACGATATTCGGAGCGACCAGATGTCGTGGCATCGCATATTATGGAAGGGAGACTCGTTATTTTCGTAGATACCTCACCCAGCGTGATGATCTTGCCTACCACTTTTTTTGACTTGTGTCAGCATGCAGAAGAAAATCGGCAAACCGCTTTTATGGGAAGTTATTTGCGGTGGGTACGTTTTTTAGGCATATTCGCCTCAATGTTTCTGCTTCCGATGTGGCTGCTAATGGTCATCAATCCCGAATTAAAACCAGCTTTTCTTGATTTTATTGGTCCTCAAAAGGAAGCACATCTTCCGCTGATTGCACAGTTTATCATCGTGGAACTAGGGGTCGATCTCATGCGAATGGCGGCTGTGCATACTCCGACACCACTGGCTTCCGCTATGGGCTTGATCGCAGCCATTCTGGTCGGTGATATAGCGGTTAAGACGGGACTTTTCGTGAATGAGGTCGTGCTGTATATGGCTGTCGCTGCCATAGGAATGTTCGCAACACCGAGCTACGAGCTGGGGCTGGCAAATAGACTGATTCGACTATTCCTGCTGGTTGCTGTTGCGATTTTTCACGTACCGGGCTTTGTCGTGGGTACGACACTGATCATTTTGATGCTGACGCTGCATCGGTCATATAATTCTTCGTATTTGTGGCCGTTCATTCCTTTTAATGCCAAAGCGTTAGCTTCCATCTTGTTCCGTATGCCTGTACTAGATGCGGCTAACCGCCCGTCATCTAACAAAACGAGGGACAATACGCGTATGCCCCATACGGATGCCGACACAGATTCGAACTCAGGCAATGGACAGGAGCATTAATATAAATGATCTGCATAAAAATCCATTGTTCTTGATGTTTTTTTTGCTATACTGGTGTAAACATTCGATGGAATATGACTAGCTTGTTCCAGAAAGAGAGGCGCCAGAACATGTATTTGCATGGAAGCAGTAAAATTAACAGCAATGGACATTTGGAGATCGGCGGTTGTGATACAACGCTTTTGAAAGAGCGTTTTGGCACGCCGCTATATATTGTTGACGAACAGTTAGTCCGCCGGCGTTGCCGGGAATTCATAGAAGCTTTTCGTGAAACTGGATTGAAGTTTCAAGTTGCTTATGCAAGCAAAGCGTTTTGTGTTATGGCGATGTGCGCTTTAGCTGCTGAAGAAGGGATGTCGCTTGACGTTGTTTCCAGTGGAGAATTATTTACTGCGCTACAAGCAGGGTTCCCGGCAGAACGAATCCATTTTCACGGCAATAACAAAACACCGGAAGAAATTGAAATGGCGTTAGATGCGCAAATTGGTTGCTTCGTCGTCGATAGCGAAATGGAGTTGCATTTGTTGCAGGCCCTTGCCTCTGAGAAGGAACAGCAGGTGAATATCTTACTGCGGGTTACACCAGGGGTTGAGGCGCACACGCATGAATATATGGCCACAGGTCAAGAAGATTCGAAATTTGGCTTTGACATTGGGAACGGTACAGCACGCCAAGCAGTGGAACAGGCTATCAAGCTAGATCATCTTAACCTGCTGGGGGTACATTCTCATATCGGTTCGCAAATATTCGAAGTGAATGGCTTCCAAATGGCTGCTGAACGGGTTGCAGCTTTTTCCAGAGAAATTAAGGAACAGCTTCAGTTTTCTTTCAAAGTGATTAATCTGGGTGGGGGATTTGGCATTCGCTACACAGAGGAGGACACACCGCTGAAAGTTTCCACCTATGTGCAGGCTATCGGCGAAGCGGTGAAAACTTATTTTTCAGGACTTTACGATGAACTTCCAGAAATTTGGATTGAGCCGGGACGCAGTATTGTAGGCGATTCAGGCACGACCTTATATACGGTAGGAAGCATCAAGGATATTCCGCAAGTACGTAAATATGTTTCGGTAGATGGTGGGATGACAGATAATCCACGCCCTGCACTGTATCAGGCCAAGTATGAAGCGATGCTGGCTAATCGAGCGCAGGATACGAACGAAGAGACGGTGTCCATTGCGGGCAAATGCTGCGAAAGCGGCGATATGCTGATTTGGGATGTAGAGCTGCCTCGTATAAATAGCGGCGACTTGCTCGCTGTTGCCTCAACCGGAGCCTACAATTACTCGATGGCGAGTAATTATAACCGAATACGTCGACCTGCAGTTGTATTTGTCAACAACGGTGAGGCCGAGTTGGTGGTGCGTCGGGAAACCTACGAAGATATCGTACGCAACGATGTTGTGCCACAGCGCTTGGTTCGTGATCAAGCCAGTCCGGCGGTTCAGCCCAACGCCAAGATTACGGTTTCGTCCTGATTTTAACATTGTAAGATCAAGCAGGCCATTGAGTCGGTAATCATATACCGGGGTCAATGGCCCTTTTTTTTTGGACAAGACTTTGCTAAGCGCGGCAATTCATAGTAAACTGGAACTTGATGTTATTTAGTTCTCAAAACAGGTTGAAAAGGAGATACAAACAATGAAAAAAGGTAGAATAGATCTTGAAAACGGCGGTATCGTCGAAATTGACTTTTTCCCAGAAGAAGCTCCAAACACCGTTGCTAACTTTGAAAAGCTGGCAAACAGCGGTTACTACAACGGTTTGAGCTTCCACCGTGTCATTCCTGGCTTTGTTGCTCAAGGTGGTTGTCCGATCGGTAACGGTACAGGCGGTCCTGGTTACACGATTGACTGTGAAACAGCTACGAATACAACAAAGCATGCCAAAGGCGTTCTGTCCATGGCTCATGCAGGTCGCAACACAGGTGGCAGCCAATTCTTTATCTGCTACGCTCCACAACCACATTTAGATGGAGTACATACTGTATTTGGTAAAGTAACCAAAGGTATGGAATTCATTGATGCTGTAAAGCAAGGCGACAAAATGAAAGAGGTTAAAGTATTTGACGTGTAATTTTACCGTTAATTACATGATCTTTTTTTAATAGCGTTGCACCTAAGCCGTTCTGTCTTTGGACAGGGCGGCTTTTGTTGTCTTTTGTTTGACGGTTTATTGATTTTCGCAATCACGTAGGCATTACAGTGCGTAAGATCACATTCGAAAAGTAAGTGTTGTGATAGCCTTTTCATAAGAATGCAATTTCCAATTTTTTTTATATGAGTATTCAAACTCGTTAAGGATTGGAAAAGAAGGGGGCTTATCACATTGTCTATTTTAACGAGCACAAATCGACTCGGATTTTTTGAAATCCGGCTGGAATCCATTGGTGGACTCGGCGCTAATCTGGCTGGCAAAATGTTGGCCGAAACCGGGGTGCTTGGTTTGGGGCTGAATGCTTCAAATTTTTCGTCCTACGGTTCGGAAAAAAAGGGAACTCCGGTTAAAAGTTTCGTCCGTTTCTGTGAGCCAGAAGTCGATATTCGGGATCACAGTCCGATTGAGCAACCGCATGTGGTAGGCATTTTCCATGAAACGTTATACAAAACGGTAAATGTAATCAGCGGACTGCCAGCGGATGGGATTGTAGTGGTTAATTCCACGCGTCCAGCAGAAGAAATACGGGCTGATTTGGGACTGGTATCCGGAACATTAGCGGTGGTGGATGCGATGGGCATCGCACTGGAAGAGCGAACCAAACTAAATACGTCCATGCTCGGTGCCTTGTTCCGTGTCTGTGACTTCCTGGACCCGGAAGCGATGAGATCGGTTATACGCAGTACCTTTGAAAAGAAAAATCCACTGTTAGTGGAACCTAATCTGCGTACGTTTAACCGTGGTTATGATGAAATGGAACTGCACGTATATCCGGTTACTGATGACGCGCAGGATCGGGTTTTTGAACGTCCGCAGCCATTGCTGGGATACGAAACGCAATTACTGGGGGGCGTTATTGCAACTCAGGGAAACAGCATAACGAGAGATGTTAGTGGTTCACGTCAGGGGTATGTGCCTGAATATGAAGTTGATAAATGTACCCATTGTGCCAAGTGTGATTCGATTTGCCCGGATTACTGTTTTGTATGGGAAGAGCAAGCAGACAAACGCGGAAGAATGATGCCATTTTTGCAAGGGATTGATTACCAGTATTGCAAAGGATGTCTGAAATGTGTAGATATTTGCCCATCGGGGGCACTAAGCTCGCGTCGCGAGCAATGGGGATGGGCTGAACAGAATCGAGTTGCCCACCAATTTCCGGTATATGAAGGAGGGCGTGCGTAATGGCAAAACTGGAGGAAGAACTCAAACAGACAGGCGCCGCGCAAGTGACAACGTTCGAATCCGGTAATGAAATGGCAGCAACGGCGGCTGCGCAGATTAATTATCATATGATGGGATATTTCCCGATTACTCCATCTACCGAGGTAGCGCAGTATCTAGATCAGATGAGAACGAGAGGTCAGCATAATATTAAGCTGGTTGCAGCAGACGGAGAACACGGATCGGCAGGGATTTGTTATGGAGCTGCCGCAGCGGGAGCGAGGGTGGTGAACGCCACTAGTTCGCAAGGTTTCCTGTACATGCTGGAGCAGTTACCTGTTCAGTCAGGTACCCGTTTTCCTATGGTTATGAATCTGGTGACACGAGCTGTCAGTGGTCCCCTAGATATTCGCGGAGATCATTCGGATCTGTACTATGGTTTGAATACAGGCTGGGTCATTTTGACGGCAAGTACACCACAGGCTGTGTATGATATGAACATTATGGCACTAAAAATTGCAGAGCACAGCGATGTTCGGCTGCCTGTAATGGTCGCATATGACGGTTTTTATACGTCCCATCAAAAACGTAAAGTGCAATATTTTGCCGATGCTGAGACCGTGCGTGGTTTTGTAGGTCCTAACCCGAACTTAAATTATCCGAATATTACGGATTTTGATCATCCTGTTACTGTGGGCGCGCATATGAACGGCGATGACTTGACGAATAATCATGTTCAGCTGTCCGAAGCACTGAAGCTGTCAGAAGGAGTATATGAGCAGGTAGCAGCAGAATATGCCGCTTTATCCGGTCGGGAATACCCGATTTTAGATCTGTATCAAATGGAGGATGCTGAGGTTGCGGTATTTCTGTTGAATTCGGCGGCTGAATCGGCCAAGGATGTGGCGGATCAACTCCGCGCGCGCGGAATTAAAGCTGGTGTGATACGTCCGAACATCATCCGACCGTTCCCAGCCGCACAACTGCGGGAAGCATTACGCAATGTCAAGGCGTTGCTGGTAGGTGAGCGTGCAGACTCGTATGGGGCAGACGGCGGTAATTTAACGCATGAAATTAAAGCGGCCTTGCAGGAGGACCCGCTGAATCGGACACTCGTGTTGAGCCGTATCTTTGGCTTGGGCGGCAAAGATTTTTATGCAGAAGATGCAGAGGCGTTCTTCCAGCTTGCAATCGAGGCGGCAGAGGCCGGACGAGTAGAGAAGCCCTTTGATTACTACGGAATTAATTCGGGTTCACCGGACAAGGTGATGCCGCAAGTTATGCAGCCGCCACGTGGTAATGATTACCGTACGGGTCTGATTCAGGTTACGCCGGACGAGGAGACCGGGAAGCTCAAGGTCAAGGTACCCCCTTTGCGGTCGTTGACAACCAAACCACGGCGTCTTTCACCAGGCCACGGAGCTTGTCCAGGATGTGGGGCATTGTCTGCGCTGGAACTGTTTTTCAAAGGTATTGAAGGGGATATTGTCGTGCTGTTCCAGACAGGCTGCGTATATGTGACGACGACAGGGTATCCATATACATCACACAAACAACCGATGATCCACAATCTTTTTCAAAACGGGGCCGCTACCCTTTCAGGAGCGCTAGAAGCTTACATGGAAATGAAACGGCGTAATGAAATTGAGATGTCGGACGATCCGACCTTTATCATGATTAGTGGTGACGGTGGGATGGATATTGGTATGGGTTCTGCGATTGGTGCGGCTCTGCGTAATCATAAGCTAATCATGCTGGAATATGATAACGAGGGGTACATGAATACAGGTTCACAGCAATCTTACTCCACTCCGCTCGGTCACATGACCAGTACGTCGGGTGTAGGTAAAATGCAAAAAGGAAAGCAAGGGCATCACAAGGATACCGTGCAAATCATGGCTGCTTGTAACATTCCGTATGCTTTTACCGCTGCTGAAAGTCATCCGCAGGATATGCTGCGTAAAGCAGCCAAGGCTCAATGGTATGCAAACAACGTGGGTACGGCCTATGGTAAAATCCTGTGCGCCTGTCCGCTGAATTGGAAATCCGAAGACAGACTGGGTACCAGCATTGTGGGCGCCGCAGTCGAGTCCTGTTTCTTTCCTTTGTACGAAATAGAGCAAGGCAGTACGACGATTACGTACAATCCGGAGGACAAAGGAAAACGAATTCCAGCTGCTGAATGGCTGAAATTAATGGGTAAAACGAAGCATCTTATTAAGGAGGAGGCTACGCTGGCGACCTTTGAACAGGAGATTGAGCGTCGCTGGACTATCCTGAAAAAGAAACATGAAATTTCAGAGCTATAATCCTGTTTTTTGCATAATCATCGATTAACATTGTTAGCCGCTGTTACTGTAGTGGCTCGATCAAGATTCTTTGCGCTTATTGCGCAAAGAATCTTTTTTGTCGTTTATGGGTTGAAGCATAAAAAAACAGGTAATGATTTCCGATATAGGAGTGGAGGCCTATAAGAGGCACGTTAAAAAGTTTTCTTCTGAATTTTAAGATGCAATGAGGTGCAGGTAATGATTAAGCTGAATACAGTTGAAATAATCGAAATTATAAAGAAACAGATCCCTAAGGTTATGAACATCAAGCCAGTGGAACTCAAGTTTACGGATGATTTTGGACGGACCTCGCTGGCAGCGACAGAACACAAATTTACGCTGACGAACCAGCATTATTCTGCCAAGGTGATGGATTGCGTGTTAGAAACACAAGTACGCCCCATTTTAATGTGCGAAATTATTTATTTTCTAAAATGCGAGTTTATTGACGGACATGTTGATGTACGACTGGATTATGAAGCATGTTCTGAGGAAGGGCGAGGACCGGTTGCTTCAGCCGTAATTACCTTTGATCATGCAACAGAGCTGGGAGTCGAGGAACTGGCCGATCTGATTGACTTGGCGCTTCATATGAACGATAAAACCTGGTTTGAAGAACTCTCCAGCCAATATGTCAAAACCAAAGCAGGAGCTTCTATTTGATAACTTGCTTTTTTTAGAAGTCGGTGCTAATATACGTAACAAGTTTAATGTTAATTCAATTAAATAAGAGCAAGATCCTTCGGGGCGGGGCGAAATTCCCCACCGGCGGTGATGACATGTTTGTGGATCGTTTTTGTGAGAAACAGCATGGCTTAGTCCGTGACCCGGATGCTGAATGATCAGCAGAAGGTGGACCTGGTGCAAATCCGGGACCGACAGTATAGTCTGGATGGGAGAAGGATACGAAGCGCATGTGCATGACGTGACATGTGCCGATTTTTAGCATACCCAATTGTGCGTACGGCTTATTTCGTTGTAGGACAGCATCGGGCGATAGCTTGCTTAAGCTTTCTTTTTGATGGGTGTTCTGAGCGTATTTGGTTGTATACTCAGTCATGCTTTCTATTGGCAAACCTATGATTTCATGTCGTCTTAAGATGCAAATGAACTGCGCTTGTATACTACAAATGTGACTCTCATCACCCCCATGACGGATTGAATCCGAACTGGGGTTTTTTTGCGCTTATAGCTGATGAATTAGGGATAAACTGAGATGTAGTGGAAAGGAGTGAAGGCATGTTTACCGGATTGGTCGAGGAAGTGGGTCGTATTCAAACCATTTCCAAAAGCGGTGAAGCGATGGTGCTGGGGATTTCGGGTTCCGTGGTGTTGGGCGATTTAAAAATAGGAGACAGTGTCTCAGTGAATGGCGTTTGCCTGACGGCGATACAGATCGGTACGAAAGACTTTAAGGTTGATGTGATGCCGGAAACCTTTCGTAGCACTAATCTGAAAGAGTTGAGATCCGGCAGCCGAGTCAATCTGGAGCGAGCGATGGCGGCGAGTGGAAGGTTCGGAGGACATATCGTGCAAGGACATGTGGACGGGACGGGAACGATTCGCGGGGTGACATCAGACCAGAATGCAGTGGTGTTCGAAATTGAGCCTAAAAATCAAACATTATTTAAATATATTCTTCTCAAAGGGTCAATCACAATTGATGGTATAAGCCTCACAGTCGCACAGCGTACGGGAGATACCTTTGCCGTATCCATTATTCCCCACACCTTATCCGAAACGGCCTTACAAGCCAAACGTGAGGGGGATACCGTCAATATCGAATGCGATATTTTGGGCAAATATGTAGAACAGCTTTTAGATTACAGAGGTGCAGCGGAGGCGGAGAGAGTAGAAAAAACTCCTCTCAGTTTGGACTATTTGGCGAAACACGGCTTTGCCTGATATTGAATGGTAAGCCTGTTTAGGAGCATTCGTGGCACAAGACATAAGGAGGAAAGTGTTATGGATAGAGGTAGCCAAACAAGTGCAATGGCAAACGTCATAGAGCATGGCGAGTTGGAACATGACGAAGAGATTCGTTTGGATTCCATCGAAGAAGCGTTGGAGGACTTAAAAAACGGTAAGGTCGTCATTGTAGTGGATGATGAACAGCGAGAAAATGAAGGCGATTTTATCGCTTTGGCTGAAAAAGCGTCGCCTGAGGTCATTAATTTCATGATTACAGAAGGTCGCGGGTTGGTCTGTGTGCCGATCACACGACAAAGAGCCGAGGCCTTGGAATTGCATCCTATGGTAGAGCAAAATACAGATTTCCACGGTACTGCCTTTACGGTATCGGTAGATCATATGGAGACAACAACGGGGATTTCAGCGGCCGAGCGTTCCTTGACTGTACGCGCCTTGGCAGACGAAGCAGTCACAGGAAGTGATTTCCGCAAGCCTGGTCACATGTTCCCGCTGATTGCTCGCGATGGGGGTGTCTTGCAGCGTGCTGGTCACACGGAGGCGGCTGTTGATCTGGCTCGACTCAGTGGCTTCAAGCCTGCTGGAGTCATTTGTGAAATTATAAAGGAAGATGGCTCAATGGCCCGCCTGCCTGATCTGGCATTGGTCGCTAAGCGACATCAATTGAAGCTGATCAGTATTCAGCATTTGGTGGACTACCGTCGTCGTTTGTCATTGTAAATAATTTAAATTAAGAGAGGTTGATTAATTATGGCACGTTTTCTAGAAGGTAATCTTGTATCGAACGGTTTAAAATATGGTATTGTGGTGGGCAGATTTAATGAGTTTATTACGAGCAAGCTGTTAAGCGGTGCAATTGACGCACTTCAACGACATGGTGCACAGGAAGATGAAATTGATGTAGCCTGGGTTCCGGGTGCATTTGAAATTTCACTAATTGCGCAAAAAATGGCTGCAAGCGGCAAATATGATGCCGTAATTACGCTGGGTACGGTCATCCGTGGTTCTACTTCACATTATGATATCGTCTGCAATGAAGTGGCCAAGGGTGTGGCAGCGAGCAGCCTAAAAACGGGAGTACCTGTTATTTTTGGGGTAGTGACTACAGAAAACATTGAACAGGCTATTGAACGAGCAGGTACGAAGGCTGGTAATAAAGGTTGGGATTCAGCACTGGCTGCGATTGAAATGGCCAATCTCGGCAAGCAATTTTAATGATAGGAATAGCTGAATAGAACGGTATAAACTGCAAGGGGAAAAAAGGGATTGGATTGTTAAGCAAGGCGATGACGTATATACTACAGAAAGAGGGATTGATAACGCAGAGCATAAGTGCTATAGGGAAAGGTATTGTTGAATGATGATTGGAGTAAGGCAGGGGGAAGCACATTGACAGTCGTAAACTACAAGCTGGAAACATTCGAGGGTCCGCTGGATCTACTGTTGCAT
Source organism: Paenibacillus sp. EKM206P (assembly GCF_011066155.1). NCBI lineage: Bacteria > Bacillati > Bacillota > Bacilli > Caryophanales > Paenibacillaceae > Paenibacillus > Paenibacillus sp. EKM206P. The sequence continues at coordinate 516,706 of NZ_JAAMNQ010000003.1, read as the reverse complement.
CTGATTGATAAAGCCGAAATCGACATTCAGGATATCCCGATTAGCGATATTACTGATCAGTATATGGCTTTTTTGCACAGTATGCAGGAGCTGGAACTGGACATTACGAGCGAGTTTCTGGTGATGGCGGCGACGCTCTTATCCATTAAGAGTAAATTGTTGCTTCCCAAGCCACCTGTGATGGAATATGACGATTTGGATTTTTATGAGGAAGAGGATTATGATCCACGTGAGGAACTGGTCCGCAAGCTGGTGGAGTATCGTAAATATAAAGGGATTGCTCGCCATCTAAGTGAACGTGAGTGGGAGCGGAGTCTAATTTATGGCAAAGAGCCAGAAGATCTGAGTGCATTCCTGCCCACTGAACCCGTAAATCCGGTGCATGGGCTGCATGCAAGCGATTTGGTCGCAGCCTTTCAGCGTGCTTTGCGCAAAGCAGAACGACGTACGACGGTAACCCGTGTTCATCGGGACGAAATTTCAGTCAAGGACCGTATCCGGCAAGTTATCGGGGCTTTAGAGATGGTGGGGAATGGAGGACGGCTGCTGTTCTCCAAGCTGATGCATGAGGATATGTATCGGCATGAAGTGGTTGTGACCTTTTTGGCTATCCTTGAACTGATGAAAATGAAGCAAATTTTCTGTTATCAGGAGAAGCTTTTCGATGATATTGTAATGGAGTGGAGAGGGGATTTACGGGTTAATGGATTATCTGAAGCTGAAATCAATTATTGAGGGACTGCTGTTTCTAGCAGGAGAGGAAGGGTTGTCCACCAAGCAGATCGCCGACATTGTAGAGCAGCAGCAAGAGCTGGTTGAACAGTGCCTGGAAGATATGAAGCAGGACATGGAGCAGGGGGGAAGAGGCCTGCAACTTGTCCGTATTGCCGGTCATTATCAGCTTGCAACTTTATCCGAACATGCACCTTACTTTGAAAAGCTCGCATACTCTCCGGCACGTGCGTCACTGTCTCAAGCTGCTTTGGAGACGCTGGCCATTGTGGCCTACCGCCAGCCCATTACAAGAGTTGAAATCGAAGAGATTCGGGGGGTTAAATCCGAGCGGGCCATACATACACTGGTCAACAAGGAGCTCATTGAAGAGAAAGGTCGAGCTGAAGCCATCGGACGGCCGATATTGTACGGAACGACGAAATCATTTTTGGATTATTTCGGTCTGGGCTCTCTGGCAGATCTACCGCAACCGGAGCTGTTCGAGAATTCGGACAATTTGGAGGAAGAGACTCAATTATTGTTCGAGCGTCTGGAGAGTAGCCAGCCTGCGGCCAACGATCTAGATCTTGAATTCCAATAAAGTTGCTCCGGATCTTGCGGCTCACTTATGTAAAAGTTCAAACAGACAGCCAGTCCTCATATCGTTGGGGGCTGGCTGTTGGTATTTTAAGATGCATGATTTTCCGGCGAACGGTCATACTATTTTTGCCATGATATTCTATAGCAAAAAGGTAGGGAGGACACGCCAGTGTGGAAATGGATCAGTATCGCCATCATCGTCGTTATATTACTTGTACTGGCAGTTCTGCTCTCTCGTATTCGTTTGAAGCTGAATATTGCCAAACATGACAATGATGATCGGGCGCATCTAGAGATCAGATTTCTATACGGGATGATAAAAATGAATTACGATGTGCCGGCCATTCTCATAACAGGGTTGAAAAAAGGGCTTCTCTATCGGCTAGATCGCAACAAAAACATACATAAAACGGATGCTTCCGTGGATAGCGGTAATATTGATACAGTAAAAATCAAGCAATTTATACATGATATACGGGTTTTGCTCAAGGGAACGAAATCCTTTAATAAATGGTTGCGACATACATTGGCACATGTGACGATGTCCAAAGTGGAATGGTCTACCAACATTAGTCTTGCTGACGCGGCATATACAGCTACCTCAACTGGTATTTTGTGGGGATTAAAAACAACCTTGATCGGTTATGCTTCAAGCTTTGTACGCATGGATTGTACCCCTAAGCTGTATGTTGTGCCCTATTGGGTGGATCGCTTGCGTTTTACCACCACTTTGAACTGTGAAGCAAACGTATCGCTCGGCTATTTAATGTTCTCCATGCTCATCTTATCTTACCGCATATGGCGCGTTCCGGGTGGACCGGAGGCATGGAAATGGGTTTTTTTCAAAAAAAATGCGGCGGATCGTCAAGCTAACAATGAATGATAAACAGTGGAGAGAGGTGAGACTCAATCCTTTCTGAACTATCGAATGACATACATATTTCCTTGAACCCCTGCGCACAATAGCGAAAGAAAAGGCAGTCTACGCTTGAGATAAGCAGAGGAGGAATAAATCATGTCAGATCACCCGATTCAAGGGCTCATGCAAACCGCAATGGAAAACATCAAAGCCATGGTAGACGTGAATACGATTGTAGGAGACGCAGTGGAAACACCCGATGGTTCTGTTATTTTGCCAATCAGTAAGGTGGGATTTGGTTTCGCTGCCGGGGGAAGTGATTTTAACGTAGACGAAGAGGCACTTCATACTTCTTCGGCGTCGGGTAATCATAGCGGGAAGGAAGGGCATCCTTTTGGAGGCGGTAGCGGTGGTGGTGTATCTATTCATCCCATTGCTTTTCTGGTTGTTGGCAAACAGGGGGCACAAATCGTTCCATTGGACAATCAAACGCATCTGATTGAGAAGCTGATTGACTCCACGCCATACCTGATTGATAAGGTTCAGTCTATCTTCCGGAATTCAGGCGGCGACTTGCAGACTCCCCCCCCACAGGTACCTGTAGATGTTGCTACGGATCACAGTAATTCTGGCCCGGCTTACTTGTAAAAGTTATTGAAATTAAAAGCATTCTCTCAGGAAGGTATCCCAAAGCCGAGTATAGGCTAAGGAATACCTTCTTTTCTGCTTGTACTTGGGCCTATCCCCGAATAAACTGCCTTCCCCCAATGACAGCATGTATTTGGTGACAGTATTCCAGTTGATACAAAGTATGCAGCGAGGAGATTTCATTTTTTCGATTTCCTTCGGCAGCAAACTGCGATAGGTAGATGAAGTCCGGATAGATCACTTCATCCGTCAAATAAGCAGATACCGTGGCTTCCGGTCGACGATGTTGATTCAGGGAATCGATAATACCCTTCGCCGGCAAGATGCCAATCCCATGTCCATAAAACAAGTCTTCCTTCAGCTTAACGACATTTTCTCCTTTCCATTCTAATGTTTCAGGCGACACATCCGGATTGTTGAAATACAGAATATCGCCAGGAGCCGCTTTATGACTTCCTTCCTGCTGTATGAGCCTGAGGTCGCTGTCATAGTGCCAGTCATACAGCAGCATATCTGCAAAAATCCGATTAAACTCACTTTCCAGAATGGAATCCAGCACTCCTTTGTACAGCACAATAACCATAGCTGTTGCACATTCAAAAGCGTATTGATGTCCGTTTAAAAAGATATCTCTGATGCCTTGGGCTGGTGTGACACCTGCTTTGATCTGAAAGCCACCTTTTTCCGTTAAATTCCAAAATTGCGGGTTGCAACGTGCGGTAGCAAAAGTGGCAAAGGATACACCGCTTCGATGCAATGCTTCTGCGGACTCTACAATCCGCGATCTTAAAATCATTTCAAACTGTAGTCGCTGCATGTTATAACCCCTCGATCCATATTTAACGTTTAGTAACTAATATATATGTGCTCAGGAGGGCATGTTGCTTGGTTTGTGTAGAAAGAAAGCCAAAAAGGAGCAGCTAATGGCTAGTCCTGTAAAGGAATTTTCTGTTATAAAGGTGGACATACTTTGAACAGCTTGGACATAGAATGGTACAAGACTTGTTTAAAACCGGAGGAATCCAAATGTTTAAAAAAAAGCAACACATTCACGCGGACCACAGCCATTTCTTGAATAAGGCACGCGCATTTGTTTTGCCGCTGGTACTACTGCTTATTTTATCATTGCCGCTTACGTTGCTAAGTCCGCAGTCCGTTCGGGGAGCGATAAAAACAGAAGTAGCGCCGCCCGCATTAGGAACCCATGCACAGGCTGCTTCTTTAATTGATGTCACATCAGGAAGAATCATTTATTCTACCGAAGGTGACCGGGAGCTACGTATTGCCAGCCTGACCAAAATTATGACAGCGATCGTGGCTATTGAACATGGACGCTTGCAGGACCGGGTAAAGGTGAGCCCAACCGCGTATGCCAAAGAAGGGTCCTCGCTTTTTCTGCAAATGGGTGAACAAATGTCATTGGAAAATATGCTGTACGGCTTAATGCTCCGTTCTGGTAATGATGCCGCTTCTGCCATTGCTGAGCATGTGGGGGGGACAGAAGAGGGATTTGTTCATTTGATGAACGACAAGGCGGTTCAGCTTGGGCTAAGCCATACACATTTTGCTAATCCGCACGGGCTGGATGCCGAGGGACATTATTCCTCAGCCAATGATATGGCCCGGCTTACTGCTTATGCGCTGCATAATCCAACTTTTGCCCGTATCGTAAAAACAGAATTAAAAAAAGCACCGAATCCCAACGATTCTTGGGATTACTCATGGCACAATAAAAACAAAATGCTGCGGCTGTATGACGGAGCTGATGGGGTGAAAACAGGCTTTACCAAAAAAGCGTTTCGCTGTCTGGTCAGTTCGGCTACACGGGACGGTCGTCAGCTCGCTGCTGTTACCTTGAATGACGGGGACGATTGGAACGATCATGCCCGTATGCTTGATTACGGATTCCGATATTATCCGCTCATTCCGATTACGGACAAGCAGCAACCTATCGATGGTTACCCACTATTAACAGGTACAAGCTTTGCCTATCCTTTACATGATGGCGAGAAAACCCAGTTGCACAAAAGACTGGTGTTGTATAAAAATTCCGCTTCTGCCGATAGAGCGGACGTATCTTTTGGCTTACGAGGACGGGTTGAATTCCTTTTGGAAGGTAAACTTATCGGTTCTGTTCCTGTGTATGCAAAAGGTAGTAAGCTGCCTGCTCAAAATACCGTACAGCCACAGAAGGAGACTCCAACTGCACAGGAACCTGCGAACAATACTCAGCAACGAGGTTGGACGAGCAGATGGAACGAAATCCTTAAAAATTTGTTTGGAGCATAGGGCAACCAGGAAATAGAGCTGTACGTGTCACATCATTGGGAAAAGGAGGAATCAGCCATGATTCATCTCATATGGGTGGCTTTGATTTGTATTGGATTTGTATTTGCTGCCGCGCAGGGAAATATTGAGGTGGTGACGAAAGCGGCTTTTGACGGGGCAACTACGGGGGTTACAGTGTGCTTTGGACTGATAAGTGTGCTGGTGTTCTGGATGGGCATGATGCGGCTGGCTGAAGATGGCGGGCTCTTACAGAAAATATCCAAGCTTCTTTCTCCTTTAGTTGCCTTTCTCTTCCCTGATGTTCCGCGTAATCATCCCGCTATGGGTTACATTCTGTCCAATATGAGCGCCAATCTGCTGGGCCTGGGGAATGCAGCCACACCGATGGGAATCAAGGCGATGCAAGAGCTGCAGACGCTCAATCCAGATAAGCAAACCGCCACACCAGCCATGTGTACGCTTCTCGCCCTGAATACAGCCAGTATTACGCTTATTCCTACGACGTTGATCGCAATACGGCTAAATTTTCATTCCGCACATCCGGCAGAAATCGTCGGTACGACACTGGTAGCGACCGCAATAGCCACCTTTGCTGCAATTGCGGCGGATCGTTGGTACCGTAGTCGAGAATTGCGCCGCCGTCCTCCGGCGATTCCGCCGTCCCAGTCATCCTTGGCGCCACTCGCCCCACCAGCACCAACATCTGCTGCCTCTTCAACTACGTTGCCCGCATCTTTACCTGCCGTTCCGCGAACGGGAATCACGGCTGCCAAGGGCAGGGACACCACTTGGAAAGGATGAGGGAGGCATGCTTAATTTTATAAACCTCGTATCGACTTGGGCCATTCCGGTTATTCTCGCTTTTATTCCTTTATATGCATATGCTAAAAAGGTCCCTGTCTACGATTCTTTTGTGGATGGAGCCAAAGACGGATTTTCTACCGCCATCAGCATTATTCCTCATCTCGTAGGCATGATGGTGGCGATTAGCATTTTTCGAGCATCCGGCGCCTTGGACTATTTGATCTCTTGGGTTACCCCTTGGATTAAACACTGGGGTGTACCGGGCGAGGTATTGCCTTTAGGCTTGCTTCGTCCATTGACGGGCACTGGTTCACTTGCGTTTACGACGGATCTAATTCGCACCTATGGCCCGGATTCCATGATCGGTCGGATCGCTTCAACGATTCAGGGCAGCACAGACACGACGCTATATGTGCTAACTGTATATTTTGGTGCGGTAGGTATCCGCAATGGACGGTATGCTTTGAAGGTAGGACTATTTTCAGATGTGGTTGGTTTTGTGGCAGCCATTGCGATTTGCCTGCTTGTATTTTAATTTCTGCATCGTTTTTTGAACGGGGGTTGTGATTTTGCTCATGGATGGGTATCATTAGCATGAGGTGAATTAGCGAACATGGAAAGATTGCAGAAAATATTGGCCCAAGCGGGTGTAGCTTCCAGACGTAAATGTGAGGAGCTTATTCAGGCGGGTAGCGTGGAAGTGAACGGGGTTGTCGTAACTGAACTGGGAACGAAGGCAGACCCTGATCAAGATATGATTACGGTAAAGGGACGCCCGATCAAAACCGAGAAAAAAATCTATTTGATGATGAACAAACCTAAAGGGGTCATTACGAGCGCTTCCGATCCGGAAGGCCGTAAAATCGTGTCAGACTATCTGAAAGGCGTTAAGGAACGCGTATATCCGGTGGGACGTCTCGATTACGACACCGAAGGACTGCTGTTGCTCACCAATGATGGCGAGTTCGCCAATCTGCTGACCCATCCCAAGCATCATGTGCCCAAGACATATGTGGCAACAGTCAAAGGCGTTCCACATGGTACTGAGCTGGACAAGCTGAAAAAGGGAATCGTGCTGGAAGATGGCATTACTGCACCAGCCGAGGTAGAATATAAAGATGTAGATCCGAATGGTAAGGAGTCTGTGATCCAGATTACCATTTATGAAGGCAGAAATCGCCAAGTAAGACGGATGTTTGAGGCCATTTCACACCCAGTCATCAGACTCAAGCGGATAGCCTTCGGAGATCTTTTGCTACAAAACTTGAAGCGCGGTCTGACCAGACCCCTAACCAAGGACGAAATCAACCGTCTCATTCAACTTGCCAAATCAGACAACACGAAAAAGAAACGGACAGGACGGGGGTCATAACCCCGGCCTTTTTGGTGTAAAGAGACTGTTGGATGAGAGTAAAGTTTGACCAAGCACGGGAAAATAGTAAAATAGAGAGAATGCTTTTTTTAGCGAAGGGGCTGGGAATATGTCAGAACAAAGCAACCGCATATTAATTGTAGATGATGAAGAACGCATTCGACGCCTTCTGCGGATGTATCTGGAAAAAGAAGGATATGCAATTGACGAAGCTGAGGATGGCGAGATTGCCCTCCAAAAAGCGACTGCAAGCGATTACAGCATTATTTTGCTCGATGTGATGCTTCCAGGGATGGATGGGATTGAGGTGTGTACACGGCTGCGTCAGACCAAAGCTACACCTGTGATTATGCTGACTGCCAAAGGCGAGGAAGTGAACCGTGTACAAGGCTTTGAAGTCGGAGCTGATGATTATGTGGTTAAGCCCTTTAGCCCGCGAGAAGTCATTTACCGGGTGAAGGCGATTTTACGCCGTTCGTCGGAAACTGCCTTTTTAACGAAAGAAGCGGTACCCAGCAATAGTATTGTTTTTCCGAATCTTATCATTGAGCATGATGCGCACCGGGTAACTGCGGGTGGGATTGAAATCAGTCTCACGCCTAAAGAGTACGAGCTGTTGCATTATTTGGCGGTGTCACCAGATAAAGTCTTCTCACGCGAAGAACTGCTGAAAGACGTTTGGAATTACGAATTTTTTGGTGACCTGCGCACTGTGGATACGCATGTGAAACGGCTTCGTGAAAAGCTGAATAAGGTATCGCCAGAGGCAGCCGCTATGATTACGACCGTGTGGGGCGTAGGTTATAAGCTGGAGGTTCCAAAATAACGTGAACTTCTGGAGATCGCTGGTAGGCAAGCTGTGGATCACCATCATTTGCCTTGTAGGCTCTGTGCTTATTTTTCTAGGGCTTTTTTTATTGCCGTACATCAACAGAAATTTTGCGGCATATGAATCAACGGAAATCAAGCATTTGTTCACCTATACATGTATAGTCGGATTTTTATTGACGACCTTTTTTGCCCTATTTCTTTTTACTAAAATCACACAGCCTATGCAGCTGTTGATTCAGGCGGCGAATGCCATTCGTGAAGGAAGGTATGATACTCGGCTTTCGCTGGTGACCAGTGATGAAATTGGAGAACTGGCGAAAACTTTTAATCATATGTCTACGGAACTGGAAGCAACGATCCGCAGTCTGAATGAGGAGAAAAACCATTTATCCAGCGTACTGCGAAGCATGTCTGATGCAGTAATCACCTTCGACAGAAGCGGACAAATCATCTTGACGAATCCGCCGGCACAAAGTTTGCTGAATATCTGGGAAAAGCTGGATTGGCAGGAACGTGATCTGGAGGAGTTTGGAGCTTCTGTACCTGAGCCTTTGCAGTCTCTGTTCCATACCGTTATGGACAGGGGAGAGGATGTCGGAGACTATATCCATGTCAAGAAGGGTTCCTGGTCGGTGCAGATGGCGCCTCTGTATACGGATAATGCAATCCGCGGTGCAGTAGCTGTGCTTAGAGATATTACGGAAGAAGTGAAGCTAGAGAAGATGCGGAGCGATTTTGTGGCCAACGTATCTCATGAAATCCGTACACCTTTATCTATGATGCAGGGCTACAGTGAGGCGTTGCTGGATGGTATGGCGGGTTCACCAGAAGAATCCGATGAACTGGTGCAGGTCATCCATGATGAGTCATTACGCATGGGAAGGTTAGTCAAGGATCTGCTTGATCTGGCCCGAATGGAGGCTGGTCATACAGACATGCACCGACAGGAAGTGGATGTGAACGAGTTGATCGAGCGTGTTCACCGTAAATTTACGGTACGATCAAAGGAACAGGGACTGACACTCGATTACCATGAGCATGGCCAGCGTTTGTTGCTGCCTGAGGCAGATGAAGACCGGTTGGAACAGGTATTGACCAATTTGCTAGATAATGCATTTAGACACACACCCGGCGGGAAAAAGGTTACTATTGCGGCGGATCGAATTTTGGGAGAACGGCATGAGTTAATCCGTATTCGGATTAAGGATGAAGGTGTAGGCATTGCCAGCGAGGATCTACCTTATATTTTCGACCGCTTTTACAAGGCAGATAAAGCCAGAGTACGTGGTGAGGATAAAGGGACTGGCTTGGGGCTTGCTATTGTCAAGAATATTGTAGAGGCTCACGGAGGCTCTGTCTCTGCTGCCAGCGTATTGGGGGAAGGGACGGAATTTACTATTTTGCTGCCTATCTCCAGCAAAACTAAGCTGGGTCTGTAACAGGCTTATAAGCCCAATCTGATATCCCCCGGTTTGCAGGCATCCTCGGAAGAGGGTGCTTTTTGTTGAAAAATCAACATTTATCTTGTTCAACGTGGAACATCCTGTTTCAAAATGATTACTCACATGATAGATAACTCGGTATAAGAAAAAGACGCCTGGGTAGCCAGGCGCCTCTCTTTATTATAAAACCATGGACCTCTCAATAGGGTCTGGAACTAATCTAGCACTACTTCTTGGGCAGTATTTAGTTCTGGCAAACCAACGAGTTGAATCAGTACGTCTTTCGGCACGGCTTTATCGACGGTCAGGATCATGATAGCTTCTCCGCCGACAATTTTACGCCCTACTTGCATAGAAGCGATATTGACGCCGTTCTCCCCAAGCAAGGTGCCGACACGACCGATAATGCCTGGTTTATCATTGTGCGAGATGAGCAGGAAATGAGCTTCCGGTGCCACGTCTACTGGGAACTGGTTCAACCTAACAATACGTTCGCCATAGCCTGCCAGCAGGGTGCCAGATACACGTTGCTCTTCGCCGCTCTGCGTTTTGAGTGTAACGGTAATCAGGTTGGTAAAACCCTTGGTGGCGGGCGCCTGAGATACGACAAGATGGATGTCACGTGTTTTGGCCAGATGTACAGAGTTTACAATGTTCACATCGCTGCCCAGATGACGGCTAAGTACGCCTTTCAAAATATACCGTGTCAGCGGCTGTGTATCCACAGAGGACAAATCGCCAGCGTAATCTACCTGAATTTCACGTACAGCCTGATTCGTGATCTGAGCGGCAAAGCTGCCCAGCTTCTCTCCAAGCGAGAAATATGGCTGCAATTGCGTCATGACGTTGGATGGTACTGGAGGCATGTTGACCGCATTTTTAAAAGGCTCATCACGCAAAATATGCAGCACTTGCTCGGACACGTCGATAGCTACATTCTCCTGAGCTTCGACAGTCGAGGCACCCAGATGTGGTGTAACGATAATTTTCGGGTGGCTCAGGAATGGGTGGTCCTGTGCTGGCGGCTCTGACTCAAATACGTCAAAAGCTGCACCGGCAACGATACCTTCATCAATGGCTTCAACAAGAGCCATTTCATCGATAACTCCGCCCCGGGCACAGTTGATAATGCGCATTCCTTTTTTCATCACTTCAAACTGTGGACGAGCAATCATATGTTTCGTTTCCGGTGTTAATGGTGTGTGTACGGTCATAAAATCTGCGTTGCGGATAATTTCATCCACGCTCGCAAGCTTAATGCCCAGCTTCTCAGCGCGTTCTTCCGTTAGAAATGGATCATAGCCGAGGATACTCATGCCAAATGCTTTGGCACGTTTAGCCACCTCACTGCCGATACGTCCCATGCCGAGGACTCCAAGTGTTTTGTTACGCAGTTCGACACCGAGGAATGTTTTACGATCCCATGTACCGCCAATGGTTTTGGCATATGCCTGTGGAATATGACGTGCTAGAGCCATCATCATCGCAAAAGTGTGCTCACATGTCGTAATCGTGTTGCCGTCAGGAGCGTTAATAACGATAATCCCGCGTTGTGTTGCTGCTTCGAGGTCGATGTTATCCACTCCGACCCCAGCTCGCCCTACAACCTTGAGGTTCTTACCTGCCGTCATGATGCGTTCGGTTACCCGAGTTTGGCTTCGAACGAGTAATGCGTCATAGTCACCAATAATTTGAACCAATTCATCCTCGCTGAGACCTGTGTTCTTGTCCACCGTGACATCGTCTGCATCCATCAGTTGCTGGATGCCCAGGTCACTGATTGGATCGGATACTAACACTTTAAACATTTGGTTTCCTCCTCAAAGTTAACTTCTTTTATGGACAGGATGCACTTCAAACTGAAATACATTCCATAAAGAACATGAAAAAACTTGAAATGCTTCTAAAAGTACAGGAGAGCGGTGTGAAATACTAGTGTGATAACGCATTGACGCAGAAAAGGGATGGAATAGCATTATGCACCAAACTAACGACCAAAAGTCTTATGCGGAGACGCTTTGCGGTTTTCGGGCATCAAAAAAACCCCCGAATCACATACTATCTCCATAGTAAGGGACGAGAGTTATCGTGGTACCACCCTAATTCGCAGCCATTTCGCAATGGACTGCCTTCAGCGGTCATAAAATGACCGAAAGGATAACGGTTTTCTGCCGATTGCATCTAATGCCGGGAAATATTCCCCAGACCTCGGTGCAATAACTCAGGAGCGCTGAAAGTAGTTACTTCGTCACCGGCTTCCACCCAAGCACCGGTTCTCTGAGGACGAAATCAATACCTTTTCTCCATCATTGTTGTTGTCGCTAATAATTTTTTCATAATGTATCATGGCTTACATGGGCATGTCAATAGGACATGCGACATGTGAGGATAGCAGGCTAGATATATAGCTACAGAATGCGGAAAATTAAGATTTAAGTCTTCTTGAATCCGCCCGACTTTTTGGCTATGATGCTAAAGAAGACTATGCAGAGGACTAACTAACTATGAAAAAGCTTAAAGTGAAATGGAAAAGAGCGCAAATTCATGAATTGAACGACCGCTTGCTGCTTTACAATTTGTATCTAACTCAGGGGCTGACCCTGCTGATTGGCGCAATCTGGATATTTTTTCAGAAAAGAAATTTGTTAGAACTATTTGCATTGCCGAACACTCTGCACGTCTTATGGTGGGGATTGGGATTGGCCGCCGCTATGTTACTTGTGGATCTGTTGCTATCCCGGATTATGCCTGAGGATGCTATGGATGACGGTGGTATTAACCAAATGCTATTTCAAAATCGTCCGGTTTGGCATATTATTTGTATAGCAGCTATCGTTTCTATCTGTGAGGAACTCTTGTTCAGAGGTGCGATTCAGTACAGCATTGGTCCTTATTGGACAAGCATTTTATTTGCGGTGATTCATATCCGATATTTACGGCATTGGATTCCCACTGGCTGGGTTTTTGTTAGCAGTTATGGATTGGGCTACATATATGTGCAGACCGGTAGTCTGTGGGCACCGATCATTTGTCATTTTGTGATTGACCTTATATCTGGTTTAGCGTTACGTTTTCGGAGGTATGAAGAATGAATCAGGAACTTAGCAGAGTGCAGACCTATGGTAGCCGTCGAAATGGTCGCAAAGGCAAGGAAGAGGACAGGTCAAAATCTAAACCAGTTCGCTCCCGTGCTTCACGGCCCGTGCCAGAATTGGCTCACGTTGCCGCTGCACCAGAAGTTGCTGTGACGATGGAGGGTGACACTCCTGCCAGTGAGTACCGAACGCGGGCAGAAATGTTTCCGTCCCGCCGTATTCGGGTAAGCAAGTGGTTTTTAAATTTTTTGAGCACTCTTTTTGTGCTGATTACTGCAGCATTACTGTGGTGGGGCGTCAAGGGTGCACCACCCATCAGTGAAATGCTTTGGTAATATAAAGTTATTATGGACGTCTGTGCTTAGGTCAAGGCGCGTAATGATACGGCGAAAAAGCCTCCATCTCCACATGAATAACGGAGAATGGAGGCCTTTATTGCATCATCTATAGTTAATCCGGAGTATACGCAAGTGTCTACTAGCTAGCAGGAACCTCAATCCCTTGCGGATCGACAAATTGGTAACCCTTTTGCTCAAGGCGCGTCAATAGACTGTCCAGCGCCTCAGCTGTCCATGGCAGTTCGTGCATCAAGATATTGCTGCCTGGATGAAGTTGTTCTGTTACATTTTTGAGAAGTGCCTCCGTTTTATTAGGCTGATTCTTTTTCATTGTCCAGTCCAGAGAACCGACGGACCATGTCATGTATAGGAGACCGTTTTCCTTAGCGACCTTGCGACCTACGTCCCCGCCTGCACCATGAGGGGGGCGGAAGAAGACGGGGGCTTGGCCTGTAATGTCCTTAACAGCTTTTTGTACCGTTTCAATCTGTTTTTTGACCTCGGGCTCAGATTTATTCTTCAGCACGATGTGATCCCAGCTATGGTTGCCGATGGGCTGTCCACGGTCATGGATAAGCTTAAGCAACTCAGGATGCTTTTTTACACGGTAACCGTTTACGAAGAAAATTGCTTTCGCTTTGTGTTTGTCCAGTACATCTATGATTTTGTTAATCATGGCTGCTTCCTTAGGACCATCATCAAAGGTCAATAACACGACTTTTTTTTCGGTACCTTGTTGGTCAGGGATTACATTGTAAGCTTTGTCCAAGTGATACATTTTGTTATTGATAGTTGCAGATGTCGCAGCTCCTGTTTCGTTGCTTTCGCTGGTTTTATCATTTTGTGCATTGGTTTTATCCGCTGAGTTATGTTCATCACTGCCTGCTTGCTTACTGCTGTTTTTTGGGGAAGAGACGTTGCTCTGATCTTTGGCGCTGTTACTTGAGTCAGACGCTACCGAATCCTGCTGGTTGCTTGTTGCCGCAGATTCAGGCTTGGTTGCAGTGCAAGCACTAAGCAGCAGACATGCGGTGAACAAAATGGCTGCTGTTTTTGTACCCATTATTTCATCTCACCTTCCTGTATTTTATACCGTATGAGTTTGTCACTACTGACGAACACTATGCTTGATTCTACCACAAAGGGAGGTTCTAATTGTGAAAACATCTTCATTTTTCCTGGGAATCGTTTTGGGCGCTGTCGCAAGCTCTATGATCTCCCGTAACCGCAACATGTTGGGCTTATCTATGGACATAGGTGGAAAAAAAGGCGGCAATTTAGTGCAGCAAGCCCGTACTAAAATGATGGACGCGGCATTCCCCGGGATGGGCGAGATTACGCTCAATAAAGAAGACACCCATAAGGATCAAGACCATCATTCACAAACAGATAAAACCGCTTATAACGCCCATACTGCCAAGAACAAAGAAGAGAATATGAAGTTGATTAAAGACTTCATCAGCACAAGTCCCGATGTTAAACGTGAGGTCGAGCAAATTTTGAAAGAAACTCATACAGCCGTACCGGGATTGTAACCCAGAAACCTTTATTCCGAATCATTTTGCGGCTTTTTTGTAAAAGCCGTTCAAATGATTCTTTTTTTTATCTTTTTATTGCGTGCATTTACGATTATAAAATGATAACATGATTACATAGAACCATTTTCATCACAGGCATCATAATTGCATCATAATCTGTTAATAACACTCGGCTGCCAGGAGGAGGGTCCAGTATGAAAATAGAAAGATTAAGTCAGGACAAGATACGGATTTTCCTTACCTTTGACGATTTGAGCGAACGCGGTATTCAAAAAGACGATATGTGGCAAGAAATTCCTAGAGTTCATGAGCTGTTTACCGAAATGATGGATCAGGCATACAGTGAGCTGGGCTTCGACGCCACGGGACCGTTAGCTGTCGAAGTCTTTGCGCTTCCTGCTCAAGGAATGGTTGTTATCGTCACTCGGGGTAAATACGACCATCAACAGTATGGTTCGGGTCCCGATGAGGAGCTTCCAGAGGAAGTCTACGAAATGGAAGTCACGTTGGAGCATAGTGATTCCATCGTTTATGCGTTTAGCGATTTCGAAGTACTCATAGAAGCGGCTCATATGCTTCGTAGCAACACTACGGAAGCAGGTAAGCTGTATCATTATAGAGGAAAATGGATTCTGCATTTGGAACCAGAAGAAGTAGAGGAGTCCAAGCTTGCCGCTTTAATCGCGGTTCTTGCTGAATTTGGAGAAGGCTCATCCGTTACACCAGCTATGTTGGAAGAGTACGGCAAACTGGTCATTCCTGAACAGGCAGTTGCTGTCATCTGCACTCATTTTGACAGCCGTTCTTGATTCGTTTTATCAAAAGTGATATTGAAGTGAATTTGTCGGCTCTGCGCTGAAAGCAGAGCCGACTCATTTTTATGGAGGGATGATCGGTGCTTCTGTTTTCAGTTATAGCGGCAGCCACAGCGCCGGGTCTCGCCTTATTGATGTATTTTTACTTGAAGGACAGGTATGATTCGGAGCCACTGCACATGGTTATTAAAGTGTTTTTGCTCGGCTTTTTGGTGGTTCTTCCTGTCATGATTTTTCAACGAGGGCTGCTGCTTTGGCTAGGGGATCACACGTTAATCCAGGCGTTCGGCATTTCAGCCGGAGTGGAAGAGTTTTTTAAATGGTTTCTGTTGTATCACATCATCTATAATCATACCGAGTTCGACGAGCCTTATGATGGTATTTTGTATGCGGCCGCAGTCTCACTCGGATTTGCAACGGTTGAAAATCTGTTATATGCCTGGGCGGGCCATGCTTCGGTTAGCATGATGCTGATGAGATCATTGCTACCGGTATCCGGTCATGCGATGTTTGGCGTAATGATGGGCTACTACATGGGGAAGGCCAAGTTTTCAGAAGGCTTGAGGAGCAAATACATGTTGCTGCTGTCATTGGTGCTTCCATGGTTCTGGCACGGAGTATACGATTTGATTTTAACGAAATTTTCGCATGACTGGATCTGGTTTATCATTCCACTTATGGCCTTTCTATGGTATGGAGGAATGGCGAAGATCAGTCGGGCTAATAACCGTTCTCCTTTTCGTTTGTTAAAACGGGAAGAAAAGGTTAACATGTAACAAAATGGGACACACTGATCTGACAAACCTGTTAGAGAAAGAGGTGTCTTTTTTTGCGTATAAAAGTTAGAATTCATTGTAAAAGATGCGGAGAACGCTTTGTGCTGAGAGGACGCATAGAGCAAGGACAGATTCAGACCGGCTTTAAACGCTGTATTTGCGATAACTGTGAGTTTATTGTTGAAGTCATGGAAAACCATGCATAAGAGAGCTTTCTTCTTGTCACACTATCGGTAGTGTACTTGAAGAAAGGAGACTCCCAATATGTATAAGCGACTTAGTTCCGTATTGTTCCCGGTGGTTACCCTGATGATGATAGGAGCATTTGTGTGGGGTTATCAGCAAAGCCAGATGAGAAAAGAGGTGTCTCTTCAGGCAAATAGCATGTCGATAAAAGCGGAAAATCAATACCAGCGTGCGTTTCACGATTTGTCGTTTCATATGGATCAGCTGCATTCTCAACTCGGTAACGCGGTTGCTGTCCATAATACTTCACACGCGATGCACCGCAAATGTTTGATGAACGTGTGGAGGATTACAAGTGAGGCTCAAAATGAGGTTAATCAGTTGCCCCTCAATGTAATGCCTTTTAATCATGCTAAAGATTTGCTGTCACATCTATCTGCATTTTCGTATCAGACCGCTGTCCGTGATCTGGATCACGAGCCCTTAAACGAGAAAGAAATTTCGAACCTGAAAACGTTGTATAACAATTCCAAAGAAATTTCGAAAAACATGCAGGAAGTGCAGCAGAAAGTCATTAGCAAAAATTTGCGCTGGACGGATGTGGATATGGCGGCAGGTTCTCAAACTGGGCCGAAGGACAACACCATTATTGATGGCTTTAAAACCGTGGACAAAAAGGTGGAAAACTATAAAGAGCTGGATTGGGGACCGTCTGTAGCCAGCATCTATGATAAACGCTCTGTGAAAAAATTGAGTCTCCCGCCAGTAAATGCAGAACAAATTAAACAAAATGCTGCTGAATTTACAGGAAAACCGGAAAGTCAGATCAGGGTGAACGAAAACGGTAAAGGAACGGAATGGGCATCTTATACAGCTACCCTGCTAAATAAGAAGCAGCCTGTGGCCAGTATGGATTTTACGAAAAAAGGCGGCAAGCTTATTTCTTATCATGACATGAGGGCAGTAGGTCCTAAAAAAGCAACACGTAATGAAGCGATTCGCTATGCTAGTGAATACCTTGAACAAAAAGGTTACAAAGACATGAAGCCCGTTGCGTATGATGAAAGCGGGAATTTAGCTAACATTACATTTGTGAGCCAACAAGGGGATGTGATTATCTATCCAGAAAAAATCGCAGTCAGATCAGGCCTTGATAACGGACAAGTGATCGGTTTTCAAGCCAGTGATTATGTGTATGAGCATAGTCATCTCCGCCGCATACCGCAAGCGAAATTGAATTTGAATGCAGCACGAGCAAAATTGAATCCTGAGTTTCGTGAAACTTACCACCGTAAAGCCTTAATTGAAAATGAACTTTCGAATGAAGTTCTCTGTTATGAATTTGGTGGTAAAATCAATGGTTCCGTTTACCGGATATACATTAACGCCAATACGGGGATGGAAGAAACGATTGAAGAGGTTAAAGATTCAGATGAACCTCAGGTTACTGCAAGTAATGTCTAGTTAATTACATGAAAATGAATCAATAGTCACTCTAAACCTCCTTCATAAAGGAGGTTTTTTGTGCTTTAGTCATAGATCAAACAAATATTATGCTTAATATAGGCACAAAGTCGTGGTATTATATACCTTAATTAGAGCTTTTAATGGACAAGGATGGTGGATCATTTGTTTCCCAAAATTAATGATGTGTTATACATACAAGTGGCAGGTACTGACCATAAGGACGAGATTTTTGAATTTAAGTCTCGTATTGCAGAAGAGGAGTCACAGAACTTTTTAATTGAAATTCCTATGTCACAAACAAGTGGGCATTTGAAAAAATTGTTTCTAGGGGAAGAACTGTCTATATTTTTTTTGAGCGAGGGTGGGATTAAAAATTATTTTAATACCCACGTTACGGGTTTCAAAGAGGATATCCTCCGGATGATTCGTATCCACAAACCTGCTCCAGACAGCATCAGCAAAATTCAGCGTCGAAACTTTCTTCGGGTTAAGGCCAACTTGGAAATTGCTGTAAAGCATGGTGCGAACGAGTCCAGATTTGTAGCAGAGACACATGATGTAGGAGGTGGGGGTGTTTCTTTTCACACCCAGGGAACTCATCATCTTGAAGAAGGAGAATCATTGTCTTGCTGGATTTTAGTTCCATATAAAAACGGTACTCAGGAGCATGTTCCGTTCCAATCTGAAATTGTGCGCATTCAGCAGATGGAAAACGGTCGCAAACTCATTATGCTGAAATATGAGGAAATCGCTGATCAGGAGCGTCAAAAACTGATTAAATATTGCTTTGAAAGACAGCTGGAATTCCGGGGGAAATCTTAATCATCCGAAATTTTTCTTTTTTAGTAAACCTGTCGCTTATTTTGCATCGCCTATAAATGTGTGGTATAATTTTCACGTCGCAGGCAATGCCTGCTTTTTTCTTGAGGTTAGGTTAGGAGGAATTCCCTGTTGGCAAGGCAACATGTATCTTCAATTAACAAAATAAATGTAGCCATTGATGGACCTGCTGGTGCAGGGAAAAGTACAGTGGCCCGCTTGGTGGCGAAAACACTTTCTTATGTATATGTAGATACTGGAGCCATGTACCGAGCAGCAACGTGGTACATGATGCGTAAGGAAATTCCTGCAGAAAATGTACAAAAAGTGCTTCAACATGTACCTGAGCTGGTGATTGAATTAGTACCGGACCCCACAGGCCAAAAGGTTTATTGTAACGGGGAAGATGTAACCACTGTGATCCGTTCGATGGAAGTGACTAGCAACGTGTCACAGTATTCAAGTGTTGCTGGTTTACGGACACGTTTGACTGAAAACCAGCGTGAGATGGCTGCACGCAAGGGTGTCGTTATGGATGGTCGCGATATTGGAACAACTGTACTTCCCGATGCGGAAGTCAAGGTGTTCATGACCGCAAGTGTTCAGGAACGTGCCTCCCGCCGTTTTAAAGAACTGAGCGAAACTGATGATATCACTCTGGAGCAACTGGAACGTGACATTGCGGCACGTGACAAGCTTGACGAGGAGAGGGAGGTATCTCCGCTTCGTTGCAGTGAGGACGCCATCGTGCTCGATACGACCCAAATGGGCATTCAGGATGTCGTTGATATGATCGTATCTTATTGCTTAACGGAGAAGGATGGAGAGATCAGCCAATGATATATACTGTATGCGCCAGTATTTTGCGTCTCATTTACCGCGTTCTGTTTAGACTTGAGGCGGTAGGCAGGGAAAATGTTCCTGCTGAGGGTGGAGTGCTGTTGTGTTCTAATCATATTAGTAATCTTGACCCTCCTACAGTTGGTATTTTGCTGAAAAGAAAGGTTCACTTTATGGCAAAAGCCGAGCTGTTTAATGTTCCTGTACTGGGTCCACTAATTGGGAAACTGGGAGCTTTTCCAGTCAAACGTGGCGGTGTAAGTAAGGAATCCATTAAGTTGGCATTGAACATTTTGCGTGATGGTAAGGTTATGGGAATCTTTCCCGAAGGTTCCAGAGGAGCTGGGGGAATCGGTAAAAAGGGTGCTGCAAGCTTTGCGCTACGCAGTGGAGCGGCTGCCGTTCCGGTCGCCATTATTGGTGATTACAAGCTTTTCCGTAAAACGAAAGTGTTATACGGTAAACCTGTCAATTTGGAAGCTTACCAAAAGGGTGCCGATATCGAAGGAGATCCACTTGAACTGGCAACAGAAGCAATTATGTCTCGTATTCGCACGATGAAGGAAACGGGTAAGCCTACGAATAACTGAAAGGCTTGTATGAATTGTGTCTAAGCTCGGAAAACTAGAACAAAAGTTTATTTATGTTTTGAACTCTGCCATGCGCAGGTTTAAATAAATGGTTTTTTTTGAATTGAGGAGGGTATTGACATGTCGGAAGAAATTAAAAATCAAGAAGCTGCTGAAGCGGCAAATCAAGACGAGCTCGATCAAATCGTCTCCCTGAAAAAAGGTGACACCGTTAAGGGTACAATCGTGAAATTGGAAGATAACCAAGCGGTAGTAAGCATTGGATATAAATACGATGGAATTATTCCAATTCGCGAGTTGTCTTCTGGTCTGGATAACGCAGAAGAAGCAGTACAAGTAGGCCAAGAGGTTGAAGCTAGAATTATCAGCATTGACGATGGCAAGGAAAAACTTGTTCTGTCCAAACGTGCAATCGACAGTGAAAATGCTTGGGAAAAGTTGGAGCAACTGTTCGAAAGCAAAGAAGTATTTGAAGTCGTTGTAAATGATGTCGTTAAAGGCGGCATCGTGGTAGACGTGGGTCTGCGCGGATTTATCCCTGCATCCATGGTAGAACGTCACTTCGTAGAAGATTTCAGTGATTACAAAGGCCGCACATTGCGTGTTGTTGTAAAAGAACTGGATCGTGAAAATAACAAAGTGATTCTTTCTCAAAAAGACGTTCTGGAAGCAGAATTCGAAGCCAACAAGCTTAAAGTAATGGCTGAGCTGAAAGAAGGCCAAGAAATCGTAGGTACGGTTCAACGTCTTACTCAGTTCGGTGCTTTCGTAGATGTTGGCGGCGTGGATGGTCTTGTTCACGTATCTGAAATTGCTTGGACTCATGTCGATAAGCCTTCTGATGCAGTTTCTGAAGGAGACCAAGTGAAAGTAAAAGTCTTGAAAGTAGATCCTGAAAAAGGAAAAATCAGCCTGAGCATGAAAGCTGCACAGCCTGGTCCTTGGGAATCGGCTGCTGGACAATTCAACAACAATGACATCGTAACAGGTGTTGTAAAACGTCTGGTTAACTTCGGCGCATTCGTTGAAATCGCTCCTGGCGTGGAAGGTTTGGTTCATATTTCCCAAATTTCCCACAAACACATTGGAACTCCACAAGAAGTTCTGGAAGAAGGGCAAGAAGTGAAAGTTAAAATTCTTGAAATGAATCCTTCCGAAAAACGTGTTAGCCTGAGCATTAAAGAAACTGAGGAAGCTCCTGAAGCTGCTCCTAAAGCAGAAAGAGCACCACGTGCATCTCGTGCACCTCGTGAGGAACTGAATAATCCTAACGTTTCCCTCAATAATTCCGGTCTGAGCATCACGCTCGGCGAGCGTTTTGGCGATAAGCTGAACAAATTTAAATGAGTTTAAATCAATACATTTTATAATATGCATAACGTACACCATCGGCGGACCCAGAGGGTTCGCCGATTGTTGTTACGTGACCATATCGCCAATAGGTATGTTTTTTGCTATGATGATAGCGGAAGAATTGACAGGAGGAGTGAATTTATGGCAAGACCCGTTGTGGCTATCGTTGGTCGTCCGAATGTGGGCAAGTCCACTATTTTTAATCGGATAATCGGGGATCGTTTGTCCATCGTGGAAGATAAACCCGGAATCACTCGTGACCGTATATACGGTATATCGGAGTGGAATGGTAAATCCTTCAGTATTATTGACACCGGCGGCATTGAGATTGATGGTGAGGATGTCATTTTAAAATCCATCCGTATGCAGGCCGAACTTGCAATAGAAGAAGCAGATGTAATTGTATTTATGAGTGATGCGAAAGCAGGAATTACACAGTCAGATGAAGAGGTTGCTCAAATGCTATATCGTTCGGGTAAACCGATCATCGTAGCTGTCAACAAGGTGGACAACCTCAGTCGCGCCGATCTGATTTATGAGTTTTATTCTTATGGATTTGGTGATCCAATCGCTGTTTCTGGTAGCCATGGTACAGGGATAGGCGATCTGCTAGATGCCATTACATCCAATTTGCCTGAGCTGGAAGAAGATCACTATGATGAAGACGTTATTCGTGTTGCCTTGATCGGCCGCCCGAATGTAGGTAAGTCTTCACTGGTTAACGCCATTCTGGGAGAAGAGCGGGTTATCGTTAGTGACATTGCAGGTACGACACGTGATGCAATTGATACACCTTTTGAAAAAGACGGTCAAAAGTATGTACTGATTGATACGGCAGGTATGCGTAAACGTGGCAAGGTATATGAAACGACCGAAAAATATAGTGTAATGCGTGCCATGCGTGCTATTGAGCGTGCAGATGTTGTATTGGTCGTTATTAACGGCGAGGAAGGCATCATTGAACAGGATAAGCACATTGCTGGCTATGCTTATGAAGCGGGTAAAGCATCGCTGTTTGTCGTTAACAAATGGGATGTCGTGGACAAGGACGACAAAACGATGCATCAGTTTGAAACGAAAATTCGCGATCACTTTTTGTTTATGACATATGCTCCGATTGTGTTCTTGTCTGCAAAAACGAAGCAACGCCTGCAAAAGCTGCTTCCTGTTGTACAGCATGTGGCACAGCAGCATGTGTTGCGTATTCAGACACATTTACTGAATGATGTAATTTCCGATGCGGTTGCCATCAATCCTCCACCAACAGACAAGGGACGTCGTCTGCGCATTAACTATGTGACCCAGGTTGCTGTTAAGCCGCCTACGATGGTTGTATTCGTAAACGATCCAGAAATAATGCACTTCTCGTATGAGCGTTATCTGGAGAACAAAATCCGCGCCGCCTTCAATTTTGAAGGAACTCCAATTCGAATCTTTACACGGCGCAAGTCTGACGAAAGTTAGGAGCGAATAGGTTGATTTTACAAATCGTTGCCATCGTACTCAGTTACTTGCTTGGCTCTGTCAGCTTTAGTTTGCTGTATGGAAAATTAAAAGGAATCGACATTCGCCAACATGGGAGCGGCAATGCCGGTGCGACGAATACGCTGCGTGTGCTTGGAAAAGGCCCAGCTATTCTGGTACTGCTGCTGGACGTTCTTAAAGGGGTTATTGCGGTACTAATAGGGCACTGGTTAGGTGGGGAATCATCCTGGGTACCGGGTTTGTGCGGCATTGCGGCGATTGCGGGCCATAACTGGCCGGTATATTTTCACTTTCGTGGAGGAAAAGGTATTGCGACTGCTATTGGTGTATTGGCATCGCTTGCCTTACTGCCCGCACTATATGCCGGAATCATTGCGATACTTGCAATTGTAATGACTCGTTACGTATCCCTTGGATCACTCATATTTGTCATTTTGACCCCTTGGATATTACTCGTGCTTGGTTTTGCATGGCCGTTATTCTGGACGGCTCTAATCATTTGTCTGTTCGCTGTGTGGAGACACCGTACCAACATAGTCAAGTTGGTACGGGGGAATGAGAATAAGCTTGGCTCCAAAGGAGGAGATCGTCTTGTCTGAGAAAATAGCTGTGCTGGTCGCGGGGAGTTGGGGAACAGCCCTGGCTTCCGTTCTTGCGGCCAATAACAACGATGTCTCTGTCTGGACGAGAAACGAGCAGCAAGCAGCTGAAATCAATGAGAAGCATACAAATGAGCATTATTTACCGGGCTCTATTTTGTCTGATCGCATTTCAGCTACAACTGATATGCAGACTGCGGTATCTGGTGCTAAAGCAGTGATAATCGTATCTCCTTCTGCTGCTGCTCGTCAGGTAGCACGTAGTCTGAAAGCTCATTTTAGCAAGGATATGCTGGTAGTGCATGCCATTAAAGGTTTTGAAACAGAAACGCTTAAACGTATGTCCACGGTGATCTCGGAAGAACTGGAAGTCGCGGAGGGCGATATTGCCGTGCTGTCTGGTCCGAGTCATGCGGAAGAAGTGGTGAGGAAATGTCCTACAACGGTCGTTGTAGCTTCCTCCAATGAGCAGGCTGCACAGGCTGCTCAGGGGCTGTTCATGAACTCCTATTTCCGTGTCTATACAAACCGCGATTTGCTCGGTGTGGAACTGTCCGGGGCGCTAAAAAACATTATCGCATTGGGTGCGGGAATGTCAGATGGGCTTGGTTTCGGTGATAATGCCAAAGCAGCTTTATTGACCCGTGGGTTGGCTGAAATTACCCGTGCCGGAGTTGAGATGGGGGCTAATCCATTAACCTTTGCCGGCCTAGCTGGTATTGGCGATCTAGTGGTCACGGCAACGAGCCGTCACAGTCGCAACTGGCGTGCAGGGTCACTATTAGGACAGGGCCAACAGCTTGATGATGTGCTGGAATCTATGGGCATGGTCGTAGAGGGGATTCGAACGACAAAAGCGGCATACGCCATCTCTCAAAAATTAGGTGTTCAGATGCCTATTACAGAGGTACTGTATGGAGTACTGTTTGAAGGACGTGACGTCCGTAAGGCCGTTGAGGCGCTGATGGGTCGCGACCCTAAGACCGAGATGGAAGTCATGCCACTTCAGACTTGGGAGCAATGGCATTCTTAAAGGCTCAGATGAGCTTTAATAATATAAAGGCTGTCTCATGGTAGATTTTTTCTATAATGAGATAGCCTTTTTTAGTTAGGCGTTTGGCATGTCTTATGTACGCTTAATCACCTTTTGTCTCCGCCACTCATAGACTGAGTTGAGCAATGGCGGAGGAGGGGAGATTATGAATAAAAACTTTCCGAAAGATGCATTGAAGGCCATTAACAAAAAAGGCGGCAAAAACATATCCGAAAATGCAGTGAAAAAGCTGGCAGGCACGGTAAAGGCGGACACGCTTCAAAGCGAAGCGCAACTGCGTCAGCTTATCAAGCAAGTGTCTGCGATGGCCAACATTCCGGTGTCGGAAGATACAGTAAGGGATATTGTTGGTGCCGTCAAAAAGAGCGGAATGAATCCTTCCAATATGGAAGCGTTGATGAAAATGATGATGAAAAAATAGACCGCTGGCCGCACGCCAGTTAGTATTATTCACCGTGGACCGGGAAGGTTCGCGGTTTTTTTATATTTTGGAGTGGGTAACCGCTTTTACAGTACACAAAATATCGAACTGCCCTGTCGAACATGTTATAATGATGCCCATCAGGAAACGGAAGGAAAGACAGCAAAGGAGGAAACAATGTTGAAGGAGGCAATATCATCGGTGTTAGTAGACAGGCTTCCTCACAATCTGGCAGTTGCGCTGAGTAGCTTGGCTGAGAACTGGTCAACAGTGTCGGTTCCGTGGATGCTAGGCGGGAGTTGTTCACTACTTGTACATGAAGTTGAACTGGATCGCCTGCCTCGGGACATTGATATTTATGCGGATATTCATGCAGCAAAGCAACTTCATGCGCACCCCCTGGGTATAAGTATAGATCGACAGCAGGTTGATCGTAGCGGCTCTTACGTTTCATTACTGAGCCACTATGATCTGGAGGGATTTCCAGTCGAGTTGGTGGGGGGATTTGAAGTATTATGTGACGGAGCGTTATACCGCTTAGAGATCGAGCGACTACTTTGGTCGGCTGGTGTTCAGCTTGAGCTGGGGAGTGCTTCACTGCGTCTGATGCCGCTCAGTCATGAACTTTTATTCAATATATTGCGAAATCGACCCGACCGATATAAAGCGATTGCAGAAGTCATGAAGCGCGACCCGCGACGTCATATAATTGTACTGAAGCAGCTACTAGTCAGTAATATTTGGAATGAGGAGCAATTGGACAAGCTTGTAGAACTTCTGCCTTGGCCAGAGTTGCACTCCGTCATCCAGATGGGCAATGAAGTATAAGTTGTGTGTGTTAGGAGAAAGACAACTGGAGGACTATTCATGAATGTGCAGATTACGTTTAGGCCGTCAGGTAGGCGCGTACAGGTCGGTCAGGGTACGTCATTGCTTCAGGCTGCTCGTAAAGCGGGTGTATATATCCCCACTCGTTGTGACGGAAAAGCAGCCTGTCTGATGTGTAAGGTACAAATATCACCGGAATGGGCTGAATTTGCAGACCAACCCAGAGATGCAGAGCAGCGTAAGCTGGGGCCTTTACTGGATGAAGGAATGCGCTTATCCTGCCAGGCACGTGTCCAAGGCGATATGGAGGTAACCATACCGGAGGATAGGCTCAAGGCGGCTATCAGACGGCAACTGGAGCGTCAGGCGCTGGATGATGAACTGTGGTAATGCCGATTATATCAGGAGAATAGAAAAAGGATGTTTCCGACGACTCTAAACGGTCAGGAGAAACATCCTTTTTTTATTTAATCTAGCGACGAAGTCATGGGAGAGTCTTGCCCCGCATATATTAGGTGAGTGGAACCAAACGTAAAATATCGTTTCTGCAATGATCGCTCTGTCGTAATCTATTTTTCAAAAAACTAAACATATTTTACGGAGGGGATACATATGATGGTATCAGTCCAAATGCATGTACGAGTTTACGCCGTTTCGCCGATTCCATCAGTCTCCTGAATCTCGGCGGCGGACGACTTCCGGGCATTTTAAAGGCTGTTCTGCCGCATCTGGGATCAAGCAGTTGGTTGAACACGAAGCGGATGCTCTTTAAGCATTTTTCCTTCGGAGACTTTTTAGGAGGGGATTTCATTGGAGAAAGTAGACATTTTTAAAGACATTGCCGAACGTACCGGAGGAGACATTTATCTTGGGGTCGTCGGCGCAGTCCGAACAGGAAAATCAACGTTTATCAAGCGGTTTATGGAGACGATTGTTCTGCCAAACATTACAAGTGAGGCGGACCGTGCCCGCGCCGTAGACGAGTTGCCGCAAAGTGCGGCAGGCAAGACGATCATGACGACGGAGCCTAAATTCGTACCGAATAATGCCGTCCAGATCAAAGTAACGGAAGGACTGGATGTGAATGTACGTCTGGTTGACTGTGTAGGATATGCAGTAGAAGGAGCAAAAGGGTACGAGGATGAAAATGGTCCGAGGATGATCTCCACACCATGGTTCGAAGAACCCATTCCTTTTCAGGAAGCGGCAGAAATTGGTACACGCAAGGTTATTCAGGAGCATTCGACGCTCGGTGTGGTAGTCACTACAGACGGCACGATTGCGGAAATCCCGCGCAGCTCTTATGTAGAGTCGGAGGAACGCGTCATTGAGGAGTTGAAGGAAGTTGGCAAACCATTTGTTTTGGTTATCAACTCCACGCATCCTCGCAGTGATGAAACACTCCAGCTTCGCGGTGAGCTGGCTGCCAAGTACGATATACCAGTTATGACACTCAGCGCGGCGACGATGACGGAAGATGATGTTACAGGCGTACTTCGTGAAGTATTGTATGAATTTCCGGTGCATGAGGTGAATGTAAACCTGCCGAGCTGGGTCATGGTACTGAACGAAGAGCACTGGCTGCGTAGCAATTATGAAAATTCCGTTCGCGATACGGTTAAAGATATTCGACGCCTGCGTGATGTAGATCGAGTGGTTGGCCAGTTTATGGAATATGAATTCATCGACAGGGCCGGATTGAGCGGGATGAATATGGGGCAGGGCGTAGCTGAAATTGATCTGTATGCTCCCGATGAGCTGTATGACCAGATTTTGGTCGAAGTCGTCGGGGTAGAGATTCGTGGCAAGGATCATTTGCTGCAAATGATGCAGGATTTTGCCCATGCCAAACGAGAGTACGACCGCTTCGCCGAGGCGCTGGAAATGGTCAAGACAACGGGATATGGCATTGCCGCGCCGTCGTTATCTGAGATGGCACTAGACGATCCGCAGTTGATTCGTCAGGGTACAAGGTTTGGTGTGCGGCTCAAGGCGACAGCACCTTCTATACACATGATTCGTGTCGATGTGGAATCGGAATTTGCTCCGATTATCGGAACAGAGAAGCAAAGTGAAGAGCTTATGCGCTATCTGATGCAAGATTTTGAGAATGACCCAATCAAAATTTGGGAGTCAGACATTTTCGGACGTTCGCTGCATTCCATTGTACGGGAAGGCATTCAGGGTAAAATCGCCATGATGCCGGACAATGCACGCTATAAGCTGCAGGAAACGCTGGGTCGTATCATTAATGAAGGCTCCGGCGGTCTCATTGCTATTATTCTTTAAGGGTAAGCCACACCTAAAAAATGTATAAGAGAAATACCGTGGAGAGCAATTTGCTCTCTACGGTTCGCAAAAACAAAATATTAGACTGACCTCCAAAACCAGACAGGGGTAGCCATGGACGAGAAAATAAAGTCCTAGACTACCTCTGTTTTTATTGAGCTTTTCGTTTCTCGTAAAGTGCTGTAGGCGAATTTTTCCTATTCATTAAAAGCGTAGTTCTGATATTCGGCTGGACAACCCCAATATTGAAATACTATGCGTGCAGGATCGTCAATCGGTAAGTATACTTCAATTCCAGGATACATGTGGCTACTTACAGAAAGATGAATTTGCTTGTAGCGAATAGGGACTAAATCGTCCGCGGTTCCCATTCTGGCCAAAATAATTTTGGGTTGCTCAATTTCACTTGCTGAGTCCTTTGGCTGCATATTCCAATATTTATTAAGATCATCGTATTTTTGAAATCTGTCTATTAACTTCGTATACCAATGGTCGTATCGGGACAACATGTTATATCTTTTGAAAGCTTGTATCCCAAAAATAGCATGAGACTCCCACTGTTCGAACGACTCAGCATCGAAGGTAGAACGGGGACGAATGGAAAAATCGGAGTTAAAATGAAAATCTACTTTATTCAGTTTGCCATTCATAAAAGAATCGGAAGGAATATCAAATAAATGGCGAAACGGTTCATTTAACCCTTTGATATCTAAGGTATGAGTAACAATCATCGCCGGAAATGGCAAATTACTCATGATTTGCTGTGTTTGCTCCAGCGCCAGCTCTAGAGAACGTCCTTCGAGTTCGTAATGGATCGGAAGATATTCAGCGGCGAGGAGAAGGTCATTGCGCTCATGTGAAGTACACTCCAGATACTCAGCAATATGGATTATCGTTTGCCGGTCCGGTATTCGACGAGACCGTCCAACCAATAGATTTTTATACGTAGGACATGCCTCATCATTAAGCTCCTGCTGAGTAAATCGTTTTAATAACGGGTGTGATAGCTCAGTATATTCCCGTTGACGCTTCATGCGAACAGCTTCAATCTCTCCCAAAACGTTTTTTAATGTTTTATATCGGAAGTCCTTGTGCATGGTCATCCTTTTTCAATCCTTTTCATAATGAGGTGTAGTTCTACACTTGGTGCAGATAGTTCCCTACAGTATACTACAATGTGAAAAAGGGGAGCTATTTACAAGGGTTTCTCAATGAGAATGATGGGGGAGATCATATGGTTCGTGCAATTGTAACAGATCCGTTTGCTTCAGGATATTTCGCAATAAAGGAAGTTTCAGTCCCGCAGGCCCAGCCTTGGGAAGCGATCGTTCAAGTACAGGCCTTCTCTCTGAATCGGGGTGAAGTTGTAGATGCAAGAAATCATGGAAGACAGAGCAGACCAGGATGGGATTTTGCCGGGATTGTCATCGAGCAAGCCAAAGATGGCACGGGCCCGAAACAAGGAAGCCGTGTCGTAGGACTTCTCCCGATGGGAGCATGGGCCGAACAAATTGCCGCTCCTACTTCATTAGTGGCTGAATTTCCTGATGATATTACCTTCGCCCAGGCTGCTACTTTACCAGTAGCCGGTCTGTCAGCGCTCTATACACTTCGAAAAGGAGGAATGCTGCTCGGTAAGCGAATATTGATATCTGGATCGACTGGCGGAGTTGGGACTTTTGCACATCAGCTAGCGGCGCAATCAGGAGCTTTTACAGTAGGTGTAGCCAGAACAGAGGAAAAAGCTCTACTTGTTCAAGAGGCTGGTGCTAATGAGGTTATCGTTGGCGATCCGGCGATTTCCTCGCTGGATACATTCGGACCTTATCATCTCATTGTGGATTCAGTAGGTGGGGATACGCTAGCTGCATTACTACCTCAGCTTATGCCAGAGGGGATATGTGTGTCCATGGGACATTCGTCCTCACCTTACGCAACGATTAATATTAGGGGCTTAGGTGGTAGAACTTTGTATTGCTTCTTTCTAGGTGAGGAAATAAATCGTTATTCCCCAGCGGGAGATCTAAAATTACTAGGTGAGCTTGTATCAAAAGGCCAGTTAGTACCAAAAATCGAAGTGGAGGCATCGTGGAAGGAAATTGGAGCTGTAGCCCAACAACTGATAGATCGGAAATTTTCCGGTAAAGCAGTGCTCCAAATAAGTTAGATGTGAGCGTTCTCCTATTTAAAATAAACAGACAGATTGTATCTTCGACCCAGGCTCCGCCTTGATTTCAAATTTAAGCAGCAACCGTTTTCCGGTATTCAATCGGGGGGGCGGTTGTTTGTTGTGTGTTGGCCTATAAAACCGGAAAATTTTCTATATTTAATAAAACCTATTTACATACTTGGTTTAAAGCGATATATTAAGTATCAAATTTGAATCATTTTGTGGTTGAACGAGGGGGAAATGAAATCATGGATATCCAAAAAGAGTTCCAAAGACACAAAAAGCTAGGACTGGGAGGTATCATGCTACTGGTGCTGGTTTTGCTGGTCACTGCATGTGGCGTGCCGAAAACAGAGAGCGGCACTCAAGGGACAAGCACTGCGGAATCGAATACAACAAACGAAAAAACGGACAACTTAAATCTAAAGGGTAAACGGGTTGCGTTGATCATGGAGTTTAACACGGGCACATTTTCGCAACAGTATGTTCAAGGTGTGGAAGAGGAAGTTGAAAAATTTGGCGGTACGCTGACTAAGTTTGTGGCAGATAACGATAAGGCTAAAATGGCTTCTCTGCTTGATAGTGCGATTAACCAGCAGTTTGATGTCATTTTGACTGATCACGGTGATGCATTACTGGAAACAGGGTTGAAAAAAGCAGTTTCCCGCAATATTCCAGTTATCGTGTTCGATGCTGCCGTCAATGTTCCGGGTGCGGTAGTGCTCTCACAGGATGACCAAAGCATGGCTGAGCTAACGCTGGAGCAAATGAAGAAGGATATCGGTGGCAAAGGCAACATTGTGAAAGTATGGGTTGCCGGATTTGCGCCGATGGAACGTCGTCAGGTTGCTTATGGTGCATTTTTGAAATCCAATCCGGATATTAAAGAAATTGCGACTTTTGGTTCGGCTCAGAATCCTGCGTTGGATACGCAAGCCAAAATGGAAGCTGTATTAAAGCAATATCCTAAGGGCGAAATTACAGCCGTCTGGGCGGCATGGGATGAATTTGCCAAAGGCGCAGCACGTGCCATCCAACAAGCGGGACGTACGGAAATTAAAGTCTACGGCATTGACATGAGCGACGAGGACTTGCAAATGATCCAAGACCCGAAAAATCCTTGGGTGGCCTCGGCAGCCGTAGATCCAACAGATATCGGGCGCGTACAAGTGCGCTATGCATATCAGAAGCTGCATGGGGATAATCCGGAGGAGAAAGTCGTACTGAAGGCTGTATATGTGCAACGCGAAGCGTTGCCGGATAAGCAAATTTCCACATCCGAGCTGTCCCAATATGTGAAGGGCTGGGGCCAAAGCGAACAGGGCTATAAGGATTGGATGAAGGAATATGAAACGTCCAAATAAAATGTTTGCATAACGCAAAGGCGCGCTTCGGCGCGCTTTTATCATAAGCAGGCGTGAGGGGGCACCATGAGTTCACAAGTATATACATTGGAAATGAAGAAAATTAGCAAACAGTTTGCTGGTGTAGATGCGCTGCGAGCCGTGGATTTTACAGTGCAGGGTGGCGAGATTCACGCTCTGCTGGGCGCCAACGGGGCAGGGAAAAGTACATTGATGAAGATTCTGTCCGGTGCGTATCATTCCGATCAGGGAGCTATCGTAGTTGGTGGCAAGGAACTGAACATTAGTTCACCGTGGGAGGCCAAAAGAGCGGGAATTCACTGTGTGTATCAGGAGGTCGATTCAGCGCTTGTACCACAGTTAACTGTTGCTGAAAATATTGTAATGGACGATTTGTCAGCCCCTGATGGTCGATGGTGGACTGCACCGGTTTCTATGCGCAGACGAGCGCGTGAGGCATTAGCACGTCTGGAGATAGATATTGACGTGCGACGATATGTGTCTGAATTGACGTTGGCAGAAAAACAGCTTGTACTTATATCACGCATTCTGACACAGCAAGCCAATGCCATCATTTTTGACGAGCCTACGGCGCCGCTCAGCGAAGAAGAAACGCGACGTTTGTTCCGCACAATCCATACACTCAAGGATGAGGGAGTTGCATGTATCCTCATCACACACCGATTGCCGGAGGTTATCGAACACAGTGACCGTGTTACGGTGATGCGTGATGGTGAGCGCGTGTTCACGGGACCTGCGTCTGATTTAAGTGTAGGTGACATCGTTACGCATATGCTTGGGAAAACATTTGAGGAGGAATTCCCAAAAACAGAGGTACCGATTGGTGAAACGGTATTGGAAGCGAAAGGGCTTCACAAAGGATTACGAGTGCACGGCATTGATGTACAGGTCCGATGTGGTGAAATTCTCTCTATTGTGGGTTTGGTTGGTGCAGGCAAGACAGAGCTGTCACGACTTCTTACAGGAGCAGACAAGCCGGATAAGGGAGAGCTGACCTTTAAAGGTCGCTCCATTCGATTGAGGGAACCAGCGGATGCGGTAGCTCAAGGAATTGTGTCCATACCCGAGGAGCGACGTAAGCAGGGGGTGCTAATTGAGGAGAGTGTGGAAAGAAACCTTAGTCTTCCGCTTTTGGGCAAACTGAGTGTCCTTGGTTTCATCAGTCGACGTAAAGAACGAAATAACGGTAATGGGATTGTCGCCTCTCTCGGTATTAAGACACCATCGCTCCGTCAGAATGTTAAATATTTAAGTGGCGGGAATCAGCAAAAAGTTGCTATTGGGAAATGGCTGCATTCCGGAGCGGATGTATTTGTTTTTGACGAGCCAACCAAGGGTGTAGATATAGGGGCAAAAAGTGATATTTTCCGTATCATTGGTGAGTTGGCGGAGCAAGGAAAAGCGATCATTTATCTAACCTGTGAATTTGCTGAAGGGATTGGCATTGGTGATCGGATTGCAGTGATGTATGATGGCAAAATTATAAAGGAATTTGCTCGGGGCGAAGTGGAACAGGAACAGCTTCTGTTGTATGCCAGCGGGGGTGAAGAGGTGCATTCATGAAGGAAAAATGGTTAAACGTCTCATTTCGTTACGGTGCCGTAGTTGTCATTATAGGTGTGTTGGCGTTTTTTTCATCTACATTACCTTATTTCTGGACTTATGATAATTTAATGGACATTCTTGGCTCGATTGCCATTGTGACTTTCGTTGCCATTGGTGTGACATTGTCACTTATCGTGGACGGTTTTGACCTGTCGGTGGGAGCTACAGTATCTTTGACAACGGTCGTTTCCGCTTCTTTAATGGTCTGGTATGAGCAGCCTGTTGCGGTGGTCATTATTGTGTCTCTGATTGTCGGCGCTTTGGTAGGACTGTTGAATTCATTATTGATCATTAAACTGCGTATTCCTGATTTGCTCGCAACCCTTGCAATCATGTATATTGTAAGCGGGATTCACAAAACGTACGCACAGGGCTATACCATATATAATCATATGCAGTTTCCCGATGGTAGCAAGGCGCCGGGGGAGATATCTCCTGCATTTCTTTTGCTGGGGCAAGGTAAATGGTTGGGTATCCCGATTTCGGTTATTTTACTGTTGCTGGCTGTGGCGGCAGTGCATGTTTTCTTGACCTATACAAAGCATGGGCGTCAAATGTATGTAACGGGTGGAAATAAGGAAGCTGCTCGTCTGTCGGGTATACGGGTAAAAAAAGTCCGTACTCTGGCCTATGTTGCTTCAGGTGTATTTGCGTCGATTGCCGGTATTTTGTATGCCTCGCGCGTAGGCTCAGGCCAAATTGACGCGGGTTCCCCCTTGCTCATGGAAGCGGTAGCTGCAGTATTCGTCGGTTTTTCGGTCTTTGGTGCTGGTAAACCCAATGTCATTGGTACATTTATTGGTGCAGTTTTGATCGGTGTGTTGGTTAATGGACTAACGATGATGAATGTGCAATATTTCGCCCATGATATTGTCAAAGGAGTAGTGCTGGTACTTGCGCTGGCCGTTACTTTTTATGTGTTAAAGCGTCGTCGTACTTGAAATTGTCTGTGGACTGTATTACTATAAACCTTGTTCCACGCAAGCAGGGTGCCATAAAACGCCAGTTTCGGCCTATATTGCGGAGGTTAGGTATATTCTATGTATATTTAACGACGAAACGGAAACAGATGATAACATTATGGAAGGCAGTACGCCGCCCGGGTTATTTTATACAGGCGACCTCATATCGGTCATTAACACCGATAACCTAAATGCTGGACTACACTTGAATTGGGAGGTGAATATATTGAATAAAACGGATTTGATCAATCAGGTTTCTGAAAGCACTGAATTGTCCAAGAAGGACGTAACCAAAGCAATCGATGCAGTATTTGAGGCGATCTCTGGAGCGTTGCAAAGCGGAGATAAAGTGCAACTGGTAGGTTTCGGGAACTTTGAGGTTCGTGAACGTTCCGCACGTAAAGGACGTAACCCGCAAACAGGAGAAGAAATCGAAATTCCTGCGAGCAAAATTCCGGCATTTAAACCGGGTAAAGCGCTTAAAGACGGAATTAAATAAGATTTCTTACATATTTCCAATGCGCTGAAAAGACCGTGAATTTGATTCACGGCCTTTTCTTTTTGTCCTGTTTACTTCGTGGTAGGGGTGCTATGGACTGGAGAAGAGGAAGCTGCCCTGCCGTTTCGCGAGGCATAAGCGATCAGCACTAGGGGTTCACCTGTTAGCTCGGCAAATTCATGCTCCAGCTGTTGAAGCCGTTCGATTTGGGCAGGACTGAGATTGGCGGGAAGGTAGTTTTTCATCAGATCCGTTCCTTTCTTTAATAGATGGGACTGCACGGATAGTATGGCTCGGGACATGCTAATTATTGCAGGAGCACGGGAAGCATGTAGTTGACAAAACAAGCTTGAATCTCCATCATAAAAAGTATAGCTTCGGCTCTCAGGGAGGAAAAGGATATGGAAGATAACGTGACGGGTAGCAGTGAGTACGTCGTAATTAAAGCGAAAAGCAACGGATGTCAGGTATTTGGTTTGACCAGAGGCCAGGATACACGCTTGCATCATTCAGAAAAATTGGACAAGGGCGAGGTACTGATTGTCCAATTTACGGATCATACTTCTGCTATTAAAATTCGCGGCAAAGCCGTTGTGATGACTAAGCACGGGGTAGTAGATACGGAGGATTAAAATGCAGGCATAGCCTGCTTTTTTTTGTTGTAGAATGAGAGTGAGGACCTTTACCGTAGCAAACCCACATTATGAGGTAGAGGTCAGGGGAGGCTCTGATGAAACCTTGGATTGTATTCGGTGGCTCCATTCTCATAACCATCGCAGCAGCTGTGTTGCTGCCGTCTTTACAAGTGCTGGACTCAGGAACCGCAGCAGTTCGTGAGACACAGGCGACGATTTCGCCTCAGCAACGGGTGCTGCTGTCAGATGACAATCTGGTGGATACGCTGAATGAGCTACCGTTGACTACACCGATTGCAAGCGCAAGCTGGGAACATTCAGTCCTGACCCTGGATGTCAAACTGTCCAAGGAAGAAACTGCCCCGCTAGAGATTTATCAAAACATGGCGGAGATTGCCGCTTTTAGCTTTTACGGAACGACGAATGTGCGGCAATTGCTGCTTCGGGTGGTGACGCAGGACGAATGGTCAGGAGAACGTCATTTGCTGCTTGCATCCGATATACGCCGGAACGAGTGGACGAACGAGACATTGGAACAGCTGAGAAGCCGGGAAGGCGCGGAATTGCCAGAGGATTTGAAATCCCGTTTCCGCATTACAGTAACGCCCATGTGGCAAAACAGGTTTAACGGTGTATATACAGATTAGATGTTTCTGCCGGTGGACCTACAGTACTTTAGTCGCGAATCATTTTAAATTGTGATATAATATAAGGCATTGCAATTATTTGAGTATAGCAGAAAGTCATGTCTCGGAGGCTTAGGATGAAACCGTATCGCGTACCCCAATTAGCAAGGAAATATGTGGAATACGACATGATTCAACAACATACGGAAATGCCGGCTTTTCCTGACAGCCGTACCCGTTTGATGTTTGTGTTTTTGAACCGGAATGCGCAGGAGCTGCATGCCAGTGAGGACGAACTGTACGCATTGGTAACCTCACTTGTGCAGATGGGGCTGGATACGCATGATATGATTGATACTTTATCCGGTATACGGAGCCCGGAGGAGATGCGTTCCAGACAGCTGAAAGTGTTAGCTGGGGACTATTTTAGCAGTCGTTTTTATCAGCTGCTTGCACTGGCAGGCCGCATTACGGCCATTTCGAAGCTGAGTGATGCTGTATGTGAAGTGAACGCAGGGAAAATGAGTCTGTACTGGGGAATGAAGCAATTCCGCTTGGATGCAACTCAGTATTTAACTCAGATGGTTCGTTTCAAAAAGGAGCTTTTTTTATCATTCACTTCACTTATAGCAGAACAGGATCAGGAAATTTGGAAGCAGCTTCTCAACAAA
This sequence comes from Paenibacillus sp. EKM206P, assembly GCF_011066155.1. Taxonomy (NCBI): domain Bacteria; kingdom Bacillati; phylum Bacillota; class Bacilli; order Caryophanales; family Paenibacillaceae; genus Paenibacillus; species Paenibacillus sp. EKM206P. The sequence goes on along the minus strand of NZ_JAAMNQ010000003.1, from coordinate 480,101 downwards.
TTTGCCCTCTGTGATACCTTGGTGGAGGAATGGGGCAAGCGGACAGAACCGGGCAAGTCCCGTTTCGGATATGTGTTCTGGCATATTTATGGTAACGGAGACCGGAACGAGCAAGCGTTGCTTTCAGAAAGTGGTACTGACACTGAAGCATGGCGTAAGCTTGTTCTGAAATACAAAGCCGAGGATGCGATACTGGACAAGCTTCGCACGGCTGTTACACACATCCGGCAGATCCTGTCAGATGACCAAAATACGGGGATCGAGGAATTTGAACGCATGCTTGAGCCTTTCCTAAAGCTGCTAAATAGTCCGCACCCAGTTGTGAGGGAAGGTTAGGTGAACGTGATGGGATCAAGCGACACCAAGCCGAAAGAGCAATTCGTTCATGGCGTGTTTGAAAGCATAGCAGGTAAATACGATTTGATGAACGATATACTGAGCTTTCGCAGACATAAGGCTTGGCGGAAATTTACGATGAAAAAAATGAACATGCGTCGCGGCGATACGGCAATTGATCTTTGCTGTGGTACATGTGACTGGACGCTTGCGATGGCGCGAGCAAGTGAAAGTGGTCACATCGTAGGACTCGATTTTAGTCAGAACATGCTCAATGTTGGCGAGCGTAAAATTATATCAGAATCCCGTGAAAAGCAAATTAAGCTTGTTCAGGGCAACGCGATGGAACTGCCTTTTGAAGATAATTCATTTGATTATGCAACGATTGGTTTCGGTCTGCGCAACGTACCTGATCTGCGCCACGTGTTACAGGAGATGCAACGAGTCGTCAAACCTGGCGGGCAGGTCGTATGTCTAGAATTGTCCAAACCTACTTGGCAGCCGTTCAAGGGAATTTACTACACATATTTTCAACACATCTTGCCCATGCTCGGCAAATTGTTCGCCAAACGTTATGAGCAGTATAAATGGCTCCCTGATTCGTTGGCGCTTTTTCCTGGAAGGGATGAGTTGGCTGGCATCTTCCGTGAAGTCGGATTGAAGGATGTTCAGGCTCATTCTCTCACCGGAGGCATTGCGGCATTGCACATTGGAATCAAGGAGAGTCAGCATGTTTAAGAAAATTGCTATTTTTTTGGAAATGATTAAAATTGAACATACGTTATTTGCGCTCCCATTTGCATTCATGGGGGCTGTATTGGGGTCAGTTGTCGTGACAGGCAACCTTCCCTCGTGGCCGCAGATCGGCTGGATCCTGCTAGCTATGGTTGGCGCACGCAGCGCTGCTTTTGGCTTCAATCGTATGATCGACCGGGTGATTGATGGGAAAAATCCGCGCACAGCAGGACGCGCTATCCCGGCAGGGTTGCTTAAATCAAGCGAAGTGGTAATTTTCATTATCGTCAGTCTGGTGTTGTTATTCTGGGCATCATTCAAGTTAAGTCCGCTGGCGTTCAAGCTGTTCCCGCTGGCCTTTTTTATGCTCGTTTTTTACTCTTACACCAAGCGTTTCACTTGGCTTTGCCATATTGTACTTGGTCTGACCATTGGTTTGGCGCCACTAGGCGCGTGGGTTGCAGTAACGGGACAAATAGATTTGACCGCTATCGTTCTGTATCTAACGATCGCATTTTGGACGGCTGGATTTGATGTTATTTATGCTTGTCAGGATATAGATTTTGACCAAAACGAAGGAGTTTATTCTATTCCTGCCCGTTTTGGTGTAGCAGGTGCATTGAACATCGCTCGGGCATTTCACGTCATTACGGCGATCGGATTTATTGTACTGTTCTTTATTGCAGATTTAAGCTGGTGGTATCTGGCGGGCATGATTATTTCGTACATTATTTTATTTTATGAGCACTATATCGTATCTCCAAAAGATTTGAGTCGTTTGCAGACGGCATTCTTTACTATGAACGGTGTACTTAGCACTGTCGTATTTGCCTTTACACTGATTGATTTGGTGGTGCGTTAATACTAATGAATAATCAGGTGAGCGAACATCAAGGCAAACGAATCATTATTGGCATTACAGGCGCGAGCGGAAGCATTTATGGTGTGCGACTGGTAGAGACTCTGCTGGACTTGCAATACACAGTTCACCTGATCGTGTCTAATGCTGGCTGGCGGGTGTTGAAAGAGGAGTTGGGCTGGAATGTAACTGACCGGGAAGGGGCTTTGAATGAACAATTCGGAGGCCGTCCCGGTTCTCTTGTATACCATCCGTTCACAGATATTGGAGCTTCGATTGCGAGCGGCTCTTATTTGGTGGATGCGATGATTATCATGCCATGCTCGATGGGGACGTTGTCAGCAGTAGCACACGGTTCGTCCGACAATCTCATGGCGAGGGCAGCGGACGTGATGATGAAGGAAGGTCGTCCGCTGATCCTTGTACCTCGTGAGACGCCTCTACATGCCATTCATTTGGAAAACATGCTTAAGCTTGCGAGACTTGGCGTCAAAATGATTCCGGCCATGCCGGCTTTTTACTTTCATCCGAAGACGCTGGATGATATTGTGCTGTTCCTCGTAGGCAAAGTATTGGACAGCTTGCGTATAGAACATCAACTGTTTACGAGATGGGGGGATTCCGATGCCGACACCGGACACCAAGACAATCACAATCGGAAAAATTAAATATACAAACGCTTGGCCTATTTTTCATTATTTTAATCCTTCTGAGCTTCTCCATTCGGCGGAGATGGTTTCTAAAGTTCCGGCTGAATTGAATCAAGGTATGTTGAATGGGAGTTTGGATATCAGTGCGATGTCCTCCTTTGCGTATGCATCCGGTGCTGAGGAAATGCTACTGTTGCCGGATTTATCCGTCAGTGCAGATGGTCCTGTGCAATCCATTTTACTATTTTCACGCAAGCCGCTGGACGAAATCAAAAACGGAACCATTGCACTAACAAATACCTCTGCTACATCCGTGAATTTGTTGAAAATTTTGATGCAAAAGGCATGGGAAGGTCAGCCTTCCTATTTTGACTGTGAACCGGATCTTGACTTGATGCTGGAACAGGCAGATGCGGGGCTACTGATTGGAGATCACGCGATTAAGGCATCTTGGCGAAACGAAGGTCTGTATGTTACGGACCTCGGAGAAGAGTGGAAGCGCTGGACGGGCTACAGTATGACTTTTGCTGTATGGGCAGTACGACGTGCTGTTGCTGCTCAAAATCCCGCAGCGGTGGCTGAAACTGCGAGTGCGTTCCGCGCAAGCAAGCAGCGTAGTCTGTCGGACTTGACGTCTGTTATTTCTGAAGCATGCGAGGAAATTGGAGGTCTGCGAGATTATTGGGAGCGCTACTTTACTAATCTGTGTTATGATTTTGGAGAGAAGCAACAACAAGGTTTAGAGCTTTACTTTCAGTATGCGCATGAACTGGGGCTGCTTGACCGACGAGTAAAGCCGCTTCTCTGGAGTGACAATACGCTGACACGGGTGAAAGAATGAAACGATTGGATTTGTTCGGTTTATTAAAGAAGGATATGAACTTTATAGAAGAAGAGTTGTACCGCAGTATCGATAGTACGGAGCCGTTGATTAATGATACGTCGCTTCATCTGCTTAAAGCAGGGGGCAAGCGTTTGCGTCCCGTATTTGTATTGCTGGGAGGCAAGTTTGGAGAATATGATCTGGACAAGCTCAAGCGTATAGCGGTACCTCTGGAACTGATTCATTCTGCCTCTCTCGTTCACGACGATGTGATTGACGATGCGGAAATGAGACGCGGTCAACCCACCGTGAAGTCCAAATGGGACAATCGGGTGGCTATGTACACCGGAGACTACATATATGCACGTGCGCTGTCTATTGCTGCTGGATTGCCGAATCCCGACATTCACCGGGTACTGTCTAAAGCGCTGGTGCAGATGTCCATTGGTGAAATGGAACAAATTCGTGATTTTTTTAATGTGGATCAGAGTGTGCGTAATTATTTGCTTCGCATACGGCGCAAAACGGCTTTATTAATTGCGGTTAGTTGCCAGCTGGGAGCTATGGCTGCAGAGGCACAGGAAAGTGTCAATTCCCTGCTGTACAGCTACGGCTATAACGTAGGTATGGCTTTTCAAATTCAGGATGATCTGCTTGATCTGTGCGGAACAGAAAAAAAGATCGGAAAGCCGCCGGGCAGCGATATGAGACAGGGGAATATTACGCTTCCGGTGATTTATGCGCTCGAACAGCCTGAGTTGCGTGCAGATCTACTGGCTGAAATCCGCCGCATTCAGGATGGAGATGGGCTAGGAGACGCACGCAAAGCGGTGGATATAATCAAAAAAAGTGAAGGAATCGCTAAAGCTGAAATTCTCGCCGACCGATATATTAATAAAGCGCTAAACGCGCTGGACTTACTACCAGATGTCAAAACAAAAAAGACGCTACGCGATATTGCTCATTTTGTAACACGCCGCTCCTACTAAAGTTGTGTTTTGGGTTTGCTGTGACAAAATGCTTTAACCAGTTCCAAGCTTTCTGTTACAATACAGTTTAGTACTGTATAAATACATTAGATTGGATTGGGAGTGAGCCGATGGATCGTACTTTTTTGATGGTTAAACCGGATGGTGTACAACGTGGATTGATTGGACGTATCATTAGTCGTCTGGAAGACAAAGGCTTTAAAATGGCGGCTGGCAAGCTTGTACAAGTATCAAGAGAACAGGCAGAACGGCATTATGCGGAGCATGTGGGCAAGCCTTTTTTTGAAGAGCTTGTAGGTTTTATCACATCAGGCCCTGTGTTTGCTATGGTATGGGAAGGGGATAACATCGTTACGCTTTCCCGCTTGTTGATTGGTAAAACACAAGTAACCGAAGCTCTTCCGGGCACAATTCGTGGAGACTTTGCAGCACATACACCGTTTAACCTCATTCATGGTTCAGATTCACCGGAGAGCGCAGAGCGCGAGATTGCAAATTTTTTCATGCCGGAAGAATCCGTTCGGTATGAAAAAAGTGTGGCGACCTGGGTGTAAGTTTAATTACGTATGAAGAAGGATGGTAGCATGACGGATATGGAACTGGGTCAGACGGACCCCGATTACACAGCGTTTATCCGCAAAATCAAGGACAGCACAGGTATTGATCTTGCACAATACAAAGAAGCACAGATGAAAAGGCGGTTAACTACGCTTCGCAACAAAAACGGGTTTCCCAGTTTTGTTTCTTTTTATGATGCCATGATGAAGGAAAAACCTCTATTCTATGAATTTCTGGATCGGATGACGATCAATGTTTCGGAATTTTGGCGTAATCCCAATCGGTGGGAAGTGCTGCGAGATACAATCTTGCCACAACTGCTTGTGGGGAAGCAGAAGCTTAAGCTGTGGAGTGCGGCCTGCTCGACTGGTGAAGAGCCTTATAGCTTGGCTATGGTTCTCGACGGTAAAGGGATTTTGGGGAATTGCTCCATTACGGCTTCCGACATTGATGATGGTGCATTGGCAAAAGCCAAGGAAGGCAAATATTTGGAGCGTTCGCTCAAGGATGTGCCTGAGCAGGTAGCTAGCAAATATTTTAAGCCGGATGGTGCGATGTATCGAATTGATGACCGTTTGAAACAAGCCGTGAAATTTCAAAAGCAAAACTTGCTGCTGGATCGGTTTGAGGATGGCTATGATCTCATTATCTGTCGAAATGTAATGATTTATTTTACAGAAGAGGCCAAACATACGTTGTATCAAAAGTTTGCAGCCAGTCTTCGTCCCGGCGGAGTATTGTTTGTCGGTAGCACAGAGCAAATCTTTTCTCCTAACCAATATGGTCTGGAATCGACGGAAACCTTTTTTTATCGCAAAAAAGCATAAGCCTGCATACATCATCCAAAGTTTTATAGGGACTTATTTATATCTTTGAGTAATTGATGGTTGGCTTATTAGCAAAGCACGTCCTTTAGCCCCTTTGGCTAAGAGGCGTGTTTTTGTTTATCTGCATACACGTGGCTTTTCTTGTCAAAGAAAGGTGCGTATACTATAATGAAGCACAGTTAAAGATTTTAGCGATGCACAGTTTAACAGTTTAAAGGGGGAACGCGTCATGAGTTTACGTTATTTAACCGCGGGGGAAACGCATGGTCCCCAGCTAACTGCCATTGTAGAGGGTATGCCGAGCAATTTAAAATTGGATTTTGAGGAATTGAATTTTCAGCTGCACCGTCGTCAGAAAGGATATGGACGGGGTCGGCGTATGCAGATTGAAAAAGATACGGCGAAGATTGCTGGAGGCGTACGTCACGGATACACCACGGGTGCACCGATTGCACTGGTTGTGGAAAATAACGATTGGAAGCACTGGCAGAACATTATGAATATTGAACCTATTGAAGGCAGTGATGAAGAAAAGCGTCGGGTTCACCGGCCACGTCCGGGTCATGCGGATTTGAATGGCGGAATGAAATACAACCTGAAGGATCTTCGTAACGTGCTGGAGCGCTCCAGCGCACGTGAAACAGCAATTCGTGTGGCATGCGGCGGTTTGGCTCGTCAATTGCTGGCTGAGTTCGGAATCAAGGTGGCAGGTCAGGTCATTCGTATTGGGGAAATCGAAGCTCCTTACCGCGATTTGCCGATTGATGAGCTGATTGCGGTGACAGAAGCTTCCTCGGTGAGAGTAACCGATCCAGAAACCGAAAAGAAAATGGAAGCATATATTGATCTGATCAAGCAAGAAGGTGATTCAGTCGGTGGGGTAGTGGAATGTATTGTAGAAGGTGTTCCGATTGGTCTGGGCAGTCATGTACAGTATGATCGGAAGCTGGATGCACGTATCGCACAAGGCGTCATGTCGATTAATGCATTTAAAGGCGTGGAAATCGGCATCGGTTTTGAAGCAGGAGAGTTGCGCGGTTCACAGGTGCATGACGAGATTCTATATGATGAGGAACGTGGATATCACCGTCGTACCAATCGTTTGGGTGGTTTTGAGGGGGGCATGACGAATGGAATGCCAGTTGTGGTTCGTGGCGTAATGAAGCCAATCCCCACACTCTACAAGCCTCTGCAAAGCGTCGACATTGATACGAAGGAGGCGTTCACTGCACAGGTTGAGCGTTCGGATGCATGTGCAGTACCTGCGGCTAGCGTAGTTATGGAGCATGTGGTAGCTTGGGAGATTGCAAAAGCTTTGCTAGAAAAATTCGGCGGGGATTCGATTGAAGAGATTCGTGCGAATATTGCATCCTACGAAGAACAATTGGGGCGGTACTAAAATGAGTACGCTGACGGTACAGCTTGGCGAACGTTCTTATCCTATTCATATTGGACGAGGACTGTTATATCGAGCCGGAGAGTTGTTGAAGGAACGAGGAATTGCGCAAAAAAGCCCGTTGTTGATTGTTTCTGACGAAAATGTAGCGGGATTCTACTTGGCAACATTGGAGAGCAATCTTCAGGCATCTGGCTACAAGACAGTGTCCTTTGTCGTTAAGCCAGGTGAAACCTCCAAGTCGCTTGCTGTATTTGAGCAGGTCATAACAGCAGCCATTGAGGGCGGCTTGGATCGCAATTCAGCCGTTATTGCACTTGGGGGTGGTGTCGTGGGTGATTTGGCTGGATTTGTGGCAGCTTCTTATATGAGAGGTGTCAAGTTTGTACAGATCCCCACTACGATTCTGGCCCATGACAGTAGCGTGGGCGGTAAGGTCGGCATCAACCATCCTTTGGCGAAGAATATGATAGGAGCTTTCCATCAACCGGAACTTGTGTTGTATGACGTAGATACGTTGTCTACACTGCCTCCTCGTGAGGTATCTGCGGGGCTTGCTGAAATGATCAAGCACGGCTTGATCTGGGATGCTGATTTCGCCCAGTGGTGCCGTGACCATGCGACTGATTTGCTTGCACTGGATGCGACAGCTCTGGAGTACGGTCTGGAAAAGGGATGTTCCATTAAAGCCGAAGTGGTGTCACGCGATGAACGAGAAAATGATTTGCGCGCTATTTTAAACCTAGGTCATACGATTGGTCATGCGATTGAAGCTATTGCGGGATATGGTGAGTTTTTACACGGGGAAGCCATTTCGATTGGAATGGTCGGCTCCGCACTTTTGGGCGTGAAGCTGGGGGCAGATCCTTCTTTGGTAGATGCAACGAAGGATATGTTGTCTTCACTACGGCTACCGACCTCCCTTCCGTCACATCTCGATACAGATCGGTTGCTGGACGCGATGATGCATGACAAAAAGTTCAAAGAAGGCAGCATTACTTTTGTCGTCCCACGTAGCATCGGGCACGTGGAGGTTGTGAAGGATATTTCCGTCTCTTACATCCGAAGAGTTATTGAACAGTTAAAACAGGGGGTGTAACGATGTACAATCGTGGAATTCGTGGCGCGACGACCGTAGCGAATAATGAAGAAAATGAAATTTTGGAAGCAACAAGCCAACTACTGGAGGAAATTGTATCCTACAATGAAATTCAGCCAGAGGATATTAGTAACGTATGGATTACGGTGACTCATGATCTGGATACTGCCTTTCCAGCCAAGGCCATTCGTCAGCTTGATGGCTGGGATATGGTTCCGCTCATGTGTGCATTAGAAGTTCCTGTGGCAGGTAGTTTGCCCAAGTGCATCCGTCTGATGGTACAGGTGAACACTGATAAATCCCAGCGGGAAATGAAACATGTATATTTGAACGGAGCGCAGGCCTTAAGACCGGATCTAGCTTCCCAAGGGAAATAAGTGCCTGTTTTTTAAGTTGATGGTTGCCAAAGTAACATCCCATGAGATATAGTGTGTGTAGCAGAGTTAAGTAGAGTAGAGTAGAGTTAGCCAGAGACAGAGTTGAGATGAGAAGAGTGCAGCCTTAGCCAATTCCATATGAGATTACAGAGATCGGCGGTAGCGGGTAAGCTTTTGTCTATGAAGAGATATTCTTCTACAGAGAAGCTTATTTGAGGCAACCTGCGCGGTTAAACCAAAGGGATGAGTGTATACTTATCAATTTGCTGTAGTCATTTTACATATGGAGCATTCTTATAATTTCAATAACTGACAGCCTCTACCTTACCGGTAGAGGCTTTTTTACGATTATAGAATTTATAAAATTTTCAGCGGAGCTGAACAATTCTATAATCGCAAGAAAAACTTCCGCTACACGCGGTCTGGCCTCCGTGAAGGTACGTCGATAGACGTTTTTCTTATATTCTCTCCTTTGGTTCTGCGCCAATTTGGAAAGGAAGTGATCTCATGTTAACGCCGCATGTGGAGCAAGTGATAACGATGGCGAGTGAATTTAACCTGATTCCTGTGTACAAAAAAGTGCTGGCTGATATGGAGACGCCGATTCGGATTTTCCGTCGGTATGCCGAGCGGGACCGTGCCTTTCTGCTAGAGAGTGTAGAGGGAGGCGAACAGTGGGCGCGACATTCATTCATCGGTACAGACCCGTTTCTAATGGTCTCGGGTAAAAAAGGACGTTTAATATTGGAACAACACGGTAAACGACAAATATTAAACGACAAGCCGATTGAAGCGCTCAAAGCATTGCTTCGTAAATACCGCAGTCCGAAACTGAAAGAAATGCCTCCATTTACAGGCGGGGCTATCGGATTTTTTGGATATGACCTGCTTCAATACTATGAAAAGCTGCCAGAGCACTCGGTAGATGATTTGAATATGGATGATATTCGTTTTATGTTCTGCGATCAAGTCATTGTCTTTGATCATGTGAAACAGCAAATTTTGCTGGTCGGCAATGTCCATATAGGCGAAGGGTTCCGTGATGAGGACATTCGTGCTGCTTATGCTGATGTAGAACGCAAGTTGGAGGAAACGGCACAGTATCTGCGCAAGCAGCCTCAGCCTGAGCGATTAGGATCGGCCTCCATTCCAGATGATGTGGAACTGGGTGAGATTCAATCCAATGTGACGAAGGAACAGTTTATATCAAACGTAGAGCAGGCGAAGGAGTATATCCGCTCCGGTGATATTTTTCAGGTTGTACTATCCCAGCGTTTTCACATTGATACAGAGGCCTCTCCTTTACAGGTATACCGCGTGCTGCGCACGATGAACCCGTCGCCATATATGTATTATTTGAAAATGGATGACGAGATCATCGTAGGCACTTCGCCTGAGGCACTCGTCAAGGTGGAAAACGGCCGGGTAGAAACCCGTCCTATTGCAGGAACGAGACCGCGTGGGGTAACGGAGACAGAAGATGCGGCACTTGCTGAAGAACTGTTAAACGATGAAAAAGAGCGTGCAGAACATCTGATGCTGGTCGATTTGGGAAGAAATGATTTAGGCCGTGTATCACAGTTTGGCACAGTCAAATGCGATACGTTTATGGAGATTGAACGCTATTCCCATGTCATGCACATTGTATCCAATGTGTCAGGTGAGCTACGTGAGGACAAAGATTTCTTCGATGCTTTCCTGTCTTGTCTGCCAGCTGGTACCGTATCAGGGGCACCAAAGCTGCGGGCCATGGAGATTATTGCTGAGTTGGAGCGGGAAGCACGTGGACCCTATGCAGGGGCGATTGGATATTTGGGCTTCTCGGGCAATATGGACGCTTGCATTACGATTCGCACAATTGTGTTTAAAAAGAACCGGGCTTATGTCCAGGCAGGCGCTGGAATTGTGTGGGACTCAGTTCCGGAAAGCGAGTATCAGGAGACGGTGAACAAAGCAAAGGCATTGCTGAAGGCAATCCGCACGGCAGAAGTGATGTTCCCGGCAACGACACAGCCCTATAACAGCGTCATCAACCAGGATTATTTGTACACTCCGTAACACGCAAAAATCTGATTTTGAGGAGGAGACGACAATGGAACGACATGACATGATGCAAGTGGGGTTAAGCCGGATCATGGAGGGACAGCATCTTTCGCGTACGGAGGCCCGTAGCGTAATGGAACAGATTATGAGTGGAAGTGCTACACAGGCGCAAATTGGCGGGCTGCTGACGGCTCTTCGCCTCAAAGGGGAAACGGTAGATGAAATCACTGGTTTTGCCGAGGCTATGCGTAGCTACGCTAGTCCAGTGCAAGCTGAAGAAGGCAACGGTCGTCTGCTGGACACATGTGGTACTGGAGGTTCGGGGATTCACAAGTTTAATATTTCCACGATATCCGCAATCATCGCAGCTTCGGTGTCTGTACGGGTAGCAAAGCATGGCAACCGTTCTGCAAGTGGCCGTGCCGGGAGCGCTGATGTCCTGGAGGCATTGGGAGTCAACATTCATTTGACGAGTGATCAGGCTAGGTCATGTCTGGACCGAATCGGCATCTGCTTTTTATTCGCACAGCTGTATCATCCGTCTATGAAGCATGCCGCCGCGCCGCGCCGCGAGCTGGGTGTGCGGACGGTATTCAATATGCTGGGTCCATTGACGAATCCGGCTGGTGCGGATCGGCAGTTGTTGGGCATTTATGACGCCAGCAAAACGGAAGTCATTGCCGAGGTATTGAACCGGCTAGGCTCCAAACGGGCCATGGTTGTCAGTAGTCTGGATGGACTAGATGAAATTAGCATTTCAGCTGCGACACGAGTATCCGAGCTAAGGGACGGCAAGGTTCACACGTTCGAGCTTCATCCGTCGGATTTGGGCTTGCAGACGCATTCTCTTGATCAGGTGCTGGGCGGTGACGCACAGGTTAACGCAGATATCATACGACGAATTTTAAACGGAGAGCATGGAGCTTATCGGGATGTTGTGTTAGCGAATGCAGGAGCGTGCATTTATGTATCAGGCACAGCAGCTACCTTGACGGACGGAGTAGCACGAGCGGCCGAAGCCATTGACTCTGGACGGGCACTTTCCAAGCTGGACCAATTAATACAGGCAACGGGGGAATATCAATATGTATCTTGATAAAATTGTGGTGACGAAGCGACAAGAAGTGGAGCAGCTTAAGGAGCATTTTCAAATAAGTAAAGCTGAACGATTAATTGCTGATTTACCTGCGACGAGAGGATTCGAAAATGCGATCGCGAGCGGACGCAACCGTCCGCTCGGACTGATTGCTGAGGTGAAGAAGGCTTCCCCATCCAAAGGGCTGATTCGACCGGATTTCCATCCGGTGGACATTGCACGTGCATATGAGGGAGCAGGAGCGGATTGCATTTCTGTACTGACAGATGTGACGTATTTTCAGGGAAGTCCTGAATATTTACAGCAGATTCGCGATCAGGTGAAGATTCCGCTGTTGCGAAAGGATTTTATCATTGATGAACGGCAAATATATGAAGCTCGTTTGCTGGGAGCGGATGCGGTGCTGTTGATTGCCGCTATACTGGAACGGCGTGTATTAGGGTCCTTTTTACAAATCGCCAAGAACCTTGGGCTGGACGCATTGGTAGAGGTGCATGACAGTGAGGAGCTTAAAGCGGTGCTGGAGCTGGGGACAGCAACCTTGATTGGCGTAAATAACCGAAATCTGCGAACATTCGAGACTCGTCTCCAGACGACGGAGGAGCTGATCTCACTAATTCCTAAAGGGATTACGTTCATCAGTGAGAGCGGAATTGCTGGACCGGAAGATGTAAAGTATCTGCATTCGGTGGGTGCACACGGCATCCTGGTAGGGGAGCATCTGATGCGCAAGGAAGATGTGGGACAGGCTGTAACCGAATTGATGGACGGGATTAAAGTATGAACAAAACGGGCGTAAAAATTTGTGGACTTCAAAGCGTTGAAGTGCTAAAATCTATGGTAAACTTACCGGTCGATTATATAGGTTTTGTGTTTGCCGACAGCAAGCGCCGGATTGACGGCGTACAGGCTGGAGAGCTGCTTCGCGTATTGGATGAATGGACCTCAGGCAGCAGACCGCGCAGCGTGGGCGTATTTGTGAACCCTGGTGATGCACTGTTAAATGATGTGATGGAGAAAGCACCCTTGGATGTCATACAGCTGCATGGACAGGAGAGTCCAGAGCGCTGTCGGGAAATCAGGGAGTATTTTGGTATACAGGTATTCAAGGCATGGTCTGTGGACAGTCAAGGACAGAGAGAACGCTCGGCGGACGAATTGGATGCCTATGTCGGAACAATTGATGCTTTACTGCTCGATACATACGATCCCCTGTATGGTGGCGGTTCTGGAAAAACGTTTGCGTGGGATCGAATTCCTGCCTATCAGGCTTGGACCCATCAACATGGAATTCCTTTGTTTGTAGCCGGCGGGCTGACTGCTGATAATGCGGAAAAGCTGGTTCATGAGTATCATCCCGAAGGGCTGGATGTATCCAGCGGTGTAGAGACGAACGGAGTCAAGGACATTGCAAAAATCACAGCATTCGTAGAAAGGGTGAAGCAGGCATGACACAATTACCTGATAACAACGGACGTTTTGGAACATTTGGAGGACGTTTTGTACCGGAAACGTTGATGAACGCACTGATTGAATTGGAGGAATCCTACCGTAAGTACGCGGATGATCCCGAGTTTAAAGCAGAGTTGAACGGGCTCCTGAAAGACTATTCTGGTCGGGAAACCCCGCTTTATCATGCGGAACGTCTGAGCCAGCATTTGGGCGGGGCTAAAATTTACTTGAAGCGCGAAGATTTAAACCATACTGGCGCCCACAAAATCAATAATGCATTAGCTCAGGGATTGCTGGCGAAGCGTATGGGTAAACAGAAGGTTATTGCTGAAACAGGCGCAGGACAGCATGGTGTCGCGACAGCAACTGTGGCTGCGTTGCTCGGATTGGAATGCAAGGTGTTTATGGGCGAAGAGGATACTGTGCGCCAGCAGTTGAACGTCTTTCGGATGCAGCTTTTGGGTGCAGAGGTCATTCCAGTGACATCGGGTACACGTACACTTAAGGATGCTGGTAATGAAGCCTTGCGTTACTGGGTCAGCCATGTCCATGATACGTTTTATATTTTGGGTTCAGCTGTCGGCCCGCATCCATATCCAATGATGGTGCGGGACTTCCAACGCGTGATTGGTGATGAAACGCGTCGCCAGATCCTAGAGAAGGAAGGCAGATTGCCGGATGTCATCGTGGCAGCGATCGGTGGCGGAAGCAATGCCATCGGCATGTTTTATCCTTTTATTGAGGATCAGGGTGTCGCTTTGATTGGCGTGGAGGCCGCTGGAAAAGGTGTCGAAACAGAATTCCATGCAGCTACGATGACCAAGGGAACACAAGGGGTCTTCCAAGGCTCTATGAGTTATCTGCTTCAGGATGAGTACGGACAAGTGCAACCTGCGCATTCCATCTCGGCTGGACTGGATTATCCAGGTGTTGGACCGGAGCATTCATACCTGAAAGATATTGAGCGGGCCCAATATGTTCCGATCACGGATCAGGAAGCGCTGGATGCGCTTCAGCTCCTCTGCCGTACCGAAGGAATACTTCCTGCATTAGAGTCGGCACATGCAGTTGCGCAGGTTGTCAAGCTGGCACCCACGTTGACGGCAGATGATATTATCGTTATTTGTTTGTCTGGACGCGGGGATAAAGATGTGGACTCCATTATCAAGTATTTGGGAGGAAATCCGTCATGAATTTAATTGATCAGGCGTTTGATCGCCTTAAAAATGAAGGCAAAACGGCATTAATTCCTTTTCTGACGGTAGGCGACCCGGATGTGGATACGACGATAGAGATCATTCGGCAGTTAGAGTCGGCCGGAGCTGACATATTGGAACTGGGTGTACCCTATTCCGACCCGCTGGCTGATGGACCTGTAATTCAGCGCGCGTCTGAGCGTGCACTGAAACGGCAAATTTCCATCCGCACGTGCATGGAGACAGCTTCTCTGGCTAGGGCGGCAGGTTCAAGCCTGCCTTTTATTCTGTTCACGTATTATAACCCTGTATTACAGATGGGGATGGATGCTTTCTTTGCAGGCTTGCAGGAGCACGGTATCAGCGGTCTTATTATTCCGGACCTTCCGCTTGAGGAAGCGGAGGAGCTGGGAGGACGGGCAGCTGAGGTGGGTGTGCATCTGATTCCTCTGGTGGCTCCAACGTCTGAACAGCGGATCGAGCGAATTGTCCGTCAGGCACGTGGATTTGTATACTGTGTATCCTCGCTGGGTGTAACTGGGGAAAGAGCTTCCTTTTTTGAAGGTATAGAGGGCTTTATCGCGCAGGTCAAACGGCATACGGATATTCCGGTAGCGGTGGGCTTCGGGATCTCTACTCAGGTGCAGGTAACCCGTTTCTCAAATATTTGCGATGGTGTTGTAGTTGGTAGTGCTATTGTACGTCAGGTAGAGGAGGCCATTCCGCTACTGAATGATTCTGCACGCAGGCAAGAAGGTCTTTTGCAAATTCATAATTTTGTGGCACAATTAAAGCAATAATGGGTGTCAAAATATAAAGTAGTAAATATAGTTCTGATTGGATAGAGGAGGTAGGGGCATGCAACCTAAACCGCATATTGTACATTTGCCAGTATATCAGCCCGGTAAACCGATTGAAGACGTAAAACGTGAGCTGGGACTCGATGAAGTCATCAAGCTCGCCTCGAATGAGAATCCGTATGGTAGCTCTCCTAAAGTATTGCAGGCCATTCAACAGGAGTTTGCTAACATTAGTGTATATCCTGACGGAAGTGCGGTAGCTTTGACACAGGCATTAGCTAAACGGACGGGTTTAAAAGAGGATCAGTTTATCTATGGCTGCGGATCTGACGAAATTATTGCGTTGATTACGCGTGCTTTCCTCCTTCCTGGGGAAGAAAGCATTATGGCCGATCAGACATTTTCCGTGTATAAAAGTAACGTGGAAATTGAGGGAGCGGTTGCAGTTGAGGTGCCTTTGCGTGACGGTGTACATGATTTGGATGCTATGCTGTCCCACATCAATGACCGTACAAAAATTATTTGGATCTGTAATCCAAATAATCCGACGGGCACGATTGTACCCGAAGCGGAGCTGATTTCGTTTTTGAACCAAGTACCAAAGCATATCATGGTTGTGCTGGATGAAGCCTACGCCGAGTTTGTGACGGATCGCTCGTATCCCGACGGCATTCGTCTGTTGGCAGCGTATGAAAACCTGGTTGTACTGCGCACTTTCTCCAAAATCTATGGCCTAGCTTCGCTGCGCATCGGGTATGGTATGGGAACCGAGTCAATTATTCGCTTGATAAATCAGGTTCGTGAACCGTTTAATACTTCACGGGTAGCACAGGCTGCGGCCATTGCTGCTTTGGAAGATCAGGAATTTGTTCAAGAATGCCGGGATCGTAATGCAGAGGGCAGAGCTTATTTGCAAAATGAGCTGAAGCGTCTGGGATTGGAGTCTTTCCCAGCACATGGTAATTTTATAATGCTGGACGTACGTCGTCCATCCGGTGAGGTATTCCAGGAGTTGCTTCGTAAAGGTGTGATTATTCGCGCAGGTCATCACAAATATCCGACATATATTAGAGTGTCCGTTGGATCACAACCGCAAAATGAGTTGTTTATTCGTGCGCTGGAACAGGTCCTGGGGGCGGAAGCGGCGAAAGTACGCCTATAATTTCCGCAGATGGGATTTGATAATTGATGAAGATTGCCATTTTCGGCGTGGGACTGATAGGTGGGTCCCTCGCACTTTGTTTTAAAGGGAAGCCGGATATTTCGGTTGTCGGCCATGCCCATCTCCCTGAACTGATGGAACCGATGTTAAGCCGTGGTGTCGTGGACACCGCGACTCTTTCGGTTGAAGAAGCGGCAGAGGATGCCGATTTTATTTTTTTATGCGTACCTGTGGGCTTATTGGAGTATTATCTCGAACTGTTAAGCAGGCTACCGCTTAAAGCGGGTTGTATTATCACCGATGTAGGCAGCACGAAATCGGCAATTGCCAAAAAAGCATCAGAAATTTCTTTGCGCAATGCTTACTTTATCGGTGGTCATCCGATGGCTGGTTCGGAGCGTTCCGGTGTAAAGGCTGCTTCCGCGTTGCTGTTTGAAAATGCATATTATGTGCTTTCCCCGGCAGAGGGTGTGCCTGAGGAAGCATACTGCTCGCTGGAACGTTTATTAAAATATACTAATGCTCATGTTGTGCGTGTCGAACCAGCTATGCACGATGACATTGTCGGTGCGATTAGCCATCTTCCGCACATTATTGCAGCAGCGCTGGTGAATCAGGTGCGAAAGCACAATGATGAAAATCCGTTGTACCGTACATTGGCTGCCGGTGGGTTCCGTGATATTACACGGATAGCCTCTAGTGATCCGGTTGTGTGGCGGGACATCTTACTGAGCAATCGTGAAGTTTTACTAGGTCTGTTGGAAGAATGGAACGGACAGATTGAGCGTTTTACCCATTTACTGAGAATACAAGACGGTGAGGGAATCGCTGACGAGTTTTTAACAGCTGGGCACTTCCGCAGTGAACTGCCAGAGCGTCGTAAAGGAGTCATCGTCTCTACGTTTGATCTGTATATTGATGTACCGGATACCCCAGGGATTATCGGGCGAATTGCTATGGAACTGGGGAATCACAGCATTAATCTGAGCAATATGCAAATCATCGAAAGCCGGGAGGATGTCCCAGGCATCATGCGGCTTTCCTTCCGTCAAGAGCAGGATTGGGAGCGTGCCAAGACACTGCTGGATTCGATGGGCTATAAAGTGGTGGTATAAAGGGTGAAGAAAGTATGAGTGTTCGTTAAAGGAGGGACTGCGCTCCGCGATTCATTTGATCTTACGATCGCTGTTGTCTGCGGATTTTCTGAATATATGTACAAAGGGGAAAATCCCGCAGGCAAAGGCGAGTGCTCCGCTTCTCCAGATTCAAATGAACCTCTACGCTATGGACCGCCTTAAAAGCACCACACTTTCTGGGAGTGAAGTAGTAAGAAAAGATCTAAAGCGGGTGAAGGTTCTCTTCGCTCGCTTTTTTGTTACTTGAAGAGGTAGTGGAGCTACGCGTTATTTTGTAATTACTATCTTTCTATACATACCGTTGAACATTATAGGTGCATCCTCTTTGATCCGCAGTTTTGTTTTTTGGGTTTCAAACAGTTCTTCAAAATTCAACCCTATATCGGTTCCTAACACCTTAATAACGGGCCTTATCGTTTTTTTGAATAATGAGGGCTTTTTTCCTTTAGGAGAAAACTTATCGAAAATAATAATTTCCCCGTCTTTTTTCAAAACCCGCACCATCTCATCGAAGCATTTATTTGCGTTAGGTACTACTGAGAGAATTAAACTTCCTACTACTATATCAAATTGCTCATCCATAAAATTCATTTGTTGAGCATCCATTTCCAAGAATTTTATGGATGTTTTGGCAAATTTATCTTTTGCTTTGTTAAGCATTTCAGGTGAATAATCTATGGCAGTAATATCCAGCCCGTAGTGATTTATTAATTCTAAATCTGCTCCAGTTCCTACACCTACAAAAAGTATTTTTTGCTCGCTATTAAATGACTTTTCTTGAAATATGATCTTTCTAGAATTGAGGAAGCTACCTGAATTGAAAAAGTTATCATAAATTGGAGACCAAATCTTATATACAGCCTTGTTCCACTTACTATTCATTTCCTGCCCCCTATCTATTGAAAAAATTAATTATATAATAATGTGTTTTAATAGGACAACCAAATAATTGGTGAAATATTGATGTATTTTATCAACCCACATATGGGGTAGGTGAGTAAGGTAAAGAGGAGTATTGGAAAACAAAAAAAAGACCACCCGGGTAAAGCCCCGGGTGGTAGCTACTTTTAGTGAAGTAGCTGAGTAGGATAGGAGTGGAGAGAAACCATACTGTACTTTTATTATATGTATACGTTTTCATTTTGTCAATATTTTTTAAAGCGTTTTCTTTTTTTGTGTAATTATCCTTATTGGTTTATTTGATGGCATGCTTTCAGTAGGTTTGTCATTTAATCTTGAAAAAATTTAAAATCCATTGAAAAGCTGTATAAATGAATTAGTTGCCAGCGTTAGGGAGGCATTGATGGAAATCGTGGGGATTTTGGACTTTTTTACTGGCGGTCATTTTGTGGTACAATGGGTAAGTCCATTTTGGACGTTGAATATTGTTGGGGATAGCACCGTTAATGTTGGCACTACATAGGGTAAGAAAATAACAAATGTTCCATGATGCTGTTTCATCCATTTGCGCAGAGGGCGCAACTTTTTTTGACCTGTTCGGTATATATAAACAGAATCGAACGGGAAAACAGCACATGTATGGGCGAGGAGGGTCTCACTCGGATGATGACAGATTCCCAGATGATTCAGGAAATCAAACAAGGTAATGTTGAGGTTTATTCAGAATTAATGAGGCGTCACCAACGTAAAATTTTAGCTTTTGTTTATCATATGCTGAAAAGTTCGAACCTGGAAATGATTGCTGAGGACTTATGCTCGGAGACGTTTTATAAAGCGTATCGGAGCCTGCACTCTTTTCGCGAGGTAGACGCATCGTTCTCCACTTGGTTATATACAATTGCACGCAATACGGTGCTAAGTGAGCTTCGCAAGCACCGTAGCGGTCAGGTTCCATTGGAGGAGAGCGGTTATGTACCGGTAGCTCCATCGGATGTAATTCCGGAGCAGGCTGTCCTTCGCGGTGAGAAGGTAGAGATGGTTCGTGAAGCGATCAATAGATTGCCTGAGAAGCAGCGATCTGCGCTGATTTTGCGTGAATATGAGCAATTAGATTATCAGGAGATTGCGACTATTTTAGGACAGACCGTCAGTGCGGTGAAGTCGTTGCTTTTCCGGGCAAGAACCAGTGTGAAGACGCAGTTGGAGCCTTATTTTTTTGAGCCTCTCTATGAGGAAAACGAAGGGATGAGCAGCCAATGAAATCCAGGGACACTGAGGATTTGTTCGCTACAGGCAAAAATGTATCGAAACAAGACTCGGAGCGCAGACGGGCCAAAAGCTCGTCTGCTGGGTGGGAACATGGTTCGGAAGAAAAAGAGTGGGATTTGTCAAAAGAAAATCGATCCGCTATTCGTGATATTTCCTTTGAAATAACAGATGATAAGCTAGAGGCCATGAATCGCAGAGTCATGGATCGAATTTATGAAGAATCACCGTGGCTTGTTCCGGGTGAGCATCGACGTGCGCGTGTGAACCCAGCAGCCCGTAAGTATATGTCTGTATGGATCGCTGGCTTCTTGGCCGTATTTTTATGCAGCTTTTTGTTTTTGAACTGGAATGGAAGCTCCTCTAAGGAAAATCCCCCTCAAGCAGCTCCTGTCATGGATACGGGTATTTTACCGACAGGCCTGTTGGAAACTACAAGTACATCTCCACAATATCAATACCACATTAAAGATGTGAATAGTGGCATTATGGACCCGCTGGTTGCTAGCATTGTTCCTACTTATCCGCAATACTGGATGCTGTTGTCTGTATTGGCACTTGCGCTTGCTTTATTTTCTCTGGGCTGGATCCATCGGACGAGAAGGGTCAGAAGTTAGCAGGACAGCTGGACTCCAATATGAATTCATAACAATGCCTGAATAACAAAACAGCGGAGGAAAAGACACGATGCTTATTGGCTTGATCAGACATGGATTGACGGATTGGAATGCGGTAGGGAAAATCCAGGGCCACAGTGATATTCCGTTAAATGAGGAAGGACGCCAGCAGGCACGCTTGCTTGCAGAACGATTAAAGAGAGAGTCTTATCGTTGGGACGGGCTTATTACAAGTAGTCTCTCCAGAGCGAAAGAGACCGGGGAGATTATTGCTTCTGCTCTGCATCTTCCGTTGCTAGAATCTGATGATCGACTAAGAGAACGTGCTTATGGTCAGGTCGAGGGCATGACACAGGCCGAGCGTGAAGAGAAGTGGGGAGTCGACTGGCATCTGCTGGATCTAGGGCAGGAAAGCGATGCGGATCTTCAGCTTCGCGGGCTAGGTTTTATGGAGGCCATTTGGACGGAAAATCGGGACAAGAATCTGCTGGTCGTTTCCCACGGCGGTTTTTTGGCTAATTTGTATAAGGCTCTGTATCAGGAAAAATTCACGGAACGAATCGGCAATTTGTCACTTAGTATACTTCAGCGTGAGGATATGGATTGGGCACCACTTTTGTATAATTGCACGAAGCATTTGCAAGAGAAAAGTGACTGTAACTCAAAAAGTTAGTAAAAGACCACGGCTTCTACTCATCGTAGAAGTCGTGGTCTTTTTTGTTTTTTAATTATACCTTTGCAAAAAAAGAGGTTTAGAGTTTGAACAATCCGTCAAAGCTGTGGGTACAACAGGTAAGAATCAATTCCGGATGACAGTCCAGTGACGAGGCGATGGAACAATGAATCTGGCGGATATGCTGACATTTGCGGATATTGTGCATTTGAACAGAATCGCGGTGTATTACGATTGTGACTGTAAACCTAATTCCAAGCATGAGTTGATCCAGGGGATTTTGACGAAGCTCGGCAGCAGTAGTTTTTTTGAGGCGCAGGTCAAGGAGCTGAGGTTGTCAGAGGTAAGGTTTTTGAACGCACTGCTGTTCGATGACCGACCGTATTTCAGCATGGAGGAATTGATTGCAGTAGCCAAACAGTCTGTTGAGGAGGACGAAAATCCTGGTGAGCGGCCAAGAGATATTGTGACCCGTCTGCGTTCTAGTGGCTGGTTGTTCAACGGTTCGACGCACAACACGAGGTATTTGTTCCAAATTCCGTTGGATATGAAGGAGCGCTTTCGACGTGTTATGGTACATGACTTCCAAAGCGGAATGACACGGGTAAGCGAACCGTCATCGTACCGGGATGAAGGGCATCTACTGGCAGAGGATTTACGGCTTTTCCTTCAATACATGGGGCAGCATGAGGTCCCGCTAAATCCCGAGGGGGCTTGGTATCGTCGCAATCAGCAGCAGCTGATGGAGCATTTGCACATTGCGGAGCCGCTTTTGGGTAAGGGAGGATGGCGTTTCGGGTATGGTTCCTCTTTTAAGTTTTATCCAGACCGAATGGCCCTACTGTATGATTATGCCCGTCACTCCAAGTACATCGAGGAGAAAGGGGACCAGGTTGTGCTGACAGCAAAGGGAGAAGCGCATCAGGAGCATACAATTGAGGAAGAAATGATACAGCTATTCAGGTTTTGGTTAAGACTGTATAAAGGAGCCGTTCCTAATTTGCTTTCTCTAGTCTACTGGATTGGAGAATGTGCCAGGCCGTGGACGTCCTCAGAGTCGCTTTTTGTACATATCGGCCCACTGATTCGACCGTTTTACTATGATACGCCCCGTTCGGTCTTTGATCAGAGAATTATACGAATGATGCTTCACTTGGGTATGCTTCGTCAGGGTGAACATCCGACGGGACCCTCTGTACAGATGACAGCCTGGGGGCTGAAGTTGGCGGGAGAGTGCCGCATTGGGCGGAACGACTCGGGTATACGGCTCCATTGACAAGCAACACACATGTTGATAGAATTTCACCCAAAATGAGAGGGTGAAGTTGATGCTGATTCACTATAACGGAAACATGCCACAGCTCCATTCATCTGTCTATGTGGCAGAAGGAGCAAAAATTGTCGGAAAAGTAACGATCGGCCAAGATTCCTCTGTATGGTTTAATGCCGTACTGCGCGGAGATATGGCGCCTATCTTCATCGGTGAACGCTGCAATATTCAGGACGGTGTCGTGGGACATGTGAACACGGATCAGCCCCTGTTGCTGGCGGATGACATTTCGATAGGTCATGCTGCAATAATCCACGGTTGTATGGTAGGCAAAGGCACTTTAATCGGTATGGGGGCCATTGTACTCAACGGAGCGGAGCTTGGTGAATATGCTTTAATAGGAGCAGGGTCGGTCGTTACGGAAAATACCAAAATACCACCCTATACTCTTTCTCTCGGTACACCTGCCAAAGTGGTGCGCGAATTGACAGATGCAGATTTGCAGCGGATGTCACGAACGGCACTCAGCTATGTGGCGAAAGGAAAAGAATATAGGATCTCTTAAACTCATGTTGGAGGTGCATCCTATGGATAAAATGAAGGTTACTTATGAAGTAATGTTGGGCCTGTCTGCTGAAATGGTTTTGGACGAGGCATTACGTAAACACCGGAGTGAAAAACTCTACAAGGATATTGATGAGGCGCTGGCCTCCGGAGATGAAGTAGCTTTTCGTCATCTTACGGATGAGCTGAAAGCAATGAGTTAGAATAATCTTAGGAACCCTAAGTTGGATTTCAGACCAATTGTTAGTTCGAGATCATAATCATCAAACCTGACTGTAGCGGCGGTCAGGTTTTTTTGATACGCTTGGATATGATATAGTCTTTGTAGGATGGGCCTGTACAAGGCAACCGTCGTATGAACGGAGGATGAAGGGCGTGTCGTTATCTTATTTGTGGAGCCGGTCGTTCTTGACGAGCCGGCCTTTTTTGTGGCTGCTGTTCTGGTGTAATCTGGTAGGAACAGTGTATGGGTACATATGGTATGGGGGGCAGTTGGAATATACTCTAAATTATCATCCGATGTGGCAGATTGTATTTGTGCCTGATAGTCCGACGGCGAGTCTGTTTTTTACGATCTCTATAGCATTTTTGCTCTATTCTCCGCGTCTCAAGAGCTTGAAGGTCATTCGACAGATCATGGAGGCGTTGGCTGTTGTCACGAGTGTAAAATATGGCATATGGGCTTCAGCTATTATTTTTTGGGGAGTTGCGCAGGGGGGACATATGATATGGCAGGATTGGATGCTGGTGGCATCTCACACGGCAATGGCGGTCGAAGCGTTACTGTTCGTGCGTTTTTTCACCTGCAAATGGACTGCTTTATGCCTAGCCGCACTCTGGACATTGTTAAATGATACGATGGATTATACATTTGGTATATATCCGTATCTTCCAAAGACGCTAATGGATAATGTACCGCAAGTGCGTGCGTTTACCTATATGCTAACCCTTGCCAGTATCGTAGCAGCATGGCTTGCCATGTTTGCGCGCAATCGAATGAGAGTAGAAGTGAAGAAATAGAAAGGAATCCGTGATGATCATAAAATAAGAAAGAGCTTTAATCATTTAGCTACACAAAGTTTTGGTTTTGATTTTGAAGAAAGTTCTAGTCCCGGTAACCTTGCCATACAGTAAGGTGAGGAGGGATGTCCCATGATTAGGGGTCAGACGTTTCAAATTACGATACGTATTGTTTCGAGTGTTGTATTATCTATGGTCCTGCTGCTGTCCGTCTGCGTCCCTCCAGGTGTGGCAGAAGCGCGTGATCAATCAAAACCCATAGGAAATACAAAAGAAATTGAGGAACTGGACCATGCAGCTGCGATACTGTATCGGGATGTGATGGACGGGAACATTGAAAAAGCGCACGCGGATGTAGCCGAGGTGAGTCGATGGTTTGGCACCGGCCAGGTGCAGGCAGCGTTATCTGTAGAGGCCATTCATGCTTTGTCCGGCAGCATCCTTGAGGTCCAGCAAGCTACACAGTCTGTCCAAGCATCACCAGATGAGTGGGTGAAGGCTGCGGCCAATTTACGACTTGCGACAGATGCGCTTGCACATCCGCGTCAGCCCTTATGGCAGCAGTATTATAAGATTTTAAAAGAAGATGTTAGCGGCTTGAACAGCCAGTTTGCTAAAGGTAACATGAAGGGTTTCAAAGCTGGAGCCGCGGTGCTGGAGGACCATTATGAGACGATCCGTACAGCAGCATTGATTCATGGCAGAACAAGTGAGGTTGTCCGGGCTGATTCATGGATTTCCTACGTCAAAGGATTGGGGGATCAGCAACATGCAGATGCCTCAGCCATTAGAGGGGCGTTGGATCAGGGAAATCCGACGTTTAATGCCTTGTTTGGACGTGAAAAAGACGCCACTGCACTGGCGCCATTTATCCCACGTGAAAGTGAGCGCCGGGCAGAATTGGCAATCGGCATGATTGTTCTGCTGGCGCTGGTCTATGCAGGTTATCGTAAATATCGAGCTGGTTTCTCTGGATAACGATGCAAATTCGAACACTCGCGTCGTTGGCTGCTGAGCCATCCATATAGATTAGCCCATCGCCCGGATTTCCGGGCTATTCCTCTTTGAACCCCTCTCCATGTACATCATGCACATCCTGTATGATAATAAACGCCCGTGGATCAACCGATTTAACAATTTGGTGCAAACGTCGTATTTCCTGACGAGGCACGACACAATAGGCAACATGCTTGGCCTGCTTGGAAAATGCACCTACAGCCGGAATAATAGTAACTCCGCGATCCATGTCTCTAATAATAATATCCGCAATGTCCATCGTGTGGTCGCTGATAATCATAAAGGCTCTGGCGGAATAGGCGCCTTCTTGTATAAAATCAATAATCTTGGACGCGATGAACACGGCGACTAATGTATATAGAATTTTTTCTTTTGGTATGTAAAGTAGTGAAGCACCGATAATGACGATATCAATGACCAGCATAATCCTTCCCATACTCCAGCCAAACTTCCGGTTTAGAATACGAGCGATTATATCCGAGCCGCCCGTGGTGCCGCCAAAGCGGAACACAATACCTAATCCGGCCCCAAGCGTAACCCCCGCATATAATGAAGAAAGTATAAAATCGTGTTCAGTTTGAAATGTTCCCATCCATCCGAGATGAATCATTTTTTCATACAACCACAGAAAAAAAGTGAGCGACCCAATACCTACCCCTGTATATAGAATTTGCTTGCCCCCAAGCATTTTCCATCCAATTAAAAATAAAGGAATGTTCAGAAGCAATGTGGAGAGAGAGGGTGAAATCGAAAAAGCATAATTGAGCAGCAGGGTGATCCCAGTAATACCACCTTCCATCAGTTTACTGGGTATAATAAAATAAAGCAGACCGAATGCATAGATGGCGGTCCCGAGCACAATGGGTAAAATCATTTTAAGCTGTTCCATGGACTTGGATATCTTCATATAATCCCTCGCAGTAGCAGTTTAAGGAAGAACGACTTCATACTGATTTTGCTAATCGCAGCTCCTTATATGTAGTATACCTTTTTACGGTAGCTTTAAAAGACTGATGACAGTAAGTTGGGGTCGTAAGTTCACAATTAAAAAAAATTTGTTTTAAAATGTGCTTTACGATAACATATGAATAAACCTGCACATGGGGGGATTGCGTGTTTCATGGAAAAATCATTAGATGAAATTCAACGTGAGGTAGACCAGTATATATCTCAATTTAAGGAAGGGTATTTTAGCCCTTTAGCGATGTTGGCCCGGATGTCTGAGGAAGTCGGGGAACTGGCGAGGGAAGTCAATCACTCCTTTGGCGAGAAACCGAAAAAAACGGATGAGGCGGACAATTCCATTGAGCTGGAGCTGGGGGACATTTTGTTCATCACCATCTGCTTTGCGAACTCGCTAGGTATAAATTTGACCGAGGCACATGATAAGGTTATGCATAAATTTAACACACGTGATGCGAATCGTTGGACCAAAAAGGACACCGATTAGGCGCTTTGTACATATGCTGTACCAAACCGGTTACCCGGAGGTGCAGTGTCATGAAGGCGGAGGAATACGTTCAGAAAGCTTATCAGTGCATTTTGCAGAACGATTTTGAGCAGGCCGTGGAATGGTTTGAAAAAGCAATTTCAGCTCAGCCTGATCATGCGGAGCATTATTTCCGGTGCTCGGTTACCTATGCTCGTAGTGGTCGTTTGGAGCAGGCTCTCGCATATGCAGAGCATGCGGTTCGTCTCGCTCCACAGCAGGATGAATATGTTCTCCATCTACATGCGCAGGAAGCCAGGCAGCATACGGAGAAGGCCAGAAAAATGCTGGATGTCGACAGAGCTACGCCGCAGGTGCGTCAGGATGCGATCTTGTTACTTGAACGAGCAATAGCCCTCGATCCGTTATGTGGGGATGCTTTTTTGCTGCTCGCATTGATTTATGACGAAATGAATGAGTATAAGCTGGCTGTGCAGGCTGCTCGTGAGGCGGCTGCACTGTTTCCTCACAATGTGCAGCTTGCCAACCTCATGAAGAAGTTATGCCAGCAGATGAATGAACAGATCTAGCACAAATGGATGCATAAGGAGTTGTAGGGATATGTCAGAACCAATAAAAGTGGCTGTTGTAGGAGCAGCAGGGCGTATGGGCCGTGAAGTTGTCAAATTGGTTCTTCAAGATGAGGAACTACAGCTTGTGGCCGCAGTGAACAGAACACATGCCGGCAGTGATGCCGGCCTTCTCGTCGGACTACCGGAAGCGGGTATCGCTATTGTGGAGGATGTGGAGCAGGCATTACTGGATAGCCGAGCGGATGTCATGGTCGATTTTACGGGGCCGCGTTTTGCATATGCACATACAGCGCTTGCTATCAAGCATGGAGTTCGTCCGGTTATCGGAACAACAGGGTTTACTCCCGAACAGATTGATGAACTGGACAAGCAGTGTCGTGAGCAGCAAATTGGTGGTCTGATCGCGCCAAACTTTTCAATTGGCGTCATTTTGATGATGCGGTTTGCGGCTCAGGCAGCGAAATACTTCCCACATCTGGAAATTATCGAATATCATGGTGACCAAAAATTGGACGCGCCATCGGGCACAGCCATTAAGACCGCAGAGCTAATCGCCGAACAGCGTGAAGAGCTGCGACAGGGTAACCCGGAAGAGGAAGAAACGTTAGAAGGATCACGGGGAGGTTACTATCAAGGGTTTCGTGTCCACAGTGTCCGTCTTCCCGGTGTGTTCGCACAGCAAGAAGTGATATTCGGAGGGTTTGGACAATCTCTGAAGATTCGTCAGGATTCTTATGAACGGGCGGGCTATATGCCGGGTGTTAAAATCGGTATTCAGAAGGTCATGGAGCAGCCAGGGCTTGTATATGGATTTGAGCATTACATCGATTAAGAATACGCGAATGATTGGACGAATGAAATTATAGAATGAGGCAGGAGGAACTTCGAATGTTAAAGATTGCATTTATAGCGCATGACCGAAAAAAGGATGAAATGGTAAATTTCATAACGGCCTATGAGCATGTTTTTACAGATCACAAGTTATTTTCAACAGGTACAACAGGTCTGCGCATTATGGAGCAAACCAAGCTTGAAATTCACCGTTTCATGTCCGGGCCGCTTGGAGGAGATCAGCAAATCGGGGCCATGGTTGCGCAAAATGACATGGACTTGATTATATTCTTGCGTGATCCGCTCATGGCACAACCGCATGAGCCGGACATTAGTGCCTTGTTACGTTTGTGTGACGTGCAGGGGATTCCTTTGGCAACAAACGTTGCAACTGCTGAAATACTGGTGAAAGCGCTGGACCGAGGCGATTTTGCTTGGCGTGAGCTGGTACATAAATATAAACCGGGCATTGACCAGCAGGGTGATATATAATGACGCTGGACATCCTGATTTTCGGAGCTCATGCTGACGATGCAGAAATAGGAATGGGAGGCACGATTGCCAAGCATACAGCCGCTGGTTTAAAGGTGGGCGTGTGCGATTTGACGCGGGCTGAAATGTCATCCAATGGTGATGTGGATACTCGTATGTCAGAAGCTGAACATGCTTCGAAAGTGCTCGGGCTTGCTGTGCGGACGAATTTGGGTCTGCCTGATCGTGGATTATATGTAACTCCTGAACATGTAGCTGCAGTTACAGCAGAAATCAGGCGCCATGCACCGAAAGTCGTATTCGCTCCTTATTGGGAGGATCGGCATCCAGACCATGTCATGTGTAGCAAGTTGGTGGAGGAAGCGGTATTTAACGCGAAGTTGCGACGTTTTATGCCAGAAAATCCTGCGATACAGGTAGAGCAATTATATTTTTATTTTATCAATGATATTGGCAGAACGGATATGATTGTGGATATCACCGAGCATTATGAAGTCAAGGAACAGTCGTTATTGAGTTATGCTTCGCAATTTCAGGCAGCGCCTGGAAAGGATACAGTGTCCACACCATTAAATCAGGGATATGTGGAACGCGTAAAAGCTCGCGACTCGTTGTTGGGTCAGCGCAAACTGATTACGTATGCAGAAGGGTTTGCGTCCAAAACGCCATATCTGGTTAAGCTATTCACATAAGAATTCTATACTTGAGCATTTTGCAGAGTGTTAAAATAAATCGGCAGAAAAGTTATCACTGGTGAGCGGAAGGAGGCAGCTAGCTTGAATGACAAACTGAAAATTGGAATTACCTGTTATCCGTCGCTGGGTGGTTCCGGCGTAGTGGCTACTGAGCTAGGCAAGTTGCTGGCAGAAAAAGGGCACGAGGTTCATTTTATTGCCAATAGCATTCCGTTCAGATTGGGCGGGACGTTTCAGAAAAATATTTTTTATCATGAGGTTGAAATTAACGATTATTACGTGTTTAGATATCCGCCCTATGATTTGTCACTGGCGACCAAAATGGCCCAAGTCGCACAAATGAAGAATTTGGATGTACTCCATGTTCATTATGCGGTACCACATGCAGTGTGCGCTTACTTGGCGAAGGAAATGGTGGGTGATCATCTGAAGGTGGTAACCACCCTGCACGGTACGGACATTACAGTGTTGGCACAGGATGAGTCGTTGAAGGACCTGATTCGGCTGGCTATTAACAAAAGTGACGCTGTGACGGCGGTTTCCAAAGATTTGATTCGGGAGACGATAGATGCGCTGGAAATTACACGGCCTATTGATTTAACCTATAATTTTGTAGATAAACGGGTGTATTATCCACGAGATGCCGCTGCGCTTAGAAGAGACTTTGCCCAACCGCATGAAAAAATAATGATGCATATTTCCAATTTCCGTCCTGTCAAAAGGGTGGGCGATGTGTTGGATATATTTGAAAGAGTGCAACGAAAAGTGCCTGCGAAGCTGCTGCTGGTGGGGGAAGGACCGGATCTACCAAAAATCCGCTGCAAAATTGAGGATTTAGGTCTTCAAGACAAGGTCTTCTTTTTAGGTAAGCAGGATCAGATCGCAGAAGTGATTTCTATGGCGGATGTGCTGCTGCTTCCCTCGGAAAAAGAAAGTTTTGGTTTGGTTGCGCTGGAAGCAATGGCCTGTGGAGTGCCGACAATCGGTTCTCAGGCCGGAGGAGTTCCTGAACTCGTTGTGCATGGAAGTACGGGGTATCTTGCTGAAATTGGTAATACTGAGGCGATGGCTGATTATGCAGTTGAGCTGTTGTCCGATGAAGCGATGGCGGAACGTTTCCGTGAAGCGTGTCTGACCCGCGCCCGTACCGTTTTTTGTGATGAGCTGATTACCCGTCAATATGAAGAAATCTATTACCGTGTGTTGGGACGCGAGGTGCCGGATCTTAAACCGATCAGCGTTTAAGGGGGCGGACTCGCGTCCGTTTTTTATATTGAATACTTGCAAAGGGGGAAACCCTATGAATACAAATACTTGGCAATGCGCTGACCAAGAGATGGCACTTCATGGCAGAGAGGTCATACATACACTAACAGCAGCAGGCCACGAAGCTTACTGGGTTGGCGGCTGTGTGCGGGATGAGCTATTAGGACGAGCTATTCATGATATGGATCTGACCACTTCGGCTGAGCCTGAACAGGTCTTAGCGCTATTCCCTCATGTTATTCCGACAGGAATCCAGCATGGGACGGTAACGGTTATGCAGGGTGGCTATGCGTTCGAGGTGACCACTTTTCGTACAGAAAGCGGTTATGCTGATCACCGCCGGCCAACGGAAGTTGCCTTCGTGAAGGATATCCGTGAGGATCTGATGCGACGGGATTTTACTATGAATGCGATTGCGATGGCAGAACACGGAGAGCGGGTGGACCCGTTTGGGGGAGAAGCCGATTTGCGAGCTGCTCTCGTTCGTTGTGTGGGACGAGCTGAGGAACGCTTTGAGGAGGACGGGCTGCGAATGCTGCGTTGCATCCGTTTTGCCTCTGTATTTCGGTTCCGGGTGGCCTACAATACCTGGAAAGGTATGATCCGTCGCAGAGAGGGACTCCGATATATAGCCATGGAACGGGTACGAGTCGAGTTAGAAAAGATGCTAGCGGGGCCTGACCCATTACGTGGATTGGAGATGCTGGGACGTAGCGGATTGCTTGGCTGTACGAAGGTTCCGGTTCCCTGGGAACAATGTGACGCACAGGCGCTCAAGGAGATCGTGCAGCTGCCAGCAGAGCTACGGTGGGGTTTGCTCCTTATGTCTTGTAGACTTAGCTCCGAGGCAGCGGACGAGCTATTAAGAGCTTGGACCTTCTCCAACGCCGTACGTTGGCGTTTGGTTCATTTATTGGAATGGGAGACCGAGCTCATCAGCCATGCTGTTGCCATAGCTGACAACTCTGTTTCGAGAGATTCTGACCCTATCAACGACGAGGTACTGCGTCGTAACTGGATTCGATTGTTAATTAAGCTGGGAAAGGATACAGCTTCAGACTGGCTGGAGCTTCACAAGACACTGCCTTCTTCGTTCCGTGGATTACCGCCGTGGGTAGAAAAGCATGTGAAGAAGATTGCCGAACTGGCAAACTCGTGGACACAGCAGGCTGCCGTCGTTCGTATCAAAGATTTAAATATTACTGGAAATGAACTGGTTCAGGCAATGAATCGACCAGGTGGACCTTGGCTGGGGCAGATGATGGAACGGCTTTTACAAGCGGTCGCTTGCGGAGATATCCCGAATGAAACAGAAACATTGCTTCAGGAAGTGAAACGGGTGATGAGTAGTGAATAATCATGATAGACTGTTAGGCATACTGGAGGAAGGTTCATCCGATTACGTATCTGGTGAGGAGATTAGCCGACGCCTCTCCGTTAGTCGCACAGCAATATGGAAGCAAATCAACAAACTGCGTGAGCTGGGTTATAATATCGATGCCTCTTCGCGCCGGGGCTATCGGTTGATATCTCGGCCTGACCGATTGGAAGTATCCAAATTGGCAGATCTATTAACTACACAATCGTTTGGCCAGCGTATCATAGTGCTGGATTCGACGGTATCCACTCAGCAGGATGCTATGCGTTTAGCAGAAGAGGATGCGCCGGAGGGAACGGTAGTGCTGGCAGAAGAACAGACGGCGGGTCGGGGACGTCAGGGACGGAAATGGTATTCCCCTCGCGGCAAAGGGATATGGATGAGCATTGTATTGCGCCCCACCCAGCCCATGGCCTTTACCCCCCAGCTAACGCTGCTTACAGGCGTGGCGGTATGCCGGGCTATTCGCCGACTGACGGGTGTGGAGGCAGGAATCAAATGGCCAAACGATCTGTTGATTCATGGTCGCAAAGTATCCGGTATTCTGTTGGAATCTGCAACAGAGGATCAACGGGTCCGCTACTGTATTGCAGGGGTCGGCATTGACGTAAATTTAAATAAAGAAGATTACCCGGAAGAGCTATCCCATGTAGGGACATCCTTGAAAATAGAAGCAGGGCTTGAAATTGACCGTACTGCACTGATTGCTGCAGTTCTGGAAGAAATGGAGCTGCTAAGTAAGTTGTATGCCGAGCAGGGGTTCCAGCCCATAGCCATGCTGTGGGAGGCGTTATCCGTGACGATGAACCGCAGCGTTCGGGCACATACGGGACAAGGGATAGCGGTAGAAGGTACAGCGGTGGGCTTGGACCCTTCAGGGGCACTAGTGATAGAAACGAACCAGGGTGAGCGGATTCAGGTTATTTCAGGGGATATACAATTGTAGAAGCGACCCTAGCTGAGTATACGACCACAATCTTTCTGTTTCCTGTGTGAAACTTCACGTGAAAAAGCTGATGTTTTTTGTTATACTGTGCAGGAGGCGGCATCGGACGGTCCGAGCTGCACTCCAAGGGCACATTGCTCTACTTTAGCAAGTTTGTAAGACCATCATAACTTCATTTGAAGGTTACGTTGGATTCTGCTCTGAGCCGAACAGGACCGAGACAGAAGGGACGATCTCAAAATGAGTGTCTTTTTTGGCTGTTCGGACCTTTTGATGACGCAGATGTACAGGCGTTCATAAAAGGTTATTTTTTGTGCCAAAAAAAGATGGAAGGGAGCCATTCGCGATGGCAGGAAAACAAGCGCTGAATATTGTAAAAATGAAAAAAATGAAGCAGGAGGGCATTCCGCTCAGTATGCTGACCGCCTATGATTATCCATCGGCTAAGATAGCCGAGGAGGCGGGAATTGACATCATTCTCGTGGGGGACTCGCTGGGTAACGTAGTTCTTGGTTACGATTCGACCATCCCTGTGACCTTGGATGATATGGTGTACCATTCCCGGACAGTTGCAAGAGGCGCTGAGCATACATTTATCGTAGCGGACATGCCTTTTATGACATATCACGGCAGCATATCCGAAAGTCTTCAAGGCATCCGCCGTCTGATGCAAGAAGGACATGCGCATGCTGTTAAATTGGAGGGCGGAGCTGAAATTACCGATGTCGTAAAAGCGACTGTTCAGGCAGGTGTACCTGTGCTGGGACATATCGGGCTTACTCCACAATCAGTTAATCAAATTGGTGGCTATCGCATTCAAGGTAAGGACGAAGCAGACGCACGCCGGTTGATGGCAGATGCCAAGGCATTAGAGCAGGCGGGTGCCTTTGGTATTGTCTTGGAATTGGTGACTGAGGAAGTGGCAACGGCGATTTCTAAAGAACTTTCCATTCCAACCATTGGAATCGGTGCAGGACGTGGATGTGACGGTCAAGTACTTGTTTATCACGATCTGATTCAGTACGCATCTCCTTATTTCAGCAAACGCTTTGTTAAAACCTATGCCGATGTAGGCGGCTTGATCCGTAGCAGCATTGAGCAGTATGTGAGTGATGTGAAAGGGCGGGCATTCCCGGCCGCAGAGCATGTATTCAGCGCGGATGACCGTGTTGTGGAGTCCCTGGAGTCCTTGTACGGACAGGCAAAAGGACAAGCGCAGAAACAAGCTAAGGAAAAGGTGGAATCTCAGTCATGATCATCGTAAGAGAAGTGGCTCAACTACGCAAGGTTATTGCCGAACGTCGGCAACTTGGAGCCAATGGAGCAAAAACGGTACACGATTCTGCCTCTTTACTGCAACATAAAGTCGGCTTTGTACCAACGATGGGATACCTGCATGAAGGACATGCGAGCTTGATGCACAAGGCGCGTGAAATGGCAGATACGGTGGTGCTTAGCATTTTCGTAAATCCGATCCAATTTGGACCGAATGAAGATCTGGAAAGCTATCCCCGCGATGAAGCTCGTGATTTGGAGGTAGCACGGCGTGAGGGCGTGGATATTGTATTTTTGCCAACTGTAGCAGAAATGTATCCACAACCAACCCAAACCAAAATTCGTGTATCCGCTTTGACAGATCGCTTGTGCGGTGCTTCCCGTCCCGGCCATTTTGATGGTGTGACTACGGTGGTAGCCAAGCTTTTTAACATGATAGGTCCTGATTTGGCCTTTTTTGGGATGAAGGACGCACAGCAGGTTGCTGTGCTCCAGCAGATGGTGACTGATCTCAATATGAACGTGACTATCGTACCTTGTCCCATCGTCAGAGAGGCGGATGGTTTGGCCCTCAGCTCCCGTAACGTGTATTTAAGTGCAGAACAGCGCGAGCAGGCATTGGTGCTGTCCCAGTCACTGCGTAAGGTGCAAGAA
Organism: Paenibacillus sp. EKM206P; assembly: GCF_011066155.1. NCBI lineage: Bacteria > Bacillati > Bacillota > Bacilli > Caryophanales > Paenibacillaceae > Paenibacillus > Paenibacillus sp. EKM206P. The sequence goes on along the minus strand of NZ_JAAMNQ010000003.1, from coordinate 445,681 downwards.
GTGAGCGAAGATATTGTAACAAACACAATTACGATTCGTCAGTTACATCAAATGGTGGAGTCCACCATTACTTACTCTCCTTTAGCAGACATTGATTACATTGAAATTTTAACTTTTCCCGGTCTGGAGCCCCTTCTTCCCGAGCAGCGGCTATGTGATGTTCAGGAAGACATCATCGTAGCGCTAGCTGTGAAATTTGGCAGTACCCGACTGATTGACAATATAAGAATACAGAAGGCGGAGGTGCTTTCCCATGTTTAGAACTATGATGAAATCCAAAATTCACCGCGCTACGGTTACGGAAGCTAACCTGAACTATGTGGGGAGTATCACTATAGATGAAGATCTCATGGAGACATCGGATTTGTTGGAGAATGAAAAGGTTCAAATTGTAAACAATAACAATGGAGCTCGACTGGAAACCTATGTTATCCCCGGACCGCGTGGGAGCGGTGTGATCTGTCTCAACGGTGCGGCAGCTCGTTTGGTGCAGCCTGGTGATACAGTCATTATTATTTCCTATGCTTCCATGTCAAATGAAGAGGCCAAAACATACAAACCAACAGTGGTATTTGTTGATGAACATAATAAACCAGCCCAAACGATGAACAAAGAAGTACATGCGACGATCATGTAATGAATGGGAGTGCGGATGAAACCCGTCTTTTAAGCGAAAAATGTGAGTGTATTAATCCATCTTTCATAAGGGCGGGATGCACATGTTCCAGCATGTATTCGCAGAAATGAACAGCATGTTAGATGATATCGTGAAGCATTACCCATCAGCCCAGGGCTCCCGCAGGCAGGAGCTGCTACAGCACTGGAGTCTGCTGCGGAGAATGAGTGACGGAATTATGGATGAGTGGCTGGCCTTTGAGGAAAAAATGGTGTGCCTGCGTGCGGCCGGCTTTTCCGCGGAGACCGATATGTCTGACACGGAGCTGCCTGAAAAAGAGCTGCCGGCTTTTAGTCGGGGGCAAGGGTATTATCGATTACTTATGTACTCTGAGGCGATCCAACAATTTGAGCAGGTACTACAGCATTTTCCGAACAGTTGGCAGAGTCGCATGTATATGGGAATGGCCTATTTTCAACTAGATGATCCAGCAGAAGCTGTATACCATTTTCAGAAGGTGCTGGACCTGACTGAGCAGGCAGGACTAAAAGCGGTCATCTATAATGCGCTAGGCTGTCTGTTGGCAAAGCAGGCTGACGTAGAGGAGGCGCAAAAATGTTTTGCTCTCGCACATCAGTTAGATCCTGCGTTACCCGAGCCGCTGTACAATATGGAAGCCTGTTTGTCCGGTACCGAAAAGCTTCGATACGACAGCTCCATAATGACCTGGATGTAGTTGTCAGACACCGAGTAAGACGATGCATGCCCACCTCCTGAGGCGGCGTATGCATCGTCTTTTTTGGCTGTCTTAATTTCCAAACACGCGATCTTCTGCTATGCTAATATACGGAGTTATTATTTTTGTAAGTGTCATAAGAAAGGATTAAGCCCGAATGAAATTTGCGGTATTGGATTTTGAAACGACAGGCACCCAGTCCGCGGATGACATCATTCAAGTCGGACTTGCAATTATAGATCATGATAACAGCATTTCCCGTGTTTACGGCTCTTATGTGAACCCTGGCAGATCTATTCCACCTTTTATCACTGGATTGACCGGAATTACAGACGATGACGTGAAGGATGCACCTGCACTTGAAGAAATGATGATGGAGCTTGTGCCTATGCTGGACGATGTTGTACTGGTCGGTCATAATGTGGCGTTTGATTTTAATTTTTTGCAAAACGCTCTGGATCGGTGCGGATACTTGCCATTTAGCGGAAGAATCTTGGATACAATGGATTTTCTGAAAATTATGTTTCCATCACTATCTTCGTATCAGTTGGGTTTTGTGTCTTCTGAGTTCGGGCTGGCACATGATCGCCCTCACCAAGCAGACAGCGACGCATTGGCTACGGCCGAGGTATTTTTAAAGTGTCTGGGTGAGCTTCAAGCATTACCTCTGATAACGATACAGCGGCTTAGTGATTTGTTTGCAGAGGAAGACAGTGACCTTGGATGGTTTCTTGATGGGGTGCGTGAAGAGAAAGAGCTTGATCCTATTCAGGATTTGGAGGGATATCAGTTTTTTCGTCAGCTTGCGCTAAAAGTGGAAGATTGGACGGAGCTAGCTGCTCCGCGTAGAGAAGATGACCCGAATCCACTGTCAGGTGTTACCTTTGAGGAGTACATGGATGATGTGCGGGACAATTTGCGTTCATCCTTGAGTCAATATGAGGAGCGCGAGGCGCAGATACAGATGATTGAGGGTGTGAATCAGGCACTGAGTGAAGACAAGCATCTGCTGATTGAAGCAGGTACAGGAACAGGGAAGTCTCTGGGTTATTTGCTCCCATCGCTGTATCACAGTGTGAAAAAGGGACAGCGCGTTATGGTGAGTACACATACGATCAACCTGCAGGAGCAATTACGCGAGCGCGACATTCCGATGCTAACCAAGGTGATTCCGTTTCCGTTCCGGGCTGCTATTTTCAAGGGTCGGGGACATTATTTGTGTCTGCGTAAGTTTGAACATAAAATAAACAGAAGAGACTTCGCTACACCGAAGGAAGATTTAATTACAGCGGCTCAGATGATCGTCTGGTTGACGCTAACAGAAACCGGTGATGATGAAGAACTGAATCTGAGCAACCGTGGAGGGGATTTCTGGGAAACGGTGGCGAGTGATTCAGAGTCCTGTCTTGGTCGTTCTTGCCCATGGTTCCGCAAATGTTATTATCATCGTGCACGCCATGAAGCAGGAATAGCGGATGTTGTTATTACGAATCACTCTAAGTTGTTCACAGACGTCAAAGCCAGTCATCAGTTATTGCCGAGCTATGAACATCTGGTGATAGATGAAGCCCATCACCTGGAGGAAGTAGCTGGTAAACACCTAGGTATGCATATGAAATATTTCACACTCGTGCATACACTGACGCGACTGTTCAAAGACAGCAAGAATGGACAACTGCCTTCACTTCGTCAACAGTTGGCGAAATCGGGGCACGAGAAGTCGGCAGATTGGGCCTCAACTATCGACCAGCTGTATCCGCTCGTGTTAGAGGTGAAGGAAACTTGGGACCTGCTAAGCGACAAGCTGTTTGGCATGTTGCCGGAGCGAAGTGATGCGACACCGGGTGAAACAGGACAGTTTTCTTCCCGTCTCAAACCTTCGGCCAAGCCTGCAAAGTGGGATCAGGCGGGAGCTTTGGAAAATCAGCTATATGTAACGATGAGCGAAATTTTGCGCAAGGGCGACAAGCTGATGCTGGACGTCAAGGAAGAACATGACGATTATGCGGCGGATAGCCTTATTACAGATATCACGGGTCTGCTCAAGGATTTGGCGGGGATTCGAGAAAATTTGCGCTTTTTTATCCGACTCGATGATGAAACAACCGTATACTGGCTCGAGGCGAGCGGGCAATTCCGTAGTAAATCATTGCAATTTTATGCGGTACCCGTCGATGTGAGCCGCCAGTTGAAAGAAATGTTTTTTGACAAAAAAAGAAGCATTATTCTGACTTCTGCTACCTTGTCGGTAGATAAGTCGTTTCAGTACATGATCGATCAGCTCGGCTTACAGGAGGCCGCAGATCAAGAGCGGCTGATGACTTCGCAGCTCCCGTCACCCTTTAATTACAGGGATCAGGTGTTGCTGGTTATTCCACGGGATTTCCCAAGTGTGAAGGGCAGTGTAGGAGATGCACATTTTGTAGATATGCTCGTTAGCTCTCTAGGAGCGACTGCTCAGGCGACGCAGGGGAGAATGCTCGTTCTGTTTACGTCCTATCGGATGCTCCGGCAAGTGTATGAGCCGCTCAAAGAGGCCTTAGCATCCAGCGAAATTACTGTGCTGGGACAAGGTGTGGACAGTGGAAGTCGCAGCAAGCTAACCCGCCGGTTTCAGGAAGCGAAAGCTTCTGTATTGCTGGGGACCAGCAGTTTCTGGGAAGGCGTCGATATTCCGGGGAAGGCTCTGACTTGTCTAGCCATTGTTCGCTTGCCGTTTCAACCGCCGAATCACCCGCTGCTGGAGGCAAAAAGCGAACTGCTCCAGCAGCAGAAGAAGAATCCATTTATGAAGCTGTCTGTACCTCAAGCGGTCATTCGCTTCAAACAGGGATTTGGTCGGTTGGTACGTACAGCGAACGACCACGGGGTCGTTATCGTTTATGATACGCGTGTGATTGAATCCTATTACGGAAAGCACTTTTTGTACTCGTTACCGGGACCAAAAATGGAGCATATGCCATCGGAGCAAATGGTGCCCCGCATCGCCGAATGGCTCCAATCCGCCCCGGAGACAGAGGCATAACGGACGGACATAAGTATGTTCGTTACAATTAGGGGGAGCAAGTATGAAATCAGATAAAATTTCAGAGGCTGTCGTACGGAGGTTACCCGTATATTTACGTTATCTGAATGCACTTCACAAACGGGAGGTGGCTACGGTCTCTTCACAAGAGTTGGGACAGAGGCTAGATTTGAACCCGGCCCAAATCCGTAAAGATCTTGCTTATTTTGGAGATTTTGGTCGGAAGGGTATTGGTTATGATGTTTCTTATCTCATTGAGAAAATACGCCATATCCTGAAAATCGACCAACAAATTAATGTAGTCTTGGTCGGAGCGGGTAATCTGGGGCAAGCCCTTTCGAATTATAACGCTTATTTAAAAGACAATATGAAGATTGTGGCGGTATTTGATGCGTTTCCGGATAAGGTAGGAACCAAGATCAATACATTGGTCGTGCAACCGATGGATGAACTGGAAGCGACTGTGAAAGAAAAAAACATTCGAATCGGGATTATTACCGTACCTGATTTTGAAGCACAGCACGTGGCTGATAGGCTTATTGATAGCGGAATTGGAGCGATCCTGAACTTTGCACCGACTACTCTCAAGGCACCAGCCAACATTCGGATTCATGCCACAGACTTTACAACTGATTTGCTTAGCCTCGCTTATTATTTGGAGGACGGAAAGGAAGAAGCACAATATGACAGTGAATAAATGGATGATTAAAAACGGATCTTTTGCAGTAAATGGACCAGAAGCAGGGGTAGTCCATGGTTTTATGATTGTGGAGGATAGTCGTATTACTTATATTGGCGAAACCTTGCCTGCGGGTGAGGAAGAGACGGAAGCGATCGATGGTAAAGGGCTATTGTTTTTACCTGGTCTGATCAATACTCATGGTCATGCGGCGATGTCTCTACTGCGTGGGCATGGAGATGATTTGGCACTTCAAGTATGGCTTCAGGAAAAAATGTGGCCTATGGAAGCCAAGTTTACATCTACAGACGTGTACTGGGGTACGTCCTTGTCTGTGCTGGAAATGCTGAAAGGTGGAACAACAACCTTCCTCGATATGTACGATCATATGGATGAAGTGGCTCGTGTGGCTGAGGAGTCAGGTATTCGTGCAAGTCTGATGCGTGGAGCAATTGGACTATGTTCGGAGGAAGAACAGCGAATCAAGCTGGCAGAGGCCGTGACTTTTGCACGTAACTGGCACGGTAAAGCAGACGGGCGTATTACTACGATGATGTCTCCGCACGCGCCATATACATGTCCACCTGCGTTTATTGAAAAATTCGTACAAGCTGCGCATGATCTGGACTTGCCACTGCATACGCACATGTCTGAGACGATCGCCGAAGTAGAGCAAAACGTACGCGACTACGGTTTGCGTCCGGTTGCACACTTGGATAAGCTTGGCTTTTTCTCCCGTCCTTCGCTTGTTGCCCATGGCGTTCATTTGAACGACGAAGAAATAGCTTTACTGGCAGAACGTGGTGTAGCGGTTTCCCACAATCCTGGCAGCAACTTGAAGCTGGCAAGTGGTGTGGCAAGAGTGCCTGAATTGCTGCGTGCAGGGGTTACGGTTTCTCTCGGAACGGATGGTCCTGCCAGCAATAATAACCTGGATATGTTCGAGGAAATGCGTCTGGCAGCACTTATTCACAAGGGTGTATCCGGTGACCCTACGGCAGTTCCTGCAAGTGAAGCGCTGCGTCTGGCAACGGAATACGGTGCAAAGTCGATTGGTTTAAAAGAAGTAGGAGCGTTGGCAGCAGGCAACAAGGCTGACTTTATCGCGTTGGATCTGAATCAGGCACATTTCTTGCCGCGTACAGATCTTATTTCCCATGCGGTATACTCTGCAAGCGCCAAGGACGTGGCTCATGTGTGGGTAGACGGTCGTCAGGTTGTGAAAAACGGCGAATGCCTGACTATGGACGAGGAACGTATCAAACATGAGGCACAAGCCGCCTTTGAAGGGCTGCTGTCGCGCTAATTCAGGTGTCACATCCCCTTAGAGAGGAAGCACGGGTTTGAAAAATAAGAAAAAATGGATAGCGGTCGCCATTTTGGCCGTGATACTGATCCTGGTCAGCATTTTCTGGTATTATTCCTATGTTACTCAAGACCAGGTGGCTGAGAAAAATGCCGCTATCATTAAGGCCAAGCAATCAGGTGGTCTGGTTAGCACGACTCAAACATGGAAGTCTGTGTGGGATCAGGTATATTGGGTGGTTCAAGGGAAAAATGCACAGAATGAAAATATAATGGTATGGGTTCCTTTTCAAAAAGTGGAGGGACAACCTAACGTACCTGCCGCAGATAATAGCGGTGTTCATACCGAGCTGCTGAAGAACGGAGTCGACGAGCAAAAAATGACGTCGCTAATTCAGCAGCAGCTTCCAGGTGTAAAAATTGTAAGCCTCCAGCCGAGTGTGTTCAATGGCGAATATGTGTGGCAGCTGTTTTACGATGATGGAAGCCATCATTACTATGCCTTTTACCGTTTTTCAGATGGGGGAGCGACGGGGGTAAAGTATACTTTGCCCAATAACTGAGCTGGTTGAGGATTAGCAGATGTGGAATGAATGACTAGTAAATGATTAAAAGCTCAAGAAAAAGACGTAAATGCGATGAAATTCGTATTTACGTCTTTTAGTCTTGCTATGCCGTAAAGATGAGCTGAAAGCCAGCGAAGCATCTTTACCTACCCAACTTCTCTCCTAAGGCAAATTCATCTTTATGGCGGGCAACAGCGATCGTAAGATCAAATCCTACACGCAGCGTCCCACCTCCACCATAACCAAAGATTTTGCCTCATCACAACTCCTCCACACATTGCCTTCGATTTTAGATATACGTTATGATATACTATATTTTATAAGTGATAGACAAAAATGATAGAAAAAAGAATTGCTGATCACTGTAAGATCATGCAATTTGGTTGTTTGTTGACATTCGTCCCGTTTCTTCTGAGTTTTACATTTTGAGAGGAGGATGTTGTTTGAAATTGCGTGCAGTTCCTATCGTTGTGGCGGCAGTTTTGGCAGCTTTGCTGCTATTTGGGGGATGGTTCATTTACCGTCAGGTTACAATGCAAAGTCCTCTGGAAAAACTGGTTTCTCAATATCCAGGCGTGACAAGCGCTCAAATAGATATTAAACAGGATCGGGTTGTATTGAAACTAGATCTCAAACCGCAGGCGGATGTGGCCGGATTGGTCGATGTAGTTAAGCAAAAAGGACAATCCATCATTGGCAGCCGCACCATTAAGCTCGATATTGCAGACCGTTCCAATTCAGCACTGAATCAATGGTGGTCTGAGGCTATGTTTCCTGTAGCCGAAGCGATGGAAAATAGAAAGTATACTCAAATTTCATCTACAGTTGAGCATATGAAAAAGAAAAAGACGGGTATCAAAGCTGATACCGACATGGATTCGAACAATGTCTATATCCGACTCAGCGAAGGGAAAGCGACCAAGTTTATCGTTTTGCCACGTCAATCTCAGCAAATGGGGGTATGGCCTAATGCCTAGATGGATCAAGGAAATATTAATCGGCATTGTGCCTGTAACCATTATATTTCTCGTTTTTATTGGGGTAAACATTATCCCTCTTCTAGTTGCTGGTGTGATGTTCAGCGGCTTGTTAATGCTCATGCATGCTCGTGGGGGCTTGGCCGTAGGTGCTGGGCAAGAACGTAAACGTAAAAAAAATGGTCCGGACAAGCTGACTTTTGAGGAAATCGGTGGGCAAGAAAGCGCTAAGCAGGAGCTGCGTGAGGCCTTGGATTTTTTGAATCGACATGATGAAATCTCCAAGTTTGGTATCCGTCCATTAAAAGGCGTTTTGCTCACAGGTCCTCCGGGAACAGGAAAAACACTGATGGCTAAGGCAGCGGCACACTATACTAATTCTGTTTTTGTTGCAGCCTCAGGTAGTGAATTTGTTGAAATGTACGTTGGTGTTGGAGCAGGTCGTGTGCGTGAGTTGTTCCGGGAGGCACGTACTCGTGCAGCCAAGGAAAAGAAGGAAAATGCAATTATTTTTATTGACGAAATCGACGTTATTGGTGGTAAACGTGAGGGTGGACAGCAACGAGAATATGATCAGACTTTGAATCAGTTGCTGACAGAAATGGATGGTATTTATTCGGTAGATACACCGCGGATTTTGATCATTGCGGCAACAAACCGTAAAGAAATGCTGGACAGCGCCTTAACGCGTCCAGGGCGTTTTGACCGTCATATTCAAGTGGATTTGCCTGATAAGAAGGGCCGTCTTCATATTCTCAAAATTCATGCCAAAAACAAACCGATTCAGGAAGATGCGAATCTGGATAAAATTGCTGAGGAATCTTATGGGTTTTCTGGCGCACAGCTGGAGAGCGTAATGAATGAAGCGGCAATCTATGCAATGAGACAGGATCAGAAAATGATTGCACAGAAACATCTGTCGATGGCAATTGACAAAGTGATGATGGGTGAAAAGACAGATCGAGAATCGACCTTGGAAGAGAAAAAACGTGTAGCGATTCATGAACTAGGACATGCTATTATGGCCGAAATTGTTCGTCCTGGTAGCGTAAGCCAGGTAGCACTTAGCCCACGTGGGAAAGCGCTTGGGTATGTGCGTCACAATCCACAGCAAGAGCAGTATTTATACACCAAGCAGTACCTGGAGGAGCAGATTATGATCTCGCTCGCAGGGGCTGCGGCAGAAGAAATGTACTATGGCGGTCGAAGTACCGGCTCTAGTAATGATTTTGAGCAAGCACTGAACATCGTTCATACGATGATGACTTCCGGTTTGACTTCACTTGGCATTATTAACATGGAAATGGTAACGAAAGAAGAACTCATGCGGGAAAATGGCGAGATTATGGCTGACCTGCATACCCGAACTTTGGAACTGCTGGAAAAGCATCGTCCTGTGTTCGACAACTCACTTGACATCCTGATGAAGGAGGAAACTTTGTCTGGAGACCAATTTAGATGTCAATTTAGTGAAAATGCTTTATTACCAGCATGATTTTTTATGCTGGTTATTTTTTTTTACTTTTAGTCCGTGCTAAGATATTATTATCTATTGGGACATAAACATGTATTTTTCGACAAAGAAGGATACAATATATGAGAGTGACCAGGAAAGGGTGGAGTAAAGAATCATGCAATTCAAAAAAATCGGCGTCATCGGCGGCGGCACCATGGGACAGGGGATTTCTGAAATGCTCGCGTCCAAAGGAATCGATGTGCTGCTGGTAGAGCAGACACCAGAGAAACTAGACTACGCCTACAATATGATTGAAACGAGTCTGGACAAACAACTGGAAAAGTGGGCAATTACTCAAGCTGAGAAAAAATTGATCTTATCCCGTATTCAAAAAGTAATCCATTTGGCGGAGCTCGGCAGCTGCGATATGGTCATTGAGACGATTACAGAGAATCTGGACGAGAAGAAAGCAGTGTTCCAAGAGCTAGACTATGTGTGTCCAAGCAATATTATTCTTGCAAGTAATACATCCACGCTGAGCCTGACCGAGCTTGCCAGCTCGACCAAGTATCCTGAGCGTGTTATTGGTATGCACTTTATTTATCCAGTATCCCGCATTGATCTTGTAGAAATTATTCGTGGTTTGAAAACTTCGGACGATACATTTGAAAACACTAAGATGTTTGTGGAAGAAATAGTGGAGAAAAAAGGAGTCATGATTTACGAATCTCCTGGATTCGTAACAAGCCGGATAATCTGTCTGTTGATTAACGAAGCGGCTCATGTACTGCAAGAGGGCGTAGCTTCCGCTGATGATATCGACGACGCTATGCGAATCGGCTACAGCTTCCAAAGCGGTCCTTTGGAAATGGCTGACCGCTTTGGTCTGGATTCCGTTTTGGCTGCTCTGGAGCGTATGTTCCGTGAATTCGGCGAATTGAAATATCGTCCGTCCATCGTACTGAAGAAAATGGTGCGTGCAGGTAATCTGGGCGTGAAATCGGGCGAAGGCTTCTTTAAGTACGACAAGGATGGTGACCGGATATGAAAATTCTCGTAATTAATGCAGGGAGTTCTTCCCTAAAATACCAATTGTATGATATGACGGACGAGTCCGTTCTGGCCAAAGGTTTGGTAGAGCGTATCGGTATGGATTCCTCCATTCTGACGCATAAGCCAACCAATAAAGAAGAATACACTGAAGTTAGCGAAATTCTGGAGCATACTACAGCCATCCGTAAAGTGCTGAACGCACTCACAAATGCTGAACATGGTGTAATCTCCAGTACTAGTGAAATTCAGGCTGTGGGCCACCGTGTGGTTCATGGAGGCGAAATCTTCAAACAGTCAGCAGTTGTAACGCCTGAAGCGAAGAGTGAAATCCGCCGCTTGTTTGACCTGGCGCCACTGCATAATCCCGCTTCCATGATGGGGATTAAAGCGGCTGAATTGAATATGCCAGATGTACCGCAGGTTGTAGTATTCGATACCTCGTTCCATCAAACCATGCCTGAAAAAGCTTATATGTACGCCATTCCAAGAGTGTTGTACAATAAGTACAAGGTTCGTCGTTACGGTGCCCACGGTACTTCTCATGATTTTGTGAGTAAGGAAGCAGCCAAATTCCTTGGTCGTCCTTTGGAAGACCTGAAGATTATCACTTGTCATATCGGTAATGGTGGTAGTGTAACAGCAGTTCAAGGCGGTTTGTCTGTTGATACTTCCATGGGGATGACTCCACTGGAAGGCCTTATGATGGGTACTCGTAGTGGTGATTTGGACCCAGCAATTGTACCTTATGTCATGAACAAAGAAGAATTGACTGTCAATGAAGTCAATTCCATGCTGAACAAGCATAGTGGACTTTTAGCTATCTCCGGTATCAGCAGTGACATGCGTGAAATCACAGAAGGTATGGAAAAAGGCGAAGCTAATTCTACATTGGCATTTGAGATGTATGAATACCGTCTGCGCAAATACATTGGATCGTATGCTGCCGCAATGAACGGGGTAGACGTAATTGCATTTACAGCAGGTGTAGGCGAGAACTCCATCGTTCTCCGTAAGAGAGTGTTGGAGCAATTGACATTCCTCGGTGTCGAGCTGGATGAATCGTTGAATGCTATTCGTTCTGGCGAGCCTCGCCGGATTACAACTGCAAATTCAAAGGTAGAAGTACTGATCATTCCAACGAACGAAGAACTGGTTATTGCCCGCGACACGTTCCGTCTGGTTCAGTAGTTCGGTTCGAAAGTGTAAACTTTATGCATGTGGACTATTGTTTGAGTTCCGCATGCACCAAACAGCGAGAGCAAACAGCCTGACCCAGGGGGAAGGGCTGTTTGATTTTCGGTTAAGAGGAGAGAGACGGTCATGACGAATAAAAGTACGATTGCCCAAGTGGGTCGCCATGTAGGGGAAACGGTTACAATCGGCGCTTGGGTAAACAATAAACGATCTAGTGGTAAAATTCAGTTCCTGCAACTGCGCGATGGTAGCGGGTATATTCAAGGGGTTATCGTGAAAAGCGAAGTGTCCGAGGATATTTGGAATGACGCCAAATCCTTGACTCAAGAGAGCTCCCTTTACGTTACTGGAGTGGTGCGTGAAGAACCGCGTAGCCAATCGGGCTTTGAATTAACGGTTACAGGCATTGAGATTATTCATTTGACCGAAAACTACCCGATTACACCCAAAGAGCACGGTGTAGATTTCCTGATGGATCATCGTCACTTGTGGTTGCGTTCCGCCAAGCAACGTGCTGTTCTGATCGTACGGGCGGAAATTATCCGTGCTGTACAGGAATTCTTTAACGGCAACGGCTTTACGAAGGTGGACCCACCCATTTTGACTCCTTCCTCTGCAGAAGGCACAACAGAGTTGTTCCACATTAAATATTTTGATGAAGATGCGTATTTGACACAAAGCGGACAGTTGTATATGGAAGCCGCGGCAATGGCGCTGGGCAAAGTGTATTCCTTTGGTCCAACTTTCCGTGCAGAAAAATCCAAAACACGTCGTCACCTGATTGAGTTCTGGATGATCGAACCTGAGATGGCTTTTGTGGATCATGAAGAATCCTTGCGCGTACAGGAGCAGTTTGTAAGCCATATCGTGCAATCTGTTCTGAAAAATTGTGCGAAGGAGCTTGAAACTATCGGACGCGATGTTTCGAAGCTGGAGCAAATTCAAGGCGAATTCCCACGTATTACGTATGATGAGGCGATTGCCTTCCTTCAAGGTGAAGGTTTCGATATCCCATGGGGGGAAGACTTTGGTGCTCCTCATGAAACGGCGATTGCCGAAAGATATAACAAGCCTGTGTTTATTACACATTGGCCGACACACATTAAGGCATTCTATATGAAACCAGACCCGACCCGTCCAGAGGTTGTTCTGTGTGCCGATATGATCGCTCCTGAAGGCTACGGCGAAATTATCGGGGGTTCCCAACGGATTGATGATCCAGCATTGATGGAAGAACGTTTTAACGAGCATAACTTGGCTCGTGAAGCCTACCAATGGTATATGGATCTGCGCACCTATGGTACCGTTCCGCATTCTGGTTTTGGACTGGGCCTGGAGCGTACAGTAGCATGGATTTGTGGACTCGATCATGTACGTGAAACGATTCCGTTCCCACGTATGCTGTATCGTTTGTATCCGTAACCGATGACCGGATCATTCGACAAGACATCAGCGGCAGAATGGGCGGAGGGAGTAGCCTTTGCTATGGAAGCCGGAATGGTCCAGATTCCCTACGCCCTGCTCAAGCATTATCGAACACTTCGGCTGGCAGATGGCGAAATGCTGCTACTGATGCAGTTGCTTGCCTTTAAACAAGCGGAACGTAATGAGTTTCCGACATGGGAGCAATTGCAGGCCCGTATCGGATGCACTGCGAACGAAATCGCGCTCTATTTCAGCAAGCTCATGAAAGAAGGATTTTTGAGAATCGATTCCGTAGAAGACCGTAGTTCATCCGTACAATTCGAACGTTACAATCTGACGGGGCTGTATCGTAAGTTGGCAGAATGTATGATCGCCGAACGTAACGAGCAGCCTGATGAAGATGACATTTTGTTTGCCGGAAAGCCGGATTTACTGAATGGAATATCGGAATCCCCGCTTACAGAAGAACGGAATTTGTTCACGATTTTCGAGAAAGAATTCGGACGACCATTATCACCGATGGAATACGAGACGATCACCAGCTGGGTGGATCAGGATCGGTATCCCGAGGAGCTTATTTTGCTGGCTTTGAAGGAAGCGGTATTTGCAGGGAAGGTACATTTCCGGTATATAGACCGTATTTTGCTGGAGTGGAGCCGAAACCGTGTCCGTAATGCACAGGATGCCAAAGAATACGCCCAGCGATTCCGTGGTGGCGGACGCAATTAATGTATCGGTCTAAATAGCTTTAATGATAGAGGACACACCATTCCATCAGGAGGGTGTGTCCTTTTTAAATTATTTTTTCGAAATATGCAGGGGAAGGAAATTTCCTGGCGTCTATAGTATTGGGAAGGGGGAGAGCGTCATTGATATAGAGAGAATCATTGAACGAATACGGTCTGGTGACCGGCAGGCGTTCCGTGAGATCGTAGAGCTGTACAGCAAGCATGTATTTCATATCGCCTATTCGGTGCTGCATGACAGCAAGGAAGCAGAAGATGCCGCGCAGGAGGCATTCGTTCAGGTGTACAAGTCTCTCCCCCAGTACCGGAACGAAGGTTTTAAAACGTGGCTGAGCCGAATTGCGCTCCACAAAGCGCTGGATATTAAGCGCAAACAGGACAGACGCCCCGCAGAGCTAATAGACGTCGCACAATCCCTTGTACAGCTCCCTTCCCGGGATGAGGATGTGCTGGCTCGTCTCATCCGCGAGGAGCAAATTAAAGAACTATCGCAAAAAATCGCTCAGTTGCCCCAGCAACATCGGGATATTATTCAAGCCTACTATATGCAGGGCAAAACCTACGACCAAATTGCAGAAGAGACGCAGGTAGCTTTAAAAACGGTAGAGTCGAGACTCTACCGGGCGCGACTATGGATTCGAAACCACTGGAAGGAGGAGGAATGGCAATGACTGACCAACAGGATAAACCGTGGATTGAAGGGAAATCGAATGACTGGCATGCTTACATTGCAGGAACTTGCACGATAGAGGAATCTGCCCGGCTGGAAAAGATCCTGCTGGAAGACGAACAGGCGCTGATGCTATATCTTGTTGCACTGGAACAAATGGAGTCAACTTTGAAAGATTATTCTGCCTGGATGGATACGGAGCGCTTCACAGATCAGGTAATGGCCGTTCTTCCCGAGCTAGAAGCTGAACCGAGTCAGGTTATGTTCAAAAAACGCCGCTGGTTTGAAAAACCTGTGTTTCACTATGTTGTCGCCGCAAGCCTAACGTTGATCTTGTTGTCCAGTGGAGCCTTTGACAAAATGATGCCGCAAACAGACGGAAAGCCGATTCCTCCAAAAGAACGCGTCTCTTACAGTGAAGAGGTCATGCGAGCTACCACGACCTGGCTCGATAAATTAAAGCCCTAAATCTTCGGATAAAGGGTGAGATAAAAAACTCAAAAACAACAACCTTCAGATGGGGACTTCATTAAAATTCCATAAATAGAAAGGAAGTGTAGCGATGCCTTATACGGAAAGAAGCAAGCTCTTGGCATTTCTATTGAACATCATTCCCGGTGTGGGACACTATTACTGGACCAGAAAAGCCAACGCGTTTGTATACACCATTTTGTTTTTCGGATGTCTGGCAGGAGGAATATTTTTTTCAGTGATAGCAAGTGACGGAGCGCCTTTTGTGGTGAGTTTGTTTATTGCTGCCCTTTTATGGGGGCTGAGTATGCTGCATATCATCATTAGCTTGTTGCGTTATGATCCTCGTGCAGTTGCTGTTCCATATCCTCCTCATGCAGGACCCAACCCATATGGTTTTTACTCGCAAAGCGGACCTTATGGACAGGCTGGTTTAACAGGAGAGGTACCGGAGGAGGCAACACACTCAGATACGGATGCGCCGGGAGCAGGAATGGGATATGGTCCGGGCTATAACTATTATCAACAAGGACACCATGGTATGGCAGGATCACCAGCTTTTCAAAAGGGATCGGACAATGAACGCTTTTTTACGATTTTGCTGTCGTTCATTCCTGGATTGGGACACCTTCATTTGGGGCTGATGCAGCGTGGTTTGTCTTTTCTGCTATCTTTCTTTGGCTTTGGAGCGATCCTCGTTTTTATTACCAGCATTACAAACGAATCCGGATTTTTGGCGTTTGCGGGCGTGTTACCGATCATTTGGCTGTATTGCATGTTTGATGCGGTGCAGCATGTACATCGCAAACAAGCGGGAGAAATGCTTCAGGACCGTACTTTGTTTGAGGAGCTGGAATATGGAAGAGTCGAGGGACGGCGGAGTAAAATGCTGGCTACCATTTTATCGGTATTTCCCGGTGCTGGACATATGTATATCGGTATGCAAAAGCGTGGACTCCAGCTCATGCTTCTGTTTTTAGGAGGCATCTATGTACTGGACGTGCTGCATCTTTCACTTTTTTTGTTCCTGATTCCGGTGGTCTGGTTTTATAGCTTTTTTGATGCGTTGCAGCAAGTAAGCTGTTATGGACGGGAGCCGCTGATCGATAAGCCTGTGATCGGTATGTTTGCACAATATCACCGCTGGGTAGGCTTGGGGTTGCTATTGCTGGGCGCCTATTACATCTTAATCAACGTACTAGTTCCTACTCTGGATCGTCTGTTTCCGAATGGAGAGATTTATAATTTGGTTGACATGTATCTACGGACGATTATCGTATCCTTATTGTTAATTGGCGGTGGTATTTGGATGATGATCGGGAATTCCAAATCTAAACGAGTAAAGGAGAAGCAATAGAATGGATACTGAATTTTCAAAGAGTGAGGCTCCCTTTAAGGGAGCCCATCATCCTCAGAGCGATGGAGGAGGCTCCACAGGTATATTGGGTACATCATCTAACAAAAATAATTCCTCTAAAGCGTCAAACGCTCCGGCAGGGGTGTGGAAAGTCGGAAGGCTGTCCATGGGACTTTTCCTCGTCCTGCTGGGGAGCATAACGTTTGCCTCCAAGTTTTGGGGAGCGGGCATACTGGACCAGGCTTTGACCTGGTGGCCTGTCGTTTTTGTTTTGCTGGGTTTGGAAATTTTAATGTATACTGCTTGGAAGGGGACGCGTGAGCGTATTCGTTATGATGTATTCAGTATGTTTATTACGGCGGTATTGGTTTTTTGCTGTATCGGATTTGCCTTGGTCAGTTCATTGGGGATCACTCCGCAAGTCAGAGAAATAATGAGTTCGGTTCAGGAAACAAGGGTTCTCCCAGACTGGCATGAAAAACTGCCTGCCGAAGTGAACAAAGTGATTGTACAGGGAGAAGATCCTTATGCGGTCAAAATTGACGCAACCACCTCACCGGAAGTGCATGTGTTCGGAAGTTATGTATACACAGGCAAAGAGGACGAAATAAAGGGTCAAGATTTATATCAGACCAAGCAAATCGGCGATACCTTGTATGTATTACTGGGTCAAATTCCGACACGGTTCATGCAGACTCAGCAGCAGCTTGATGTTACGATTGCTGTACCTGAGGGAATTACGGTTACTGTGCGCGATAGCCGAGGAAATATAATTGAAAAATAGGGAGATTTTCCGGCTCCAACTTTACATTTTGTATCATTCACGCGATACTGAAAAGGAAGCCTGAGATGTCATCCATGTCGCTAACTAATGGTGCATTTGCTTATCAGGCGAAACTTGATGGTGTGCAGTCGAATAGCGATTGTGATCGGAAATGAGGGAGAAAAATGATTTCGTTGAATCCTGATACGCTTACAGGGCGTGAAAATTATAAGCTGTTGACCGGAAGTATTATCCCAAGGCCGGTAGCCTTTGTAACGACTTTGAGCAGCGAAGGGGTGCTGAATGGTGCGCCGTTCAGTTATTTTTCCATCGTTGCCTCCGAGCCGCCACTGCTGTCTGTATCCGTACAACGTGTCGATGGAGTATCCAAAGATACAGCACGTAATGCGATGGAGCATAAAGCTTTTGTCGTACATATCACAGACGAGGACAATGTGGGAACGGTGAATGTGACGGCTTCCCGTCTGTCGCCGCAGGAGAGTGAGGTTACACTGGCAGGCCTTACCCCGATAAAAAGTACAAAAATCGCAGTTCCCGGTGTGACAGAAGCGAAAATACGCATGGAATGTATTCTGGAACAGGTGATACCGCTAGGAGGCAAGGAGGACACACCTGCTTGTGATCTGTTAATCGGACGCGTAGTGCAGTATCATTTATCCGAGGAAGCGTACCAAAATACGTATGTGATTGCTAAGGAGTTGCGTCCAGTAAGTCGGTTGGCTGGGAACAATTATGCGAAGCTAGGAGAGCAATTCACGCTGGAGCGTCCCCAATAGGGGGGCGCTTTTTTTACAGCACGCCTAAATTTACATCGGAAGGATTCTTATTCATCACATTTCCTTTATGAAGGCTATGTTTAATCTGAATGTTGATATTATTGTGGTGTTTCGAGAGCCAAGTGTTTAAAATGAGTCCCTATTTTGTTGGAGTTCCCTGATGAAAAAACATTTGCCATTGACCATCGTTTAGTTTCCAAATTGAACTTCTTAATGACCTATTTCCATCGTCAATCGATTTAGTATAGTATGTTGTATGTACAAAATCTGACGACAACAACTTTATTTTAAAGTTGGTAATTATAAATGGTATGTAGTTCAAAGGAGCTCTATCATTTAAAAAAATTAATTGCAATGATTTGTCGTATTTTTTACCCGAAGAGCCATATCACCTCAACTAAGATTTTATGTCACCACTAGGATAGGAAACTTTTTTAATAAAAAAGAGAACGTACCGTGCTTTTCGCTCAGGCCCCGTTCTCGATATTCAATAACCGCTTTTACTAATAATGATACACATCTTTGAGACTTATGAGTTTATTTACTTCAAAGTTTTCAGCAGCAGGGAGCGATACGTCGTTTCAAACAAAAATTCAAACGCCTCCAAATGCTTTTTAGCCTCAAATACATCACGGCCCCACGCATAAATGCCGTGGTTACGCAATAAAATTCCAGGCACCTGATCATTCAGTACACCAGACACCAGCCTGGCAATCGAGGCAATATCCGCGTAATTAGGCAGCACAGGAATATCAATCGCAGCATTTTCTTCCCAAATGTTAAAAGCCTTGATCAGCTCAATACCTTGGATAGGTACAGCGCTTTGCTCACCATAATATTCGGAAATCAGATTGTTAAACACGGTATGCACATGAAAAACTGCTCCACAGCCTGTCAGGCGGTAAATTTCGCAATGGATGAGCGTCTCTGCACTTGGCTTGAGGTTTGTGGCTTCTGCTGCTTTTCCGTATTGGTCTACGAACAGAAAATCCTCAGGAGTGCGTTTGGTTTTATCTTTGCCGCTGGCGGTAACTGCAAAATAAAATTGTTCAGGATGAAAATCACCGATTCGGATCGACAGATTGCCGCTTGTGCCTGGGAACCAGTTACGAGAGGCGAATAGCTCCTTGACATCAGCGAGTTCTTCCAACGAACGGCGTTTTTCCTCGAATGAAATGTCTGCCAAGTTAAAACTCATTTACAGCACCCCTTGCTCCTGTTTTTGCTTTAAATCCTCGATAATGTCATCAAATGTTTCAAAGGGTACATGTGGTACGCCAAGTTCTTGACACTTTAAAGTCAGATGCGAACGGGAGTACACAAGATCGGCAATTTTAGCTCCTTCAAAATCGGTCAGACTGTCGCCGATCAAAATCCGTTCATATTGTTCGGGAGAGTATTGACGAATCACAGTCGTTTTACACATGCCGCAGTCATTTGTACACGGCTCCTCACATGGATGCGGCCACGTAATCTGGATGCGCTCCTCGGAAAAATCTGCTTTGTTGCAATAGACGTGGTCGTGTGGAATATCGAATGGTTTTAGCAATGGATCAATAAAAAAATCAATGCCGCCGCTGGTAACGAAAAATTCAATCTGCTGCTCCCGTACATAGTCCAAAAAGCGTGCAAAGCCCTCGCGTATACCAGCTTGTCCAAGTACATATGAGATAATTTCGCCCTTTTGCTCCGAAGGCATCAAGGCGAACATCGCACCTACGCCTTCACGAATGGATGTATGCCCATTTACGATCTGATGCATGATGGGCTCACAGCCTGCAGGCTGAAAATGCTTCATAATGGCGACAATATTATCGCTGTTCGTAATTGTCCCGTCAAAATCGCAAAAAATGACGGGCTTCTTTGCTGTGCTCATCGTTCACCTCCCCATATGTCAAGCGCAGATTGCAGCTCGGGGTGAGTACGGGCGTATTCTGCCAGCGGGACATTCTGCTGTACGGCTTCAATCGCCTGCACAAAGGCGCGCCCACCGGCTTCTGTACCTAGCGGATGGCCGTGAATCCCACCCCCGGCGTTGACAACAACGTCAGTACCAAAGTCACGTACAATTAACGGCACGAGGCCCGGGTGAATCCCTGCGGAAGGGACAGGCATGCTGGCCTTCAGCGGTAGATCAGGGGTGATCAGTTCATCGCGGATCGCCATGTTTTCCTCACGCGGCATCGTCACTGAGCCGTAGGGAGAAGGGAAGAGGACGAGGTCAGCGCCAGCCAGCCGCATAAGCTGACCAAGTAGAACGGACGCCGATATACCATAATGTGGCGACGGATAAGCAGCTCCCGCCAACGAAGGATGAGCAGCAATTGGCACCGAGACGGCGGGATCGCTGCTAAGTTCATGCAGCACATCGTAACCGTAGGCCAACACGTTAAACAGTAACGCGTTGGCACCCGCGTCGATGGCCTTGAGAGCTTGCGTCTTAAGCTGCGAGGTCGGCCCCGTTAAATTAGCCGCATACAGCAGCTTTTTACCGGTTTCGCGCTCAGCCGCTTCGGCAGCTTTGATGCAGGCTTCGACTCGTTTCTCAATTGGTGTCAGCGCATTTTCAAACAAGATCTCGTCATCCTTGATCAGATCGACACCGCCGAGAGCCTGCCGGGTAAACTGTTCACGAAGTTCGTCCAAATTGAGGCCAATCACAGATTTGAAAATGCTCATGAGCAGAGGGCGATCATGCACGCCGAGCTGCTCGCGCAAGCCGCTGATACCGAATTTCGGTCCGGGAAAAGCAGAGCGGAAGGCTTCCGAGAAACCCAGCTTCGTTAGTTTAATTCGGCCGTCCATCGAAATTTTGCCGAAGACTGTGACCAGCAGTGCGGGAATATCCCGGCTGAAGTTGACATCCGGGTAAGCGATGGTCAGGTCGGCGTACCGTTCACCAGGACCTCCATCGTGAATATCCACAGAATGAACCGAGCCAAGATGCTTTTGCATCGCGTCCCGTTTGGCTTGCGGGAGCTCAGTCCAGCTGCCCACCGTCATGCCGATGGCAATAGATTGGGCCTTTTGGTTAAAATCGGCTTTGTCATCGTATACCCGGTAGGTCGCCAAGCAATAGCTCATTCAATTCCCTCCTTGAGTACAGCTCCCATCTCGCGGGATCGTTCAGCGCACCGCTGCACCGCCGCAATCACCGTTTCATAGAAGTCACCTTTGTCCAGCATTTCCAATGCAGCTACCGTAGAGCCATTAGGAGACATGATTTTGTGGCGAAGGGCAGAAGGCTCCTCTCCGGTTTGCTGTACCATGCGTGCCGCTCCAAGCGCGGTTTGCACCGTTAGTTCGTGCGCTTGCTCAGGGGTCAAGCCACCACGAATTCCCCCGGCAATCATGGCTTCCATCAGATAGTAGACATAGGCAGGGCCGCTTCCAGATATCCCGGTCAAAACATCCATTTTCTCTTCCTCTATAACCGTCACCGTACCTACAGATTCGAACATCGTAAGCACATTTTTACGCTGGTTTTCGCTGATCTCTTTGGAAAAGCTAATGCCTGTAGCTCCCAGCCCAATCGAGCTGGATGTATTGGGCATCGTCCGTGCGATCGGCTGCTTGCGACCCAGTAAGGTTTGCATCGTACGAATGGACAATCCAGCGATGACCGATATGATCAGCTGCTCATCAGACAGAAGTGGGCCGAGCTGTCCAAGTGCTTGTGCAGCATCCTTGGGCTTCATGGCAAGCACAATGACTGGAGAACGACGCAGAAGCTCGGTTTTGGCGGCATCCTCGGTTTGGTACAAGACTCCATATTGCTTTTGGAGTTCCTCAAGACGAGCCTGATTACTGCGGTTGATAACGGTAATACCACTACGTTTAACGACAGAACGAGCCGTCATTCCACGAATAATAGCCTCTGCCATTGATCCTGCCCCGAAAAACGTAATTTGCTCGTTAATTAAAACTTTCGTTTGTGATTCACACATAGATTCATAACCTCCAAGGATACGGATTGATTTTTGTTATTATTCCCTGATTTGTCCAGTACCGTAAACGCGATATTTGGTTGAAGTCAAGGCAGGCAATCCCATTGGACCACGGGCATGTAATTTTTGTGTGCTGATTCCGATCTCGGCACCAAACCCGAACTCAAAGCCATCCGTGAAGCGGGTAGAGGCATTGTGGTACACGGCTGCCGCGTCCACTTCTTGCAGAAAACGCTCGACATGGGCTTGGTCCTCGGTGACAATACACTCAGAATGCATCGTACCGTAACGGGCAATGTGCTCCAGTACTTCGTCCAGATTGTCCACGACCTTGACGTTCATAATGTAATCATTATACTCGGTGCCATAGTCCTCTTCTGTGGCAGGAACAGCCCAAGGAACCAATTCTCGTGTGCGTGCACAGCCGCGTAGCTCAACCCCCGCATCACGAAAGCGTTCTGCCAATCCTGTTAAGTGTGCTTTTGCATAATCCGAGTGTACGAGCAATGTTTCCATCGAGTTACACACGGACGGTCTTTGCACCTTGGCATTCAGTGTAATCGCTTCGGCCATTGCTGCATCCGCTGTAGCGTCCAAAAAGGTATGGCACACACCTGCTCCGGTTTCGATGACAGGTACGGTAGCGTTCTGAACAACATTTTGAATGAGTGAACGCCCGCCACGTGGAATAATTACATCCAGCAAGCCGTTCAAGGTGAGCATTTCGTTGACCGAGGCACGGTCTGAATCTTCAATAAGTTGAAGTGCCTCGCGTGGCACAGCTGTTGCGTCTAGTGCCTGCTGGAGTACTTCGATAATCTTGCGGTTGGAGAAGAGGGCGGCCGAACCACCGCGTAGCACAACCGGATTACCTGTTTTCAAGCACAGGCCCGCGGCATCCACGGTTACATTTGGACGCGCTTCATATATGATGCCGATGACACCCAGCGGCACACGTATCTTCTCAATTCGCAGACCGTTTGGACGTTCAATTTGCTCAAGGGTGTCGCCGACCGGGTCAGGTAGTGCCACAATTTGGCGTAATCCTTCGGCAATTGCCCCGATTCGGTCCTCGGTCAGCGTGAGGCGGTCGAGCAGTGATTCCGATGTTCCCAATTCCCGTCCATGTTTCAGGTCATTATGGTTTGCTGCAATCAGCTCTTCAGTATGATTTACTAGAGCTTCAGCCATAGCAAGCAATGCTTCGTTTTTCTGTGCTGTAGTCAGGCGGTTCATGACCCCGGCACTTTTTTTGGCAAGATTCGCTTTGGTTCGTACTTCGCTAAACTGATTCTCCTCGGTTGTAGCTGTGTTTGTCGTTAAATCACTCATGTTACGGCCTCCCTACATACATAATGTAATCCATTCATCCCTGTGAATCACCTCAAGCCGGTGAATGGGACCAATTTTGCCCACAACCTCACCACTCGGTAATCCTTGTACCATTCGAAGCTGTTCATCGTCATAATTGACGATGCCGCGTCCTAACACTTTATTTTCCGGTCCGAGCACCTCAACGACATCTCCGGCATGAAAGCTGCCCTCGACACGTCGTACGCCAACCGGAAGTAGACTGTGTCCTCCGTGAACCAGCGCGTCCTCGGCCCCTTCGTCTACATGCACCGCGCCCAGAGGGGTGGACATAAATCCAAGCCATTGTTTTTTCATCGGAAGTGAAGAGAGGTGAGTGTCAAAATATGTTCCCGGTCCGTGTCCTTCAACGGCTGCGTCTAGATCGCCATTCGCGCTTACACGTCCCACATATACAGGCACACCGCCGCGTGTAGCGACTTTGGCAGCTTCGATCTTGGATCGCATGCCGCCAGTACCTACAGACGATCCAGAACCTCCAGCTAATGCATAAATCTCCTCTGTAATTTCTTCGATACGTTCAAAACGTACGGCATTCGGATGCTTGCGCGGATCTGCCGTATATACGCCATCGGTGTCCGTAATGATAATCAGATGCTGAGCTTTGACCAGATTGGCAACCAGCGCGGACAGCATATCGTTATCGCCGAATTTCAATTCGTCAATTGATACCGTGTCATTTTCGTTAAAGATCGGGATAACCTGCTGGCGCAGCAATTCTTCTACGGTCATTCCGGCATTGTTCATCCGTTTGCGGATCAAAAAGTCACTACGGGTAAGCAGAACCTGCGCGATCACTAGGTCAAAATCTTTAAAAGCCTGCTCATAGGCCTGCATGAGAAGAGCTTGGCCAACAGCCGCTGCCGCCTGCTTTTCATGTAGCAGCTTAGGGCGAAACGGGTACCCAATCTCTCTGAATCCGGCGGCTACTGCGCCTGATGTAACCAGCAGCACTTCATAACCTTTTGCACGAAGCAAGCTGATTTCCCGGGCAAAATAAGCGATGGCTTCCCGATTCAAGCCACCTTCCACTCCAGTTAGAGAGCTGCTACCGATTTTAATGACGATACGTGTTGACATGACGTCCACTTCCTTAATTTTACTCTTTTTAATGCAAAAAAACTTCCATCCTTTGTATGCAAAGGACGAAAGTTTGTGCTTCCGCGGTACCACCTTCATTGATGATTCATGATCATCCCACTTGAAACCTGTTAACGGCAGGGGCCGCCTGATTGCGCAGGGCGCTCGGGGATAGGAGTTGGGAGAGAGTCCAGGTAAATTCTTGCAGCCTATCGGAATTTACTCTCTGAACAGGACCGGGTCTCTCTTAATAGTCCCTTCAACGCGCTAAATGATATTGGATACAGAATACCACGAAAAGACCAGGTTTGGCAAAGAAGTTGTAGCTGGAAAATACGGATTAACCAAACAGGTTTAGCTTGCCAATTCGATCAGCCGCCTCGGTCAGTCGAGCTTCTGAGCTCAGCAGCCCCGCTCGCACATATCCTTCGCCGCCACTCCCGAAGCCGATCCCTGGAGCGACAGCCACCTTGGCTTCCCGCAACAACAGATCGGCAAAAGAAGTAGAAGTATAGCCCTGCGGCACAGGCAACCAACTGAAAAAGGAGCCGCTTGGGCGTGTCGCCTTCCAGCCGATTTGCCCAAGTGCATCATAAAAAGCGTTACGGCGCGATTCATAACGGGCAACCAGCTCGCTTACGCAGTTCTGCGAGGCCGTCAAGGCTGTTGCTGCGGCTGCCTGAATGCCGCCAAACAAGCTTACATAAATATGATCCTGCAGCAGGTTAATCATCGAGATGATTTCGGCATTACCGAGCGCGAAACCAACACGCCAGCCCGCCATATTGTACGTTTTGGACAAGGTATAGAACTCAATCCCCACGTCTTTAGCACCCTTAGCCTGTAGGAAGCTTACCGGACGTTCGCCATCAAATCCAATAGCGCCATAGGCAAAATCACTGGCAACCACAATGCCGTTACGTTGCGCGAATTCAACCGTATCCTCGTAAAAGGAAAGTGGAGCAGTAGCCGAGGTAGGATTATTCGGATAGTTAAGGAACATTAGCTTAGCGCGGCGGCGGTCTTCCGCGGAAATGGCTTCATAGTCGGGCAGAAAACGATTCTCTTCCTTTAATGACAGAAAAGACATTTCCGCTTTAGCCAAGGCTACACCTGACCAGTAGTCCGGATAACCGGGATCAGGGACGAGACATACATCACCGGGATTGAGTAGGACTTGTGGGAGCTGAACCAAACCCGTTTTTCCGCCAAACAGGATGGCGACCTCACTTTCAGGATTGAGCGTTACACCGTAATCCTCCTGATAGCGCTGGGCAACGGCTTCCTTGAGAAAGCTATAACCGCGAAATGGCGAATATTTATGATATAGCGGGTTATCTGCTGATTCCTGCAAAGCTTTTACAATATGAGAAGGAGTGGGGGTATCGGGGTTCCCCTGTCCGAGATTAATGACATCATGCCCCGCCGCGATTTCACGGTTTACATTTTGTACAAGTGTGGCAAAAAATTGAGTGGGTAACTGTTTCATGACGTCAGAAGAAGGAATAGAAAAATGAGTCATCCATGTACACGACCTTTTGGAATAGTTTAAGAAATAATCTATCACGATTTTACCGAGCTGTATAGGGGGAATTAAGCTTGCATGGTTGCGTAATCCAGACTGATCGGGCTATGATGGGAGAAAATACCGGACAATGGGTCACGAGAAGCTCCGGCACACAAGGAGGATGAAGGATTTTGACGTATCAGGAAGCTCAGCCGTTCAGTGTTGCACTCATACAAGCTCACATAGAGATAGGAAATCCCCCGGAAAACCGCAGTCATATCCGAGCTTTAATGGAACAAGCGATGAAAGCCGAACTGAAGCCGGATCTGATTGTCCTGCCAGAAATGTGGAACACAGGCTATGCCTTGGAGCGCATTCATGAGCTGGCGGACGAAGAAGGGACGGAGACTCGGGCATGGATAGCAGCATTTGCCGCCACCCATCAAGTGAATGTAGTAGCAGGGTCAATCGCAGAGAAAAAAAGCGACGGTCATGTGTATAATACGATGCTCGTTTTTGACCGAACAGGCAGAGAGGTTGCTTCGTATTCCAAAATTCATCTATTCCGACTTATGGATGAAGAAAAATATTTGCAGCCTGGCGAAGAAAAGGTTTTATTCGCACTGGATGATGGGATTCAGGCAGGTGCGTCGATCTGCTATGATATCCGGTTTCCTGAACTAGCCCGCAGTTTGGCCCTGTCGGGCGCAAATTTGTTGATCGTACCCGCAGAATGGCCTCATCCTCGGCTGCATCACTGGCGCACCTTGCTGACCGCACGTGCTATAGAAAATCAAATGTATGTCATTGCTTGTAACCGGGTAGGTCGCAGCGGAGATACTGATTTCTTCGGGCATTCGCTTATTATTGATCCATGGGGAGAAATCATTGCTGAGGGCGGAGAGCAGGAGGAGATTCTCACAGGAACGATTGAGTCTGCCTTGGTGCAGGACGTGCGTGGTCGTATTCCGGTGTTTGAAGATCGGCGTCCCTCACTGTATGACCGATAATCAGTGTAGAAAGGAATACTCCATGCTTAAGGAACGCATTGAATTTTTGTGTAAAAAGAAAAACCTGTCCCGTAAAGAGCTGGTAGACGGGCTGGTGACACCTGCACATTTTGCGAATATACTGGCCGACCGTTACCCGTTAGCAGAGGATCTGGCTGAGCAAATTGCTGGGCGTTTAGGTGTAAACCCATCGTACCTCTTACGTGCAGCGGCAGAGGATGAGGAAACGCTGGCTACAGCGGATAAGATTTTTACAGAGCTGTCCAAGCTGGCTAATCCTGCCACGGAAGGCTATGTGGATCAGCTGGAGGATCGCAACGATTCACTGGTAGTGGAAATGACGACTTATTTGATGAAGGCCGTTTATTACCAGCAATTAAATGACCCAACGGCCTATGAATATTTACATCAAACCTATTTGAATTTTTATTTGGAGAAGTTTGGTCGTTCGGATGAGGTGGAGCTGCCCGCACCGCTAAAAAAAGCAATTTTATTTTATAAAATCCAGTATCTCCGCTCTAAAAATCATTATTATGATGTGCTGAATAACGTTACGCAGTTAATCCGATTGGTGGAAGAGGGGACGGAAAACTGGCTCAATGCGCAAAACATTATGATGGAGGCCTGCATTCAGGTTAAGCAATTTGATCAGGCGAAGCAGGTATTCGAGCAGACGATGCGAAGGGTGTATGATGATCGGCTTTTTCACCGTTTGACGGGCCTGTATGTAGCTTACAGCGGATATTGTTTTGCCATGGGTTCTGTACAGGAAGCACTGTTAACGCTGTCTATGGCTGAGGCCAATCTAGTCTATTTGGAAAATGCGGCAGATATGCTCACGACCATCCTGAACAACCGGATTATTATGCTGACATCGATTGGAGAGCTGGACAAGGCATTGGAGGAAGTAGGGCGTTTTGAAGCGCTGGTGAGTCGGGAGCGGGAGGAAATGCAGCAGATGATGCTGCCCGTTACGCTGATATATCGTTGTGAGATTGCGTTTGTGCGGAAAAATTGGGGCCTTCTCTCACAGCATTTGGATCAGCTTCGCCAAACCAATCTGACAACAGATCAGCAAATGGGGCTTGATTTTTATGAAAGCCAGCTTGCGCTTGCTCAGGGAAATCAGGACGCCTTTTGGATGCATGCCTTGCAATGCTTGCCTTATTTTGAAGCTCTTCAGCATCCAGCGCGGCTTGAACAGTTATATGAAACGCTGGCTGTGGTGTCCGAGGACAGTCGTCGTTATAAAGAATCATCTGCGTATTATCGTAAACTGGTCTATCTTTTAAGAAAAAAATAGTCAGAAATCATTCGCTTTTCACAAAACTATCGGATAGATTGTTCGAAAGAATACTCGGAAGTGTGCAAAATTTTGTGCGAACCGTGCCAAAGTTCAAAAATAAACCGACAAAATACAGGTTGAAGCTCCTGTTTTTCCGGTTTTTTTGTATGTGCCAAAACGTATTGTGATGTCAGGAACCGTCTTCTATACTGAATTCATAAGGTACGACAATACAAAATACGAGGTGCAATCACATGATGAACTTTTTCGGTAAAAAGAAAAAACAGCAGGATGCGATAGAACAAGCAGACCAACTGATGAATAAAGGCCTGTCAGGCTTATTTATGAAAGGTCTAGTACCCAAAGAGCATCGGGAACAGATCAACCAAAGCCTAAATTCGGCAAGACAAGCTCAAACAGCGGCTAACGGTGGTTTGGCGATGGCAGCGACTGCGGTTATTATTTCGGTAACAGATACCGGGAAGCTCGTGAATTTTGATCCGATCGTAGTGCTAGTGCTAGATGTGACAGAAATTAACGGCAATCGATACCAAAAAACGTTGGAAACGCTCGTATCCAAGCTGCAAATCCCGCGGCCTGGAGATACGGTGGGTCTGGGAAGCAACCCGAAAAATCCATCAGAGCTGATCTATATGGGTCTGGTGACAGCGTAAAATGAATGAGGTGTTTCACCCTATCTTGCTGACATATATTTTAAACAGATGATTGAAAAGGGGTTTTGAAGGATGAAAGGATTTTTGAGTATGATCGGGGTACTTCTAGTGTTTGGTGTAGGCTTCTCACCATTCTTGGCTAACTACTTATGGAATGATCCATTTTTGATTATGGATGCTCCGTGGTATCGGCCGTTAATTTATACAGGCTTTGCGCTTATATTTCTACCTGGTATTATAGGTGCGTTTTTCGGAGGGGGTAAAGTCAAGAAGGGTGCTCCTGGGGTAGGGATCATTACTAGTGTTCAGCAAACAGGGACTTATGTAAACAATCAGCCGCAGGTAAAACTTGGGTTGACCGTAACCAAACAGGGAGAAGACAAATATGATACTGCTTTGACGACGATTATTCCTTTAACTTCCATGGCTCAATTTCAGCCAGGCTCGATCATTCCACTCGTAATATCGGAGAAAGACAAAAAGAAAGTAGGACTTGACCTGAAAGGGCAGGTGTCGCAGATGGATTTGCAAGCGTTAATGAATGAGCAAATGGTCAAGCAGGGCGTATCGCCCGAGCTGATGGAAATTGCCAAAACCGGTGAGCAGGCATATGCAAAGGTGCTGGATGTTACACCCATGGGTGAAGCGGGATCCGATAAAATTAAGCTTCAATTTACGCTGAGTGTAACGAAAAGCAACGGCGATACCTTTAATGTAACCACGCAAAAGGATGTTTTTTCTTCCCAACTATCCAAGCTGCAGCAAGGAAGCATTATAGAGGTCATTTATTCACCTCAAGATCCTTCGAAATTGGTCTTTAAAACACAAGTGAGTGAAGCCGAGGTACAGCAAGCATTTGGTTCTTCTCGATCATAAAAAAGTTTTTTATGATACCTGTTTCAGATACAGCCTATAGGTGTATTATAATAGTATCCCGACACCAGGAGGTTGATAACGATGGATAATCAAAGTAGATCCGAACTGGCGAATAGGGATGGCCTGTCACGGCCGAGAGGCTTAAATAGACAGGTTGTCGGAAACAACTATGAAATGGGCTATGATCAGGACAAAAGTCCACCACATCTAGGGAGACCCTGATCACAACAAGGCGAGGACAGACACTTTGGGATCACACAGCACATTGGAACTGAGGTAGGACATTCTTGGATACCAAGACTAGAGACCTTAAGGAAAGAAGTGATGCGGGATGGATAAAGTGGAGTTTCCGAGCAAGCGTAGAGTAATCAGGCGAGGCTGACATGAATTTCAAATGAACATGAAATGTGGTTCGTTGAAGACAGATGGAAGCAACATCGCAACAGTGTAATCGAACCCGTGATCTAATTGCAGTATTGAAAGTATAGGGGCGAAGCCCCAGGACCGTCTTCCTCTCTGGCTTGGGCTGGGGAGGAAGACGGTCCTTTTCACGTTCGAGGCTACTTTTGAGAAAGTTGCTCGACCGTTTCTCGGAAGGTATCAATAAAAGCTTCGGCAGCTTTAGACAAATAACGTCCGTTCCGGTAAGCAATGGCCAGGGTACGGCTGGGAGTAGGTTCGGCGAGTGGCAGCAATGCTGGAACAAACTCGCTACTGGCGGCCCGTGCGATAAAACGTGGGACGAGTGTCACGCCCATACCTGTCGCTACGAGCGATTGAAGGGTCTCCATATTAGTGCTTTCAAACACCACATTGGGTTCAAAGCCTGCTTGATGACATAGATCCATCGTCAGCTTGCGAAAGCCTTGCCCTTTTTTCAGGACGACAAAAGGCTCGTCTTTCAGTTCTTCCATATGCACTGGCAGCGGCTGGGTACCATTTTTACGCAGGGCTAGGGGATGACCCGGAGGAACAGCGAGATCAATCCATTCTTCACCGATGGGTACATAAGAAAGTGTAGGTTCTACTAAGGGAAGAGAGAGCAGGCTGAGATCTGTATCGCCACTTGCCGTTTTTTTCTCCAGATTCATGGATGAATCTTCGACTAACACGATTTCAATGTCTGGATGAGCTCTCTTGAATACAGGCAGCACATGCGGCAGCAAATGGGAGCCTGTGATAGGCATACTGCCAACGACGACCTTCCCTTTTCGCAGCTGAGAAATATCGTCCATTTCCTGCCGGAGCTGCTCGACTGCATCAACTATTTTTTTTGCCTTTTCTACAAAGCTTGCTCCTGCATGTGTTAATTCCACCGTGCTGGTGTTGCGTTGAAATAAAAGTACCCCAAGTTCTTTTTCAAGTTTGGACAATTGTTGGCTCAAAGAAGGCTGAGCAATATGCAGTTTTTCTGCTGCGCGTGAGAAGTTTTTTTCCGCTGCAATTTGCAGGGTGTACTGAAGCTGTCTGAATTCCATCGAATTTCATGCTCCTTATCTTATAAACTTTTCCTATTACATCATAGACTGATTATACAATAATAAAATTAAATGCCCAGTCCTGACGAATCTCATGTGTCACAAGTATTATATAGATGAAGCGTTTTGTCACAAATATCGTCTTTTAATATAGATAATGAATTCCTTTAACATTCTCCTGATAAAACATAATTAATCTTAGTTCTGGTTGTACAAAAAAGATCTGGGAGGAAAATGAATGCTAAAATGTTGGGGGCTACATACGAAAAAATCGGTGGCTGCACTCGTAGCGACGATGATGCTAGCAGTAAGCGGTGGGACGGCGATGGCAGTCGAAAAGGACACGTCGATTAAAAACGTAATTATTTTGATTCCAGACGGTATGGCTAATGACGCCACTGCACTGGCTAGATGGTACAAAGGATCCTCCTTAACGTTAGACAGCATGGCAAGCGGCATGGTGCGTACGCATTCTGCGGATGCTCCAATTGCCGATTCTGCTCCAGCGGGTACTGCTTTTGCCACAGGACATAAATCTCATACTGGGTATGTAGGTGTCCTTCCTGATGAAGCGACAATGCCTGGACAACAACCCATTGCAGGGGGTGACGCCAAAAAACCTGTAGCTTCCATTCTTGAGGCTTCCAAGCTGGCAGGAAAATCGACCGGAATTATTGCGACTTCCGAGATTATGCATGCGACACCAGCTGATTTTACCGCACATTATCCTGATCGTAAAAATTATGATGCACTCAGCATGCAGCAAGCCTACAACGGGGTTGACGTAGTGTTAGGTGGAGGCGGCAAGTTTTTGGAGGCAGCAGGGCGTAAAGATGGCCAAGATTTGGTAGCCCAAATTAAAGACCAGGGTTATGACTTTGTCACGACACCTGAAGGGTTGAAAAAATCGACCTCCAGCAAGCTCTGGGGCAGCTTTTCTCCCGAAGCCCTTGCGTATAACCTGGATCGCGATGCATCCAAGGAACCTAGTCTGGCGGAAATGACATCGAAAGCCATTGATGTGTTGTCCAAAAACGATAAAGGCTTCTTCTTAATGGTAGAAGGCAGTAAAGTGGATTGGGCCGCCCATGCAAATGATCCAACCGGAATTATTAGTGACGTGCTTTCATTTGACGATGCGGTGAAAGTGGCTGTGGATTACGCCAAACAAAACCAAAATACTGTCGTCGTAGCAGTGACAGACCACGGAAACGGTGGATTGACGATTGGTAGCAGCGATACAACTAGCAATTATGACAAAACGCCTTTAGCTGCTTTTATAGACCCGCTGAAAAAAGCGAAGCTGACGGGTGAAGGCTTGGAAGCCAAGCTGAATGCAGATCGCAGCAATATTAAAGAGGTGCTTTCCACGTATTTTGGCATCACCGATTTGACAGACGAAGAAGTGAAAACCATTAAAGATGCCAAAGAAGGCAGCATGAACTATGCTGTCGGACCGATCATTAGCAAACGTGCGAATATTGGCTGGACTACAGGCGGACATACAGGAGGCGATGTCGTGTTGTACACGTACGCGCCGAACGGAGACCGTCCATCCGGTGTAATCGACAATACGGATGTAAATAAGTATATGACACGTGTACTTGGACTGGACTTGGATACAGTCAGCAAGCAGCTTTTTGTTCCTGCAAAAGCCGCTTTTGAAGCTAAAGGAGCCAAGTTTACTGCGGATACGAAAGTCATTACAGTGACCAAAGGCAGTAACAAGCTGGAGCTTCCGGTATACAAAAATATTGCTATGCTGAATGGTAAAAATACCACGCTCAACGGTGTAGTTGTATTTAACGGTGTTGATTATTTTGTACCCCAGCAGGCAATTGATTTGATTCAGTAATATGCAGAATCATCGACAAGGGCTGTTTCTTCCATTAGAGGAAGAGACAGCTTTTTTGTGTGTTGAGCTAAATGTGTATTTTTTGAGGCGGAAGTTGAAGAAGGTTTTTATAAAATGGGATTTTTTGTGAAACTAGTCACGTTACATCTTCTTCGATATTGCTAGAATAATACATGTACGGTACAAGCCGCTGATGATGCGAAGTCCGGATGGACGAGGGAAGAAGGGATGAGTCACGGACGAATTATTACTGCGTCTGGCTGACGGCAAGGAATGGACGCATACGGAAATGATGGAGTTGCTGACACGTTTGGATGATGAGCCGACGCTACGGGCTCAACTGAGGCACCTGGCAGCTCGCACCAAATTGGAGCGCTATGGCAAAGGTGTTTTTTTACGGGGATTAATTGAATTCTCCAGTATATGTCGTCAGGACTGCATGTACTGTGGGCTGCGTGCTTCGAATAAACAGGCAGATCGTTACCGTTTGCAGCCGGAAGAAATTCTGGCCTGTTGTGCGGAGGGCTATGAACTCGGCTATCGGACCTTTGTGCTGCAAAGTGGGGAAGATTACTGGTTTACAGCAGCCCGGCTGACGAAATTGATTCGAGAAATTAAAAGCCGTTTCGCGGATGTGGCAGTCACACTGTCCATCGGTGAACGAGATGATGAAACTTATGAGCAATTATACGAGGCGGGCGCGGACCGTTTTTTGCTGCGGCATGAGACAGCTTCCCCCCGTTTGTACGCCAAGCTGCATCCGACGATGACGATGGAAAGCAGGCGCAGCCGTCTGCTGGCTTTGCAACGAATCGGCTTTCAGATCGGGGCCGGATGTATGGTGGGGTTACCAGGACAAACAAATAGTGAATTAGCAGACGATTTGGTCTATCTGCATAGCCTGTCACCAGATATGATCGGGATTGGTCCTTTTTTACCGCATAGCAACACGCCGCTTCGGGATGCCAGTCAGGGGAGCATGGAAAAAGCTCTCGATATTATTTCGTTATCCCGACTGGTTGTTCCAGATGCACTTATTCCGGCGTCCACGGCAATGGGAACGATTCATCCCCAAGGCAGGGAGAAGGCGCTTCAGGCAGGGGCAAATGTGGTGATGCCCAATTTGTCGCCACTGGCGGTGAGGCCTAAGTATGCGATTTATGAGAATAAAATATGTTTGGGAGATGAGTCTGCCCAATGTCGTCATTGCCTGGAACTGCGGATTCGTGGAGCGGGATTTGAAGTCGATATGGGGCGCGGTGATAGTTTGAGGGTGCAACGACAACTTATGAGATAGGAAACTTTGTGAGGCTATGACGGAAACATTGCAGTAACCATAAATAAGGAGATGGGTATACGTGAGTGGAGTACGGGAGAAAGTATCGGCGGATTTTATTAATGAAGCAGAGATTATGGCAGCAGTGGAGCAGGGGAAACAAGAGGCAACAGATCGACACCGTATTTTAGAAATTTTAGAAAAGGGGAGAGCCTGCCGGGGACTGAGTGCGAGTGAAGCGGCGGCTCTTTTACATGTGGATGATCCTGAATTATTGGAAGAGATGTTCAAATCTTCGAGGGCAGTCAAAGAGCAAATTTATGGCAACCGGATTGTGTTGTTCGCCCCTTTATATGTAAGCAACCACTGCGTGAATAACTGCGAATATTGTGGTTATAAACATACCAATGACAGCTTTACTCGTAGCCGTCTGACACCGGAGGAATTGGTGGAGGAGGTTAGAGTGCTTCAAGAACTGGGACACAAGCGACTCGTGCTGGAAGCGGGAGAAGACCCAGTTCATTGTCCCATTGACTATATCGTCGATTGTCTGCGCCAGATCTATGAGGTCAAGGTGGATAACGGCAGCATTCGGCGGATCAATGTGAATATTGCATCCACAACCGAAGAGGACTATCGGAAGCTGGCAGAGGTGGGCATTGGAACGTATATTTTATTTCAGGAAACGTATCATCGTGAAAGCTATCGTAAATTCCACCTGCAGGGACCAAAGCGGGACTTTGATTGGCACACTACGGCAATGGACAGAGCCATGCGTGCGGGTATAGATGATGTGGGGATCGGTGTGTTGTACGGTCTGTATGATTTTCGCTATGAGACCGTAGCGATGCTGAAACATGCCGAGCACTTGGAAGAAGCCTTTGGCTGTGGCCCTCATACGGTTTCAGTTCCACGATTGCGTCCGGCTGAAAATGTAGATCTGGAGCGATATCCGTACCTGGTCAACGATGAGGATTTTATGAAAATTGTATCCGTTCTTCGACTGGCTGTCCCTTATGCTGGAATGATCCTGTCCACGCGCGAGGAGCCGGAATATAGGGACCGCGTCATTGGTCTAGGCGTGTCGCAGATTAGTGCAGGTTCAGCTACAGGCGTAGGGGCATATGCAAAACAGGAAACTGATGATAAGCCTCAATTTGAGGTGGGGGATCATCGCTCACCATCGGAAATTATTAAAAGTCTGTGCCGTGGCGGATATATGCCGAGCTACTGCACAGCTTGCTACCGTGAGGGGCGAACTGGAGATCGTTTCATGGAGCTTGCCAAATCAGGACAAATTCATAATGTATGCCAGCCGAATTCGCTGCTGACCTTCCAAGAATATCTGCTGGATTATGGGGATGAGGAGGCACGTGAACTGGGAGCTGCCGCTCTGCGAGAAAATCTGGAGCGTATACCACGTGAATCGACGCGCCGTTTGACGCTTGACAGACTTGAACGACTGGAAGCAGGCGAACGCGATTTGTATTTTTAGCAATTTATATTATTCGTAGTATCATTTCACGCTATGAAATCTCATGATTTATAATGAACTTGAAAATAAAAAGCAGTCGCGTTGAAATCAGCGCGACTGCTTTTGTGTGTCTGGAAAAAAATATGAATACCGAGATGAGGACTTTTAGGAATAACTGCCGGCCTCTACAGCTTGCTCCCATGCCAGCATAGCAGATGGGAAGCATTCAATAGCACGGGGAAAGACCCCCTGTACATAAGCGATGAAAACACCATAGTTCACAATCGGCACGCCGGCAGCTTTCGTTTCCGACATTCGATGAAGCATCGTACGCCGATTGAGCATGCATGCACCGCAATGAATAACCAGTGCATATTCGCTCAGATCATCAGGGAAGCTGGAGCCGGATGCATGCTCGATGATGAGACGTTTGCCTATCGTTTGGCGGAGCCAGCGGGGAATTTTCACTCGACCAATATCGTCAGATTGGCATTGGTGAGTGCAGGCTTCGGCAATAAGTACACGGTCTCCATCTTTGAGGCGATCAATGGCTCTTGCACCTCGTACCAGTTCGTCCAGATCGCCTTTATGACGGGCAAACAGGATGGAAAAAGAGGTGAGAGGCACATCTTTGGGCGTGTCAGCCGCTACTTTCATAAAAACCTGTGAATCGGTAATGACCAAGCGAGGCTTGCGTCCCAATCTCTCCAGTGTCAATCGTAGTTCATGTTCTTTGGTCACTACGGCGATGGCATCACTCTCTAGTGTATCGCGGATTGTTTGCTGTTGTGGCAGGATCAATCGGCCTTTTGGTGCAGCTTTGTCAATGGGAACGACCAGCACAACAACATCGCCGGGTGACAACAGGTCACCGACGATACGAAAACGATCCTCGTTTTGGGGGAGTGTATTCGTGATAGCCTTTTTCAGTTCCGTGTCTCCCCGGAGCAAAGATGCACTGAAAGGAATCAGGGTGAGATCCAGTTCAGTAGCCAGTTTTGTAGCCGTTTTATCTGATTCTGTAAGGGTATCTATCTTATTCAATACCCCAATAACAGGAATCTTTTTGATACGGAGCTTTTCGAGTAGCTCATGCTCGAATGATCCGACTCCAACGGTGGCGTCGATAACGAGAAGAGCCAGGTCTGTACTATTAAGTATTTCTAGCGTTTTGTTGCGGCGCAGCTCTCCGATCTCACCCTCATCGTCCAGTCCGGCGGTATCTACCAAAACAATGGGACCCGCTGGGAGCAGCTCCATCGGTTTGAAAACGGGGTCCGTGGTCGTTCCTCCTACAGGAGATACCACTGCGACGGGCTGACCAGTCAGGGTGTTCAGAATGCTGGATTTGCCTGCGTTACGGCGACCAAGCAGGACGATATGTGGTCGGTTGCTACGAGGGGTATCATTCATTCCCATGGTGAGTTCCTTCTTCCTGCCCCGGAATTCCGGGCTTGGTTACTGTATAGGGATGGCATAATTGGTCAATCCGCGAACGGGTCAGTAGGCCGCGATCTTCTGCAATATCCTCTGGTGCGCGACCTTGCACAATGGCCGTCGATGCAATGGAGGCAGCCTCATCATAGCCAAGCTCCGCGACCAGCGCAGAAGCCATCACGGCTGAGTTACGTAGATTTGTAATACAGCGTTCTTCACGCACGATCAGGCCACGCACACATCGTTCTTCGAATAGTCGAACCGCTCTGTTCAGAATATGTAGCGATTCCAGCAACGATTCGGCAATCAGCGGCAGGAATGCGTTTAGCTCCAACTGACCCGAGGCAGCGGCCATAGTGATAGCCGCATCTTCGGCTATCACACGCATGGCTGTTAGTCCTGCCATTTCAGCTATTACCGGATTGACCTTGCCAGGCATAATAGAGGATCCGGCCTGAACTGGAGGCAGCGTGTATTCGCCAATACCACCGAAAGGACCAGAGGCCAGTAGGCGAAAATCGCCAGATATTTTGTACAGATTCACGGCGGCTGCTTTGAGTAGACCGGACACCTCCACAAAGACATCCATATTTTGAATCGGATCCATCGGGTGGTCGCTGCGACTCAGTCCAAAGCCGGTCTCATCCGCCAGTTTTTCGACCATCCGATAGCTGTAAGCGCGGGGCGCGTTCATACCTGTGCCAATCGCCGTGCCTCCAATAGGGATTTCCCGCAGCCGCTCTTCGGCCTTATAGAGACGCCAGCGGTCGCGCGCTATAGCCTTTGCATAGGCACCAAAGCCCTGCCCGGCCATCATGGGCAGGGCATCTATTAGCTGAGTGCGGCCTAGCTTGAGTAGGTCGGCATATTCTGTTTCTTTGTGCTGTAAAGCATCCTGTAACGAAGACATTGTGTCACATAAAGGCCGAAGCAGCCGTATCGCTGCAATTCGTAGCGCTGTGGGATAGACATCATTCGTAGACTGACAGCAGTTCACATCATCCAGCGGATGTACAATTTCATACTGCCCTGGTCTGCCTCCTAGCTGTACGATGGCCAAATTAGCAATGACCTCATTTACATTCATATGGGTACTGGTGCCTGCGCCGCCTTGCATAGCATCCACGGTAAACATATGTTGGTGTCTCCCGGCGAGTATTTCATCACAAGCATATACAATGGCAGAGGCCCGTTGGACAGGAAGCCGTTTCTGCTCTCCATTCACTTGAGCGGCTACTTTTTTTACCAACACAAGAGCGTGGATCAGGTTTGGGTTCACAGGCCTGCCACTGACCGCAAAATTGTTCATCGCGCGTGCGGTGTGAATACCGTAAAAGGCGTCTGCGGGAATTTCCATCTCTCCTAACGCATCCCGCTCGGTTCGCGTATTTGTAGGTAGAGGGAAACCTTCAGTCATAGACCTGTTGCCGGAATGCGTGTCATATGCAGCAGCTGACGTGCACTTGCAGCGCGTTTTTCCTCAACCCGAGCATGAACCAGATCTGGCTCGACCAGCTTGAGGGCTTGTGTTGGACATTTACCAATGCAGGCCGGGCCGCCGTCCACACCTTCGCACAAATCACATTTGCTGGCAATCATGCGTTCTTTGGGTTGCAAACGGCCTGACATATTGGTGTACAGTCCGTCTTGAACGACAGGCTGCCCGTTTCGATACTCGGGTACCATGGTAATCGCGCCGTAAGGGCAGGCGATCATGCAGGTTTTACAGCCAATGCAGCTTTCACTGTTAATGAGAATGCAGCCATCTGCGTTCGTAATGGAGCCGTTCGGACAAGCGTTAGCGCATGGGGCATCCTCACAGTGACGACACTGAACGGGTGCAGTGACTCCAAATGATTTAATAACCTTCAGACGAGGGTGAAAATGAAACTCATCATCTGGTGAGATAAAAGGGTTCTCCGCTGAATGTGCGATGACACATGCGATTTCACAGGTACGACATCCGATACACTGGTCGGGATCAGCTAAAACAAAACGGTTCATACAATTCGACTCCTCTCTAACTAACGACAAATATAATGTATACAGCATAAAAAACTTAACGTATTAATGAATGGAGTAATCCGTATCCCCTTTGATAGAAATAGTGCTACTGCGGCTTTGCTTGCCGGGCCCCCGTTGTTGGAAGGTCGTGTGCAGAAGATGATGCGACACATGACCCAGCGGCTCACCTAGAAATTCATCATAAAGTTTAATGATGTGAGGGTTCTCATGCGATTTTCGTACCTGGCGTGCAGCATCATGTCCATAGATGGAGGATTTACGTGCCCGATAAGCTTCAATTCGTTGCTTTTCTAACATGATCTTGGGTTGTCCCCCTCCACTGATACATCCGGCAGGGCAGCCCATCACCTCAATAAAATGATAATCACATTCGCCCGCCTGGACACGATCCAATAGCTGATAGGCATGCTGTAGCCCGGCGACGACCGCTACCTTGAGCTGTAGCTTGCCTACC
Source organism: Paenibacillus sp. EKM206P (assembly GCF_011066155.1). NCBI lineage: Bacteria > Bacillati > Bacillota > Bacilli > Caryophanales > Paenibacillaceae > Paenibacillus > Paenibacillus sp. EKM206P. The sequence continues at coordinate 406,096 of NZ_JAAMNQ010000003.1, read as the reverse complement.
TGAACCTCAGCTACTCGAATGCCTTCCTCACCACGTACAAAATCGAGTTGGAGCTTCGGCAGTTTTTCATTCGTCAGCAGCTCGTAACCTGTACGGATGGCAGCTTCCATGACTCCTCCAGTGACTCCAAAAATGGAGCCTGCACCGGAATATTGCCCTAACGGTGAATCGAATTCTTCATCAGGCAGGTTTGCAAAATCAATTCCGCTCTGCTTGATCCAGTATGCAAGTTCACGCGTGGTCAGTACCTCATCCACATCACGGTAACCGTCTGATTCCATTTCAGGACGATCGCACTCAAATTGTTTACAGGTGCATGGCATGATGGCCACGCTGTATATATTCGCAGGCTCCACCTCGTCCAGTTGTGCGCCATAAGACTTGATAAGCGCTCCTAACATTTGCATCGGAGATTTGCAGCTGGATAGATGGTCTAGCAGATCGGGATATTCAATCTCGGCAAATCGGACCCATGCTGGACAGCAGGATGTGAACATAGGCAAAGGACCGCCTTCGGTCACGCGACGAATCAATTCCGTGCCTTCCTCCATGATGGTCACGTCAGCTCCAAAGTTGGTGTCATATACCCGGTCGAAACCAAGGCGGCGCAAAGCAGCAGCCATTTTCCCAGGCGTCAAGGTGCCGAATGGCATTCCGAATTCCTCCGCGAGTGAAACACGAATGGCCGGAGCACATTGGACGATCCGAAACTGTCCAGGTTTGGTCATCATATCGCTTACCTTATTCAAGTTGTAGCTATAATAGGCAGCGAATAGCGGCTCTCTGATGTCGGCAGGCATATCGCGTTCTTGTATACGCTCCAGCCGTCTAGCGGCGCTTTCCTGTGGAGATGAACCTGCCCAGTCAGATGCGTATACGCTGCATATTTGTACACATTGACCGCAAATAACACATCGGTCTGCATTAATGGTTTGCGGTTCTCCAGGCAGTCCCTCTATGGCATCTACTGGACAAACCTCAGCACAGCGTCTGCATCCCGTGCAGAGCTTCGGGTCAATATGAATGACAGGGTCTGTGCAATCAGTCGTCTTCATACAAGGAGGTGAAGAGATCTTGTCTATAGTGGTTGACATGTTTTTCTACCTTTCTGCGGCTGATTTTGACCTTACAGGCGTGGGAAAAAGACTTCCCGCCGAGGCTCTGGAGGCGAGTCGGATATACCTTTGGCCAGCCGTAGGACATGATTCGGGCAGGCATCTACACATGCAGGCTGTCCGTTCTCTGTTTCCGCACACAGATCGCATTTGCTTGCCGCGGTGCGGGGAAGGGCCACTCGATTTGCCCGGTGAGTCAGGCCGGACTGCGTCACAAGGTGTCCGGCCCGGTAGACCGGAGACACCTCAATTGCCCCGAAGGGGCAGGCCAAAACACAGGAAGTACAGCCGATACATCGATCCTCATCTATCATGACGACTCCGTCCTCCTGACGAATGGCCTGCACCGGACAGGCATGTGCGCAGGGGGCATTTTCGCAATGCCGGCATTGCACCGGCACATACGTATCCCCTGTACGAACAACATACACCTTGGGTACGACAGGAACGCTGACGGTTCCGACCGAAGCTCCTATACCGTTAGCCTGACTGTGAACGGCGAAGCACGCCAGTTCACAGGCTTTGCAGCCGATGCACTGCCCGGCGTCTGCGACTACAAAAGAAGAAGCAACAGCGCTTGTTCTACCGGCTGCTCCCATTCTACTCATCGAAGCTGACCGGGTATCAGTCGGACGGTGCATCATATTCCCTGTGCCGCTCATCTTGTCACCTTATCAGCCAAAACAGCTTCCTGGACGTTCATCTGTTTGCGAATCTGTTGGTACGATTCATGTACATCACGTTCGGCCTGAGCTTGGTCGGCGATTCGTTCCAGGCGGATGGCACAGTATTTTAATTCCGGGGTTTTGGATACCGGATCGAGAAAATCAGCGGTCAGCTCGTTGCATGCTCCAACCCACCAGTGATAGGTCATGTAGGTCGCACCTTGTTGCACACGGTCACTGATTTGTGCCCGAGCCATGATGCGTCCCCGGCGGGAGGATATGGCAACAATTTCACCATCCAGAATATTCAGATCTGCTCCGTCTTCCGGGCTAATCTGAATAAAGCCAGGCTCATCAGACAATTGGCGCAGCGCACGGCAATTGCCAGTCATGGTACGAACGGAGTAGTGGCCTACCTCACGGACTGTAGACAAGACAAGCGGGTATTTTGCATCCGGTTGTTCTTGTGGCGGACGCCATTCGCAGGCGAATAATCTGCCTTTGCCACTAGGTGTCGAAAATTGATTTCCTTTATACAAATACGGTGTACCTGGATGATCCTCAGTAGGGCAGGGCCATTGCACGCCGCCTTGCTGCTCCATTTTTTGGTAGCTGGCACCGGAGAATAATGGGCAGAGGCTACGCATTTCATCCCAAATTTCCTCTGTGTTTGCATAGGACATAGGGTAGCCCATGGCGGTAGCAACCTCGCTAATAATAGCCCAGTCTGGCTTTACATCACCCTGTGGCTCGACGGCCTTTCGGATGCGCTGAAAGCCCCGATCTGCCGAAGAATATACACCGTCATGCTCGCCCCAAGCAGTAGAAGGGAGGATGACATCGGCATGCAGCGCTGTTTTGTTCATGAAAATATCCTGGACCACGACAAATTCCAATTGGTCTAGGGCTTCACGCAACTCGGCGGCGTTCGGATCACTTTGTACAGGGTCTTCGCCGAAAATGTAATAAGCTTTCAGCTTGTTCTCCTTCAGGATGAGGTGTGGTACCTCCGTAAGTGGATATCCTTTTTTACGGGGCAGCTCAACACCCCATGCTTTTTCAAACTTTTTGCGAACCGTGGTGTCTGTTACATCCTGATAGCCAGGATACACATTCGGTAAAGCACCCATGTCACAGGAACCCTGTACATTGTTTTGTCCCCGTACTGGTCCGATACCCACATTCGGCTTGCCCAGATTTCCGGTCAACAGTGCAAGGGAAGCGAGCCCCTTTACTACGTCAACGGCCTGTGAAAATTGGCATACGCCCATTCCGTACAAAATGGTAGCGGTAGGGGCCTTTGCATATTCCCTCATAGCCGCCCGGATATCGGCCGCCTTGACCCCCGTAATGCCTTCCGCATATTCGGGAGTATATTTTTTAATGCTGTCTACATATTCGGCAAAGCCTTCTGTGTTTGCTTCCACATATCGTTTGTCGTACAGTCCTTCATGCACAAGTACATGACCAAAAGCGTTCACCAAAGCCATGTTCGAACCGCCCTTTAAGGGTAGCCACATATTCGAGATACGAGCTGTTTCGGTCATGCGCGGATCGCATACAATAATTTTGGCGCCTCTTTGCTTGGCAGCTACAATGCGTCTTGCGACGATCGGATGTGTTTCGGGTGCATTATATCCAAATACGAAAATGAGATCAGAGTGTTCAATTTCAGGAATAGAGTTGGACATAGCTCCATCTCCGAGCGAGTAAGTCAAACCTGCCACAGAAGGGCCATGGCATACACGAGCGCAATGGTCAATATTGTTCGTGCCAATGACCGCCCGCATGAACTTTTGCATGACATAATTGGCCTCATTTCCCGGACCACGTGCGGAGCCCGTTCCCATAATGGAGTCGGGTCCGTATTTTTCCTTAATTGCTGACAGCCGTTCGGCAGTATATTGAATGGCTTCCTTCCACTCCACTTCCTCCATAACTCCATTTTTGCGAATCATGGGCTTGCGCAAGCGTGCAGTCAGAATTTGCGGGTCATTCAGAAAATCCCATCCGTAGTGTCCTTTTAGACACAACGTTCCTTCATTCGTACGACCACCAGCCGGCTCTGCGCCAATTACCTGTCCTTTTTCCACCAGCAAATGAAGCTGACAACCGCTCCCGCAGTAGGGACATACGGTCAATACCTTGTCTGCCATAAGTGCAGCACCTCTTTTATATGAAATAGATGAAACTCGAAACATAAAAAAAGCCAATACAAAAATGCCGCTTTACGCTGCATCCTGTACTGGCTTATCCGCGAGCGAGGAGACAAGGCTCCTTCCCGCTAATCCAACCGGTGTATGTGTTGTAGTTCTAGAGTAATGATAATGTGTCCGTCTCCATGGACGGAGGGGCAGACCTCCCAAGTATAAGTGAAGGGACTGCCGAGTGTTTTTTCGGCTTCGTTCATAAACTCCTTTTCCAGATAGGGACGAAGGACGTCCCAATATTCTCTGACCTTGTCCTCAGCCCCTTCATGAACGAGGATTTCGGACAGATTAGACAATGTACCTCGAATTTCTACCGTAATCCGGAGCGGCGAATCCAGTGAAACCTTGACGTTGTCCGGTCCTTTTCCCCGGTAGTGTTTGACAATACATACGGCCAACTTCCTGATGCGCTCACGGTATTCCAATTCGGTATTCAACATCTGGACACTCCGCTTCGAATCAAAATAAAGGCGTACTTGCCGCGCATGCCAGACAGCCTGTGTAACTAGTTTAGAACAAGACGTAACCGTCCCGACCAAAGTGGTCTGCCCAGCACGGCGTATCACTCTTCTATGGTAGAACAGGTTGGCCCGGAAAGATGTGAAATTCATTACACTGAACCAAAATTTTACATGGATTAGCCCCCTCTTGAAGCAGCTTTACCTCTATGGTTTGTATGATGCTTCTCGTTCTATCGCATTGCTTGTACAGTTCTAATACAAAAGCAGTAGATGAATTTATCATTATTACATTGAACGAAAATGCTAGTCGAACACCAGAAAATATAAATATGTTATCCAAAATAGGTGATATCGTACGTGATTCTGCAACTACCATGATATGTGTGGGATTGGAAGTGGTATTCGTGAACATCATCTTCAGGTTATGCGAATTCCGGAAGATTAGTTGCTAAGAGGAATACTGGGTACGCTAAATCATCAATCCAACGCTAAGTTGTCTGTACACAAACCAACAGATCCTAAGCAGATCGCCCAAGTCATTGTCTGTTACAAACACCCGACGAACAGCGTTGGTTTTCAAGTCGAGACCCATAATAAAGTGGCAGCAAAGCAATTTATCGCACTGTACAATCGCTTTCATCATGGGGTAAAGTGCGGGTTCAAGATGTAGAATCTATGCGAAATTCAGTTGTAGAAGGGCAACTTAAAGGTCGCCAAATGAAGAAATTACTGCAACGTGTGGCTGAACATAAAGCCGCAAGTCAAGCCATGTATAAATAAAGAGAAGAGGTCCGTGCTAGAATGCATGGGCCTCTTCAAACCTTTAATAATTGATTTTATAAAACTTTACTGTTTAACCAGAACGGATAAATCGCCTTCAAAAACTTGCTCCTCTTTGTGGTTGAAAGTCGACAGCATTACAGTAACGAGTCCTGTTCCATTCCTCATCTCTTTTACTCCAATCACTTCAACGATGGTGTACAATTCGTCGCCTGGATATACTGGCTTAATAAATTTAATATTATTCATAGCAGTTCCAGCAATAACCTCATCACCGTAACTCCCTGTTTCAACCCAAAGCTTAAAAGAAACAGCTAATGTTTGAATTCCTGAAGCGATAATTCCATTAAACCTGCCTTTTAATGCTTTCTCTTCATCTAAATGCATATATTGCGGGTCAAACTCCCTTGCAAATCTGGTAATATCCTCTTGAGTTAATTTCAAAGACTTGGTTTTAAATACTTGTCCGATATAAAATTCATGAAACCGCATTATTACACCTCTTGATTAAATTATTTGCTTATTTATAGAGTAGCATAATATCACCAATCAAGTTAAACTGTCCGTTAGCTTAATGACGTATTGTCCGTCTACAAATTTATATTCACTGAACAATATTTCCCTTTAAAACTCGTAGCGTTATAGCAGCAAATTAATTTAAGATACAAGTATGAAAAGCCTCTGATAATTCAGGGGCTTATTTTGCGTCTTGAGGAGGTGACGAAATACATGGCAAAGATAAAATCCACATTGGATATACAACTGGATCTAACCAGATCGGTTCAAGAATTGACTGAGGTTATTTCTGCTGTAATTGCTTCACAGCCAGCACGCCGGAAAGAAATTCTTATAGGTTTGGATATTGCGGTAGGAAATGCATTAGCAGAGATACAGGCCCAAGAGGAAAAGAATCAAAAAGCAAATGATGATAGCTCAGGAAAAGTTTCCTGAACGGAGAGACGGGGGAAGAAGGTTGGATAAGTGGGAGTTTTTAAGTTCTGTACTGCTTTAGGAAGCAGCGCTGTGACGTATTTTTATGGTGGGTGGTCGGGAGTATTGGGGGTGTTACTTGCTCTGGTCATTATTGATTATGTGACCGGATTATTTGCCGCTGCCGTAGAAGGTAAGAAGGGTACCGGACCAGGTTTAAAAAGCAAGATTGGTCTTATCGGTATAGCTCGAAAGGTATTTATTTTTGCAATGGTAGCAGTATCCCATCTAATTGATGGAGTCTTAGGCGATTCGCACCTATTCCGAGATGCGGTCGCCTATTTTTATATGGAAAATGAGCTACGGTCCATTTTGGAGAATGGTGGCAGACTCGGCGTTCCTATCCCGCCTGTGATCCGACAGGCCGTAGAAGTTTTAAAAAGTAAAAGTGGTAAGGAAGGAGAGAAAGAGGATGCAACGACGAAACAGCCGTAATGCCCAAGGAATAGACGTATCCCGTTATCAAGGAAAGATTGATTGGAAGGCGGTTAAACCGACGGTATTTCATTTGCCTACATTAAAGCAAGTCAGGGGCAAGTTATGTTGACCCAACATTCATTACAAATGCAAAAAAAGCCAAGAAAGCAGGCGTGTTGTTGGGGGCCTATCATTTTTTAGATGCCACCAGTGTTGACACAGAGAAAGCGGATGCACGGCATTTTGCTGATGTGTAGGATCAGGTTGGAGGTGCCAAAGCGCTGGAGCTTCCTGCGGTGATGGACTACGAAAACAATCCTGGCAAGCTCTCCAAACACTTATTAGTGCTGTAGCATTAGCCTTTCTTTTGGAATTGGAGCGCCTGACAGGACGAAAGCCAATCATTTACACGGGTAGTGCCTTTGCCGCCAATTTTAACGCCTCATTGGGCGGTTACCCATTATGGATAGCCCGGTATAGTGACACTCGCGTCCCAAGCGACACAGTGACATGGAAACGTTGGGATATTTGGCAATACAGCGACAGCGGCAAGGTAGCTGGGATAAAAGGGAACGTGGACATGAATGAGTTTGACGGTACAGCGGACGAGCTGTGTAAGCGATTCAGCGCTGTTGTCCCTGCACAAGAGACAGAATCCGTTACACCCGGCATATTCTGCGTCAATGGCAAAGAAGCGGGGAGAGCACTTCTACATGGCTCCAGAACTTATGTACCGTTGCGGTCTTTGGCAGATGTATTGGGCTTTTCTTATCACTGGGACAACACCCGTAAGGAAGCGTATTTAAACAGAGCCAAGCTGCAAACTGTCCAACTTGTAGACGATACGGCTTATGTGCAACTCAAGCCAATTGCAGAAGCTTACGGGCAGTAGTGTCCTGGGATTCAAAAAATAAAATCGCATCGTTGAAAACGAAAGGGGAAAAGTAATCATGCAATCAATTATCGAAACTGTGCAACCTTACGTAAATACCATCTCCACAGCCGCTGTGGGTGTGCTTACAGCGTTTGTTTTAGGAGGTCTGAACAAAACTCAAAACTAAGGTTAATGTGTGGCTAGAAGCGCGTACTACGGCGGCACAGAGGGAAATAATCCATAAAATTGCTGGGGAGGGCTTTGCTTTTGCTCAAACAGCATTTAAAGAAGCTGGAGGAGAACGTAAGCTTCAGGAGGCTTTGCAGTATGCTTCACTTACTCTTTCCAGTCAAGGTATCGTAGTATCCCAAGTAGAGTTAAAATCCGCGATTGAGAAGGCATATCTGGAGTATAAGGCCAAAACAAAAGTGGCACTCGCTACTGACGTACAGACAAACGAGGAGGCAACACGGGCAGCAGCTAAGGAAGCTGTATCGGGGCTTGCTGCAAAGCTTAATGATTTCTTGGCTCGTGCTACAGCAGAGGTATCATCCGGTCAGGTTCAGACAGCAACTGAGTCTATTCAAGAACCAACAGAATCAGTACAAGCGCCTGCTACGGAGCAAGACTAATACGGCTATAGTTACAAAGTAAACACTAAACAGATAAGGAAAGCCCGAAAGATAGCGTAAACTTGCTTCTTTCCGGCTTTTTGGCATGTTGCTAATCAGAGCAATTACTTGTTCAGCAGCATGAAGTTATTGATGAAACCCTCTTCTTGTATAAAGATGGGGGTTTGAATTTTCGATGTGAAATCATAATAATATACGCCGCGCCCTTCCTCCTCATTTTTCTCAGAGGCGCTACCCAAATAGTAGACACCCTTGCCGTCGGGGGACATATAGACAAATTGGCGGGATAAAATAGGCAACTTGATTTTGGTGCGTTTACCTGTTGCAATATCAATCAGACTATACTCTGGATTGCCACCATTAATGAATCGAGTGGTTATGAGGAGCAGCTTATCATTACTGCTGGACATCGATGATATTTCTTGATTTTTTAGTGTAATAACAGAACGCTCTTGCTTAGTGACGCTATTGATTTCTGTAACCTTGTTATCCGGTGGGATCATAATGGTCTGTGTTCGGTTTGAGATTTCTCTTTGTTCATCTTGCTCCTTAGCTGAATAATGTGAACTGTAAATTGCTTTTTTGGCTGGATTATAGGTTATAGACCAAGTTTGTTCTTCATGGTTTTTATCTTGGTTTTCATCATGCATAAATTTCATGGCGTGCGTTGTTTTATTGTAGAAAATAGTTTTAAGTATACGTTCTCCTTTTTTGACCGCAACCAGAACGAGTGGGCCATCTGGAGTAGTTGGTACGATACGATTGATGGCAAACAAATTATCGGTAAGCTGTTCGTTTTTTTGGTATTCAAGTCATACGAAAATAACTGGTCTCCCTTATCACCAACACCGGCAGAGTAATAAATTTTGTGATCAGGCAAGGACACCACAGAAAGCGGGTACTGGGAGGTATAGGGGACGTCGGCCAGCTTGGTCACTTTCTTACTACTCAAGTCGTACGTCATTACACGCATAACCATGCCTTGATCTGCATTTTTCCCATTTACATATTCTGTATAAGTCATGGATAGATATTGGCCCTGACCGGCTAGAGCTGTCTTTTCCCCTGATTGGGTTTTTATGGGTACAGCAGATTCTGCGGGTGGAGCAGTAGAGGGGGAGCAGGATGACAATAAAGCTGGCACGAGCAGGAAAAGTATAAAGAACTTAAAGGATTTGTAGTGGCGTGTTCTCAAACGAGACATCCTTTCTGAAATAAGTGATGAATCAAACTGAATATGATAACGAAAAGGGAAAGGATAGGACGCGAGATCCTATCCTTTTTCGGTGCAAAGATATTAAAAATCATAGGAATATCTTGCTGAAAATGAGACGTACGAATGCCATTCTAAACCTAGATCCTCTACACCCGTTTTCCAAATATCAATGACTGCATCTGGAAGACTCCCATTATCAGCTTTATAAAAATTAGCTACGATATCATTATCATAATTTCTTACCCGAATTTTTGTCCCAAACTCGGGATTATCAATGGCTCCTTTTGTTGCACAGTCACCTCTTTGAAGTCTATTGGAATTTTCTCCATACGTGTCTGTGAAGTTTGTTCCTCTCCCTGTGCCTCGAACATAGCCATCAGATGTTCCGCTAATTTTAATTTCATTATCATGATTTCCATATGTATATGCCCCAGGTGGTTTGCGTGTACCGCGTGGTAATGCTTGAAGCGAAACATTATTAGTAGTAATCGCATTTTCTTTTTGATCAGGCAAGATAATATCTTTGATGTAACCTTCGCCGTCATAAATAACTTTTAAACCAGGCTGAGGGTCAGGGTTATCAATATGATATACCGGCAGTGATTTGGTTGCTTCATCGATTTCTTTATCCTGTTGTTTTTCTTTTTCTAGCTCAGCCTGTTGTTCAGCAGTAAGTGGGGCAATAGCAGCTTTAGATTTTTGCTGTTCAGGTACTGGAGTTCCTTTTTCCAATACAACCATGTTATTGTTCTCATCATATTGGATGATGGTACCCGCTAACATGCGGTCAGGGATTTTATCTCCTTTTTCGGCATGAGAGATTGCCGGGCTGACGACTCCCAAAGAAATGAGTAGCGTTGCAGCCAGAAAAGCTTGTGGAAGAAATTTTACTTTCATACAAAGTACCTCCTTGAAAAATTTGTAAATACAAAGCCAGCGTAAAGGAATCTACTAATATTGTAAACCTTTTTATGGCAGATATGAATATATTTAATATTTTTTAAGATGGGTATAGGCTGCGGAGAGTGTTCTTTACGTCATTTCATGCCACCGATTATGCCGAAGTTCTTTAATAAAATGCAAAAGAAATAAAGGTTATTGACAACTGTTAAATTATGGACAACAATAGAATGCAATAATATAAAAGTTTTGGAATTTCTGTATGAAGGGTGGATATGACATGAAGCATACACCTACGATTAGAGCAGAATTAGACGGATATTTAAAACAAGAAGGTTTGAGTCTATCGCAATTTGGGCAAGTTGCAGGCATGAATAGGGGGGCGCTAAGTGCCATTGTGACAGGAAACAAGCCTATGTCTGTTAACCAGCTTGATCTAATTACTGAGGCGATGGGTTTACCGGAAGGCCACTTTTACGACTTATTTATAGAAAACTACATCATCGACACGCCCCCGAATATGAGACGAATCGAGCCATTTTTGTATCGTTGTGCGGAGTTGGACAAGTTGGATGCGATCCGTCGAGTGGTAGGAGCCATCATGGACAATCTACTTTATTCGCCCAAACTGTTTGACATTGCAGAAACCCTATTCGCTCAAGGACGCCATGCTGCGGCGCTGCTGCTCTATGAGAGCGTAGCAGAAGCAGAGAAGTACCAACATTCTGAACGTCTGGCAGTCTGTCAATATCGAATATTTACGATTCAAATTGGAGATGATCAAAGTCGGAATATGAAGGCAGCTATACTGTTTGAGCCTTATGTCGAGCGTTTGGATGAAATAGACCAGCTTGACGCATTGAAGGATTTGGCAAACGTATATAGGTCATTACGTAAATGGGACAAGGTAGACGAAATGGCAAGGCAAATGAGAGCTAAAGCGGAAATCCAGTATAGTTTACAACACCAAGAAAAACGAAAGTTTCTAGATGATGAAAAGAGAACAAGAGGGCCGTTATTTGGATACATTGCTTATGCTGACCTGTTGTGTGCTAGTGTTTGTGAAGCTCAAGGCGATTATCAACAAGCTCTACAATATACATACGCCTATGCGGATTTAGACTGGGTTAAAGAGGATGACGAGGACACAAAACACTGGGTAAACCTGTTCAGTCACTGGGCGGTAGGAAATACTTACGTATATAAGCTGTTGTCAGGAGAAATAAGCCTGCTGAACGATTATGTTGAATATATTGCTACAACATCAGCCGCTAACGAGAATGAAAAGCTTTCAAAACTGCTGAATGTTATAATCGCAGCAAACCAGTTTAGCATAGATGTAGACGATATACTCAAACGATTTGAAACGCTAATTGCGACTTTTTCACAACAACCATCATCAGATGATATGTATACCCGACAAGTGATACCGGATTATATCGCGTGGTTTGGTTACGAGTTAGGTTTTTATTATTTATACCGAGGGAAGTACATTGATGGCTTTAAATATTTGATGAATGCAATGGTAAAGTCACATATAATAAATAATGAAACTTACTTTATAAACTGTATGGGGTTGTTTGTTCGTTTTCAAGCCCATGCAGTTCCTGAAACTAAAGCTGAGTATTTCAATTTTATTGAAAGGGTGTGGGAAAACAATGTTCAAAAAAATGGTACTTTTAGTCATCGCGGCTAGCTTTTTGTTTATTGTTACTATGCCGGACCAAGCCTTTAACCACCACCATAGTATTCAGCCTAACGTTACCATTGGAGGATTTTAAAGAAAAAGCTCTGCTAACCTTATGGTTGGCAGAGCTTTCTTCAGTGTAGGAATTACCACACGATTTACTCGAATACTATTTCTGAAGTGATCAGCATGAACTATACATATAGAGTGTCAAAGTCGGATATAGAACTTTTTGCAGATGCGTTAGGCCAGGTAAGAGTATATGTAGTACAGCCGTTGAGCAATGAGTTGATAACGGTCGTTGACTACGGCGGAGTAGTGGAAAAGTTTTCGCCTGATGCAATTAAGATTAACGAGTCGTATTTCTTTCGTAAGCAGTTTGAATTTAGAGTAGATCTTAAAGAACCTACCAAATTGTAATCGGTAGCCTTAAAGGTAGACCATAACAAAAAAATAGGAGAGGAAAAGGATGAAGAAAAGAATATTTCTGTTCTCGATTTTATCTTTAGCTATAGCAACTACGGTAGGTGCTGCTTCAGCTTCACCAAGTATAACTAGCAAAAACACCATAATTAATCAAAGATCGGGGGGAAGCGCAACTGTAAAAGAATCCTTTAGTGTCCCTAAAGGATGGGGTCATGTTAAACTTCGTATGAAGAATCACTCTGATCATCCAGTAAAGGTAAGTTTAACTCACAGCGGTTCAAACAAACTATATATTGAAGGATTAGTAATCGCTCCTCACGACACAGTGACTTGGAAATCTACTGACCAAGGTTTCAGCGACGGTTTGCGTTCTGGAGACTACATACTTCAGTGGAGAGGCAGCGACTATAAAGTTAATGGGGAAACATGGGGGGTAGCTGATTCACAGCCTGGAAATCTCTAAGTTATCCTAGCTATACAACTGTCCTTCTAGCCGTTTGGTGAGGAGGGCTAATTATGCGTTTGTTCAAGCCAACAAGTGAATTAATCCCCTTAATTGTTCGGTAGAGCTTTTTTTCATTGATCAGTTTGAATTTAGAGTGGATGTGAATAAGGACTCCGCTGGTATGTAACCAGTATGGAGTCCTTTGGTGTTTATTATTTAGTTGAATACTCACTTACTTCAACGTAAGGATTTTGTTGAATATTACGTAGTCTTTACGGTTGCTGAATGGTCCCTTGTTGTTATTGTGCTTATCAATGGCAAAGAATGAAGGACCTCTACCAGTATCCTTTGCGTCATACCAAGCGGTGAAAGCATTCAATTCTTTTTTACTCAGATCGAATTCTTTATCAAACCCATTACCCATGGTTACAGTAAGAATAGCGCGGTCACCAGTTGCTTGAGAGGCCTTATCTGTATCGGACGAACCAGGTGTTGTAGACGGATCTGGTGTTGGTGTTACCGGCAAATTATTGTACATCTCGAAGGCTCCAAGTGAAAATAGAGAATTACCAGTATTACTAGTGATGTTCAAACGGTATTTTTTATATTTTGTTTCATTGGTAAATGAAATTCTTTTTTCTCTTTTTCTTTCCAGTTAGTAATATTTTTTTGTGTATCGAGAATGACCCGTGAAACACCGTCCGACCCTTCGAACATCCAATCTTTTGGCGATTCGGTTAAACTAGATCTACGTGGAGCCAACACATATTTGTTGACAACTACAGGACTTTCAAATTCATAAGCAATCCAGCGTGGATACTTCGCCACGCCTCATAATATAGTATTGAGAAGATTTAATATAATTCCAAGTAATAACAGGGGAGTAGGATCGATCTTGGGTAAGTCATCAGTTAGATAAATATGCAAATATTTAGATTGTATTTATAGATTGGCAGGTTTATGTTTAGACACATTTCGAGGAATATACTTCCAAATATATACAGTAAAATAATGGAGCCTCTGTCACTCCACAAGGAGGAGGTCAAACTGACCCTGAGCAACTCTCAGGTAATCGCGCAATCATGGTATTGACCATGACTACCGGTTTGGACAAGGAATTTGACTTAAGCATGAAAGAGGTCAATGACTTTATCGCTTGGTTGAGAGCAGACAGGCTGGTACTGGATTGACTAAGCATTTTTTGTTAAGAAGCCCTTCCTTTAATCAAGACCTCGCATAGCCTATGGAGTATAGTACCCTAAAATAAAGGAGGCGTTACGTGTGGGGGAAATGAAAAGAGACTACGCGGGAATCACCGGAAGAGTTTGGACGTCGATAGCTGCTGTCTTGGCACTGTTCATTTTGCTGGTAATCATCTTGAAATTAATTCATTTATAAAGATTCTTAAGCTCCACCAGTAGCCACATTAGCTCCTGAGGAATGTATAAGGTTCGCCGTTCGACCCGTCCCCGACCTTAAAGAAGTTGGTGAAACAACAACGTTTTGAAAACAACAGAATGACCTTCAGCCGCTTTTCCGGAGTGGGTAGGGGAATAACCCCTTAACTACGCCTGATCCACGCCGGAGCGGCTGAAATAAGTGGACTGTTTTTACTATTAAGAGCTGATAGAAATCAGTGCAAGGAACCGCCTATATTCACCTCATCTATTCTTATAGCCTTAACCTATCACTTCTATAGATATCATATCTTAGACCAATCAGACATCCCGTGGTATATTGTTGACATTCAAGAGAGAGCCGCTCAGCTTCTCTCCACTAGGTTCGAAAAACACAGGGGTGAATAATGATGAGTAAAAAGACTATGTTCGAGAAAATTTGGGATAACCATGTCATCTATCAGGAAGCAGGTAAGCCGAGTATTTTGTACATCGATCTTCACCTCGTACATGAGGTAACATCGCCACAGGCGTTTGAGGGATTACGTCTTAGCGGCCGTCAGGTACGTCGTCCAGAGCTTACGTTTGCAACGATGGATCATAACGTACCGACTAAGGACCGTTACAATATTACGGACCCGATTTCCAAGCAGCAAATTGATACATTAACTCAAAATTGCCGTGATTTCGGTGTCACACTGTATGATTTGGATACGGTGGATCAGGGTGTCGTTCACGTTATGGGGCCTGAACTTGGTCTGACTCATCCGGGCAAAACGATTGTTTGTGGTGATAGCCATACTTCCACACATGGGGCGTTCGGAGCACTCGCTTTTGGTATCGGAACCAGTGAGGTAGAGCACGTAATGGCAACACAATGTCTCCAGCAAGCCAAAGCCAAAACGATGGAAGTTCGCTTTGTAGGTACCCGCAAACCTGGTGTGACAGCAAAAGACATGATTTTGGGTGTCATCGCCAAATACGGTACAGATTTCGCTACAGGCTATGTTATTGAGTATACAGGTGAATCTATTCGCGAATTGAGCATGGAAGAGCGCATGACTGTGTGTAACATGTCCATAGAAGGCGGAGCCAGGGCAGGAATGATTGCACCGGACGAAACCACCTTCAACTACTTGCGTGGACGTCAACATGTAGCACAAGGAGACGCTTTCGAGCAAGCGGTTGCTGAGTGGAAAGAGCTTGTCACAGATGAAGGCGCTGAGTTTGATGTTGTGCTGGAGTTTGACGTAGATGCTTTGATTCCTCAAGTAACCTGGGGAACGAGCCCGGGTATGGGTACAGATATTTCCTCAACCGTACCGATTCCGGCAGAACTGCCAACCGAAAACGAACGTAAAGCGGCTGAGAAAGCGCTTGAATATATGGATTTGAAGCCAGGTACTCCGATCACGGATATTGCGATTGATTATGTGTTTATCGGCTCGTGCACTAATGGGCGGATTGAAGATTTGCGTGCAGCCGCTGAGGTTGCCAAAGGCTACAAGGTTTCTGACAAAGTAACGGCCATCGTCGTACCAGGTTCGGGACGTGTGAAAATTCAGGCTGAAGAAGAAGGACTGGACATCATTTTTAAAGAAGCAGGATTTGAGTGGCGTGAAGCAGGATGCAGTATGTGTCTTGCGATGAATCCAGACGTACTGCAACCGGGACAGCGTTGTGCTTCGACTTCTAATCGTAACTTTGAAGGTCGTCAGGGACGCGGAGGACGGACTCATCTGGTATCTCCAGCAATGGCAGCCGCTGCGGCGATTCATGGGCATTTTGTTGATGTACGGGATTGGAAATTCAAGCAGGAAGAAGTAGTCCGCTAGGATACAGGGGGAGGAATTACGATGGAAGCTTTCACAACATTAAAAGGAATTGTAGCACCTGTGGATCGGGTGAACGTGGACACAGACGCTATTATTCCTAAGCAGTTTTTGAAACGAATTGAGCGTACGGGCTTTGGACAGTTTCTGTTCTACGAGTGGCGGTTTGATGAAGAAGGCAATATCAATCCTGAATTTGAACCGAACAAGCCTCGTTATGCAGGGGCGTCTGTGCTGATCTCTCGCGCTAACTTTGGCTGTGGCTCCTCACGTGAGCATGCACCGTGGGCGATTATGGACTATGGGTTTCGTTGCGTAATTGCTCCGTCTTATGCAGATATCTTCTATAATAACTGTTTTAAAAACGGTATATTGCCGATCAAGCTGTCTGAAGAGCAAGTAGAGGAATTGTTCCAGCGTACGGCGCAGCATGATAACTACCAACTGAACGTAGACCTGAATGAAAAAACAATCACAGACGACTATGGTCTGAAAATTGAATTCGATCTGGATGAACATCGCCGTCAGTTCCTGCTGCAAGGCTTGGACGATATTGGACTGACACTCCAGCATGAATCTGAAATTCTGGCGTATGAACAAAGACGCGCTGCGAAACAAGGCGCATAATCATAATTCCCAGTTTAGGTTCAATACGAAGCCATATAGCTTGCTCATTTGTTAGACAGAAAGCCCGTACTGGCAATCCTTTTGCCTGCGGGCTTTTATCATGCTCAAAAAATAAATTGGAAAATAAGGGGTTGACGGTTCGACTCAGCATGGTATTGTAAATGTAAAATGGTTGAAGGACTGTGTCTGTGAGAAACACCAAAAAATACATATATAAGTTAGGGGAATGAGGATGAAGAAATATGGTTGGGTGATACTAGCGGCTATCTTGATTTGGTTGTGGCCGTCCTCCCCTCATGTGAACGCGGCTGGAGCAGATTTGTTTTTAGATGGCAAAAGGGTGGAAGCGCCTGCAGATGCCAAGCCTGAAATGGTCAATGGAAAAATCATGGTACCGCTAAGGGTGGTTGGGGAGCAGCTTGGATATCAATTCAAGTGGGAACCACAATCCTATAAAATCTCAATTCAAAAAAATAGTACCGATATGTCTATGTATGTAGGCCGTACATCGGCTGATGTGAATGGAAAAACAGTTAGTCTGGATGCACCTCCTGTGCTTCGGGGCAGCTCAACCATGGTTCCATTACGTTTTGTTGGGGAGCAAATGGGACTAAAAGTAGATTGGAATAATAAAAGTAAATCCGTAAATCTCAGTCAAAAGGCTGCAACTCAACAAGCAAATAAACAGTCACAATCCCAACCATCGTCGCAAACGTCAACACGGAGTACAACAAGCACCAATAAAACGTCTTCAGCAACAGTGACGACAATAAACCCAGTTGAAGCAGATAAGCATACTGAAGCTGCAGCTTCACCAACCAAGCAGCAAAATACAGAACGGACCGCAGCAAATGCGTTGCTTGTAAAAAATATTACTTTTGAGGGTGAAACGTTAAAGATTTCTCTGAATAAAGATGTTACCCCTAAAGTATCCAAAATGACGGGGAATGATCGTATTGTTGTAGATTTACCCGGGACTTCACTGGCGACTGATTTTCTTCAGCCGTTCCCGATTCGCACCGATGGCACGCGGGCGTTGACGAATAGTGACAGTGAGGATGTGCAGGAAATTAGATTTGCTCCCGCAGATGGACGAGATGGGGGCGTACGCATTGTCATAGCTTTAAATCAGACACGTGATTACGATCTTTCAACCAATGGCCTAGGTGATATCACCCTTCAATTGCGTGAGCGTAGTGTGAATTCAGCAGTGGTAACACCAACGAATGTCGAAGGACGGCGAATCGTCGTAATTGATCCCGGACATGGTGGCAAGGATCCTGGGGCAGGTAGTGTGACTGGGCGACATGAAAAGGAATTTGCATTGGCGGTAGCGTTAAAGGTCGAGCAGCTTCTGCAAAATGATCCCGATATTCAAATCATATTGACTCGTAATGGAGATACGTATCCCACGCTGGATGAACGACCACAGCTCGCTAATAATCAGCAGGCTAGCGTGTTTGTTTCCATTCATGGTAACAGTATGCCAGCTTCTAATAACGGAAAAGCTAATGGGTCAGAAACCTATTATGCACGTCAGGAAAGTTTGAGCCTGGCCACGATCATGCACAAGCATCTTGTAGCAGCAACCGAGTTCAAGGATAACGGCATTAAAGTGGCAAACCATGTGGTGACGAGAAAATCACAAATGCCTGCAGTATTGCTGGAGTGTGGCTACCTTAGTAATCTATCAAATGAAGCAGCCATGTTCACAGAAGAAACACAAGAGAAGATCGCTGAAGGTATTGTCGATGGGTTGAAGGAGTATCTCGGAACAGCAGGCACAGGAGCAACGGAACCACTTAACTAAGTGAGGTTTACAATAAAAGCTACTTTCCACCTTATTAATGAAAATTCATGGGGGTGAAAAGTAGCTTTTTTAGTTTTTTCGGCTGTGACTTTTGACGGAAAGCAAATGATCTATATTTTTAGTCAAAATTCGACAAAAGTAGTTCTTTGGCACGTATATTTCTGTTATGATGGAATATATTCGCAACTTTTGGTGTGAGATAACGTCTAAAAGGTTGTCTGATATTACATAAGCGCGTATATCAGGTCGCCGCACCGGAGCATGTGGCAAAAAAATTATGAATGGAAGGGTGACGAATGAAGAAATTTGGTTTTTTGTTGTTATTATTTGTCTTCATGTGGGCGGTTCCGGGTTATGGACATGCGGCTTCGAGTGGAACACAAATCTATCTCGACGATCAACAGTTAAGTGTCCCTAGTGGTGCTAAGGCACAAGTAATTGGCGGAAGTACAATGGTCCCGCTACGCGTAATTTCTGAAAATTTGGGATATGACGTGACATGGAAGCAGCAGGCGCGAACCATAACGATTGAGAAGGACAGTACCTTGATCCGAATGATAATCGGAAGTAAGACGGCGACTGTCAATGGAAGCGACATTAGTCTGGATGCTTCGCCTCTGCTGCGTTCCAATTATGCCCTTGTACCGCTTCGTTTTATCGGCGAGCAAATGGGACTGGACGTAAAATGGGACAGCAGCTCCAAGTCCGTAAAATTATATACCCGCAGTAGCGGGTCTGGAAACGGGGAATTTACACCTCCCAAGTCCGGAAATAACAGTACAGGTACTGGAAGTGTAACTGCACCAACGAATAATGCAAACTCAGGTGTTACACAGGTGCAGGGAATCAGTTTCAGCCAAAACCGTTTAACTATCACAACAGCCAGTGCCGTTAAGGCGAAAGCGTTTACGATGACAGGCCCTGATCGGGTAGTGGTGGATTTGCCAGCGACTGCGTTTGCTGACAATTTCGGAGACCAGCAAAAGCTGGATAGCAGCTTAAATGGTTCGCTGGACATTGAGAATGAAGCGGATGTGTCCGGTATCCGTTATGCTTTATTCCAAAAGGAACCTTCAACGGTGCGCGTTGTTATTGATTTGAAACATGCCATGAATTATACCGCATATAATGATGGCTCGAATCGTGTTATCGTCGATCTGGCTTCCAAAGATTCAGTGAATACCATGCCAGACGCAACGTTACCAGATGGCTCACAGCCGGATGACACACAGACATCACCAACGAACAGCAATGGTAAAAAGGTCGTTGTTATTGATGCTGGTCATGGAGCAAAAGATTCTGGAGCAGTTGGTGTTTCGAGAAAAAACTATGAAAAGACCTTCAACTTAGCGATGGCTCTGAAAGTAGAAAGCATATTAAAGCAGAACCCCAAACTTGAGGTTGTGCTGACACGCAGTGATGATACATTCTTGGAGCTTAAACAGCGCGTAAAAGTAGCTGAAAACCTTAATGCTAACGTGTTCGTGTCCATTCATGCTAACAGCAGCGGTAGCTCAGCTTCCAACGGTACAGAGACGTATTACCAGCGTAGTGCAAGCAAAGCGTTCGCCAACGTTATGCACAAGTACTTTGCACCTGCGACGGGCCTAACAGACCGCGGCATTCGTTATGGCAATTTCCATGTAATTCGGGAAACGACTATGCCAGCCGTATTGCTTGAAGTAGGATATCTGAGTAATGCAAAAGAGGAAGCCACACTGTTTGATGAAGATTTTCAAAACCGGGTAGCTCAAGGGATTGCAGATGGAATCACAGAGTATCTCGACGTAAAATAAATCTTCAACAAATCGCTTGTCAACGTCAAGCAAGGAGGGGGACATATGAACAAGAAAATCGTAATTGCAGGTCTGCTGGCACTGTTTGCCATTGCAGGTGCAGGGTGTGCCTCTAAGCAAACAACGGCTCCTGCGACTCCATCTCAGGAAACACAAACTTCTAATGCACAAAATAGCACACCCGAACAGACGACCCCTGATCCATCGGCTCAGTCTGCTGAAAATAATGGGGCGAGTCAAACACCTGCATCTCCGTCAACAGAGCCTACAAAGACCAAGACGGACACGGAAAATTCAGGAGATCGACAAACACAACAGATTACGGTGTACTATACGGATACTCAAGAGAATGGCTTGAAAGAACAGAAAAAGGAAATTACCTATCCAAGCGAGCTGGAAAAGTTGCAAAAAGCGTTTGAAGCTCTGCAAAAGAGTGGGGATTCTGCTCTAATCCCGTTGTGGTCCGAGAAAATTTCCGTGCATAAGATCAAATTGGATAACGGTGCATTGACTTTTGATATTTCCCTGCCGGACGAGGCTCGATTGGGAGCTGGCGGTGAGGAATTGGCTATCGATGCCTTGAAGAAAACGATGTTCCAATTCAAGGAAGTCAAAACGCTGGATTTGCTCGTAGATGGTCAATCTCTAGAGTCCTTAATGGGGCATGTAGATTTGGATCATCCCATGAGTCGCTAACCGATCAGACGCTATGAAAATTTCTTGGGAATTTGCACACTTTTCACGTGCAATCTGTGACAGATAATGATAATATAGGAGTGTATTTCTCGCCTATGCAGGCAGTCATGCACAAATAGTATTCGTTTCTTTCCGGATGATTATTTAGAGTGACCGTCTTGATGCGGGCTATCCCGTATCAAGACGTTTTTTTTGGTAGGAGGTAGGATTTCCGTGAATGCAGCAACCGCACGTCATATATTGGACACCATCGGTACGATGTTTCCGGATGCCCATTGTGAGTTGAACCATGACAATGCTTTTGAATTAACGATCGCCGTGTTATTGTCTGCTCAATGCTCCGATCAGATGGTCAATAAAGTAACGGCAGACCTGTTTCAAAAATACAAGTCACCTGAGGATTACCTAGCTGTTCCTCTTGAGGAACTGGAGCAGGATATTCGCAGAATCGGCTTGTACCGAAACAAGGCCAAGCATATTCATAACCTCTGTCGTATTTTAATAGACCAGTACGGGGGAGAGATACCTTCGGAGCACGATCAACTGGTTAAGCTACCCGGTGTTGGCCGCAAGACGGCTAATGTCGTTGTATCTACTGCTTTTAATGTACCAGCTATTGCGGTAGATACGCATGTAGAGCGCGTTTCAAAACGACTCGGCTTTGCAGGGTGGGATGATTCAGTGCTTGAGGTGGAAAAAAAGCTGATGAAGAGGGTTCCTAGGGATGAATGGTCTTTGACCCACCACAGGCTCATTTTTTTCGGGCGCTACCATTGTAAAGCTCAAAACCCTCAATGTCAGGTGTGTCCGTTGCTTGATGTATGCAGGGAAGGCAAGAAACGTATGAAAACGTCTCTTATCAGAAAAGATAAGGAACGTAGAGCTTAAAGACCCACAAAGGTAACAAGAGGGTTTAACCATTTATGTGTAGAAAAGGATGAAGAGTATGAAGTGCATTTCGGTATATACAGACAATTTTGAAGCATTCTCTGATATTTTTGAGCAAATTGTAACAACAGAATTTGCTGAAAACGAAGAGCGCGAGCTTGAGGGAATCACGGTTAGTCATTCCGGTGATGTACCTGAGCATTATCTGGAGCGTATGTCACAAAAGCCAGAAGTGGTCGTAATGAAGGATAAATCCCGTGGGATTACGATTTTACAGCATGGTCAAGTATTTGAAATTTTGCTGCCAGTGCTTGAGACTGCAGCCAATTAAGTTCAATTAGCGGACGACATGCGTTGCATGTTCCGGTATAGGCGGCTCGGCTGGTTTAACCAGCCCGAAGGCGCATATATACACGAACCTTGCAGACCATCCTGATGTGGATAGAGCCTCTTCCAATGAAGTGTGCATACATTTTGTACCCTGAATTATGGTGTCTCGTTCCGCATGTTCCAAAAGGTGAATGTACGTAATGAGCAGGCTCACCCGTTGTTTACATATCTTGCTTCGTCGTTGTCCCTTGAGGGCTTTGATAAATGCATTCGGTTGCCTAAATACTTATTCCTAATGATCCGTTTTGGACAGAATAAAATGAACTTTTTGTTATCATGTACGAAAACAGCGTTCCCTAAAGCCAGGTACTGGCGGGGAGCGCTGTTTAGTTTTTTTGATGTGATGATTCTCACAATGGCTTAGGAATGCTACAATATAGCTATTTGGTGCAGACAAGTGATAAGGAGTGGAACCGTAGCTTATGATGCAAACGATTACAGGGGATGCGGGAAAGTGGTTGGATACGATAGAACAGATACAGAATACACTGCGTAAAGCCGGGGATGAAGCGGGAGCGAAGGCGGTAGGGGATCTGCTGGAAAAAGCATATGCGCAGGAGCTGACCATTGCCTTTTGTGGACATTTTTCAGCGGGTAAATCGAGCCTGATTAACAGCCTGTGTGGTAAAACCGTCCTGCCATCTGGACCGGTGCCTACGAGCGCTAATGTAGTGTCCATCCGTTATGGACGTCCGAGAGCACTCATTCATCCAGCCCAAACAGCGGAAAATCCAGAGCCGGAAAGCATGGAAGCCTCCCTGTCCGAGCTTGCTGAGTATTGTAAAAATGGTGGAGCCTATGAATCGGTTCAAGTGTGGGAGGATGTTCCCATATTATCTAACGGAGGAGTGCTGCTGGATACACCCGGCGTCGATTCCACAGACCACGGACATGCGCTGGCGACACATTCTGCTTTACATTGGGCAGATATTGTTTTTTATGTAATGGATTACAACCATGTCCAATCTGAAAATAATTTGTCTTTTGCCAAAAGTTTATCGGATTGGGGCAAGCCGTTATATTTGATCATCAATCAAATCGATAAACACCGGGAGCGGGAGCTTTCATTTACACGTTATCGTAATGAGGTGGAGACTAGCTTTCACGCCTGGCAAGTTCATTATACGGACATCCTTTTTACTTCCTTGAAGGAGCAGAATCATCCATGGAACCAGTGGAAACAGTTGACGCACCTGATTCCGAAATTGCTGGAGCGAAAAACAGAGCTTTTGGCATACAGTTTAGTGTCCTCTATGCATCATTTGGTAGAGCAACATGTAGAGACTGTGCAGTCAGCTGAAGAAGAGGAACTGAACACACTGCTAAAAGAAGCGGGTGGGGAAGAAGCCATTTTGCGGCTGGATATAGAGCAGAAAACCTTGCAGCAAGAAGACGAACACTGGAAGATGCTCCCGGAGCAGGAGCGTAAACGGCTGCGTCAAGAGCTGGATCATCTACTGGAACACGCACATTTGACGCCAGCGGAGCTACGTGAAGCCGCAGGCGAATACTTAGAGAGCCGCAAGCCGGGCTTCAAAACAGGACTATGGTTTGCAGGAGGAAAGACTGAGCGAGAAAAGGAAAGCCGTTTGGAACGGCTGACAGGAATGCTGACTGATCAGGTGGAGGGACAATTGCTTCCTCATGTACGGGAGCTTCTGCGGTCTTGGGGTGACGGTCAGGGGTTGTGGACCTCTGCGATGGAGCAGGAGCTGGATGGCATCCGTCCTGTGATAGACCGGCAACTGGTAGAGCAGACGGTGAAGGAAAATGCGTTGTCGCCAGAGTATACGTTAAACTATTGCAAGGACCTACGCGCTGCTGTGACCGCCGATTGCCGCCGCAAGGCGCTGACGCTGCTAGACCGCCTGCTGGCCCAGCTAGCAGTGCGAGCCAAAGCCCGCCGCGCGGCTCTCGCAGAGAAGCACACTGCGCTGTTGGCGCAGGCGGAGGCGGCGAGCCGCTACAGCACTCGCGTGCAGGCCTCGGCTTCGTACGCCAACCTGTTGCGCAGCTTGCTGCCGCAGGCTCCCGCGCCAAGCGGGTTGCCCTGTGCGGACGCGCCTGCATCGGCGTCCGATACCGCCGCTGCTGCGGCGCCAACGGGCGTTGCGCGCCCAGGCATCGCTGGCCCGCGCAACGCATCGGCACAGCCGCTAGCAGGGACGGCGGCAGCACAGCCTGCCGCTGGAGGCCGCCGCACGCGGTTGGATGCAGCAGCGGCCCAATTGAAGGCTGCCGCTGCCCTCGTAAGTCCGTACCCTGCCATGCAAGCGGCGGTACGGGATTTACATGCCCGCGCCGCTGCGCTGGAGGGCGGGCAGTTTACGCTGGCGCTGTTCGGAGCGTTCAGCGCTGGGAAATCCAGCTTTGCCAACGCTTTGTTGGGTGAAGCTGTGTTGCCCGTATCGCCGCATCCGACGACAGCGGCGATTAACCGCATAATGGCGCCTGCAAGTGCTGAGCGCCATGCCACGGCTGACGTCCATATGAAATCAGTGGACGCGTTGCGGCAAGATCTTAAATACTCATTTCGGTTATTAGGATTGGGAGAGCCAGGGGCAGCGGGCTGGCAAGAAGCCGTTCATGCTTTATCTCCGGAAGGCATCCATCCTGCGGGCAGGCCTCATTATAGTTTTTTAAAGGCTGCCGCAGCCGGATGGGAAGAAGCTGAAAGCTTGCTGGGACAACAGCTTCAGGTGAATTTAGAGCAGTATCGGGATTTTGTCGCGTCTGAGCACAAATCATGCTTTGTGGAGCATATTGACCTTTATTATGATTGTGCTCTGACCCGTCAGGGCATCGTGCTAGTGGATACGCCAGGAGCGGATTCTGTGAATGCACGGCACACAGGCGTGACCTTCAACTATATGAAGCATGCGGATGCTCTTGTATTTGTCACCTATTATAACCATGCGTTTACGCAAGGCGACCGGCAGTTCCTGAATCAACTAGGTCGAGTTAAAGAGACCATGGCACTGGATCAGACGTTTTTTATTGTTAATGCATCAGATCTGGCTTCTTCTGAAGAAGAACTGCATTCTGTTACCCGGCATGTACAGGAACAACTACAGGCGAATGGAATCCGAAAACCACGTATTTATCCGCTTTCCAGTATGCTGGCGTTGGAAGCTACCGAACAGGGAGAGGCTTCGCTGCGTTCAGCTTCACGTTTTGATGCATTTGAAGATGATTTCTCGGCATTTGCAGCCGAAGAGCTGGCAGGTTTGTCCATCGCTTCGGCTATGCAGGAACTGGCCCGGCTGCGGAACCGCATAGAGCAACATGCAGCCGATGCCCGCTATAGCGTGGAAGAACGGGAGATACGATTAGAGCGATTAACTCGCATCCGTGGGGAATTGGAGCATACGCTCCTAGGCCTGACTGATAGCAACGGTGCATCTGTGTTATCGGGCGAGACCGATGAACTGCTGTATCATGTACGTCAAAGGCTGTCCTATCGGACTGGAGAATTTATGGCAGAGGCGTTTCATCCATCTGTTCTGCGTGAAGGAGTAGGTGATCTTCGTTCGGCTTTTGCATCTTGTGGTCGTGAGCTGATGCGTTTAATCGAACTGGAGCTGTCTCAGGAATTACTGGCAACCACACTCCGGCTGGAAAAAACGGGACAAACTTTGGTGCACAAGGCTATACAACAGTGCGTAGAACACATGAACCATCAGTTGCCAGGACTAGATTGCACAATTCCTGAATCGAGAAAATGGGCTGTTCCCGAGCTGAAGGAAATTTCCCTGCAGGAGTCCATTCATTGGAAGGATTATTGGAATAGCTTTAAAAATCCAAAGCTATTTTTTGAAGGAACTGGTCGAGCGAATCTACAAACCAAACTGGAGCCGATATTACGCGAGCGAATCGGGGAAGCTGTGGATCAGCAACGTGAACGAATGTCTTCTTTTTACGTTACGCTGATGCAGGAGGAACAATTGTGGCAGAAAGCTCAGCTTCGAGAGCAAATGCTGGAGACGACTCGTGGCATGGAGCATGCCCTTATAGGCGGTGAGCAGCCACAGGTTTGGGAAGAGCTTGCTGGCAAGATTGCGGCTTTGGAGTAAAGATAAATATGTTCACCAATGATTAAAGATCAGGACACCGGGTTGTGGGACAACCCGGTGTTTTATGCATACTCCAAAAAGTAAGCAATACTGAGTAAATAGCCACATTCAATAATAAGAAAGCGATTTAATTTGTCTAATCACCCACCAATTGATAACCTGCCTGAATACGGCTCGTTATCCTCTTTGCCGCCTTGGAATGCGAATGGTAAACTTCACTAAGCCATATAACAACGTCGTGCAACTAATGGAGGGACATTGACATGGAAGTGCTCAGGCAACTGCAAGTTTTTTTTCGCGAGAGGAGACACTATCTGTTTCTTTCTATTTTATGCCTTGCGATAGCGACGGCTCTGGGACTGGTGTATCCGAACCTGCTCCAAAGGCTTATTGATAACGCTATCATCCCAGGTGACTTCGGGAAAGTTCCGGCGCTGGCTCTGACTGTGCTGGGAGTAGTCATCATCAAAGGGTTCATGCAATTTTTACATGGTTTTTTTGGTGGACGGCTAGGTAACTACCTGGCATACCGCCTCCGCAATGCTTGTTACGAAAAGCTGCAATTTCTGTCTTTTAGATATTATGACACGGCCAAAACGGGAGATCTTATGTCTCGACTGACTGGTGATTTGGAGGCAATTCGTAACTTTATCGGATTTGGTTTTGCCCAACTCCTCAATGTGCTATTGATGGTCGTATTCGGCTCTATGATGATGCTGTATATTAACTGGCAGCTCACCCTCATTACGATGATCAGCATGCCATTGCTACTCTTCGTCACATTCAAGTTTGAATCCCGGATTCATCCCACCTTTCAGGAAATGCGGATTGCCCTTAGCGCCTTGACGACAGCAGTCCAAGAAAACATAACAGGTGTGCGAACCGTCAAATCTTTTGCCCGCGAATCATATGAAGTTGAGAAATTTTCAGTACGTAATGAGCAATACAAAAGTAATCAAATTCAAGCTGCTTCCTTATGGAGTCGGTTCTTCCCTGCTATGGAACTAATTGCTTCTGTCAGTGTGGTCCTTCTGTTGGGCATGGGCGGGTATCTGGTCATTCAGAAGTCAATGACCTTGGGGCAGCTCGTCGCTTTCTTTAGCTTAATTTGGTATATTATCGGCCCCATCTGGAGCATTGGCTTTCATATCAATAACTATACGCAGTCCAAAGCATCCGGTGAAAGGGTCCTGGAACTGCTAAATCAGTCCATAGATGTAACCGATGAAGCCGGAGCACTTACACTCGATGCCGATCAGGTGGAAGGACATGTTACGTTTGAACATGTTACCTTTGCTTACGGAAATAAGCTTCCTGCTGTTGTTGACATCAATTTAGACGCACCGCCGGGATCAGTCATTGGAATTTTAGGAGGAACGGGGTCAGGGAAGTCTACCATTATTCAATTACTCATGCGTGCTTATAATGTGAATGCAGGAAGTATCAAGTTGGATGGCAAGGATATACGTCACTTGAAGATTCGTGATTTGCGTGCTCAAATTTCTTCTGTGTTTCAGGAGACGTTTTTGTTTTCGTCCTCTATACGTAATAATATTTCATATGGTTTAAGCCATGTCAGTATGGATGACATCATACGCGTTTCCAAACTGGCTCAGGCGCATGAATTCATAACTGAACTACCGCTGGGATATGACACTGTCGTTGGAGAACGTGGATTGGGACTGTCCGGAGGGCAGAAACAACGGATCGCCATCGCGCGCGCACTACTCAAAAATCCGAAAATTCTGGTACTGGATGATGCTACCAGTGCGGTCGATATGGAAACAGAGCATGAAATACAGACCGGTTTTCAAGAGGTTATGCGTGGTCGAACAACATTTATAATCGCTCATCGAATCTCTTCGCTTCGCCATGCCAATGAAATTGTGGTGCTTGAGGAAGGACGAATCGTCCAGCGTGGAACACATGAACAGCTTATTGCTACTCCAGGTCCATATCAGGATGTGTATCATATTCAATACGCCGATTACATAGCTCAGGCTCCAGACGGTGTATCCGAAGGGCAGGTGAGACCATGAATATACCCGCAGAAAAAGCCAAACCGTTAAAAAAACCGACGAATGAGCGCTTTGTCTATCAAGATGATGATGTCATTGATAAACCGTTTAACTGGTCAGAATTCAAACGTTTGCTGGCATACATGAAGCCCTATGCCCGTCAGATTCTGCCGATCCTTCTGGTCATGATGATTCTTGGTACCATTACCAAACTGACGGTTCCTTATTTGATCAGTCT
Source organism: Paenibacillus sp. EKM206P (assembly GCF_011066155.1). NCBI lineage: Bacteria > Bacillati > Bacillota > Bacilli > Caryophanales > Paenibacillaceae > Paenibacillus > Paenibacillus sp. EKM206P. Next base: position 377,513 of record NZ_JAAMNQ010000003.1, on the reverse strand, counting down.
GGCCATTGATAAGGCAATTGCTCCCGCATGGCCTGCATTACCCAGCGTAAAGTTACTGCTGCTCATCACGGGTGCCGTGCTCTTGTTATATTTAATTCAATGGGCAGCCAGCACGTACCGCATTAAATTCACCAATATTATCGGTCAACGGGTTATTTACGATTTGCGTGAAGATTTGTTCAAGCATATTCAAAAGCTATCCTTTAACTTTTTTGATAAGAGACCGGCAGGTTCTGTATTAGTGCGCGTGACGAATGACATTAACTCGCTACAGGATCTTTTTACGAACGGTGCAGTGAATGTCCTGATTGACTGCGTACAGCTTATCGGAATTATTGTCATTTTGCTGCTTATTAACTGGAAGCTCGGTTTGGCAGTAATTGTGACCGTTCCGATCATGTTTTTGATCTCGACCAAGCTGCGCGTTCGCATCCGTCGCGCTTGGCAAGAAGTGCGTATGAAGAACTCGCGTATCAACTCTCATTTGAATGAGTCTATTCAGGGGATTCGTGTGACACAAGCGTATACGCAGGAGCAGGAAAACATGGCTTATTTCGACGACATGAACAGCTCTAGCAAAAAATCGTGGGATAAGGCTTCTGCCATGAATCAGGTTTTTGGCCCACTTATTGATATTACCGGAGGATTTGGTACGCTTGTGCTATTCTGGTTTGGAGCGCATTTAATTCAGACAGATCAGCTTACAGTGGGGCTGCTGGTTGCGTTTGCCAACTATGTTGGGAACTTTTGGGAGCCGATTAATCGGCTGGGCCAAATGTATAATCAGTTACTGGTTGCGATGGCTTCGTCAGAACGAATTTTTGAGTTTATGGATGAACAGCCGAATATTGCAAACAAACCGGGAGCAAAAGCCTTGCCACCCATTCGGGGTGACATCCAATTTGAAAAGGTCATTTTTGAATATGAGAAGGGACGTCAGGCGCTTAAAGGTATTAGTCTTTCCGTCGAAGCGGGTCAATCTATAGCGCTTGTGGGTCACACCGGCTCAGGTAAAAGTACAATTATTAATCTGCTCAGCCGTTTTTATGACATTACGTCAGGGAGGCTTACGATTGACGGTCAAGATGTGCGTGATGTCACGGTGGAGAGCTTGCGAAGCCAGATTAGCATCGTGCTTCAGGATACATTTATTTTTTCGGGGACGATACGCGATAATATCCGATTTGGCCGTTTGGATGCAACGGATGAGGAAATTGAAGCGGCTGCGAAGGCGGTCAATGCTCATGAATTCATTGTTCACTTGCCAGCTGGCTATGAAACAGAAGTAGAGGAGCGGGGGGGAATGCTGTCCATGGGCCAGCGACAGCTCTTATCCTTTGCTCGTGCCTTGCTGGCTAATCCGCGAATTCTTATTCTGGATGAGGCCACAGCCAGTATTGATACAGAAACGGAGCTGAAAATTCAGGAGGCTCTTCAGGTTTTACTGGAAGGCAGAACTTCTTTTATGGTCGCTCACCGTTTGTCTACCATTCGAAATGCTGATCATATCGTTGTACTGGATCATGGGGAAATCCAAGAAAGTGGTAATCATGAACAATTGATGAAAAAACATGGAATATATCGGGGGCTGGTGGAAGCACAGTTCAGATTTTTGTAAAAAAAAGATCAAAAAATCGCGTTTTTTGTAAATTTAAATGCCGAGCACTATTGCATTCTTGGAGCTAAACCCTGAAAATAAAGATGAAAAGAGATCAGAGCAATTTTCGTCAGAGGGGGAAGAGTTCAAGATGTGGGGTGCTCCTTTTTCTGCCAAGGCTAAGAAGATGCTGCTGCTGGGTAGCGGCGAATTGGGAAAAGAAGTCATTATTGAAGCTCAGCGGCTTGGCGTGGAATGTATTGCTGTTGATCGCTATGAACTGGCTCCAGCAATGCAGGTAGCCCATCGCTCTCACTGTCTGGATATGCAGGATGCTGAGGCGTTGAAGGCACTAATTCGTGAGGAAAAGCCCGACATAATTGTACCTGAAATCGAAGCTATTGCTACGGGTGCTTTGGAAGAATTAGAGCAAGAAGGATTTCACGTAGTACCAACGGCCCGTGCCGCCCGTCTTACGATGGACCGGGAAGGTATCCGCAGGCTGGCTGCCGAGAAATTACAGCTTCCGACTGCTGCCTATCGTTTTGCAGATAACTTTGAGCAGTTGCGGTCGGCGGTTCATGAGCTGGGCACGCCATGCGTGGTCAAGCCCTTGATGAGTTCGTCGGGTAAAGGGCAGTCTGTATGCCGGGCAATCGAAGATGCAGAATCCTGCTGGAATACGGCGCTGGAAGGCGCGCGTGCCAAAACTACACGTGTCATTGTTGAAGCTTTTGTCCCGTTTGAGAGCGAAATCACCTTATTGACCGTCAGATCGGTTTCGGGTACGACTTTTTGCCCACCGATTGGCCATATTCAGAAAGATGGGGATTATGTCGAATCCTGGCAGCCCCATGGCATGACGGACAAGCAACTTTCGGAGGCGGAAGACATTGCCCGTACGATTACGGATGAACTGGGTGGTTACGGATTGTTTGGCGTAGAGCTATTTTTAACGACTGATGGCGTCATATTCAGTGAAGTATCCCCTCGTCCGCATGATACAGGTATGGTGACCATGATCACGCAGGATTTGTCGGAATTTGCACTTCACGTGCGGGCCATCCTCGGATTCCCAGTGCCATCTGTCACGTTGCTTACACCAGGAGCTTCAGCTACTTTGAAGGCAGAAGTGGCTACGCGGGATTTTGTAATAAGCGGTCTGCATGATGCATTATTGCTACCCCGGACACAGGTGCGAGTGTTCGGGAAGCCAGAAACCAAGCCGGGTCGCCGGATGGCTGTAGCGCTTAGCGCTGCAGAAGATGTGGAAACAGCACGGAAGACGGCCGAAGAAGCTGCTAATATGCTGAAAGTGGAGGTAAATCATGTCTAACAATGTGATGATTCCAGTACTGACAATTCGTTCCGTAGAGCTTGGCGATTGCGAAGCCGTAACAGGACTACTAAGAGAAGTCGGATACCCGATGACTTGTGGTGTAATGAAAGAAGTTATGGGAACAACGCGGGAGGACAGTCAAGCGAATATGATGGTTGCAGAAATGGATGGTCGTGTTGTCGGAGTAATCGGCATGCATACGGCTCAAAGCTTGGCTTATCCTGATCCTGCCGTACAAATCACCATGCTAGTCGTGAGCGGGGAGTATCGCGGCGAGGGCATTGGCAAGCGCCTGGTGGCTTGTGGTGAGGAGTGGGGACGTGCGCAAGGATGCTATCATTTATTCATTACTGGAGCGAATAACCGCATCAAACAAGTAGAGGCCCGGGCTTTCTACAACCGAATCGGCTTTGAAAAGCAAGGCTACCGTTTCAGCAAAAAGCTTAGATAATCAGCCTACAACAAGACAATTTAATACTTAAAGCCTCACTACTTTTAACTTAGTTCCGCATGGTTCATTCCGAGCGGGGCTATTTTTTTTCCAACTTTTATACCATTGATCCTGCTATAAAACATGATATACTGCTAGAGTAAAGATTACAAAGTTGTAACCGGACGCGTTCACACCAAGGCATTTATACAACAAGGAGATGACGAAATGAAGAATATGTTGAAAAAAACACTTGTGATGGGAAGTCTAAGCGCCATTTTATCCGCAGGATTCATCGTTCCGGCATCAGCTTCACCAGCTGACGATTTGACTGCCCAACTACAACAGTGGTTTCAAAATAACGGATATACCGTCAATATGTCCAACGGGACGACTACGATAACAAAGACCGTAATTAAGGATGCATCTGAAAAGGACAAGGCTAAAAACAAAACAGCAAATCCTTCATCCGGCAAGCAAACAACAACCAAACAAGGTAGCCAAAAGGCTTCGCAGTCTAGTAACAAGCAACAGGCCCAAAAACAAAACACAAACTCAGGCGCGGGTCAGTCTGCAGGGTCTGATGCACAACTCAGCAAGTCCCAATTTGCAGCTGAGGTTGTAAAGCTTGTAAACAACGAGCGCAGCCAAAAAGGTCTGAAGCCCCTTACATCTAATGCGAAGCTTACAGAAGTAGCCTTAGCCAAGGCGAAGGACATGAGCACGAACAATTACTTTTCCCATACATCTCCGACCTACGGTTCACCCTTTGATATGATGAAAAAGTTCGGTGTAACTTATACGTATGCGGGTGAGAATATTGCTATGGGACAACAAACACCACAAGAAGTAATGAAAGCTTGGATGAACAGTCAGGGACATCGTGAGAATATTTTGAAGGCAGAATATACGCAAATCGGTGTGGCTTACTACAATGGATATTGGGTACAAGAGTTCACACGTAACTAAGATGATAGTAAATACGTTCGAAACGTCATGCCGCTGTTATGAAAAGATAGTGGCATGACGTTAATCTGGAGACCCGCTGACACGTTCAGCGGGTCTTTTGGTGTCTCTTATTCCTCCACAGGCATAACCCTTGCTTTATACCAGAAAAGACATAAGGGACGTATTTATAGTATGATAGCAGCAAGTTGAATGGATAGCAGACTATTTATGGAAAGCTAGGTGAGCAAATGAGCTACGAAATCGTGCATGAAGGTGCCTTTGCTATGCTCAAGGTGCAGTTGAACCCCGGGGAAATGATCAAAGCGGAAATGGGAGCAATGGTTTCCATGTCTTCCAGTGTAGATATAAAGGGGACGGTAGACGGTGGACTGTTACGTGGTTTAGGCAGAATGCTAAGCGGAGAAAAATTCTTTTTTCAAGAACTGAGGGCAGCCCGTGGGCCGGCTGAAGTGTTGTTAGCCCCTGCCAGTATAGGTGATGTACAAGCGGTGGAATTGGATGGCACGTATAGGTTGATGGTCCAAAAGGACGGTTTTCTAGCTTGTACAGAAGGCATTGAGGTTAGCACCAAAATGCAAAACCTGATGAAAGGTTTATTCTCCGGTGAAGGTTTTTTTATCGTAGAAATCAGTGGTCGAGGTACGGTATTCCTATCCTCTTATGGAGCCATTCATCCCATTTATATCGCGCCAGGAGAGGAGCGTATTATTGATAATGCTCATCTGGTGGCATGGCCGGATTATATGGATTATAAAATTGAAAAAGCATCGAAAGGCTGGTTGTCCAGCGTAACGAGTGGAGAAGCGCTTGTATGCCGTTTTCGCGGTGAAGGAACGGTACTGATACAAAGTCGAAATCCGGGCAGTTTTGGACAATGGATCAAAAGTTTCATCCCTGATAGCAAATAGTTTGATTCGTTTGATTAGAGATAAGGATGGTCATTTGCCATCCTTTTTTTGCATGTTCATGGGAAATTATATGTGACTCTAAGCATTTATTGCGCTTTTATTCCGAACGGTTTATTTGCAAAATGATATAAGAAGCTTTATGTTTATTTCACTAAGCTATCAGGAGGGAACACGAGTGAATTCATCAAAATGGATTTGGCGGTCTGTCGGTTCCGTTTCCATTGCCGCCACATTGCTATTATTGTACGGATTTATTACAGCAGTACAAAGTATCACGGCTCCAGAGCCAATGGTTAGCACTCAACCTGTACATTCCGGTTCATCGCAGACACAAACTGCGCCATCCGCTACTAATCAGACGGGAGAGTTTCGGGTAGCTGCCATTGGAGATTCGCTAGCCAAAGGCACGGGGGATGACTCCGGAAGTGGTTTTGTGCGTCGGTCGGTGAGCTTGTTAAATAATCAGGAAGGCCATAAGGCTCAGCTCATAAATAATCTGGGGATTAATGGACTGACGACTCAAGGACTATTGACCAAGCTGGATGAGCCTGGTGTTTCTTATGTGTTGAAAAAGGCTAACGTTATTATGGTCTCGATTGGCGGAAATGATTTATTTCAGGGGGCTCAGGCTGCCCAAACCGGCAAAGAGCCGCCTACACTCAGTGGTTTGCGTAAAGCTGTGCCTGATGCCGCCAAACGTCTGCAAAAAGTGCTGACAAAGGTAGGGAAAATCAATCCGAATGCTAAAATTATCTATGTCGGATTATATAATCCATTCAGTGATCTGCAGGAAATGAAAATTCCCGGTAATCTTGTGGTAACAGAATGGAATCTGGCTGCCATGGCAATTACCAACCAAAACAGCAATATGACTCTGGTTCCAACTTTCGATTTATTCCAGCAAAATTTGCCCGTCTATTTATCATCCGATCATTTTCATCCAAACGGACAGGGCTATCAGGCAATCGCTGAACGTATCGCGCAAGGGTTTGCAGTTGCAAACACGAAGGATGCCGATAAAGTGGATAATGAACAACAGTCTACAAGCAGCCAACCTGCTGAAGTGAAAAAGGGAGGGAACAACTAATGAGCATCCAATCTGCTGACAAGAACGGGACTGGAATAACCGAAAATTCGACCTCAAGGGATGCAGTGTCCAGTTTCCATTCCGCCAATCAGGTTGGCAGCACAGGCAGAGACAGAAGCAATAACGAAACAGTTCTCTCTGTTCAGCACGTTAAGAAACGTATCAAACGCAAAATGATCATTCATGATGTAACATTCGACGTTCGTGCGGGTGAAATTTTCGGATTTCTCGGCCCTAATGGGGCTGGGAAAACGACGACTATTCGTATGCTGGTCGATTTAATTAAGCCTACGGAAGGGACGATTACTGTCTGTGGACATAATGTAAATCGTGACCCTGAGCAGGCTTTACGGCATATTGGTTCTATTGTGGAAAATCCAGAGGTGTACAGCTATCTGACAGGTTGGGAGAATTTAGAGCATTTTGCCCGTATGCAGCCTGGTGTAGACGAACAGCGTATCCGCGAAGTCGTTGAGCTGGTTCGGCTCGATCGCCGTATCCATGATAAAGTAAGTACGTATTCTCTCGGAATGCGCCAGCGTCTTGGTATAGCCCAAGCCTTGCTCGGTAGACCGAAATTGCTGATTTTGGATGAACCGACCAACGGGTTAGACCCCAAGGGGATCAAGGAAATGAGAGCTTTTATCCGTTTGCTAGCGGCAGAAGGCATGGCTGTATTTGTTTCCAGTCATTTGCTTAGCGAAATCCAGCTGCTATGTGATCGGGTGGCAATTATAAGTCGGGGAAAGGTGCTAGCTGTAGGTGGTGTACGAGAACTGGTTGAGACGCACTCACATATGGCCGTATGGCAACTGGAGCCTCGTGATCAGGGTCTTGCCATATTGCAAAATTCTCCGCATGTGCAAATGATTACGAACGCCGATGAATTAATTGATGACAGTATTGTTGCAGGTAGCGGAGCCGATGCAATTTTTACAGAAATGGATGAAGAGCATATTGCGGAGCTGGTGACACAAATGACGGCTTCCGGTATTTCCGTAAAAGGTGTAACCAAAATCAACCCTACACTGGAGCAGCTATTCCTGAAAATGACGGAAGGTGAGATACTTGAATAACATTTTACCGCTCGTACAAAATGAAACACTCAAAATTATCAAGAAGAAACGATTTTATGTCATTTTACTAGTTTTACTTGTGCTTGTGCCGATTTTTACGTACGCTCAGATGAAAGTGGCAGAAAACAATCGCGAAAAATTCGGCAATGATTGGCGGCTTGAACTGCGTCAGGCGATTACCGATAATCAAAACTCGCTGGGAAGTGACCGGGTTCCCGAGGAATGGAAGACCTACCGTCGGGTCTTTGTGCAGCAGATGCAATATTATTTGGAAAATGATGTGAATCCGAATGAGCCGAGTGGTGTCACTTTTACCAGAGAGTTTATGGATAATTCCATAAATCTGTTCGTTCCATTGTTGATTATGGCTATAGCCTCCGACTTGGTTTCAGGAGAACGGACGACAGGCACGATAAAAATGTTACTGACCCGCCCAGTCAGGCGGTGGAAAATACTGCTGAGTAAGCTGCTGACATTGTACATGTTCGTTTCGCTCATCATTTTGGCTGTATTTGTAATTAGCTATGTGATATCAGGCTTGTTTTTTGGTTTTCGCGGTTTTAATGTTCCGGTATTTACCGGATTTCAAATTGTTGGATCGACGGTGGATTTGTCTGCTGTACATGCGATTCCACAATGGCATTATCTGATGCTGCAAGCCGGATTAATCTGGTTTGTCAGTCTTGTGGTAGCTTCGTTAGCCTTTATGGTATCTGTCCTGGTACGAAGTACGGCGGCAAGTATCGTGGTCATGATGGCTGCACTCATTTCGGGCACTATTTTGACAAACATGGCTTCGTCTTGGCAGAGTGCTAAATATTTATTTATGGTTAACCTCCAATTAACCGATTATTTATCTGGAAGCCCCGCCCCGATTGAGGGAATGACTTTACCCTTTTCTTTAGCTGTACTGGGCATTTGGGGGACTGCGGCATTGATTGTTTCATTCGCCGTCTTTACGAAACGGGATATATTGAATTAAAATGGACAAGGTAAAAGAAAACATCTGTTTGCATTTTTGGTGAAAATCATCAAGAATAAGGCAAAACACGGTTACGATTAGACAAAGGGGGAGCATGAATGGTCGACAAAATCGACTTGTCTGCGGGAGTGTCCGGCACACAAAGCGGAGCTTCAGAATATGGCGCGGACGACATTCAAGTGCTCGAAGGGCTTGTGGCAGTTCGCAAACGGCCGGGCATGTACATCGGGAGCACCAGTTCTTCGGGGCTGCATCATTTGGTATGGGAAATTGTAGACAACGCGGTGGATGAACATCTCGCCAAGTTTTGCTCTCGCATTGATATTACAATGCATAAGGACGGTTCCATTACGGTATCAGACAACGGGCGCGGTATTCCTACGGGAATGCACAAAACGGGAATTCCTACGCCTCAGGTTGTATTCACCATTTTGCACGCCGGAGGTAAGTTTGGCGGTTCGGGATATAAAAAGTCCGGGGGTCTGCACGGTGTAGGTGCATCTGTAACGAACGCTCTTTCGGAATGGCTTGAAGTAGAAATTTACCGGGACGGCAAGATTCACCGTCAGCGGTTTGAATATTGGCAGGACAAGAAGGGCGTGGAGCATGTCGGGGAACCGACCACAGGCCTTGAAGTGCTGGGCAATACTAACAAGACGGGCTCGAAAATTACTTTTAAACCGGATATTCGTGTTTTTCAAGCAGGCATTCATTTTAACTACGATACGTTGGCTGAACGCCTTCAGGAGATTGCTTTTCTAAATTCGGGCCTTCGTATTCAACTTAAAGACGAACGCAGCGGAAAGTCAGATGAGTATTTTTATGAGGGTGGCGCAAGTCAGTTTGTTGCTTTTCTGAATGAGGGCAAGGATGTGCTGCATGACGTTATTCACTTTAATGCCGAGAAAGAAGACATTGAAGTAGAGATTGCCATCCAGTACAATGCGGGTTATACAGAGACGATTGCTTCGTTCGTTAACTCCATTCCGACACGTGGCGGAGGTACGCATGAAACGGGATTCAAAACCGCTTACACTCGTGTCATGAACGACTATGCGCGCAAAACGGTGATGTTGAAAGAAAAGGATAAAAACTTGGAGGGCAACGATCTACGTGAGGGCATGATGGCTGTAATCAGTGTCAAGATGGCTGAGGTTGAATTTGTCGGTCAGACAAAGGATCAGCTGGGTAGCGCTTCGGCACGGAGTACAGTGGATGCCATCGTATCTGAGCAGATGCAGCGTTTTTTGGAAGAAAATCCGCAGATAGCACAAACTTTGATCAAGAAGGCAGTTCAAGCATCCAGAGCGCGTGAAGCTGCACGTAAAGCTCGGGATGAGATGCGTTCCGGTAAAAAGCGCAGTGAAAGTTCCAATTTGAATGGTAAACTGTCGCCTGCGCAGTCCAAGGATTTTACACGTAATGAGTTGTTTATTGTGGAAGGCGATTCGGCTGGAGGATCAGCCAAGCAGGGACGGGATTCCAAAATTCAGGCCATCTTACCGCTAAAGGGTAAACCGATGAATCCGGAGAAATCCAAACTGGCGGATATTATGAAGAATGATGAGTACCGTGCTATTACAGCAGCTATTGGTGCGGGGGTAGGAACAGAGTTTTCGCTGGAAGACAGCAATTATTCCAAAATCATCATTATGACCGATGCAGATACAGATGGTGCGCACATTCAAGTGCTGTTGTTGACGTTCTTTTATCGGTACATGAAAGAGCTTATTGATGCAGGACGCATATTTATTGCTCAACCGCCATTGTATAAAATAACTCGAAAGTCGGGTAAGCTCGAAACGGTGCGTTATGCTTGGACTGACGAGCAGCTTGATAATTATTTGAAAGAATTTGGACGAAATTTTGAGCTTCAGCGCTATAAAGGACTTGGGGAAATGAACCCTGATCAGTTATGGGAAACAACGATGAATCCTGATTCACGCACCTTGTTACGCGTTCAGATAGAGGATGCAGCCAAGGCTGAACGTAGGGTGTCCACTTTGATGGGGGATAAGGTGGACCCGCGCAAACGCTGGATCGTGGAAAACGTAGATTTCACGGAATACGTAGAGTAGTGCTATCAAATGAGGTGTAAACATGAGCTTATCGGAGCAGTTTTTGCCAGCTTTTCTGGAGGAAGTGGTCGGTGACCGCTTTGGCCGATATTCCAAATATATTATTCAGGATCGGGCGATACCCGATGTAAGGGACGGATTAAAACCCGTACAACGTCGTATTCTTTATGCAATGTACGATTCGGGCAATACGCCGGATAAAGCATATCGTAAATCGGCCAAAACCGTTGGGGACGTTATGGGTAATTACCACCCCCACGGTGACTCGTCGATTTACGACGGCATGGTACGGATGGCACAACCCTGGAAAATGAGTCACGTGCTGGTGGACGGTCACGGTAACTGGGGTTCCCAGGATGATGACCCGGCAGCAGCTATGCGTTACACGGAGGCTCGCTTGTCTCCGATCGCAATGGAAATGCTACGCGATATTGAAAAGCGTACGGTTTTGTTCAAGGACAATTTTGATAACTCGGCCAAAGAGCCTGTTGTGTTGCCGTCTCGTTATCCAAATTTATTGGTGAACGGTTCCAGTGGGATCTCGGCGGGATTTGCGACAGAGATTCCTACACATAGTTTACGCGAAGTTATTGATGCCAGCATTGCGGTGATGGAAAAGCCGGAGATTGAGTTGGAAGAGATTATGACCTTTATTAAAGGTCCTGATTTCCCGACTGGTGGACTCATTATGGGTGGCGAAGGTATCAAGGACGCTTACCGCACGGGAAAAGGACGCATTTATATTCGTTCCAAAACGGAAATCCAGTCCTTGCGCGGAGGTAAGCAGCAACTGGTCATTACCGAAATCCCATACCAGATCGTCAAATCAAGACTCGTTACCGCCATGGAAAATATCCGTTTGGAGAAAAAGGTGGAAGGGATTGCCGAGGTTCGTGACGAGAGTGGACGAAATGGTTTGCGCATTGTTGTCGAGCTAAAGAAGGAAGCCGATGCGGAAGGGATTTTAGCATATTTACTGAAAAAAACCGATCTACAGGTGGCATATAACTTCAACATGGTAGCCATTGTGAACAAAGCGCCACATCAGCTTGGGCTAAAGTCCATTTTGGAAGCGTATATTGCTCATCAACGCGAAGTTGTTACTCACCGTATCCAGTATGAACTGGAAAAGGCAGAGGATCGTGCCCATGTGCTGGAAGGTTTGGTCAAGGCGCTGAACATTCTGGATGAGGTCATTGCAGCCATTAAAGCTTCCAAAAATCGCCAGGACGCGCAAAATAATTTGCAATGGATGTTTGGTTTTAGCGAACGTCAGGCAGATTCTATTTTGACTTTGCAGTTGTACCGTCTCACCAATCTGGAAATCACCACGCTTGAAAAAGAACTGGGTGACATCCAGAAAAAAATCGCGCAATATCGTTCTATTCTGGAAAGTGACCGTAAGCTGATCAGCCTGATTCGCAAGGAACTGTTGGAAATTCGCGAAAAGTACGGCATTGACCGTCGTTCAGATATCCAGGGCGAGGTAGAAGAGATTAAGGTAAACCTGGAAGTCATGGTAGGAGCAGAGGATGTGTTGCTGACACTCTCGAAAGATGGCTATGTGAAACGTACAAGTATGTTGTCATTCACTCGTTCAGGCGGGGAACGTTCAAGTTCCGGTGTTAAAGAAGGGGATTACGTTACCCAATTACTTGATGTGAATACGCTGGATGTATTGCTCATCTTCACTCAGCGCGGACAATACTTTTTATTGCCTGTACATCAGGTGCCAGAGTATAAGTGGAAAGAGCCGGGCACTCCAATTGTCAACGTCATTCCGTTATCGAAGGAAGATCGTATCGTAAGTGTTATTCCGCTCAAAAACATTGAGGAAATCGGCAAAAGCCTGGTATTTGTAACCAAGAAGGGCCAAGTAAAGCGTACAGAATTGAAAGAATATGCTACAAAACGTTCTAGTGCCGTAGCCGCCTGCAAAGTAGCAGGGGACGATGAGGTATTATCGGTAACGTTAAGCGAGGGTACCCGGGATATTATGCTGATTACCTGCGCGGGTATGAGTATACGCTTCAAGGAGCAAGAGGTTAATGCGATGGGCCGCGTCTCGGCTGGTGTCAAAGGTATACAGCTAGCGGAAGGCGATGAAATTATTGCGGCGTTATGGGTAGAAGAGGATGAAGGAGAAGTGTTGGTGCTGACCGAGTCCGGTTATGGTAAGCGTACGCTTCTGTTGGACTATCCTACACAGGGAAGAGGCGGCAAAGGTATCACCACCTTTGAGTTCAAGGAAGGCAAACGAGTACGTTCGAATGGAAATCGAATCGTGGCTGCCTTCTATTGCCGTGAAGCTGTTCAATTATTTGCAATCACAGCAGAAGGACAAACGATGTCCTTCCTTTCGGAAAAGGCTCCTTTGACCGACCGAAAGGATACAGGCAAGCTGCTGGCTCCAGTAGAGAAGAAGGACGAAATTGTGAATGTGCTGCTGCGTAGTGAGCCGCAAGCTTCTCAGTCTATAGAATAATAGGAAAAGTCAAGCGCTTATTAGCTCGAAAAAGAGAGGTCCTCTCGTGCCATTCCGGCACGAATGAGGACCTTTTTGCCGTCATGGTGTCGAACTCTGACCAGCCTTCAAAACCCAGGTGAGACTTCCTTCCCCTTTTCATTTGATGCTTCAAAAACGGCAGGAAACCGGGGCTAAATGGCGAAAATTTAATGTGATGAAATACAATCCGGACGGTGGCCCATACGGTAACTTTGATGCTTTTACTGACCCTGTTATTTAAAGGAGTGAGGCAAAATGCAAACGACCGAATTTGCGAAAATCTGGTCCAGAATGGCTAAGGATTATAAGGTTCATATGGAGCAGCAGCTGGCTCCATCATTAACCGAAGCTCAACTTACGGTGCTGGAGGTTTTGAACGAATACGGCCGTATGAAACCGTCTCAACTAATTCCATATCTCGCCACCACACCAGCCGCGGTTACGATGCTGCTGGATCGGATGGAGCGGAATCGACTGGTCACCCGTTTCAGAGATGTAAAGGACCGTAGAATTGTATGGATTGTCATTTCGGATCAAGGGAGAGAAGAAGTAGAGCGTGGAATACGAATACGGGATGATTTTCTGGGTTCTGCACTAAACCGAATTTCTCAGCACAATCAAAATTTGCTGGTTTATTTGTTGGGGAAAATTACAACGAAGGCGAAGACTTCAGTATCGGCAAGTGAGAATGAGGGAGTAAAGGAACCAATAGAGCGAGCAGAATAACTAGAATGGTGGCTACATGAAAAGTAGCTGTACGCAGCAGGTTATCATTTTAAGGTAAGTAGGAGTGCGCGGATGTAAATACCTATCGTGGTATTCATACCGCGCCTTTTTTGTGTTGAAGTATAGGTGATATTTGGGTGAATGTTGACATTTACATAAGAGATGATAAAATAATAGTTATAAATAAATAACATTTCGCATGCAAATAGTTTCTAATTTATGTATATGCATATGGATTGTGAATTGGGTAATAGAAAGAAGGATGGTTCCAGTGAGTGATAGAGAGGAAGACAGACTTGAGGTGTACCGGATTATTCAATCAATAAGAGAGGTTAACAAAACGATATTTTATGCCTTCTGGAACGAGGAGCAGCATTTGGATCTGACGGCCATTCAGCATATGGCTTTGGCAATTCTGAATAAACGCCCCAACATCGGGTTATCCGAGTTGGCAGGCATAGCGCATGTGGGAAGCAGCTCTATGAGTGGGGTGGTTGACCGCTTGACCAAGGCGGGATATATTGCTCGCGGACGGCATGAGCATGACCGTAGATCCTTAGTGCTGACGCTTACGCCGGAAGGGAAAGATATCATGCAAAAAGTAGACGACATGTGGATGGAGCGCGTCTTGCCCATTCTGGACATTCCGAAGGAGCATCTAGAGATGGTCCTGGATATCCATAAACAAATGATTATGAAATTAACACCGAAGGGAATGAATCAACTTGAGCAGTCCTCAAATGACACTACCAGGTAATGTACGCAGAGCACCCATTGTGGCCGCTCTGTTGATTGGCGCGATAGTAGCGATATTAAATCAGACGTTGATCAGTGTGGCTTTACCGAAAATGATGAGTGATCTGAATATAGATGCCAATATAGCTCAGTGGCTTAGCACGGGCTTTATGCTCGTGAATGGGGTATTAATCCCGGTGACCGCGTTCTTGATTGCCCGTTTCTCCACTCGTAAATTGTTTATTAGTGCGATGACTATTTTTTCAATCGGCACGCTGTTATGTGCTATAGCACCGAGCTTCAGCATATTGCTGATCGGTCGGCTTATTCAGGCCGCGGGGGCAGGTATCATGATGCCCTTAATGATGGTCGTTATCTTGAACATCTACCCAATAGAGCGTCGTGGCCGGGCGATGGGAACCCTGGGGATTGCTATGGGTTTTGCTCCAGCCATTGGGCCAACCTTATCCGGTTATATAGTACAGCATTATGACTGGCGGGTATTGTTCTGGATCATCCTGCCGATTTCAGTAATTTCGATTGTGATCGGATTTATTTTTCTAAAAAATGTAACGGAGCAGTCCAAGCCAAAGCTGGACATTCCCGGCATCATTTTGTCTACGCTCGGTTTCGGTGGACTGTTATACGGCTTTAGTGATGCAGGAACATCAGGTTGGGGAAGTATTCCGGTCCTGTCTACGCTTATCGTTGGGACAATTGCGCTTATTTTGTTTATTGTTCGCCAATTGAAGGCAGATGAGCCTATGCTGGAGTTCCGTATCTTTAAATACGATGTGTACAGCTTGACGACAATCATTAATGTGATTGTGACGATGGCTTTGTACGCCGGTATGATATTGCTTCCAATTTATTTGCAAAATATTCGGGGTTTTACACCGCTCCAGTCCGGAATGCTAATGTTACCGGGAGCGATTCTGATGGGGCTCATGTCTCCTGTAACGGGGGCTATTTTTGACCGAATCGGAGCGCGTTGGTTGTCTGTAATTGGTTTGCTGATCATGGCTATAACAACTTGGGAATTTACACGGTTGACCGAAACAACCACCTATATGACACTGTTAATTAATTATACGGTGCGGATGTTCGGGATGTCTTTGCTGATGATGCCGATCCAAACGGCCGGGTTGAATCAGCTTCCGCAACGATTGAATGCACATGGTACGGCGATGAGTAACACGCTGCGTATGATTTCCGGCTCAATTGGGACGGCAATTCTGGTGACGGTGATGTCCACACAAAGCAGCAACCGTTTGACGTCGATTGTTACATCTGAGGGACTAACCGTGACGGATAAAGTAGGGATGCTGGCTGCAGGCAATCAAGCTACAATTTATGGGATTAACTCGGCTTTTATCATTGCAACAGTGTTGAGTGTGGCCGCTCTGATTTTAGCGTTTTTTATCAAAAATACGAATGCAAAAAACGCCCATCCCCGTCAACAGCTGGTAAACAGCAAGAAGGGGCAGTCCGTGGCTTCCTCGTCATAAAAGGATAAGATGACGCATTAATTTAATTTTCTACAAAAAAGAACCTGTAACGCATGTGAACAAACATGCATTGCAGGTTCTTTGTGCAAATGGGGATTGAGGATGTAGATATCCAGATGGAGCAGGGCTTTTCGGTTCAAATTTCAGTCGTAATCATGTTCTCGTAAAGCGACCTGGGCCATTCATTCCATGGAAATTGGACAGGAGGTAACGAGTGAAATCTCATATCGTCCTTGCTAACCGGATGCGGTGCTCCAGCGAGTAAGGACCAAAGCGCCAGCTGTTGACCGGGCCGACTCAGATGACCCCCATATTTTTGGTCACCGTAGAGGGGACAGCCGATCGCCTGCATTTGCACACGAATTTGGTGTGAGCGTCCGGTGTGCAACTTAATCTGCACGAGACTGAGTCCATCTGCTTGTCCGATTACGCGATACTCCAAAATGGCTTCCTTCGCACCAGCCGTGCCAGGCCGAACCGTTTGAACCGTGTTGGTTCGACTATCCTTTAGCAGGTAATGGGTCAGACGGCCTTGCGGGGCCGTAGGAACGCCATTCAGAACGGCTGTATACAGTTTGTGAAAATGACGACTTCGAACCGACTCTGACAGGCGAGAAGCAGCTTTGGACGTCTTAGCAAAAATCATGGCTCCACCTACAGGCCGATCCAGTCTGTGAACTAAACCCAAAAAAACGTTACCAGGCTTATTGTGTCTAATTTTTAAATCTTCCTTGAGTAAAGACAACAGATCAGGATCACCACTGGCATCCTCTTGCGTTGGAACATTGACAGGCTTTACAACCGCCAAAACATGATTGTCTTCATATAGGACAGGGATGTTCGACTGTGCATGTTCATGCCAAGTAAGTTCATTTTGAGTCATAAGAGGAATTTAAGCCTCCCAGCGTCCGAGAATACCACAAGGCAAATTCAATCCCGAGCGTGTGATCGGCAATCCGATTTCACCAGCGCTAATTTGGCCGCCGTACTTTTGTTGCATTGTCATGCTCAGCATGTTGCGCAATACAGTAGGCGAAATACCTGTAGTATAGGAGTTAATGAGCATGAACAGCGGTTGATCTGAAATGATGCTCATGCAGGATTCGAGAAACGGGTATAAGCTTTCTTCAAGCTTCCAAGTTTCTCCGTTCGGTCCGCGCCCGTAAGAAGGAGGGTCCATAATAATGGCATCATAACGGTTGCCCCGACGTTGTTCTCGTTGCACGAACTTGAATACGTCGTCCGTAATGAAACGTACCGGACGGTCAGCCAGACCGGACAATTGAACGTTTTCCTTTGCCCACTGTACCATGCCTTTGGCGGCATCCACGTGAACCACACTGGCTCCAGCATACGCAGCAGCAGTAGTGGCTCCTCCCGTGTATGCAAACAGGTTCAGTACAGAAATGGGTCTGCCTGCACCTTTGATTTTATCCATCATCCAGCTCCAGTTTGCTGCTTGCTCTGGGAAAAGACCAGTATGCTTAAAGCTGGTCGGTTTAATGTGGAATTTAAGCGGTCCATAGCTAATGGTCCAGCGCTCAGGGATAGGTTTTTTCATGTCCCAATTGCCACCACCGGAGGAACTACGGTGGTAATGTCCATGAACATTACGCCACTCGGCTGTTTCCTGGGCCAAAGGCCATATGATTTGCGGATCGGGACGACGCAGGACAATATCACCCCAACGTTCTAGTTTTTCACCACCGCCTGTATCCATTACTTCATAGTCTTTCCATTCTTGTGCTACATACATGTACAATCCATCCTTCAGCAGTCAATTCAGGATTCAGGCAGCAAGCTGCACAGAAATCCCCATATGGAGTCTATTGTACAACAAACCACAGCAACAATCGAATGATTACATAAATAAGTAAGTAGTCACTTGGTCTAAAATATTTTTTCTCGGATATACTTGTAATTATAGCGCTTCCATATTAAAATGAAGCCAATCCCACTTGTACGTACAACCATCCGTTTTTTATTATAATAATGAAAATGGAATGAATTGTACGTACATAATATTTTTTTATCAACACAGCTGAAATTCTACTTCATTAAACAGGCCTCTAATTAATTTGCTTATCCATAGGTTTTCAGCCAGCAGCCGCATGTCATGCGGCTGTTTTGCGTATATTTCCCCAAGATTAAACCTAGTTTTTGAAATTAACATTTGACAATGAGAATCATTATCAAATATTATTTGAGTAACAGGGAGTGAAAGCATCCCATATTTCAAATAAAGGTGAGGGATGAACTTGGGTAAAATCATGATTACTTATGCCAGTTTGACCGGTAATACAGAGGAAATTGCGGAATTGATCGCCGAGGGCGTCCGTCAGGCAGGACATGAGGCTGAGTTGAAGGCTTCGTATGATTGCAGCGCGCAAGAACTGCTCGCATATGACGGGTTCCTGCTGGGTGTATATACATGGGGAGATGGTGAGCTTCCTGATGAATTTTTGGATTTTTACGAGGAACTAGACGAACTTGATCTGTCTGGTAAAAAGACGGCAGTATTTGGTAGTGGAGATACATCCTATACGCAATTCTGTGGTGCAGTGGACTTGGTAGAGGAAAAAGTCAAAGAACGCGGCGCATCGGTCATTCAAGAGAGTCTGAAGATTGAATTCAATCCATTGGATGATGATAAGGAGAATTGCCGAGCTTACGGAAGACAATTTGCACAGGCTGGTATTGAAGTGTCCTGAGAAGAGAGTGAGGGATAGGTATGCGCAATAGCGATAGCTTAAGCGGCTTTCCTCTTCTGCACGACTATCAGCTGGAGGAGATGTGGAGAACTCCACAGCCAATCCGTCAATCACAGAGGAAAAGAGGGCGTGAGGGCTGGAATTGGCGGCAACGGGTTCAATATGCAGTAGGGCATGCGCTCAACGAATACTTTGGAATGGAAGTAAAGGTACGGCGGGAAGTCCCTGTCCAGTATGTGCTGGAGAAATGGTGGCCCAAGCAGTCAGACAGCTTTGAATCTTTGTTCCATTATTGGGATGTCAAAAATAAAGTGTCAGGTGAGTTGTCAAAAATTTGTGGCTTAAATAATGACTTGATGATGCCTGTGATGCTGTATGAACAATTTTGTACGTCCGTGCCTGAGTTAGAGGTCAATATTTCACTTATTGTTCAGGCTGCTTGGCAACTATCAGCAGAAACAGATTCCCTGCTCATTCAAAAGTACATCGTTGACTATAATCCTAACGTTATTAGTACATTCCAACATATGACAAATGTATTTTGTTATTATGCATTTGGAGCTCTTCCTCAGCTTATTGAGGTATACTGCCTGCTGGAAGGCAAGAAGGTCCGTTTCATTCCGGGACCTGTTTCTTTACAGCAATCTCTGGATTACGTACGGCTATTACGGGATTCCAAAGAGGATGTACATGGCACGACAGAACGCTGCCGTTGCGGAGGGTGCATAGGGAAGCAAGTTTCTCAGGGAAACAGAATGAATAAGAACACGAAGGAAGGGCAGGAGGCGAAAAACTGCAAACAACGGTTAGCTGTACCTACGCCTTTCTCTTAACGTTATTGTGTAACCCTTTAATTGTAAACTATCCCTTTTCGTGAAAGAGCCTTGGAAACAAGGTTCTTTTTTATGAAAAAAAATTATGAAAAAACTGAAAATTTATGTTGCCTGAATAGATAAATATATCTATAATATTTCAATGTACAATAGTTATATGAAAATATTTAAATATAAAAGACGGTTTGTGGAGCATGGATTAGCTTGTCCTATGTACATAAAATAAGTCCTGTCTTTTGCATGGCACGTTGCCATGTGTTTATTTACGTTCTCCATTTGGTTTAATGGCCTAATATTTCAATTTTAAAATATTAGCGTTGAATAATAAAAATTTTTTGGACAACAGGGGTGGAAGAAGTGAGTAAGAAAACTGTATTGCCAATCCTCATTGTACTGCTCGTTCTGAGCGGTGGAGCTATTGGCTACTATTATTGGTATCAAGCAACACACTTTGTTAAAAGTGACGATGCGCGCATTCAAGCAGATCAATATAAGGTAATGCCGCAAATCTCCGGAGAAATAAGCCACATTGATGTGGAAGAAGGAGATGTTGTTCAGCGTAATGAACCGATTGCCGAGCAGGATGTATCTGGGCTGGATGCGAGTATGATCAGCAAGTCCGTACTACGCGCGCCGATCAATGGAACCGTCATTAAGATTTATTCGAAAGAGCATGAAATCGGATCTCCGGGTAGTGCTGTTGCAACTATGGTGGATATGAACAGCTTGTACGTATCCACGAACATTGAAGAAACTGACATTAACCGTATTAAACCAGGACAGCTTGTGGATATTACGCTTGATGCAGCAGGTGACCAGGTGATTCAGGGTAAAGTTCGTAAAGTGGGGGAAGCCTCCAACGCCGTGTTCTCACTCGTTCCTGCAGTCAACACAAGTGGTAACTTTAACAAGGTGACTCAGCGTGTGCCTGTAGAGATTGCTGTGAACAAGCCGAAGGATATGAAGCTTATCCCTGGAACGAACGTGGAAGTAAAAATTCATACACCTTAAAAAGGAGGGGTCCATGTGGCTGCCAATGAAATTGCTGCTGCTCCTTCGACAGATTCTTCCAAAGAACGCTGGCTTGCCTTTTTCGCTATCGTTTTAGGCGCCTTTGTCGCCATTCTGAACAACAGTCTGATCAATGTCGCCATTCCTAGATTGACGACGGATTTAGGATCTACGACGACACGTATTCAGTGGGTTATTACAGGTTACACGCTTGCATCTGGTGTAATCGTACCGATTACCGGATATATGGAGCAGCGCCTCGGATACAAAAAGTTTTTGATTCTAGCGCTCAGCGTATTTTCGCTGGGAACGGGAATATGTATTTTTGCATGGAGTGATTCTTCCCTGATCGCAGCACGGGTGCTGGCTGGTCTGGGCGGTGGTGTTATTATGCCGCTGAGTATGACGATTATTTACAAAATTATGCCGCGTGAACAAATCGGTATGTCCCTTGGTATATGGGGGATCGCCGCAATGGCAGCGCCGGCTGTAGGGCCTACGCTTAGCGGATATTTGATTGAGTGGTTTAACTGGCGGTTCTTGTTTATTGTCAGTGTGCCGGTTGCTTTATTTGCAATTTTAATGGTTATTCTTCTAATCAAAGAGCCGCCTAAAGTAGAGCCGAAGCCGTTTGATCTACCGGGCTTTTTGCTGGCCGCAACTTGTGCTGGAACACTCTTGTACGCATTGACAAACGGCCAGCGTGATGGCTGGACTTCTTTTGGAATTGTATCCCTGCTGTTTATTGCTTTCTGGGCACTTGTTTTTCTGATCTATGTAGAAAGCGGCAAGGATAATGCTGTAATTGAAATCTCATTATTCAAGAATTCAAAGTATACGATTAGTGTTATTGCCTCGAGTCTGGTCATGATGGGGATGTACGGAGGAACGTTCCTAACACCGTTGTTTTTGCAAAATATCCAGCGGGTGTCACCGATTGATACCGGTATTATCCTCATTCCACAGGCCATTGCTATGGCGGCTATGATGCCTATTGCCGGGAAGCTGTTCGATAAGTTCGGAATTGTGCCTTTGGGGCTTGTGGGCCTGACGCTAACCAGCTTTATGACCTATCATCTTCACCAGCTTACGCCAGATACTTCGCATGCCTGGTTGGAAACCGTAATGGCATTACGGGGTCTGGGAATTGGTATTTGCATGATGCCATTATCCACGGTCGGTATGAATGCCGTTCATCCGAGCAAGGTAGCCAATGCATCTACAGCATCCAATCTGGTACGTACTGTAGCTGCATCTATGGCGATTGCAGTGCTAACCGCCATTATGCAAAGCCGTTCGGCTGCTCATGCCCAGCAAATTTCGGAGTCCATTACACCAGACTCGGCTCATACGCTACAAGCGACATTGGGCAGCTCATGGATGTCATCCATAAGTAGTTTAATCACACTAGATGCCACATCAAGAGGGATTGGGGATACGTTCCTCATTTCATCCATACCGCTGTTTTGCACGATTCCACTAATCTTTTTGTTTATTCAGAGGAAGAAAGCAAAGACACAGCCGGAAGCTTAATCAAGGAATTATAAAATACGACTGGATGGCTTACATTATTTCCACGGACAGAAAGAAAGGGAATTATCATGAAAATATTGAGAGTAGAAAGTACATTAGCGGCTTTAGTGCTCGGCGGCGCAGTGCTGGCAGGCTGCTCCAGTAATAGCGGGGCGGCTCAGGATATGGTCGTTCCGGTTAAAATCAGCCAAGCACAGCAGGGAATTATCGGACAGGGGAATATTTATACAGGAACGGTTACACCATCGGAGACGGTGAACATCGTGCCTAAAGTGGGCGGTAAAGTGGTTGAACTGCCTGTGGATATTGGCTCCGAGGTTAAAAAGGGTCAAGTACTGTTCAAGCTTGATGATAAGGACATGCGGAATAATGTTGCGAAAGCCCGCGCCGCAGCAGCTGCGGCAGCAGCCGGAGTAAGCACCGCTCAAGCATCCCACGAATCTACGATGGTTCAGGCAAACTCGGGCTTAGTGCAGTCCAAGAGTGGCGTGATTCAATCCCAAAGTGCAATCAATCAGGCACAGGGAGCTATTAATCAAGCCACTACAGCCGTAGAACAAGCAACACATGGTGTCTCCTCGGCAGCCAATACGGTGAAACAAACGCAGCAAGCTTTGGCAGATGCACAGAAGAATGTAACACGTACACAAAGTCTATTTGATGCAGGTGCGAGCACTCAAGCTCAATTAGAACAAGCCAAAACAGCAGTCGTGAATGCGGAAGCGGCTTACAATAATGCACAAAATGCGCAGGCTAACGCGCAAGATCAGCTGGTAGCTGCGCAGAAGGCTCTAACTACAGCTCGCAACAGCTATGATTCAGCAAAAAATAGCTACAGTAATGCAAATAGCGGTTACAGTAATGCGCAAAATCAGCTCAAAGTATCTCAAAATACTGCGGTTATCGAGTCCAGCCAACAATCTCTTAAGCAGGCTCAGCTGAATGTGAACATTGCTCAGGACGCATTGGATGATACTGTTGTAACGTCACCGATCAATGGTATTGTGGGCACGAAAAATGCAGAAGTGGGCGAAATGGTATCCGCTCAGTCTCCTGCGCTGGTCATCGCTAATCTGAGTACGGTCAATACTTTGATCTATGTTCCAGCGGAACAGATCAACAATGTAAAAGCAGGTGACAAGGTACAGGTTCGTGTTGCAGCTTCCAACATTGTAACAACAGGTACAGTTAAAAATGTAAGCCCGTTGGATGCAAGTGGAAAAGGCTATCCTGTAAAAATCTCAGTAGCGAATCCAGACACGAAACTGAAATCCGGCATGTTGGCTGATATCAGCTTTGTCGCTGCCAATGCACAAGAGGGCATTGTGGTTCCTACTGCGGCAGTTCAAAAGGATCAAGGTAAAGAATATGTATATGTTGTAAACGGAGACCATGCGAAACGTAAGGAAGTGAAGACTGTTCAGACGGCAGGTTCACAAACACTCGTTACCAGTGGCTTGAGCAATGAGGAGAATGTGATCGTGAATAATCTGGCATTGCTGTCCGATAACTCACCGATTACAATTAGCCAATAATTAGGCTCTAAACTTACGTACTATATAATAGTAGAAGTTTATTATGAATATGCAAAGACAGCCTGCTTAGGGGGCTGTCTTGTTTTTATTTCATTCAGCAAATTTTACATAGGATTAATGTCGATATGGGACTATTTTTGACGAACATTGGTAGAATAGGATAGACTAAATTGGAAATAGATAGTTTACGAGATCTCAGACAAGCGATCGGAGGAATTGTAAGATGGAAGTGAAATTGGTAGTGGATTATGAAGCTTATGAGAATGGCCAAACGATGGCTAAATCTATTGAGGAACTGGCAGCCAAGCCGGAGAGCGCGCAAGTTACAGATCTCATCATTGGAGATTGGGGCGGCGCCTATGAAAGTTCACCAGAGGATTTTATCCCAGTGTTAGTGAAACTCAAAGATCAATTCCCTAAGATACGCAAACTGTTTATTGGTGATATGGAATACGATGAGTGTGAGGTTTCCTGGATTAACCAGACGAATCTGTCCCCATTGTTAGAAGCGTTTCCAGCATTGGAGTCCTTTCATATCAAAGGTAGCCAGGACCTGAGCTTGGAGCCGCTTCGTCATAACCATCTTCAAGAATTGGTTATTATCTGTGGTGGTCTGCCTGTGAGCGTTCTTGAGCAAATACGTAATGCTGAACTGCCTGAACTGCGCAAGTTGGAACTGTATTTGGGTGTCGAGAACTATGGCTTTGACGGTAGCCTGAAAGATGTTTTGCCGTTTTTAGACAGCAATCCTTTTCCCAAACTTACATACTTGGGACTCAAAGATAGTGAAATACAGGATGAAATTGCTATTGCAGCAGCTAATGCCCCTGTGATTGGACAATTGGAAGTGCTGGATCTCTCACAAGGTACGTTGTCTGATAAAGGTGCAGAAGCGCTACTGGCTAGTGAAAGTATAAAAGGGCTGAAGCATCTGGATTTGAGCTATCATTATATGTCTAGTGAAATGATGCAACGTTGGAAAAGCTCAGGTCTATCTGTGAACGTGGAAGATCAACAAGAAGCGGATGAGGAAGATGATTGGCGCTATCCATCACTGACTGAGTAATTTGTACAAATGGATTTCTAAAACGGACTGTTTTCAAAATTAAATTGATCTAAAGTGAGGCGGCTCTATGGTTAGGATGTCAGACTGTAATGTCAGCGAGCCGTTTATCTTGTTCGGTAATCCGGGAAATCGTCGAACTACTGGGCTGCAGGAGGCGAGAAGCAGATTAATGCTTCCGCCCGCTCTGGAGGTTTCCTATAAGAATGTGCTGGAAGCTATTCGGCAGAAACAAGGTCTGAGCGAGCTGATGTTGCGAATAGCTGCACGAGCTACGCAAGATAGCGTGAATGGCAGTTCCTTTGTGCAAGAGAGCATTGATCAGTTACTGGCGGGGCAGATGGACAGTGGTCCGCTGCTTCGTCTGGATGCACCGGGCGAAAGCTTTGAGGTAGAGCGTGAGTTGATTGCTCTGGGTGCCTCGGATGGTGAGGGAGACGATTCTCTGTTGCCATGGCCCGAATGGACACAAGGCACAGGTATATCGGCGGCAGAAGCGCGATGTCTGCAGGAGCAGCACGGTCGTATTTGGCACCCGGCACAATGGTTCCGGGGCTATTGCCGTCTGCTGGCCTGGCTACGGGATGAAGTGGCTCTGCTCTGGCCCTCGTCACACTGGATGAACGACCCGGCGGAAGTTGCCGTGATGTTCGACAAACGGCGTTGTAGCGCCGATTTAGGCAAGGCAGATATAAGGGTTCCACCAGTGCTTGCATCTTCAGGTGGTGCATTTCGTGATGTTGTCGATCTGCACACGGCAATGAAGGAGAGCGGGTTTCACCGCGTATTTGTGAAAATATTTTGTGGGTCCGGTGCTTCTGGTGTCATGGCCTATCAGGTACATCCCCACACACACGCGGAACTGGCAGTGACCACGATTGGAACGGAAATCATACACGGACAGCGCGTGTATTATAATGCCGGACGATTGCGTCGTTATACGGATAAGCAGGACATTCATGCTATCCTTAACTGGCTATGCCTGGAAGGGGTACATGTGGAGCGCTGGATTCCCAAAGCGACCTTGAATGGGCGTGTTTATGATGTGCGCCAACTCGTGTGCGGATCAGAAGCTTGCCATGCGGTTTTACGTTTGAGCCACAGCCCTATTACGAATTTGCATTTGCGTAATGAGCGGCTCTCGCTGAAGGAAGCCGGATTACCGCAGAATACGGTGGAATCGGTCCAGCTTACGGCGAAAGCCGCTATGAGTGTTTTTCCAGCCTCCATGGTTGCTGGACTGGATGTGCTGGTTCCGGCTCATGGTGGTCATCCCTATGTGTTGGATGTTAATCCGTTCGGTGATTTGCTGTACCGGGTTGAGCATCAGGGTTGGAATCCGTATGAATGGGAAATGCAGCACCTCGCTAATAGGAGCGTGGGTACGGAAAGGAAAGACAGATATGACTGATATGAATCAAATTGTCGGCTCTCATGATATTGTCATGATTACGCTTGATACTCTGCGTTATGACGTAGCAAAGCTGGAAGAAGAGAACTGTCCGAATTTGTGCGGCTCCGGGTCGTGGGAAAAGCGCCATACACCGGGTAGCTTTACCTATGCTGCACATCATGCTTTTTTTGGCGGATTTTTGCCGACTCCAGCGAATACAGATAAGACTTCACATATTCGTCTGTTCCACACCAAGGATACGGGATTGCGTACGCATTCACATACGTGGCTGTTCGATGCCCCGGATATTGTGTCCGGGCTAGAGGGTGAAGGTTATCGGACCATCTGTATCGGCGGCGTTATTTTTTTCACAAAGAAAAATAAGCTTGCCAAGGTGCTGCCTGGATATTTCCAAGAAAGCTACTGGCGTATGAACTTTGGTGTTACCAACCCCCGTTCGACGGAGAATCAGGTGAATCATGCTCTGAAACTGTTGGAAAATGCAGACCCGTCACAGCGCTTGTTTTTATTTCTGAATGTATCAGCGATCCATGGGCCTAATCATTATTTTGTGAAGGGCGCAGCCAAAGATTCAGTGGAGTCTCAACGGGCAGCCTTGCGGTATGTGGATGGTGAACTTGGACGTTTGTTTGATGCTTTGCGAAATCGGGGCAAGACGTTTTGCATGGTTTTTTCCGATCATGGTACAGCTTATGGGGAAGACGGCTATGAAGGACATCGTCTGGCGCATGAGGTAGTCTGGAATGTGCCTTACCGCGAATTTATTTTATAGAGCAAATAGAAGTATAGATTGCACTGGTAAAATATCAAGAAATCAATCCAGCGTGAGGAAGGAGCAGAAATGAAAGCCATAAATCTGAATCACTCGCATCCAGCGGATGCGCCAGCCCCGGAGATAGACACAAACTTAGCACCGTCTAGGTTTCAGTGGCCTGAAACTCCTGCTGAATGGGCAAGCACAATCCGTGAAGCTCCTTACCGCTCCTATCTGTACTCTTACCCGCATAAAACGGCCTATCGTCCGTTTGATACACCACTCTTATTACAGGAGTTGTGGGAGAAGGAGGAGTTAGAAAGCTATTTTTTGTATATGCATATTCCATTTTGCGCGGCTCGCTGTGGGTTTTGTAACCTGTTCACTTTGCCGGACAAGCGTCTGGATGTACATAAGGAGTATGTGGATGCACTAGAAAGACAAGCCAAGCAATGGGCACCCATTATGGGGCGTCGACCTTTTTCACGTTTTGCGATCGGCGGCGGTACACCGACCTTACTGGAGGCTCCTTTGGTGGAGCGCTTGTTTGACATTGCGGAAAATATTATGGGACTGGACCCTAAGCGAGCTTCTATTTCGGTGGAGACCTCTCCCGATACTGTGACTGAAGACAGGTTGGAGGTGCTCAAGCGCCGCGGGACAGATCGTGTCAGTATGGGAATTCAGAGCTTTGTGGAATCAGAAAGTGCCGCCATATACCGACCTCAGAAGCCCAAACTTGTTAGAGAAGCACTTGAGCGGCTGGTGGAATACAACTTTCCTTTGCTGAACGTAGATCTGATCTATGGCTTGCCTGGTCAAACGGTGGAAACCTGGCTGTATTCTTTAGAGGAAGCCCTGTCTTACTCGCCAGGAGAAATATTTCTTTATCCGTTATATATTCGAGAAAATACGATTTTAAAGCCAGGCTATACCGGGCTGGATCATGATATTCGCCTTAGCTTGTATGAAGTGGCGCGCGAACGGCTCAAACAAGCAGGATATGTACAATACTCCATGCGCCGTTTTGCAAAAAATGATGGTATATCCAGCAAAGAGCTTTTGCCCTACAGTTGCCAGGAGGAAGGTATGGCTGGTCTGGGGTGTGGTGCACGCTCCTATACACGCAATGTCCACTATGCCAGCCGTTATGGGGTTAGTGCAGCAGCTACCCGTAGCATTATCGCAGATTATGTTGCTGCGGAACGTCATGATCTGGCTGACTACGGCTTTATTTTAAATGTGGATGAGAGTAAGCGACGCTTTATCTTAAAGGCGCTTCTTCATCGGGAAGGTTTGGAGCTATCAGCCTATGCAGAGCGCTTCGGTGTATCCCTGTCGGACGATTTTACAGGAATGTCGTTGCTGCTGGAATCCGGTATGGCTGTCGTCGAGGAGGGCACGCTGCGACTTACAGAGGAAGGAATGGCCTATTCCGATGCGATTGGGGACTGGATGATCTCCACGTCAGTACGTGAGCGTATGGAAGGATATGTAGGCGCATGAGAGCGACCTTATATTATCGTGGTTCGTTGACCTCGTGTAACTATGCTTGCCCTTATTGCCCGTTCAGTAAAAACGTTGATAGTCGGGAAACGTTGAACAAGGATCGGGTCCAGTTGGAACGTTTTGCTGATTGGGTACGGGAACAGGGCGTTTTGGGGCATCGTCTCTCTATTTTTTTTAATCCGTATGGAGAAGCCTTGATTCATTCCTGGTATCGCAAGACCATGATTGAGTTTTCCCACATGGCGCATGTGGAAAAAGTGGCGGTACAGACGAATCTCTCGACGAAGCTGGATTGGACGAAAGAACTGAACGCGGAGACTGCTGCGCTGTGGGCTACATATCACCCTGGAGAGACGAAAGAGCAAGTTTTTATATCGCAGGCTATGAAGCTATATGAACTTGGTATTTCCTATAGTGTCGGTACCGTCGGGTTAAGACAAGCCTTCCCAGCTATTCGTTCCTTAAGATCGCAACTTCCAAGGGATGTTTATTTGTGGGTCAACGCCTACAAGGATCGACCCCATTATTATACAGATGCTGAAGTCACTGAATTAACTGCGATCGACCCCTATTTTCAATGGAATTTAAAGGATTATAGCAGTCAGGGACGGGCATGTCGCGCCGGTGAAGATGTATTTTATGTCCAGGGTGACGGAAGAGTAAAACACTGCTATCAGGATCGACGGGTGCTTGGACACTTATATAGGGATGGTCTTGAGGGTCTGAGTGGCAAACGTCCGTGCCGGATGAGAGAATGCGGCTGCTATATCGGCTATATTCATATGGAAGAGCAGCCGTTTCGGGAAATGTACGGTAGTAGCTTACTCGAAAGAGTGCCGCAAGTACAGGTATCTCCGGTTCCATCATTTAGCAGACAGGCTGTTCATAGAGATAATGAATCCATATAACAAGGGGTGTCCACATCTAAATGTAATACTATAGCACCTTGATCTATTAGAGAAACGATCAATAAAAAACCGACCCTTGCCATCAAGCAA
Organism: Paenibacillus sp. EKM206P; assembly: GCF_011066155.1. NCBI lineage: Bacteria > Bacillati > Bacillota > Bacilli > Caryophanales > Paenibacillaceae > Paenibacillus > Paenibacillus sp. EKM206P. The sequence continues at coordinate 348,211 of NZ_JAAMNQ010000003.1, read as the reverse complement.
AGGTCGGTTCATTTGTTTTATAATAACTCTATACGACTGTTCTATGCGATATAATCAAGTTTGGATGATAGCAGTAATTTCTTCATCCAGATCCAATCTGATTTGTTCGCGATAGGCACGAATATTGTATTCGGAATATAGGTATCTCAGAATGGCTTCAATCATATTGGCTTCCACCAGATATTGACTGCGGCCCTGTACATGGACTTCTGCTGAATAACCTGTATCCTCTTCCCAGCTTAGTTCTACTGTCACATCCGTGGGCTGGACACCTTTACGTTCAGCCATATGCAAGCAAATAGCGTTGACAATCTCATCCATACTCAAAATCATAGCTTAGTAACGTCCTCCACGGGAATCATCTGGTCTGCGACGATTTTTAATAGCACGGTAGATACCTACTCCGATCATGATCAGGACGTAAATGGCCAGAACGTTAACGGCAAGGCCAAGCAAGCTGCCCAATGCGCCCATGTTGCCGAACAATCCGCCGAAGAGCATACCTGCCAAACCGCCCAGCATCATACCTTTCAGAAATCCGCCGCCACCGCCAAGGAATCCACCGGTTCTGCTTGTATTACCAGCAGTTGCCCCTGACTTGGCTCCGCTATCTGACTTATTAATTCCATTGCTGTCATTCGCCTTGCTTGGTGTAGATTGGTATGATTTAGGTCCGGATTTAAACCCGCCGCCTCGCCTTGCGTCAGCTGTAGATGGTGCGATCATAGCAATGAGTAGGGTAAAAGCCATCATCAGCATCATCATATTTTTCAAAGTGAATGTTTTTTTCATGTAAATATAATCCCCCTTAGTAAATTTGTTTATAGGTCAAACAACCGCTTACCAGTAATACGAATGGCATGGAAAAGGGTTTCAAAGAATTTTAATTTTTAAAAAAATAAATAATAACGTCCCATAAATCCTATGCATGGATTGGCTAAAACATTCAGCTTTGCGGCTTAAGTGAAAACGGATTAGTGTCAGCACTGACATCACCGGCAAGCAGCATACGCAGAACCATTTGGCACCATTCCAGACCTGCTTTAGCATTCAAAAGTCCTTTTTGTACTAAAATATAGTCACCAAAGTTCTTACTGCCAAAATGTAAATTCTCTGCAGGAATATCGTTCAGGATATCCTCAAGATGCTGGATTTTCTGAATAAAATGACGTTTGCGTTCCTCCAGCATACGATTGGCACTACTTTTGTCCGTTAACCAAAGACAGAACAGTCGAAGACTTAATTCATCCCGTGTAACCGGAGCAGCTAACGCTTCCTGGGACCATTGCTGAAGCATATGGATTCCCTTGTCGGTAATGGTATACATTTTCTTATCAGGCTTGTCGGACTGCTGAATCCAACGGGAGGCTAGCAGTTCCTTGCTCTCCATACGGGCCAGTAGCGGATAGATCTGACTGTGCTTGGCCTGCCAAAAAGGCTGGATACGCAACATCAGATCATAGCCGGAGGATTCCTCTCTTGCGAGAAGCCCCAACAGACCATACGATAGTAAATTCATAGATCTTATCTCCTTCATCCATCATAGTAACGGTTGTAACAGCACTGCGGCAGCTATTCTGCAGCTTCATGAAAAGTGTACACTGAAACTGTATGGTTTGACAACTTTCAGTCAGGTCGTTCACAGGTTAGCCAAAATTGACTCTTGTCATTCTCCACGTATATGTGCTTTTTTTCATAAAAAAGGGTAGTTTAAGCTCGTATGTACGAGCTTAAACTACCCTGGTAACCTTCTGCCGAAGCGTATCCTATTTACTGTTCATTTCCATCAACGAGAAGTGTTAACGCTCCTGTATCTGGATGAATAACCATGCCGTGAACGGGGGCATTAGGAGGGAGAAGCGGGTGATTTTTAATAAGCTTCACGGTAGTTCTTACCCCTTCTTCAATGTTGTCAAAACCTTTTAACCATTTATTTAGCTTAATTCCTGAATTTTCTAATGTATTCAGCACTTCCTGAGAAATTCCGCGATCGAGCATTTCATTGACCATGTGGTCTGCATTTAATGCAGCCATGCCGCACTCATAATGACCTACAACGACGACTTCGTCTGCTCCCAGCTCATACAGGGCGACTAGCACACTGCGCATTACACTTCCAAAGGGCTGTGAAATAATAGCACCCGCATTTTTGATGATTTTCACATCACCGTTGCGCAGGTTCATGGCTTTCGGGAGTAACTCCGTTAGCCGTGTATCCATACAAGTGATAATGACCATTTTTTTATTGGGGAACTTGCCCGTTCTATAGGCCTCGTATTCTTTGTTTTCTACGAAAACACGATTGTACTCTAAAATTTCTTTGATGTGATTCACGATTGTTCCCTCCAGATTCTATTAAAGTTTGATATGTACAGCCCAACGTTTATTTTAGGTCTTAGGAGCTGGTCGTACATGTTGTGTGTTGATTATACTTTTTAATATAAGTATCATCAAGTATAGGTATTGTAAAGTTTTATCCATTTTAAGTTAAAGAGGTGACCTCAAATATGGCGCAACAGACGTTGGATCAATTGACGGCTTTAAAGGAGCTTTCACACAAAATCAGTAGTTATGGCGAAGCAGTAGGTCTGCTGCACTGGGATTTACGAACTGGTGCTCCGCGCAAGGGTGTTGACATTCGGTCGGAGACGTTGGGTATGCTGTCCACTGAAATGTTCAAGCTGATGATCTCGGATGAAATGGGACAATTGCTGCAATTTTTTTCCACAGTAGATAAGCTGGAGCAACTGGAAGACAATGATCGCAGATTGGTGGAGGAATGCCGTAAAAATTATGACCTGAATCGTTCGGTTCCGGCAGACCGATACCGGGATTATAGCATTCTCGCAGCGCAGGCAGAGAGCAAGTGGGAGGACGCAAAGGAACATAGCGATTTTGTCGGATTTGAACCCTACTTGTCTAAAATCGTAGACATGAAGCGTGAATTTATCGGCTACTGGGGGATTAAGGATACAGAGTATGACACGCTTTTGGATCAATATGAGCCGGGGATGACGGTTGAAAAACTGGATGCTGTGTTTGATCGTCTCAAAAAGCGCCTTGTGCCACTATTGTCTAAAATTCAGGCTTCACCGAACCAGCCGGATAAGAGCTTTTTAGATGGTGTGTTTGATGTGAAGCAGCAGGAGAAGTTCAGCCTGTTCATATTAGGTCAGATGGGGTATGACTTTGACGCAGGTCGCTTGGATGAGAGCGTACATCCTTTCGCAACAGGATTAAATCCAGGTGATGTGCGTATAACAACACATTATCTGCAAGATGATGTAACTAGTGCTATTTTCAGCTCGTTGCATGAAGGAGGCCATGCGCTGTACGAACAAAATATTGCTCCTGAGCTAGCAGGATCACTACTGTCGGGAGGAACCTCTATGGGGATTCATGAATCCCAGTCCCGCTTGTGGGAAAATAAAATCGGACGCAGTCGTGCTTTCTGGGATCGGTATTACGATGATTTGCAAAAGCATTTTCCTGATCGCTTGGCAAAGGTTACGGCAGATCAATTCTATCGGGCAGTCAACCGTGTGGAAAATTCACTGATTCGTATTGAAGCGGATGAGCTAACATATAATTTACATATCATTATCCGTTATGAAATTGAAAAAATGTTGTTTAATGAAAAGCTGGATGTGAAGCGTCTCCCTGAGGTGTGGAATGCGAAATATAAGGAATACCTAGGGTTACTTCCACCGAATGATGGACTGGGCGTACTTCAAGACGTTCACTGGTCCGGTGGTGATTTTGGCTATTTTGCTTCCTACTCGCTTGGCAATATGTATGCAGCACAAATTTTGGCGACATTACGCAAAGAGTTACCAAATCTAGATGAATTAATCTCTGCTGGAGAACTTGAGCCGATCAAGCAATGGCTGACCGAACGTATTTACCGTTACGGCAAGAGCCGGACGCCTTCCGAGTTGATTGTAGCCATTACAGGTGAAGATCTGAACCCGGATTATCTCGCCGACTACCTGGAAGAGAAATATACCTCCATATACAAGCTGTAAATCATATGCCATCTTCCCCACGTTCCCGGGCGAACGTGGTTTTTTTTTGTGCAATTAACCAATATATCGACAACCGCATAACAATATATGAAGTCAACGGATGTAAAAAGGTGGGGAGGGAATAAGGATGAAAAACGGCGCTCGTTTCAAAGCTGTGGTGGCTGCGGCACTACTCGGATTACTGTTGCTCAGTGGGTGCACCCCCAAAGGGGGGGAGCAGACAATTGAGATCAGACTAGGCGAGGTAGCCCGTACGGTCTTTTATGCGCCGCAGTATGTAGCCTTGAGCCAGGGAATGTTTGCTCAGGAGGGACTGGATGTCCAATTGGCAACGATTCCCGGGGGGGACAAGGCGATGACGGCGTTGTTGTCCAACCAGGCGGATATCGCGCTCATCGGCGCGGAAACATCTATTTATGTGTATCAGCAAGGAGCAGAGGACCCTATCATTAATTTTGCCCAACTGACACAGAAGGATGGAACCTTTTTGTTTGCCCGTCAAACGCAGGATAACTTTGCATGGAAAAAGCTGAAAGGACAAAATTTTTTGGGGCAACGCAAGGGCGGAATGCCACAAATGTCACTTGAATTTACGCTTCGCAAACACGGCATTGATCCTCATAAGGATCTGAAGCTGATTCAAAATATTGATTTTGCTAATGTTGCCTCTGCTTTCGGCTCGGGTACAGGGGATTATGTACAGCTATTTGAGCCACAGGCATCTATTTTTGAAAAGGCAGGTCGTGGGCGGGTAGTTGCCTCTATCGGTGTGGAGAGCGGCGAATTGCCGTATACGGTATATATGGCTAAGCAAAGCTACCTGAAGGCAAATAGCGAGGCTGCACAGAAATTTACAAATTCTGTATATCGGGCACAACAGTGGATTGCTACGCATTCACCTGAACAGATTGCCGAAGCAATCACGCCCTATTTTAAAGATACAGATTTAGCTATTTTGACAAGTAGTATCAAGCGATATAAGGAACAGAGCACCTATGCTTTGAACCCGATGATTGAGGAAAAGGAATGGAAGAACTTACAGGATGTCATGACCTCGGCAGGGGAGCTTAAAAATCCAGTTGCACTGGATAAGCTAGTGAACCCAAGTTTTGCACAACAAGCGATTTCGTCAAACTCTATCGGGAAAACTGAACCGCCTGTGAAAAAGAGCACAACTGAATCTACGGATGCAGGTGTCGATGCTGGAGGTACGTCATGATGGAGGAACGGAGTGATCTAACTTCGGACGCGACAAGCCCGATGGTGAGACTGGAGCAAGTGACGCATGTCTATGTAACGGATCGTGAAGCTTCGCTGGCGGTTGAGAATATTGATTTTTCCATAGAGACAGGGGAGTTTGTCAGCTTGGTCGGCCCAAGCGGCTGCGGCAAAACGACGATCCTGTCCATGATCGCAGGGCTACTGCGTCCAGCGGCAGGCCAAGTCATGTTGCAAGGTCAGCCGGTAAGTGGGCCGAGTCCAGAAGTCGGTTACATGCTGCAGCAGGATTATCTGTTCCCGTGGCGGACGATCATGGAGAACGCATTGTTGGGTCTGGAACTAGCCAACAGAGTAGATGAAGCTGCACGTGAGCAGACAAGGCTGTTACTGGAAGGCATGGGTCTGGGAGGGAAGGAGCATCTGCATCCATCCCAGTTGTCTGGGGGAATGCGCCAGCGCGTGGCGCTGGTACGGACGCTGGCGACCAATCCGGGATTGCTGCTGCTGGATGAGCCGTTCTCCGCGCTGGATTATCAAACCAAGCTACAGCTGGAAGATCTGATTGCGGAAACCTTGCGCGAGCGGAGGAAGACGGCTATTTTAGTCACACATGATTTGGCCGAAGCCATTGCGGTCAGTGACCGGATTATAGTGATGGGTCGAAATCCTGGTCATGTCCGACGTACCTTCGAGATTCCGGGTTGCATCCGAGAAGCTCAGCCTTTTTATGCACGCGAGCAGCCGGGTTTTAATGAGCTTTTTCATGAAATATGGGGTGAACTGGAGGCTTCGGGAGCAAAGGAGTGAGTTAACGTATGAAGGACGAAGCGGATCAGCTTGAGCAACGTTGGATTCAAGGACTACATCAGGCGTATTTACGCAGCAGGCGTTCGCAACGATGGTTAGTGACAGGGGTACAGACAGCTATTTTACTGCTTTTGTTTGTATTATGGGAAATTGCAGGTCGATTGAAGTGGATTGATGTACTGTTGTTCAGCTATCCGAGCAAAATTTTCACCCAGATCGGTAAGGATGCGGTCAGTGGTGAATTATGGGGACATGTAGGTGTCACCGTGGGAGAGACGATGGCGGGGTTTTTACTCGGTACACTGTTAGGTACGTTGCTGGCTGTACTTATTTGGTGGTCACCGTTTTTGTCGAGGGTGCTTGACCCCTATATGGTCGTGTTCAACAGTATGCCTAAGGTGGCGCTAGGTCCAATTTTTATCGTTATGTTTGGGGCGGGATTTACTGCTATTCTAATGACAACCCTCTCCATTACGGTCATCATTACGACACTAGTCGTATACAACAGCTTTCAGGAAGTCGATTCGAATCTAATCAAAGTGGTTCGCACGTTTGGCGGATCACGCCGTGATACGTTTCAAAAGGTGATTTTGCCTGCATCCTTTCCTGCAATTGTCTCTACACTGAAAGTGAATGTGGGTATGGCATGGGTTGGCGTGATTGTTGGTGAATTTCTGGTGGCTAAAAACGGCTTAGGCTATTTGATTATCTATGGTTTTCAGGTATTCAATTTCACGCTGGTTATGTCCAGTTTGTTGATCATTGCTGTCGTAGCTACTCTGATGTATCAGGCGGTCGTGTATGTGGAGCATCGCCTGCTTTCGGGTCGTCCTCATCGGTAATAATAAAAGTTCTGAACATTTGTGTAAAACGTGAAAATAAAGTACCATGAAAAATGAAAATACTTAAAATTTATGAAAATGCTAAAACAGATTTCATCCAGAGAGGACAGAATTTTTTCATGGGCTTTCGTACGATTAAAACGGCTATTGCCGCATTAATGGCCGTACTTATTGCGGAGGGTTTTGGCATTCATGGTGCTACCTCAGCAGGGCTTTTAGCGATTTTGGGGGTGGATGTCACACGCAAGAGAAGTCTCCGTACTATTTCGGCGAGATTTTTTGCATCCGTCGTGGGGCTTCTTTTTGCTTGTGTTTTGTTTGTAGTATTCGGATTCCATGATTGGGTACTGGCATTATATATTTTAACGGCGTTTCCAGTCATTGTACGGGTGGGCTTTAAAGAAGGGATTGTCACCGGTTCGGTCGTGGTTTTTCGCGTATTCAGCGGCGGCGTGATTGATATGGAGGTACTGCTGACCCAGCTAGGTCTGCTAGTGATTGGACTGGGTTCCGCAATGATTGTCAATTTAGCCTATATGCCGGGTTCTGATAATACCATGCAACAAATTCGGCAGGAGGTAGATCGGACATTTTCTGTTATATTCAGAAATATGGCCAATACGCTGCGTAGTCCAGCATACATATGGGATGGCAAGGAAGTTATTGAAGCGAACAGCGTGATAGCCAAAGGGGTCACTGAGGCGGGGCGTTCCTTGGAAAATCAGATGCTTCGTCCCCAAGAGGGCTGGAATGTGTATTTTTATATGCGAAAAGAACAGCTGGATTCGATCCAAAACATGATGCAGTTGATCGCACAAATGTATCAGCATATGCCGCAGGCCAAGCTTCTGGCTGAGCTGTTCGACCAGCTTAGCAATGACGTTTTGGCTGGACATTATACGGGACAGACCGAGAAGCTGCTGGAGCAGGTTCGTGAAGAATTTAAAGCCATGGAGCTTCCCGCAACCCGGGAGGAATTTGAGATTCGTTCGGCATTATTACAGCTTACACATGAGCTTCATCAGTATTTGAAAATTGCGAAAAAGGACAAGGCCCCTACTCCAGTAAGAAATTAGAGTAAAGGCCTTGAGCGGCTACTATCCATGACGGACAGTAGCCTTTTCTTGTTCAGTGTCGGTAGAAGCCGGATGGTTTAAAGTCCGTTTGTGCCGAATTCGGTCTGTGATCCATAAGACAGCGGTGATCAGGCAAGGATACAGCATAGCCCATCCGACAAAGGGGAAAACGACCGCTGTAGAGATAAACGATATCCAACTAATGGCAACGCCCCAGCGACTACCACGTAGAAGTTTAATTCCTGCTGCGCAACCGCCGAGATAGGTCAGAATAAAGGTGGCGTTCGGGAACTGGATCAGGTTAGTGAGTGAAACAGTACCACTACCGTACAACACCATAATGATCACGAAGCAGACGCTAAGAAAAGCAATGCCTCCGATAGGGGTGTGGAATCGTTGGGATAACATGCCCATCCAGCGAAAGGCCTGTCCTTGCCGGGATAAAGCATAAGCGACACGTGAAGCGGCACCCACATAAGCAATAATAGTAGCGGTACAAATAAAGATACCCGTCAAGCCTGCAATTATCGCGCCCCATGGCCCAATAGCCCGGCTAATCACCCATACGAGCGAAGCATCCGAACCCCCTGCAAGGTAACTTTGTGTGCCCACAGTAGCCAGCGCTGTTAAGAAATAAAGCAAACCAACAATGACGGCTGCAATGGTCACACCTCTAACGGCCGCCCGCCGGGGATTAGTGAATTCCTCTGACATATGGGACACGGCCTCCCAACCGATAAAGCACCAAAACAGAATCGCGGCCGCTTGACCGACGGAGAGCCAGCCATGTGGAGCAAACGGGGTGAAGTGGATTGTTTTCATCTGAGGAAGTGCTGCGGCAATGGCGAATATAAGGACAGCAACGATAGCTATGACGACTGCGATCTGAATACGTCCCGCGACCTTCATGCCGATCCAATTGATGATCAGGCCCACCGCCAGCATAGCAGCGGCTAACATCATGCGGCTTTCCTCTCCCCAGCCCATGGCTGCGGTCATATAGCCGGCTCCGGTGAGTGCGGCAACAGGAGCCCCAATCGGAACTGACATGAGAAAAAACCACCCGATATAAGCACCGGCACGTGGTGAAAAGGCCAACGTGACAAAATGCGATACTCCACCCGCATTCGGGAATTTGGCGGATAGAAGACCCATAGAAAGTGCCATTGGCAAGATGAGCAGGGTCATAAAACCCCATGCCAGCAGCGATGCCGGTCCCGCCATTTGGGCGGCAAGACCAGGCACAATCAATATTCCCGAACCCAGTACAGCTCCGATATAGAGTGCAATGGCCTGTGGAAGACCAATGGTGGATTGAAGTTTACTTTCACTTGTCATGCAGAAAAGCCTTCTTTCTATTGTTATTTTCTCCAGCTTATCAGATAATCAATCTATCGGAAAAACGGAATATAACGATTGCTTGCATCGAAAAAAACGATTGAAGGAGCGGATTATGGAATCGCGGCATTTGTTTACCTTTTTAAATGTAGTTGAGGCAGGCAGTTTTACGCGAGCAGCGCGTATACTGGATTATGCACAGTCGAGTATCACTGCTCAAATTCAAACGCTGGAGACTGAGTTGGGTACGCCGCTTTTTGATCGCATTGGCAAGAAAATCATGCTGACGGATGCCGGGCGACGTCTGCTGCCCTATGCGCAGGAAATTTCCAAGATGCATGCTATGGCTAAGGATGCGCTTCGTTCAGAAACGGAATTGGCAGGCACGCTGAAAATAGGAGCACCAGAGTCTCTGGCCGCTTTTCGTCTACCGAGTTTGATCCGTGAGTACAGGGAGCGGTATCCGAAGGTTAAAATTGTCCTCAAACCCGGCGAATGCTGGGAATTACGCGATTTGATCCGTTCCGGTGAGCTGGATTTGGCTTTTTTGCTTCAGCCCGAGACAGAGGATAGAGAACTGAATGTCACCACGCTTATTCACGAGCCGATGGCCTTGGTTGCGCCACTCGAGCATTCGCTGGTTACCTATACCCAGGTAGAGCCTGCCGACTTGAAGGATGAAACCATTTTGCATACAGAGGCAGGATGTACGTACCGTATCCTTTTTGAGCAGTATCTGAATAAACACGGTATTTTTTCAGACCCTAGCCTGGAATTTTGGAGTATTGAAGCCATCAAGCAGTGTGTCATGGCTGGGCTGGGTATTGCGTTGCTCCCGCTAGTAACGGTACAAAATGAGCTGCGAGAAGGTAAAATGGCGCGTTTAGCCTGGGATGACAGTGAACAGCAGGTGGCTACTCAGGTCGCTTATCACACGAAAAAGTGGAAATCCCCGGCTCTTAGCGAATTTTTACAGATCGTTGAGCAGCATGTAACACATTGGCGTGCATGAGTTCAAGCCATCACGGCATATGCTTATACAAATAATATTTTTTCCTTTTCGCCTATTCACTCAACATTCGCCCACAACCTGCATACATATGTATGGAATGATTGATTGTATGGAGGAGGTTCAAGAATGGCATTAAGTCATAAAAATCGTAGAGAGATTATTACCAAAGCGATCTGTGGTAAAGGTCGCAGATTCTCTACCGTAACCCATACCGTAACTCCGCCGAATAATCCGACGAGCATTTTAGGGGCATGGATTATTAACCACCAGTATGAAGCTGTGGCGGCGGGGGACGGCATTGAGGTCGTCGGGACGTATGATATCAATATTTGGTACTCATACGATAAAAACTCGCAGACCGATGTTGCCAAGGAAACGGTGTCGTACGTAGAAAATGTGCCGCTCTCGTATCTTGATCCGAAGCACCGGGCGTCTACAGTGGAAGTATCCGCCGAAGCTACACAGGAGCCGAGTTGCGTCGAGGCCAGTGTGTCTTCTGGAGGTGGCAGCGTAATGATCCGGGTCGAGCGGGAATTTGCGGTGGAGCTGGTGGCGGAAACGAAGATTGTTGTAGAAGTATTCCCGAATGGCAGCAGCGATGATTTTGACAAAGACTTTGATTTTGGAGCGGAAGAGGGGGACTATGAGGAGCTCGACCCCGACCTCATTGACGACGAGCTCTGACAGAAGCAACCAAAAAGAGGGCCGCTTTACTCTTGCGCCGGCTGATTCTGCGCAGGGGGCAAAGGCCCTCCTTTTTTGTTGTTGCGGGTTGAAATTGGATTGAAATCCGTACGTAGTTCGTAGGGGGGATATAATGCAGCAGCCAGGACAGGCGCTCATACGCTTCAGGCAGATGCCAAATGATGAAAAAAAGCGTAGACTGGAGCGTTCAGGCATAGCGGTGCAGTGGATGGATAGCAGTATAGCAGATTTTGCGATAGGCTACGCGGTGCAAATCCATCAACTGCGAGTGTTGGAGATTCGTAGGCGTGCCATCGAAGGCCCTTCCAAAGTCCGCGCATACGATCTGTCTGAACTGGATCAACATTCACCGCTCTATGTCCGGATGGAGCGGCTAGCTGTACGTGCGTTGTATACACTGGGTTTGGACAGTGGTGAGGTGATACTGACGCCGCTGGGGGAGCGCAGCTGTCAGGTGCGTGAAGTCTCGGCACAGCCATGGTTGAACGATAGACGTTTGGCCGCGCTATATGAAATTGCTGCGCGCGAAGGGGATGTTGAGGGTGAGAATCTTTCAGCGCAACGAGGGAGAGATCGACTACTCATCGGAATGGACCCTGAATTTGTGCTGATTCGTATGCCAGAGGGACGGGTCGTGCCGGCCTCAAGATATTTGGGTCGTCTCGGCATAGCCGGCTGCGATGCTGTTACGCGTCGAGGACGAACGCTGTATCCAGTCGCTGAGCTTCGTCCAGCGCCGAGTGGAGATCCGGACCGTCTGCTGAAGCACCTGCGTCAAGCTTTTGCAACCGCAGCCCGGCGCATTACCGACCGCACACTCATCTGGCAGGCGGGGGGGATGCCGCAACCGGGTTTTCCACTGGGCGGACATCTGCATTTCAGCGGGGTTGCGCTAAACGGTGCCTTGCTCCGGGCACTGGATAACTATTTGGCACTGCCTTTGGCGCTACTGGAAGACAAGCGTGCGGCCCGGCGCAGACCGCATTATGGCAATTTGGGTGATTTTCGACGTCAGTCGTATGGAGGCTTTGAATATCGTACACTGCCCAGTTTTCTTATCTCGCCACAGCTAGCTAAAGGGGTGATTGGTATGGCGTTTCTCATTGCTACTCAATATCCGCGTTTGCAACGTAGGCCGCTGGGTGAAGAGGAGGCTCACAGAGCCTTTTATGAAGGAAATCAATTTGTGCTTAAGGAGTATATGGAACCTCTTATTTTGGATATGGTTTCACTGGAAATATACTCGCAATATGAAGCTTATGTAGCGCCATTGCTGGACAGCCTCCGCAAGGGGAAGCAGTGGGATGAATCACGGGATTTGCGCCCCTTTTGGAAGCTTACGTAAAATCAAGTGTCGACACCAGGAATGGTTTCATGTTATCGACTGTCATTTTTGATATAATGAGAGATAATTATAAGTTTAAACGGAACAAAGTGTGGGGGTTAGTAAACGGTATGTCTAAATATACACCGATGATTGAGCAGTATTTATCCATAAAAGAGCAGGCTAAAGATGCATTTTTGTTTTTCCGTCTGGGAGATTTTTACGAGATGTTTTTCGATGATGCAATTCTTGCATCCAAGGAGCTGGAAATTACACTTACGGGTCGTGAGGGTGGCGCCACGGAAAAAATTCCGATGTGCGGCGTGCCTTATCATTCAGCGGAAAATTACATACAGCGCCTCATTGAGAAAGGTTATAAAGTGGCCATCTGTGAGCAAATGGAGGAAGCCTCAGCTACGAAGGGGATGGTGCGGCGGGATATTGTCCGCGTTGTGACCCCGGGTACAGTAATGGAAGGCAAGGTGCTGGGTGATAAATCCAACAACTACATGGTATGTGTCACAGAGACGGACGGGATGCTGGCTCTTGCGGCGTGCGACTTGTCAACAGGTGAATTGTATGTGACCTCTGTGCCTGATTCGAAAGAATGGCTACTAGATGAAATAAACATTTATGAGCCGTCCGAAATGTTGGGGGATGGTCATCTGCTTGATTTTGTGGCTTCCCGTATGTCCCCCGTTGGACGGCGTGTTGTGTATACGGCCTGGGACAAATCCAAGGATGATTTGGTTCGGGATCAATTTGGCGAAGCCACGTGGGCAAGGCTTACGGAGGAACGCAGACGGTGCGTATCACGCTTGATTTCCTATTTGAATGAAACGCAAAAAAGATCGTTAGGCCAATTGACCCAAATCTCCGTATATGAGCCAAACCATTTTATGATTCTGGATCCATTTACCCGCAGGAATCTGGAACTGGTGGAGACAGTACGTGAACGCTCCAAGAAAGGCTCGCTGCTGTGGCTGTTGGATCGCACAGAGACTTCCATGGGAGCGCGTCTGTTGCGTCGTTGGATCGACAAACCGTTGTTGAGCAGCAGTCTTATTGAGGAACGCTTGGAAGCAGTGGACAAGCTGTACCACCAGTTTATTTTCCGAGAGGATGTACGTGCTCAGCTTAAAGAGATTTACGATCTGGAGCGTCTGGTTGGGCGGATCGCCTTTGGCAGTGCTAATGCACGTGATCTGATCGCTCTCAAGCTGTCGTTGGCCCGAATTCCTTCTTTACGCGAATTGTGTGCTGAATCTCCTTCGAAGACGCTGAGACGGATTGCACAAACGTTGGATAGCTGTACAGACCTGTGTACATTGATTGAGGAAGCGGTGGCTGATGAACCGCCGATTTCCGTAAGGGATGGAGGTCTTATTAAGGAAGGCTACCATCAGCGTCTGGACGAACTGCGGGAGGCGAGTGTCAACGGTAAGCGTTGGATCGCTGAGCTAGAGGCCAAGGAACGTGCAGCAACCGGCATTCGATCACTTAAAATTGGATATAACAAAGTATTTGGTTATTATATCGAGGTGACCAAATCCAATTTGGCTTCATTACCAGAAGGTCGATATGAACGCAAACAGACGTTGGCGAATGCGGAACGGTATATTACACCGGAGTTGAAGGAAAAGGAATCTCTAATTCTGGAAGCCGAGGATAAAATGGTTGATCTGGAGTACACACTTTTCTCTGAGCTTCGCAGTAAACTAAACGCTGAAATTCCCCGTTTGCAAAAGCTGGCAGAGCAAGTGGCTGAAATTGACGTGTATCAGTCGCTGGCATCGGTTAGCGCGGAACGGGGATTCGTGAAACCTGAGCTGACTACAGGATATGATTTCGTAGTGGAGCAAGGTCGTCATCCCGTGGTGGAGGCCGTAATGAAAGATGGCGGTTTTATCGCCAACAGCACGGTGTTGGAGGAAGCGGATGCGCATATTCTACTTATCACCGGGCCGAACATGGCTGGGAAAAGTACGTATATGCGTCAGGTCGCACTTATTGCAATTATGGCTCAAATTGGCTGTTTTGTCCCTGCTGCACGTGCCAAGGTGCCGATGCTGGATCGCATTTTCACACGGATCGGCGCAGCGGATGATCTCATTGGCGGGCAGAGTACGTTTATGGTCGAAATGGCAGATATCCAAGTAATGACGGACAAGGCAACTCCGCGAAGCTTGATCATTATTGATGAACTGGGACGAGGTACGTCTACCAGTGAAGGAATGGCAATTGCACAGGCAGTCATCGAATTTGTCCATGACACGATCGGCTGTAAGGCACTGGTATCCACGCATTTCCATGAGCTGGCGCATTTGGAGCAAGGCCTGTCTTCGCTGCGAAATTACTCTATGGCCGTGCAGGAAAGCGGCGACAAGGTGAATTTCCTGCGCAAGCTCATACCGGGAGCGGCTAGCAGTAGCTATGGTATTTATTGTGCTCGGCTTGCAGGCTTGCCCAATAACATTATTGAGCGAGCGAATGGACTGCTGAATGGTTTTGAACAGGCAGCGGCTCAAGTAACGGCAGGTACCGAGATAGTAGTAGGAGGGAAGGAAGGGACTGATCTTCGTACAGTTTCAGGGACAGAGGATATTTCTTCTTTTACCGAATATAATTCAGGCCAGACATTGCGAGAAAGCGGAGAAACTGCATCATCAGCTCAGTCTTTATCACAGCAGGCGACCCTGGTAAAAGAAGATACTCTACAGACTGTGGAGGATTCCAGCAGGTTGGAGCAAGGAGCAACCGAAGTAGTACAGCTGTCCATTTTTGGAGAGCAGGAGCTTGCCACCTCCAAGCCCCACGCAGAGACAGTAGAGACGAATCCAATTGTGCGCCAAATTTTGCGCAAGGTGAAGAATGCTGATGTCATGAATATGACTCCTTTACAGGCAATGCAGCTATTAAATGATCTTAAAAATAAGGCCAATGGCCTGTAGTTAAAATAAGTGACATTATTCTTATTTTTCATCACACTTTGAAGTCAGGAGGAGGTTAAAAGGATGTCTAAAATTCGGGTACTGGATGAACATATTGCGAACCAGATTGCTGCCGGTGAGGTCGTGGAGCGTCCAGCCTCCGTCGTGAAGGAACTGGTGGAAAATGCGATTGATGCAGGCGGTACGCGGGTGGACGTATGGGTAGAAGAGGGCGGCTTGCAAAGTATCCGGGTGACGGATAATGGAAGTGGCATTGAGCCTGAAGACGTGGAAACGGCATTCTATCGGCACGCGACAAGTAAAATTGGACATGGTCGCGACCTGTTTCAGATCACAAGTCTCGGCTTCCGGGGAGAGGCGTTGCCAAGTATTGCGGCAGTATCGAAAGTAGAGTTGCTTACAGCAGCCGGAGATGACGGGCGTGCCCGTAAATTAGTGATTGAAGGCGGTAAGCTGTTGCTTCACGAGGATGCTGCTAGTAGGCAAGGGACGGATTTTACCGTACGGGAGCTGTTTTATAATACACCTGCAAGGCTGAAATATATGAAAACAATCCAGACCGAGCTGGGACACATTTCGGATGTATTGTACCGAATGGCGCTTTCGCACCCGGAAGTGGCATTCACATTGCGGCATAATGGCAATACATTGCTGCAAACGCTGGGCAATGGTGATTTGCTGCAGGTGATTGCCGCTATTTACGGAACTTCTGCGGCGAAATCCATGCTGCTGCTAGAAGGAGAGAGCCTGGATTACCGAATTAGTGGCTATGTCAGTCGCCCAGAGTGGACGAGATCAAATCGCAATGCGATCTCGACGGTAGTGAACGGACGTTTTGTACGAAGCTACGGGCTTAATCAGGCGTTGCTCAAGGCGTATCATACCTTGTTGCCGATCAATCGTTTTCCGCTGGCTGTGATCCAACTGGAAATGCATCCTTCTCTGGTGGATGTTAACGTTCATCCTGCCAAGCTGGAGGTAAGGTTCAGTAAAGAAGCTGAACTGTTTCAGCTGGTTGAAGATTCGGTAAAAGCTGTCTTAGGGCAGCAAGTGCTGATTCCGAAGGCAGTCAAGCGCGAGATCGGTGGCAAGGACAGTGGCTCGTTTGTGCAGGAGCAGTTTCACTTCTCGAAGGGAAATGGTGCGGAAGGGGATGCTCCTTCCGGCAAAGACCGGGGGGGAGCATCCCCTTCCGTGACTTCGCCGGAGAGCCAGGAATCGCGCCAATCCAATTACTTGAACAGGAACGAAGAGAATAACAGGGGCAGCCAGGAGCGTGAGCAACGTCCGAGCAGGGATAGTCTCTCAGCCGTTGGACGGGCAAACAATCTTTCAGGTAAAAGTATTAATGATGATGAACTGGATGCAGATTTTGTGGAAGAAAACAACGGGAGTGAAGTTAAAGGGGAAGTGCCGCTTCCTGATGGGGCGAACGTACAGTCGTCCGAAGGACATAATGCCGCAATAGGCACAACTACCTTATACAGCGGAGGGATACAGGAAACAGCTGCTTCTGCTGCTTACCCATCTTCTATGCCGCCGATTGCAGGACAAGCTACGGATTCCCGTCATTTCGCGAATCAGAAGCCGCGCCAGCAACGTCTGGATGCGGAGCAATTGGCAGCGGTGTCGGGAGAAGTTCCAGAGCTGCCTACTTTTCCTGAACTGAATTTAATCGGTCAGCACCATGGGACATATCTGATTGCGCAGAACGACCTGGGCTTGTATTTAATTGATCAACATGCCGCACATGAACGAGTCAATTATGAATTTTATTATGAAAAATTCGGCAATCCCGAGTCAGTATCGCAGGAGCTGCTACTGCCAATTACACTGGATTTTACGCCTTCCGAAACGGAAAAGTTGAAAACAAGGCTGCACTGGTTTGAACAGGCGGGGGTGTATCTGGAGCATTTTGGCGGTCAAACCTTCCGTGTCAGCTCTTACCCGTACTGGCTTCCCCAAGGGGAAGAAGCGGATGTCATTGAGGAAATGGCCGGATGGGTGCTGGAGGAAAGAGCCATTGATCTTGCTAAGCTGCGGGAAGCAGCCTCAATCATGTGCTCCTGCCGGGCTTCGATTAAAGCAAACCAGAAGCTGACTGATCGGCAGGCTATTGTGCTGCTAGAGCGTTTGGCAGCGTGCAAACAACCTTATACTTGCCCTCATGGGCGACCTATTGTGGTTTCCTTTTCCACATATGATTTAGAGAAGCTGTTTAAAAGAGTAATGTAAGGGAGTATATATATGTTGCAGGATCGGGAAAACCGTGAAGAAGAGCAGTCGAGCCTACGGGAAAAGCAAGTCGAATTACTCGTCACGACAGGGGATTCCCCCTCGGCTGAGGTTGTGGAGCGAGCGAAGTTGCTTGCAGCCGAGTTAGGGGCGCTGTATGCCCCTCGTCGTGGCATATCGGTAGCTAAGCTAATTGCGGCTCACAGAGCCCGTCAAGCGTTGGTTCTGGTGCAGGGCGGAGTAAGGCTGATTAGCCCAGAACAACCACCGATGGCTTTTCACCCCAGTATGGGCTTCATTCGCGCCAAACGGGTATTAAAGGGTGAACCTGACCCGATGTTGACGGCTGCCCGGATCGTTCCGGGTGATACCGTGCTGGATTGCACTGCAGGACTTGGTACGGATTCTCTTCTATTTTCAATTGGAACGGGAAGCTCTGGACAAGTCACGGCTGTGGAGAGTTCTTTCCCCGTCTACGCTTTAATCAAGGATGGAATGAGGCATTACCGTTCCGGCAACGCTGAAGTAGATAAAGCCTTTTCCAACATTGACGTTCGTTTTGGTTATCATTTGGACTATTTGCGTAGTTTGCCGGATCGCAGTATAGATATTATTTATTTTGACCCTATGTTTCGTGATCCGTTGCTCGATTCCAGCGCAATTGGTCCATTGAGAGGGTTGGCAAATCCAGACGCGTTGAGTGAGGAAAGTATTGTTCATGCGAAACGGATTGCACGAAAAACAATTGTATTAAAAGAAAAACGGGGTAGCGGGGAATTTGCCCGCCTCGGCTTCCGTGTAGAGCAGCGGGGCACAACGAAAACAGTGTACGGAGTGATCGATATTGACAGTGGCACCTAAGCCTAAACTACTCGTTCTTGTTGGCCCGACTGCGGTTGGCAAGACGAAACTAAGCATTGAGATGGCTCGACAATTTGACGCGGAAATTATTTCCGGGGATTCCATGCAGGTATACCGTCATATGGACGTTGGAACTGCCAAAATTTCCGAACAGGAAATGGAAGGAATCAAGCACCATTTAATTGATATTCATGAGCCTGAATACCCATATTCAGTAGCCCAATTTCAGGAGGACTGTCGTCGTCTCATACCTGATATTCAATCTAGAGGAAAGCTACCGTTTATCGTAGGCGGAACAGGTTTATATGTAGAATCAGTCTGCTATGAATACCAGTTTTCCGAGGTAGGGGCTGACGAAGCTTTTCGTCAGGAGCAGCTGGACTATGCCGAACAGTTTGGAGCTGACGCGCTTCATGCGCGACTACAGGCGGTTGATCCCGAAAGTGCACTTCGTTTGCATCCTAATGATCGTCGTCGTGTCGTTCGGGCACTGGAAATTTACCATGTTAGCGGAACGACACTTAGCTCTCAACTTGCCAGTCAAAAAAAGGAATCTCCCTACCAACTCTGCATCGTAGGTTTGACAATGGATAGGCAAATGCTATATAAACGTATTGAAGACCGAATTGACGGGATGCTCGATCAAGGGCTTGTTGCTGAGGTAACCTCCTTAATGGAACGGGGAGTGCGAAGCGATGCCATCTCCATGCAAGGTCTAGGCTATAAAGAGATATCCTCCTACCTGCGGGGAGAGGTGTCTTTGGAAGAGGCGGTGACTTGGCTAAAACGGGATACGCGTCATTTTGCGAAGCGACAGCTCTCGTGGTTTCGCCATATGAAGGATATCCAGTGGGTAGATGTCACTGATTTCGGAAATTTTTCTGCTCATGCAGCCCAAATACACGAAATTATAGCAGGAAAGTTCCGGACAGACCTTGAATATACTTCAAAACAATCCAAATGATTATTGGGGGTACGGCTAAAATGAACAAGTCCATTAATATCCAAGATACGTTTCTGAATCAATTGCGCAAGGATTCTATACCTGTAACGGTATACCTCATCAATGGATTTCAGGTGCGAGGGACGATTAAAGCTTTTGACAATTTTACGATTGTGATCGACTCGGATGGAAAGCAGCAGCTGATTTACAAGCATGCCATCTCCACCTTTACACCGCAACGCAATGTATCGCTTGTACAGCAACAGGATAGCGCTAGCGATAACTGATTACGGCTTGACGGTCGTCCGGGTTCATGAAACTTTTCAGGCGTCCGTCTCGTCTAACTGTATAGGAATGTGACCGGGAGCAACCTGATCAGGGTTGTTCTTTTCATTCCGTTTACTTTCAAGCTGCCGACAGCAAGCTTTAAGCTTATGTTAGGTACCATATGATTATTCGCGAAAGGGAGTCAGGGGAATGCCAAACGATTCATTGTCCAGATCCGGCAATCGCAATAGAAACACATCTAAAGAGAAGCCGAAGGGCAAGAAAAAGAAAATTACAGGTAAGCGAATTGGATGGACGCTGTTTATTACCGCGGCGGTAGCTATATTTTGCGCACTTGGTGGCTATTTATTTGTCATGGTAAATGGCGAAAAAATTTACGATGCGAACAAGGACAAAATCACAGTGAATGAGACATCAAAGGTTTATGACCGCAACGGTGTGCTCATGGGTGAGTTGTCTGTGCAAAAAAGTGATCCTGTCAAAAGTGAAGAAATACCAGACTTGCTCAAAAAAGCTTTTATTGCAACCGAGGATAAGCGTTTTATGGAACATCAAGGAGTTGATATTTGGTCTATCGGCCGGGCAGCCGTTAAGGATATCGTGGCCCGTTCGGCAGTGGAGGGCGGCAGTACGCTAACTCAGCAGCTGGCCAAAAACTTGTTTTTGACACGCGACAAAACCTTTTTCCGTAAAGCGACAGAGGTGTCCATCGCAATGGCGCTGGAGCGGAGGTTGACTAAAGATGAAATTATTACTCTCTACTTAAATCGGATTTGGTTTGGACGCTCCTATTCTGGAATTAAGGCAGCGTCGGAAGGTTATTTTGGGCAAACCAACTTAAAAGAATTAAAATTGTGGCAAATTGCTACACTGGCAGCTATTCCGAAAGGACCATCCAAGTATAATCCGATCAGTAACCCGGAGAACTCGAAGGCACGACGTGCGGTGGTTCTCCAGCTGATGTTTGAGCAGGGGATGATTGGAAAGCAAGAGATGGAAGAGGCCAAGGCTGTAAATTACAATTACAAACAACCAGAAAAAGTTCAAAAGTATCAAAATTTTATGGAATACGTCATGGATGAGGCAGAGGATGCACTGCCAGGAGTTAGCGGCAATGATCTGATTATTGGCGGTTACAAAATTCATACCACAATGGATGCCCAGGCTCAAAATGCGCTGGATCAGGCGATGGCAGATGATGACATGTTCGAAAAAAGTCCTGACGATCAGCCAGTTCAAGCTTCGATGGTCATTATTAACAACCAGACAGGTGGAATTGCCGCTATGGCACCCGGACGGGATTACAAAAAGGGAACCTTCAATCGTGCGACACAGAGCCGCAGACAGCCAGGATCGGCCTTCAAGCCGATTGTAGCCTATGCGCCAGCTCTCGAATCCGGTAAATTTACGATGGATACTCCTTTGAGTAACGAACGCCAGAGCTTTAACGGATACAGTCCGAAAAACTTGCATGGTTACTCGTCGACCATCAGCATGCTCGACGCGATTACGAAGTCTGAAAATATTCCGCCTGTATGGTTGCTGAACCAAATCGGTGTGGAAAAAGGGGTTCAATTTGCCGAGAGCGTAGGCATTCCGATGGACAAAAACGATCACTCACTTGCTATCGCATTGGGTGGATTAAGCAAAGGGACGAATACCCTTGAAATGGCGCAGGCGTACAGCTCATTTGCCAATAAAGGACAATTCCAAAAGGCTTATTCTATTAAGCAAATTAACAATAGTGATGATCAAGTAGTTTATACTCATGAAGAGGAAACTAAATCTGTAATGAGTGAAAAAACGGCTTATGAAATGACAAAAATGATGCAAAATGTAGTCAATAGCGGCACAGGTCGCAAAGCACGCATTGACTGGCCTGTAGCCGGTAAAACGGGTACGACCCAAAGTGGAATTAGCGGTAATAGTGGTAACCGGGACATCTGGTTTGTCGGTTATACGCCAGAATATACCGGAGCAGTATGGATGGGTTATGATAAGCCGGACAGTAAACATATGCTCAGAAACTATAGTGGGCAGTCGGCAGCCTTTTTCGGAAGGGTCATGGGTGAAGCTCTCAAGGGGCATCCGGTTACGCAATTCAGCGAGCCGAAGGGATATGAACCACCAGTTGAGCAGAAGCCAGAAGAGCCGGTTCAGGCTACCGCTCCAAGCGGACTGAGCGGGTCTTATAGTCAGGACACCCAAATTGTATCGTTGTCCTGGAATGCGGCAGAGGGAGACAATGTACAATACCGTGTTTATCGTAAAGAGTCTTCCGAAGGAAGCTTCAGGACGATTATGGAGGCGATGAGAGGCACGAGTGGCGAAGATACGTCTCCTGTAGCTGGAAAAACGTATCAATACTATGTCGTAGCTTATGGAACGGATGGTAAAGAATCCGCAGCTTCGAATACGATTAGTGTAGAAATTCCGACAGAGACTACTCCGATAGATCCGCAGCTAGGAAATGATCCTAATCAGGATGGAACTGTACCGGATAATGGCGAGAATATAGATGGTCAGGACGGCACAGACCAGGGGAATACGACTCCTGGAGGTACTGATAACGGTACTGGTTCTGACCAAGTACCAACGTCTCCTGGAGGTAACAATGGAAATGGTACTGGAGGCACAGGCAACAGTAACGACAATTTTGGGAACGGAAACGATACAAATACGGGGAATGGTCAGACGACTACGCCGGATTCAGGTATAACTGATGAAAATACTATGACCAATCCAGAAAATACAGATGCATCTACCACAGGTGCTATTATGGATGGAAGTCAGGAAAGCAAATCCAACGGTCATTCAAACTCCAATCGTGGACGTCACAACCGGGATTAGCAAATATGTTTTATGTAAGATGATATTGGCTTCAAATCAAAGGTATTTTCGGACTGTTTTGACAGTCTGAAAATACCTTTTTTGCTGTAATACAGGGGTTCTTTTTGAGTGTACAGTTTAAATATGGTAAGCTGGTTTTACCAATGTTGGAGAGGAACATCATTTATGAAGCGCAAATTCGGAGACCGGGCCAACTGGCGCAGAATCACCAATCGCAAGTTTGCTTGCCGGTATGTAGAAAGTGACGCGTTTACAGGATATATGACCCTGTATACCATTTTGAGTCTCAAGGAGCCGTTATGGAAGAGTTACGGTGGTCATACGTTTTGCATAGCCGATAAAGGATATTCCTGGCTGCAATATTATCCAAAAGGTGAGCACTATGTGGTGACTGCTATGTTTGACAATCGGGAGCAAATCGTTGAATGGTATATTGATACCTGCCGAAATCAGGGTGTGACTGATCAAGGAGTCCCTTGGTTTGACGATCTGTATTTGGATGTTGTGGTGCTTAAAAACGGTGAAATCTTCCTGGTGGATGAGGATGAATTGGAGGAGGCATTACAACGGGGGCATATCTCAACGCAAGAGGCAGAATTGGCTAACCGTACAGCGGCTGATGTGTTACATCAGATAGATGCCCACGTGTTCCCTTATTTTAAAATGTCGCTGAAACACCGATCAGAATGGTTTCACAACGGTGATTTCAAGAGAGAACGGTGAAAGTTTTGCAGTGGATTAAAGACATCGGGCCCCAACGCCCTGAGTTGAAAAGCAGGCAGAGTCGCCTTAAGAAAATATCTATGGTAACCAAGCGTCTTGTACTTTCTTTGATAATTTTCATTTTGATCGGATTGGTATGGGCAGGAATCCGAGTGTGGAACATGAATACGGCCGCCTCTACCACTCCGCTCCAGCAAGTGCAAATTGGTATCGTATTAGGTGCTTCTATGTGGGGGGCTGAGCCCAGTCCTGGATTGAAGGAAAGGCTGGAAGAAGCCTTGCGCTTATACCGCAACGGGACGGTACAGCATCTAATTGTAAGTGGTGGACTGGATAAACCCGATTTTCCGTATACGGAGGCTGAGGGCATGCAACGCTATTTGGTAGATAGAGGGGTCCCTGTACAGCATATTGTGTTGGAAAACCATGCGACCAGTACTTACGAAAATCTGCTCTATAGCCAGCGCATTATGAAGGAATATGGATGGACCTCTACCGTGATCATCACACATAGCTATCATGGCCCTCGGGCGATGGAGATTGCTCAATTCTTAAAGTTTGATCATCCTCAGATGGCTCTGACGGAATCTAAAGTGCTGAATATGCCAATTCATCAATCAAGAGAAGTATTGGCATACGCTAAATGGACGCTGCAACGGTGGTGGATCAGCGCTCAAACTTGGGTTGCCTGAATTAAAGAAAAGGCTTTGTGCACGTTCCCGTTGCTTTTATGCTAATAAGGACATGCCAGACCGAATACATTAATAGGGTAAGCTGTGCCTGAAGAAATGTTGAGGTGATGGATGCATGAACGGACGGGGAATCGCCGCGGGCAAGCGGTCGGAGGAGAGACCTTCCAGACAAATTAATGTCGTGCTGCGTAGCCCGGAGCCGATAGCTTCGGTGACTGTGGACGAGACGGAAGTAGTGGCTTCAACCAAGTCACAGGCGCTACCGCAGTATCTCAGTCTTTATCAGGAAATTCAGAAAGAACTCGATCATCTCGTCGGCTTGGATAACATCAAAGACCTGGTATTTGAGGTATATGCCTTTTTGCAGATCGCCCATATGCGCACGGATGCAGGACTGTTGAGCAATGCCCACGTGTATCACATGATTTTTAAAGGAAATCCAGGTACAGGGAAAACGACAGTGGCCCGCATTATCGCTAAAATGCTGCAAAAAATGGGGGTACTGAGCAAAGGTCATCTGATTGAGGTGGAGAGGGCTGATCTGGTCGGTGAGTATATTGGCCACACGGCGCAAAAAACGCGAGATCTGGTAAAGAAATCTCTTGGCGGCGTGTTGTTCATTGATGAGGCTTACAGTTTGGCACGCGGAGGGGAAAAGGATTTTGGAAAAGAAGCGATTGATACCTTGGTAAAGTCCATGGAAGATCAAAAAAATCAATTTATTTTGATTCTCGCTGGATACTCGGGGGAAATGGACTTTTTTTTACGAACGAATCCTGGTCTTCCTTCTCGCTTTCCAATCCAGTTGGATTTTCCTGATTATACTGTGGATCAGCTCATCCAAATTTCCGAGATGATGGCCAAGGAGCGGGATTATATTCTCATGCCTCAGTCCATAATTAAAATGAAGGAGCATTTGCTAAACGAGCGTAATGACAGTCTTCATGCATTTAGTAATGCACGCTATGTTCGTAATGTGATTGAAAAAGCGATTCGGCACCAAGCTGTCAGGTTGCTTAATCAGTACAGGAGCGGGCAACCCGGCAAACAGGAATTGATGACGCTGCGTCCAGAGGATTTGAAAATGGATAAAAGATAGGCGATAATAGGAATCTGAATCACATCGAATGCTATGACATCGAACGGGGGCCGGCCTGAACATCAGGTCGGTCTCTGTTCGAGAGTTGACATGAAAATAAAGGAGCAAACAATATGGCGAACTCCACTCATGATACACAAACCGAAATGCAGGACAAGGCGGTTCTGGTCAGTCTGATTACGGATGAAGTCAAACGATCTGGCATTAATACGGAATACTCGTTGGATGAGCTGGTGAAACTGGCTGAGACAGCGGGAGTTGAGGTACTGAGCGTCCTGACACAGAATAAGGAAGCCAAGGACTCAAAATGGTTTATTGGTAAAGGAAAAGTAGAGGAATTGCGTGCAGTTGCTGAAGAATTGGGAGCGAATACAGCTATTTTTGATCAGGAGCTCTCGGGGGCCCAAGTACGGAATCTGGAAGAAAGTCTGGATCTCAAAATTATTGACCGTACACAGTTGATTCTGGACATTTTTGCTCAACGTGCAAAAACCCGGGAAGGTATTATTCAGGTTGAACTGGCACAGTTGTCATATTTACTCCCCCGATTGTCTGGACATGGCAAAAACCTCTCGCGTCTTGGCGGCGGAATCGGAACACGTGGTCCTGGTGAAAGCAAGCTGGAGACAGACCGTCGCCATATTCGTGACCGAATCAGTGATCTGAAACGCCAACTGGAGGAAGTGACCCGTCACCGGTATTTGCACAGGGAGCGCAGACAAAAGAGCGGTATTGTTCAGGTTGCACTTGTTGGCTATACCAATGCGGGCAAATCGACGCTGTTGAAGCAACTGACAGCAGCCGATGTATATATTGAGAACCAACTGTTTGCGACGCTGGATCCTACCTCCAGAACAATGGAACTTCCGAGTGGAAAAGAAGTTATTCTTACGGATACGGTCGGTTTTATTCAAAATCTTCCTCATGATTTGGTGGCTTCCTTCCGGGCTACTTTGGAGGAGGCGAATGAGGCACATCTCATTTTGCATGTCGTGGATGCGTCTTCGGATATGCGAGACGAACAGATGAAAGTTGTAGAGACGATCTTACAGCAGCTAGGGGCTGCGGACAAGCCTCAGATCGTATTATTTAACAAAAAAGATGCCTGTACCCCTGAGCAACTCGAAATGCTTCCTTCCGGGGAGGGTTATTTGAAAATCAGCGCTTTTGATGAAGGGGATTTGCTGGGCATTCGTGAACTGATTCAAGAGCATCTGAGTGGTGATACGCTGAGATTTCGCATTCCTGCGGAACGTGGAGATTTAACATCGGTGCTTTATCGAATTGGAGATGTACTACTGACAGAGTATGATGGCAATGATGTCATTTATGAAGTTGAAATTCAAAGAGGCGAGTACGAAAAGTATGGTCATGCGCTCAGCGAGTTCACAGAAGGTTAACATCTAATGATGTTTTTGGGTCAATAAAATGATAATGCTCATCGTTCAAAGTGAACAATAATATAACATGAATAGCCTAAGGCTGCGTAAGAGAGAGGGTCAAGAAAGTAAATGGTAGTTTTTAGTCCAGAAATACAGCAAATTCAGGAAACGGCAGAACATAAAATACAAGAACGTATACAGCACATAGATCATATTGTAGATTCAAATCAGTGGAAGGTAATTCAGGCATTCCAGCGGAAGCAAGTGAGCGATTTCCACTTTGCGGGTTCGACGGGATATGCTTACAATGACCGGGGACGTGAGGTGCTGGAAGAAGTCTATGCGGAAGTGTTCGGTGCGGAGGCAGCGTTGGTGCGTCCGCATTTTGCTTCGGGTACTCATACAATTGCCACTGCTTTATTTGGTGTGCTACGTCCAGGGGATGAACTGTTATACATTACTGGGAGGCCTTATGATACACTGCACAAAGTGATTGGTAAGCCCGGCGACGGAACAGGATCATTGCAGGATTTTGGCGTTACTTATGGGGAAACCGCACTAACAGCGGAAGGTAAAGTGGACTGGGAAGCGGTGGAGTCTGCGATCCATGCCAATACCAAAGTGATCGGTATTCAGCGTTCACGCGGTTATGATTGGAGAGCTTCGTTTAGTGTAGCAGATATTGAAGAAATGACAGCACGTGTGAAGGAAATAAAACCTGACGTCATTGTCTTTGTTGACAATTGCTACGGTGAATTTACCGAGAAGCTGGAACCTACTCAAGTCGGTGTCGATTTGATGGCAGGTTCGTTGATTAAAAATCCCGGTGGTGGCATTGCAGAAACGGGTGGATATATCTGCGGCAAACAAAAGTATGTAGAACTGGCATCCTACCGATTAACTGCACCTGGAATTGGTGGAGAAGTAGGAGCCATGCTAGGTACTACACGAGGCATATTTCAGGGACTATTCCTTGCTCCAACACTGGTTGGGCAAGCGGTTAAAGGGAGCGTATTCGCAGCTGCGGTCTTTGAAGAGATGGGATTTGAGACCAAACCTGCCTGGCATGAAGAGCGTACGGATTTGATTCAGGCTATTTCTTTTAGTGGACCAGAGCATCTAATTGCTTTTGTACAGGGCATTCAGCGTGCGGCTGCCGTGGATAGTCATGTGGTGCCGGAGCCGTGGGATATGCCGGGTTATGAGCATCCAGTTATCATGGCTGCAGGTACGTTCATACAAGGGGGAAGTTTGGAATTATCCGCAGATGCTCCTATTCGTGAGCCTTATATTGGTTACATGCAGGGGGGGTTAACCTACTCTCATGTTAAATTTGGAGTACTTATGGCTCTGCAAACGATGAAAGAACGTAAATTATTGTGAGTTTTTCTAACATGTCATTGACACTTTGCATCAGCTAAATGTACAATAAGGTGTATAATAGATCACTGGAAGGTTGATGACAAATGGGCGACGAAATTCGCAGAAATATGGCCTTATTTCCAATAGGTATTGTCATGAAGCTAACGGACTTGTCAGCGCGTCAGATTCGTTATTATGAACAGCATAACTTGATAGTTCCTGCCCGTACATCGGGAAACCAACGTCTTTTCTCTTTTAATGACGTAGAGCGTCTGCTTGAAATTAAGGCGTTGATCGAGAAAGGTGTTAACATTGCGGGAATTAAACAAGTCATGAATCCGGTTACCAAGGAATCGGAGGAAGCTACGGTTATTACTGCAGATACGGAAGTTAAACGCCGTGAAATGTCTGATACTCAGCTTCACCGCTTGCTGAAACAACAACTTGTTGCAGGCAAAAGACCAGGACAGGTATCCCTGATCCAAGGTGAATTATCACGGTTCTTCAATAAGAGATAATGCTTTGACTTACCTCTTGGTATAAGGTTGCCTTACTTTAAAACCAGGTCTCATCATTTAAGTAATTTATAGAACAACTGATTCGTATATAGTCGTTACAGAAAGGGAGAGGTTAGAGTGAGTTATAGCAGAGAAGATATCCTTCGGATTGCGAAAGAGGAAAATGTTCGTTTTATTCGTTTGCAATTCACAGATTTGCTGGGCACTATTAAAAACGTTGAAATTCCGGTTAGTCAACTGGAAAAGGCATTGGATAATAAAATGATGTTTGACGGATCTTCCATAGAAGGTTATGTGCGTATTGAAGAATCTGATATGTATTTATATCCGGATTTGGACACTTGGGTTGTATTCCCTTGGGTAACCTCGGATCGTGTAGCTCGTTTGATCTGCGATATTTACAAGCCGGATGGAGTCCCATTTGCAGGTGACCCGCGGGGCATTTTGAAACGTGTACTTAAGGAAGCCGAAGAGCTGGGATACACTTCGATGAATGTCGGACCCGAGCCTGAATTCTTCTTGTTCAAAACGGATGAAAAAGGCGAGCCAACTACAGAACTGAATGACCAAGGCGGGTATTTTGACCTGGCTCCGATGGATCTGGGTGAAAACTGCCGTCGTGAAATTGTACTTAAGCTTGAAGAGATGGGCTTCGAAATTGAAGCATCCCATCATGAAGTTGCACCTGGTCAGCATGAGATTGACTTTAAATATGCAGACGCGATTAAAGCTGCGGACCAGATTCAAACGTTCAAGCTCGTTGTTAAGACGATTGCTCGTCAGCATGGTTTGCATGCTACCTTTATGCCAAAACCTTTGTTTGGTGTAAATGGCTCTGGTATGCACTGCAATCAATCGTTGTTTAAGGACAATGAAAACGTATTTTATGATGAAACGGACGAACTCGGATTAAGCCAGACGGCCCGCCACTATATGGCTGGTATTCTGAAACATGCACGTGCAATGGCAGCGATCACGAATCCAACAGTAAATTCCTACAAACGTCTCGTACCTGGTTATGAAGCGCCTTGTTATGTGGCTTGGTCTGCAAGCAATCGCAGTCCAATGATTCGGATTCCCGCGTCTCGTGGTCTGAGCACTCGCGTCGAAGTTCGTAACCCTGATCCGGCAGCGAATCCTTATTTGGCCTTGGCAGTGATGCTGAGAGCTGGTTTGGATGGGATCAAACGTCAGTTGGCTCTGCCAGCTCCGATTGATCGTAACATTTACGTGATGTCTGAAGAAGAGCGGATTGAAGAAGGCATTCCAAGTCTGCCTGCAGACTTGAAAGAAGCTTTGTCTGAACTTATTCGTAGCGAAGTTATCTCTGACGCACTGGGTGACCATGCATTGGCCTACTTCTATGAGCTTAAGGAAATTGAATGGGATATGTACCGAACCCAAGTTCATCAATGGGAACGTGATCAATATCTGACGCTTTACTAAAATGCAAGATGCTGTAGTGACAGGGATTTTGGAGGGTTAATTCGGGGGACGTTTTAGAAGTGAGTGTTAATTCTTCTGAGGCGTCCCCCTTTTATCCCCCAACTCTGAACCGAGAATAGACGCTGTGTATTGCTCATATTTATCCATGCTGCGCTTTTCCAACTTTTTAGAGATGTGTGCATACACATCGGATGTAATTTGTACGCTGCCGTGACCCAGTTGCTCCTGAACAAACTTAATGTCTGCACCAGCTTCAAGCATAAGTACAGCATAAGTGTGGCGGAGTGAGTGGATGCGTAAATCGTCATGCAGTTCTGCCCGCTTCAAAATACGCTGGAATGAGTTAAACAGCGTTGACTTGGGCATAGGACTTCCATCATTGCGGCAAAGGACCAGATTCAGATCATGCCGGTACATAGCTTCACCTAGATTGGCTTTGTTTTGCTGCTGCCACTCCTGGTGATACCTAAGATCGTTAACAAGTGTACTACTGATAGTAATTGTGCGAGTTGATCTGAACGTTTTGGTATCGCCAAACATTTCATCTTCACTATCCGGTTGAAAATCGAGAGTCTCGTCAATATGGATTGTCTTCTCATCAAAATTAATGTCAGACCATCTTAATGCTGCGGCTTCTCCTTTTCGCATCCCCGTCTCAATAAGCGTCTTATAAAAAATCCAGTGCACGTATCCGTACCCCCTAGCGGCGTGCAGGAACTTAGGGATGTCCCCTGAATCAATGAACTCAATAGAGTTCTTTTTCTTATTTCCTTTGATGACTGATCCCTTACAAGGGTTGCGCTCTAATTTGCCTTGTATCAATGCGTGTTCCATCGCCCCGTATACCGTTGAATTAATAATTTCAACAGATCTTCTGCTCTGGTCCTTTTTCGAGACATGAGTCTAGAAACTTTTGGTACATATCCGGTTTCAAGTCCTTTAGCATTAGTTGTTTGAAATAAGGCTTAATGTGTGTATTCAGGCTGTTCTCGTGCTGTTTAATAGTATTTTTTCTTACAACTCCTTTCTTATAGTTATCAATCCAATTACGTATATAATCTGTCAGAGCAACATCGGTTTGTTCATAACCTTGATTAAGCTTCTTTAGAAAATCAGCTGCCGCTAATTCCGCTTCAGGTTTAGCTGATTTTTCTCGTTGCTGCTGTGTGAAAGGGTCGGTGTATTTTAACCGATATCTCCATCCACTTTTCAGCTTCTTGTAATTAGCCATCTTTATACCTCTAATAAGAACGTGTGTTCCTATTTTTGCGTATATAAAACCGCCTCGCAGCGGTATAAGCGCAAGTTATCATAAGAATGTATGTAGTTCAGGTGGGATAGAGCATCTGCGTAAGAATTGCTCTATAGTCTCGCCCGGATCTGGTGAGGACGTAGCCGTGAGTAACTTGACAGCAAATTGTTTTGCTTGCCTCTCGTATTTTCCGGCATTGGAAAACGACCGTTCGTCCAGAAAGAATCGGCTGATACCTGGATGAAGTCGATCATGGACAAGTTCATGTGCGCAGATGAATTTCTGCCAAGGTTCACTCAACTTCGAATGAATTACTATAAAGCGCCTGCGCAGCTTACGGTAATACATGCCGCGTGTGCTATCCCCTAAATCACAATGCCATATCTGTATATTCATCCTATCTGCTATCTCAAAAGGGCAGTTAGTTTTGTGGCGTCGAATGAGTCTGTATGGTTTTGTCCATACGTCAGTCCTCTGTCTTTTTTCGGCCGTAGGTTTCTTTGTTTTTCTTCTTAGCGTCCCAGAACATGGCCTCCATGACTCGTTTTATTTTCTCTTTGTCATCATCCGAGATTGGCACTCCATCAAACATTACAGGTCTATCTTCCTCCAGCATTGTTTTAAAATCTCTTTTGTCTTTGGAAGATGCCCATGCTGGAATAATGCTTTCGTCTCTACCAAGTAAAAAATAAAGATGTAAAGATTAATTCGCTTCGTTCAAAGTATTCCAACTTAATAAGCCAAAAAGATAAGTTTTTTAAAGACTACGCTGTTTTTCGCGCTGATCCAATAGGATTCAACAAAAGGCGCAAGGCGGAGGATGCAAAGGTTGAAAAAAGAGGTGGCGCCCGAAAAGGAGCAGGGCGCAAATCTCTTGGACTCAAGAAATCCGTTACAATAACCCTGACGCAAGAGCGGTGGGATGCAATAGATGATTTGATAAAGAACGGTAAATTCAAAAGCTACCCTGATTATTTCAGGCATTTGGATAGTAAGGATTAAGCCTAAGGAAGGATGATAGATATGTCAAACTCACAAGATAAACAAGGAGGACTTATAGCGGAAATCCAGTCTATATTGATGGCTCATGGTTATAGCACTGAATGGACTTCCGTTGAAACTAGTGTTAACCATAATGACCTGATTTTGGGGCTTAGATTTATAAATTTACTTGAGGATTAAACCAATACAGGGTGTAGGACCTACACCCACTAAGGGAGGATATATAGATGCCACAGGTGATCAGCGTGCTAGAATCGTTTATTCATGATCTGGAAGAAGGGGAAACGGAAATGAGTGAATTTGGAAACGTATTTGGAACGAATGAGCTTAAAGAGCTTTTGGAACTGGTAAAGCGCGGTGAGGAACAACAATGACAGATAAACTACCACAGAAGTATCCGAAAATGACTTATGAGCAACTTGAGAACTCTCATAATGAGTGGAAGAAAACAGCTATGGACAATTACGATTGGGCTAAATTGTGTATGTTTAAAGCCAAACTGAGGATATTTTTTCTCCATTTCGGTAAAGATAAATCTGGAAACATGATTTTATGAAAAAGGAGTCTTCAGGTTTGGAATACGAATGGATATGGCAGACAATTTTAATCTTTATTGTAGGCGTTCTTCTCTTACGTATAACTGGACGCAGGTCCATTTCACAAATGTCAATACCAGTAACTGTAATGATGATTGCAATTGGAACATTACTCATTCAGCCTGTAACTGGGAAAGGTCTCTGGGTAACGTTTGGAGCAGCTGCATTATTAACTTTGCTATTAATCGTGACAGAGTATACGCAAATTAAATTTGATGCTTTTGAAACACTAGTTACTGGTAAAGCGGTAGCAGTAATTCAAGACGGACAGTTAATACTGGAAAATATGAAGAAAGTTAAATTATCAGTTGATAAACTGGAGCAAAGACTTAGACAAGCTGGTATAGCCAATATCACAGATGTAGAGTGGGCGACACTAGAAGTTAGTGGACAGCTTGGGTATCAACTGAATGCAGAAAAACAGCCAGCGACTAAAGCAGATATTCAGAAACTTATCAATCTTATCGAAACAAAGTGGGAGCACGGTGATGGTGTTATAGAGAAAGGTCAGAAGGAAAACACTAATAATCTGTTTACCGAAGTAATTAAAGGAGGGCATGATTCTCGCCCACCTGAGGAATTACAGTAAAACTTTACAGCCTCCTCCAAACAAGAAGAAAATCATAACGGTTTACGTCTGTGCCGCGTCCGCACGGTGCCTGTCCAGTCTTACAGTAGAGAACATAGAGAATAATGTCCCGGGTGTCCCTGCTGAATGAAGCAATAAATTATATTGGTTAAAATTTTTCTATTGTTTTTAATCCTATTGGAGTGATTTTGTGATGATACGTAATGAAATACTACAAACAAAAGGTGAAATTGAAGACAATAACAAAATTATTCAGGTAAACTTTTTCGACGATATCCAAAAGGACGATATCAGAAAACCAAGTGGTTACTGAACAAATACACCGATTTAATAGATGTAATCAAAAACTATGAATACTCACTTCAACAATTGGAAAGCGGTATGGCTGCATATGATTTGCTTTCGGCAGAGGGATCGGTTGCTAAACGAGTTACGGGACAAGAATTGACAGCAGATGTGACAGCAAATGCCGTGCTACTCAAAGACCAGCGACATGTGAACTATAAATTCTATCAATTCCTTACGAATAACATTAAGTTTGCAATAAATAATATGCGTGATAAGCACGAGGGATTGATAGCAAAGCTGTTATTTATGGATGGTATGAAATATCTCAAAGCTCAACAATATTTGGAAAAAGGTTATCGCAAGGACATTCCTCCTATCTCAGCAACTACATTTGCAGATAAACGGCGTAGGGTTATTGTCAACATAGCAAACAGCCTAAAAACAAACCGTACATTGGATTTTGTCACCATCGACTATGGTCGGGGGCGAAACAAAGAGGGTGAAATTGGACTGAGGATGCCAGAAGTAAATTAGACCGTAAGGGCTTAAGCCTTTGCGGTCTTTATTGTAGGTGTCTAGAGTTCTAGACTGGAAAATAAAGTGATTTTCTTGACAATGCTTCATTAAGCTAACGGGTACGTTAGTTCAAAGTAAGGGAGCAGTTTACCGCGGGGCCGGCAGCTGCTCCTTTTTTATTGAAGTAACGGGCAGCAGGTTAATACAGCCGTAAGGTTAACAATTACGTTGTAAAAATTCGTGTTCGTAAATCGTATTAATCCTTTCCAAAACGTTCCGCGCTTGATCTTTAAATTTTAATTCCGCAACCTGACCTTTCAGTAAAAAGACGCCGGTCTCATTACGGTGTTCCCCGAGAGCACCCTCATACAGCTTGTTGGCGCCGTGAGTAGGCGGAGAGAAAAACAGCTTCATCAACGTTTTAACCAATATGGGAAGTCCGGAATTTTTCCCTTTTCTTAGCGTATTGTTGCTACCCGGGTCAACACTGCGGATCTTGATGTCGTCCTTGGAAAGCTGCAGCGCGATGGCCTGAGTCCACAGTGAAAGCGCTAGCTTTGAGGTAGCGTAAGGACCAAGTAGCTTGCGGAAGATTTTGGGGCGCTCGAGGATTTCGATATTAAACTTTTTCGTGAAATTTAGCGCTGAAGAAGAGGTATTGATTACCGTTTTAAAGTGACCGCTTTTTATAAGTCCCTTCAATTCCATCAGAATGATATATGGAACGATCGTCAACAGTTCATAATGCATTTCGCGTCCTTGTTTCGAATAGCTCAGCTCGGGAAAGGACCCGCCGGCGTTGTTGAACAAAATATCGATCCGCTGCTCCTTGCTTTTGATTTCTTCCAAAGTCCGTCTCAAGCTGGCATAATCGGCAAGATCGGCCGTTTTATAAATTCGAAGCCATCCACTCTTGACTGCTTTTTGGATTCTCATATCGTCCGGCGGAAAGTCGGAACGGTTTAAAGCAACCACCTGCCAGTCCTCCGACAACAATTTCCGGGCTAATTCCAACCCGATTCCAGCGCTTGCGCCTGTAATTAATGCGATATTCTCATGTTGTCTCTTGTTCATTGCACGTCTCCTCCTGATATCGGGTATTTCCACTGATATTGCACATTCTATAACTTAGAGTCGGCTCCAAGTCAAGCTGGGAAAACAGATGTTTTGTCCTAAGGATAAGGACTTGACTTAGAGCCAGCACCAAGATGTATAATGCACATAAAAAAATCTCTGGGAGGGGACAGGATGAAGGAAGAGCACATTTTTACGATAAAGCAAACCGCTAAGCAAACCGGAATTTCTGAAGATACGATCCGTTATTACGAAAAGATCGCTTTACTGCCTCGGGCAGACCGGAAGGATAACGGGCACCGCATCTACCGGAAGGAGGATATCAATACGATCCGGCTGATATCTTGCCTGAAAAAAACGGGTATGCCACTGGAAGAAATGCGGCCTTTTTTGGCGGTCTCCGCTGATGCAGATCCCGCGGAATATCCCGAACTGGTGGAACACTTAAGGAGCCACCGGGAGAATATGGTCAGCCAAATCGCCTCTCTGCAGCAAGTCGTCGATTTTATCGACATGAAATTGGAGGAGGGGAGATACCGAGGGGACTGCTCGGAAGAATTTCAGGACGGCATGTCAGAGAAAATGATGGGAGAACCGAAAGCGAAGCCCGTCTCACCTGTTGAGATGAGTTATTTTTCCGCATCGGCTAATGGGGGTAAGTCACCGATTTCCGTAAGATAAGCACGCAATACCTAAGGGAGTACCAACGAGGCTTGACACCACTGGAAAACGTTAGTGAAAATGTCTGTTTGAAAGTGTTCTAGTTTTCGATGCGAGGCGCCTACTTCCTACCGCAAACCGTTAAGCTATCGGGTACGTTAGTTCAATGGAACAGCGACAGTCTAGGACTTTTTTTCGTCCTTGGTTGTCGCTGTTTCAATTTCTAGGCTCAGTCTACTACTTTATTTTCTGCTGATAGTAGGAACTAGCAAATCCGTAGTAGGTACGGAGTAGAAAGGATTTACACTTTATTCAGGAACAAATTAAATCCATTCTAGGAGGCAATAAACATGGCACATAGTTACGCTTACTTGGACAAGGAAAAAATTCTCCATCTCCATCCATTGGAAGATGAAGCAGTTAAGCATGGCAAGTATGTGGGTACAAATCTGGATTACGACGAAAGCGGTTATCCGGTTATCGGGGGCGAAGGTGTAATCTACTATGTAGACAAAGACACAGCTTATGTAAACGGCAATGAACATGATGGTAAACAAATTGCTGTACCAAGTGGGCTTAGAGCACTAGCTGGTCAACTTCGGTAATCGTTAAGATTTAAATGTGGTGGCGGAATAGACGCAAGGCCGTGATACATGCCTCGCCCACATCGAAACTAACTACAACTAACTTGAAACAGCCGTAAAGAGGGTCATAATACCCCATCGGTAAGGGCGCCAGACTGTTCCGCACGTAATGCGGACAATGTAACCTGTAAGCCCTGGTAATCTGACACGGCCGTTCAGGTTATCAGGTGAGGAATTATGATTCGTTAGGGAACTGGACTGTGTAGAGCATGGCTGCAGACAGCGCAGCGCCTGACGGAGGGTTAGAGCGCAACTAATATAAGCAAGCATGAGGGCATCGGTATACGGTGTCCTTTTTGCTATGTACAGGAGGAAACAAACGATGGGACAGAATTACGCATATCTTGATCAATACGGCATTCTGCATCTACACGATGAGGAGCATGTCAAACAGCACGGCAAACATGTTGCTACTGAGCTGCAAGCAGATGAGAGTGGTTATCCAGTTGTAGAGGGCAACGGAGTAGTCTACTACAGCAACGAGGATGCAGCATACATCAAGGGCAACCGTAAAGATGGACAACGCATCAGTACACTGGCTGTAATTAAACAGTTGGCTGATCAACTCAAGTAACTCTAAAGGTCGGGTGCATAACGCACCTTACCTTATTTGACACATACAGGATGATAGAGGTTCGATTCCGCTGTGTGTCATTTACTTACGTTAAGGGTTACCAGAAAAAACATGTTAAAATATTCCTGTACAGATAGGGAGGAAAACCTATATTATGACTATGAGACTAGGTCTAACTAACTATATAAGGGACGGTATATTTGATGAAAGACAAAGTAAAAGGGCTTGTATTAGGTTTAACGATCGGGACAATGATTACAGGTGTATCAGCATATGCTGCTAGCACAGCGAAAATTGAGGTCATATACGATAATTTAAAATATATGGTAGATGGAAATCAAAAAGTACCTTCATCAGGTCAGGGCTTCATTTATCAAGGAACAACATATGTACCCCTTCGTTTTGCTGGGGAAGCGGCTGGTAAAGAAGTAACATGGGATGGCAAAAACAAGACCATATGGTTTGGTAAAAAAGATTCTGCATTCAAATACTTAAGTGATATTCCTTACGCCCGGATGGATGGAAGATCTGTGAATGACTTGGATTTAAATCAAAACTATGATAGAGAAAAGATAACTATTGCTGGCAAGCAATATCAGAAAGGGATTAGCACTTATATTAGTCCCTATGCGTTAACACAAAAATTGAGTTTGGATTATAACTTGAACGGTAAGTTCAAAAAGTTCACAGGTGAATTGGGTGTTGATGATAAGACTAAGAATGCCCCAGAGAATGTGACAATCACTTTTATAGGCGATGATAAAGAACTATCTCGTTTTTCTGTTAAAGGTGGAGATAATCCTTTACCAGTTACGGTAGATTTAACGGGTGTACTGAAATTTAGAATTGTTTTTGAAATTGATCCGAAATCTAGTGATTTCGTCTATGGGGCAATTGGAGATGCAAAGATTTTCGACTAAGAAAAAGAATCGCTGAGAGAGCTTTTTAATTTGTTAGTGATTTACGAAGATTAGACTGCAATACCTATGAGCATCCTTCGGGGTGCAAATGATTGCTGGAAACGATCTGGAAAAAGATGCTATTTTCCGATGTTTTTTAAATGGGAGGAAATTCTTTTGAAAAAAGAAATTAAAGGATTTGTGTTGGGTCTTGCTTGTGCCACGCTCTTAACCGGAGGGGTTGCCTATGCAGCTTCTAATACGGTAAAACTAGAGGTCAACTACGGAATTAAATTAATACAGAATGGCATCGACAAAACTCCTACTGGGAGTGCAAAACCATTTATTGCAAATGGAAATACGTATGTTCCTCTGTCTGTTGTTAGTGATCTTGTAGGAATTAAAACTGCGTGGGATTCTAATAATAAAAGTGTAATAATAGGAGAAAAAAGCGAGGGTAAACCTTTAGGGACTCCTGATTTTTTAGACTCCCAGCTTTCTTATTCGAATAAGCCTTCTCTTAGTAGTAACGAAAGCATGGTGATAAACGGAAAATCGTACGGATCTTTGGGTTTTAAAATAGATAGCACTTATTATTACGGAAGAGGAATTGATTATATTAAGCTAAATTATGCGTTAAATAATCAATATTCTGACTTAAAATTATCTGTCGGCATTGATGATAAGGATCTAAGTAAATCTGGATTGCTGAGGAATATTTCTTTTAAAAATGAAAACGGAGAAGTTTTAAAGCAAGTTTCCTTGGGTGGAGGAAGTGTCCAAGAAAATATAACTGTTAATTTAACAGGAGTTCAAAAACTTGTTATTGAGATAACAGGAACCGGTTCTGGTGTCATAGATTTTATTAACCCTACTATTAAATAGAATGAACAGTATCTTAAGCCACCCGATGCAGGGTGGTTTTTTGTTACTCAAAGTTCATCAAATAATTGGTGACAAACAAACAGAAAGAGGGGGGATATGAAGCTAAGTTAGTTATCACGTTGAGCAATTTTTGATGGACTTGCAAATTGTTTCGGTTACTTACGATGAATGGAGTCCTGCGGCTTACGAGGGGATTCAAATTACGCATAATGGCACAGAGCAAATTATTAATTAAGGGAACTTTATGAATGATTGGATAGAAGTCCAGCAAGATACAAAGACTTTTGCAGATCAAGTGCAGTCGATAATTTTACTAATGATATGTTTAGAGATACGGATCACTAATAGGCGGCTTTTTTATTGAATTAATAACCAACTAATGAATTATTACTCTCCTGACGAAATAAAGAACAGGAGGGGAAAAGTGATGACTTGGACAGGAATATGGGACAATGCAGGCCCGTTCATTATTGGAGCGATTACAGCGGTAGTGATTTATATTCTAGGTGAAATTTTGTGTACATTCATACCGAGGGGTCTAACAAGAGAAATATATAGGATTTTTTTAATAGTTGTGGTAGTGATCGGTACAGTAGCTGCGACCTATATTAGCAGTCGAATATGGTGGGGTATCAGTTAAGTCGAAGTCGCCAATAGGCGGCTTCTTTTGTATGTCAGGAAACTTTTCCTTAGCTTCAGATACATTATCAAAAGGGGGGAATAATAAACATGGGACGAAAGAGAGATCCGAAACGGGATGAAGCATTCGATTTATACAAAGCCAGTTCCGGCAACATACGTCTCACAGAAATAGCCTCTCAACTTAGTGTATCTGAAGGTACGGTAAGAGGATGGAAGGCTAAAGATAAGTGGGGGAGTTTGATTGCTGGAGAAGCGAAACATACGGAACGTTCCGATGAAGATGAAACTGACCAAAAAAATGAACCTGCAAAGAAAGAGGAAGATACAACATCATATCCTGACGATCTTTTTCTAAAAGCTGTCCAAATTGTAGCCGAGGCCAAACAAGCCTCGGTTTCTTTATTGCAGCGAAGAATGAGGATAGGTTATAGCAGAGCGGTCCGACTGATTGATGAAATGGAGCGGCGTAAATTTGTCGGTTCATTTCAAGGTGATAAGCCAAGAGAGGTATATGCTACCCTGCTAACAGTTGATGCGCTCTCTAAAGAGCTAAAAGTCGCTGCTCCAGAAATACGGAACGTTCCGAAAAAAATACCGGAACGCTCTAATGATATGGAGCGTTCCAAAACAAAAAAGAACGTTCCAGTAATCGAGGAGAAGCCGGAGCCGGAAATTCCAGACGAAGAGGGGTTAACGCCGAAACAGCGGATCTTCATAATGGAATACCTCAGAGATTTCAACGCGACAAGGGCGGCAATGGCTGCTGGATATAGTAAGAAAACAGCATATTCAATTGGATGGGAATTATTGAGGAAACCTGAGATTAAGGCTGCGATACAGAATTACAACGAATCCCTGATGGATGGGGTTGGTTTAAATGCTCAGCGCGTTCTAATGGAGTACATGAAAATTGCTTTTGCAGACATAACGGACTATGTGACATTCGGTCAAAAGGAAGAGGATGTTCTTGGTTTAGAAGGAGATCCCGTGTTTGATCCTGACACTGGAGAAACGAAAAAGTACAGATACAATTATGTCTCTTTTAAAAATAGTGATGAAATTGATGGAACTCTGGTTTCAGAAGTCAAGCAGGGTAAGGATGGAGTGAGCGTAAAGCTACACGACAAAACCAAGGCATTGGACGTGCTAACTAAATACATGGATCTGCTTCCAGACAAACATAAACGGATGGTTGAAGACGAGAAACTTAAGATGCAACGTGAGAAACTTGAGCTTGAAAGGGCAAAGGTCACTGGAGAAGGCAATACAGAAGACGATTTAATTGACGACTGGGTAGAGGCGGTGGTAGGTGATGAGGCAGAAGGACTCACCGGAGACGAAACGGAGACTTCAAGCATTCAAGAAACGGATTCCTGAGTATCGCAAGAATCCCATATTGTTCTGCCAAGAGATGCTTAAGTTCTATCCTGATGATTGGCAGGCAAGTACACTAATGGATTTAGCTAATAATCCGCGCGTTTCAGTACGTTCAGGTCAGGGCGTAGGAAAAACAGGATTAGAAGCGGCAACTGCATTATGGTTCTTGTCGTGTTTTCCATATCCAAAGGTGATTTGTACAGCTCCTACAAGGCAGCAACTACATGACGTGTTATGGGCTGAGATTAATAAATGGCAATCTAAAAGTCCGGTGCTGAAACGAATCCTTAAGTGGACAAAGACTAAAATATACATGAAGAACTATGAGGAACGCTGGTTCGCTACAGCTCGGACAGCAACCAAGCCAGAGAACATGCAGGGCTTCCATGAGGATTACATGCTATTTATTGTGGATGAGGCATCGGGTGTTGCTGATCCAATCATGGAAGCTATTTTAGGTACGTTGTCGGGTGAATTCAATAAAATATTAATGTGTGGCAACCCGACAAAAACGTCGGGTGTTTTTTATGATTCACACAATAAGGACAGAGCGGATTATAAAACACGCAAGGTTTCATGTTTGGACAGTCCGAGAACTAGCAAGGATAATATCGCTATGCTCAAGCGGAAGTATGGCGAAGGCAGTGATGTATGGAGAGTCCGGGTTGAAGGTGAATTCCCCCGTGGAGAATCGGATACATTTATTTCGTTGGAAGTGGCTGAATTTGCAGCTAAAGAAGTGAAGCTGGAACCCAGCGGAGATATGCTAACCATAGGTGTTGACGTTGCACGATTTGGTGATGATGAAACCTCAATGTTTGCTGGTATAGGGCCAAGAGTTGTAGGAGAACACCATCATTTCAAGAAAGACACAATGGTAACTGCTGGTTGGGTGATCAGCCTGGCTAAAGAACTAAATGAAGCTCACCCATATTTAAACCGAATCAGAATAAGAGTTGATGATAGTGGTGTAGGTGGAGGAGTAACGGATCGACTAAATGAAATCGTAGCTGAAGAAGGACTACCATATGAAATCATACCAATTAACAACGGTTCCTCTTCATTAGATGAACACTATGGAAACCTAGTTACTGAAATGTGGGCATCCATTAAGGAACAATTAGAACAAAATATGAGCAACTTTATGAATGGAGATCCAAGCGTTCTGCAATTGCCTGATGATGATGTACTAATAACCCAACTTACAGCACGTAAATGGAACATGACCAGCAAGGGTAAAATGCTGCTTGAAAGTAAGAAGGATATGAAAAAGCGTGGGCTCAAGTCACCAGACCGAGTTGACGCTTTTGTTTTGACATTTGGGGAATATTTAATGGAACCAGATACACATATTATGCTTCCTTCAATAAGCAGTGTGGTAGTAAAAAGGTAAATTGGTTTTGGGAGGTGCGATTATCGGGCTTATTCATATAGAGACCATCAATCTACAAATGCGATCAGCAAGCAAACAGAGAACATCGTTGTTTACAATATTGACAAGGAAGTAAAGCTTCAGGCGAAAGATCAGTTGCTTGATATGGCGATGGGGAATCTGTCCAGTATGCAACGTGAGGTCATTCAACGGAGTTACTTGAATGATGAAGGCAAGTTTGACTACATCAGTTGCGGAGAGATGGGGATTTGTGAGAGTTCATTTAGACAAATTAAGACTGATGCAATTGGAATACTAGCGGCGGCACTAAGATTGGTTGTATTGCAAGTGAGTAGCAGTTTTCTTAGATCGGTGTATTAGCCGGTCTATTTTTTTTGAATACTTTTCCCGATAAGTAATATGTACATATTTTTTTGAAAAGGAAGGTGATTAAGTTGAGATTCAAGTGGGGGGCTTTCTTTAAGAGGAATGGCTTCATGGGTTTCAATTCTGCAAGTAAATTCATAAGAAAAACTTACGGAAAGAAATATGGATTTAGTGGAGGGTTAGGTTCTATCAACTTAGAGAGTGCTAAAGAGATGAAGAAAGAACTGGTTAAGTTGGATTTAATGGATTTGCAAAACTTGAAGGGAGACATCAACGCTCAATATGATTTTCATAAAACATTCAGTTTTGTGTTTTCACTTATGACATCTTTTCTTTCCGTAGTTCTTGTTTTTCTAACGTTCATGATAACTTTGGCACTCAGAGTAATAGATATTAACGGGAAAAATCCCAGCTCAGAAAAGTATTTTGAAGTAGTAGGTAGTTTATTTACAGATACAATTTTTACTCCTATATATATTATAATTTCTCTAATTGTTGCATTACTAATTCTTTATATGGGTAGATTTATGTGGATATCAAGGATCAATTATATTGTAGAAGGTGCTTATGAATTAAAAGGGAAATTGGAGGAAAACAAAGATAATAACCTTAAAGGTCCTGAGTCAAAGACTAAGCCCAAGCCCAATAATAATGCCGTTAATAATCCTCGAAATAATTATAGAAGAAAAAAATAGTGATTGTTATTTGAATGGAAATTGACCGTTTTATGACCACTCATTGGACTTTTGATGTGGTAAATTTATATCATGGAACGTCGAATAAGGAACACACCACAGCTTTCAAGCCTCGGTGAATCAGGTCGGCAAATGTGCCGACCTTTTTTCATTACACCAGGTATTGGTAATGACATTAGTCATGACATACAAATCGCAGAACCATAGCATGTTTTCCACAGTGACCCTACAAAAAGAGAAAGCGGCTTCCATCGCCGCTTTTAAATTATTCAATCATTTTTTTTAATAAAGGGGAGGAGATAGTCTATAAAATCAATGTATTTTTCATCGGAAGGCTGTTTATTGCCTTCAATCGGATTTCCCTTTGAACTTTGGTTAAGCTTTACATTAGCTGTTCCTAATTTTAATTCTAAGTTAACATCAACGAACCCCAAATCTAAACTCGTACCAATTTTTAAAAATTCTATCTTTCTTTGTTCAAGTAGAGTTGATAAGTTACTCCAGTAGAGTTTATCAGTTGATATGCACTTAAAGGCTTTATCTGATATAGCCACTTCAGCAAAACTATTCGTATCTTCAGTTCTTTGATTTCTAAACTTTATTCCTACAACATCACCTAACTGTGATAAATCTAACGAAGAAGCAATAATTGCTAGAACTGTATTGGCAACATAGTTTGAAGTAGTTACGTTATTTTCATGTTGAGTAGGAAAGTTCGAATCAATTAGCGCAGAAAAATTGTCAATATGATCTTGGAAATCCATTAACTTGGAATAAGCTACATCCCTTTTAGGCTGCAATACATGTTCTTCAAGTAAAAATAATGAATCTCTAAAATAAGAAATTTTTTTATATCCAATAGAAGGTGTGAGGTTACTGATAAAC
Source organism: Paenibacillus sp. EKM206P (assembly GCF_011066155.1). NCBI lineage: Bacteria > Bacillati > Bacillota > Bacilli > Caryophanales > Paenibacillaceae > Paenibacillus > Paenibacillus sp. EKM206P. Next base: position 304,174 of record NZ_JAAMNQ010000003.1, on the reverse strand, counting down.
CTTAATGTTCTTTCAACGCGGCCCTCCATTGTTCTAACGTCGACAGATTTATTTTGAATATTATCCACGTCCCTTAGTCTGATATGAAGTAAGTTTCTTCTAAAGTCGAACTCAATCAATGTTGCGTAGACAGCAAATTCTGTGTCTTTATTTTTCTCTTTTAATTCAACTAGTTCCTTATCAAATAGCAAAAGCCTAATGGAATCCGTTCCATTAATTCTAAATCCACTTATAACAAATTTCTCAAATGTAGGATTTGAAGCTAATCCATTGAGTATTTTGTTTTCTTGAGGTGTTCCCCAACTTTCTAAAACTTTGTAGAGTGAATTAATATCCCTAAAGTTAATATTTGTATTTTCTAAATTGTATAAAAAAGAATTAAATAATTTGTCTTCAATTGAGAGAAAGAGGAGTTCATCTAAATCATTTTCAGAAATTTTTTCCTCCTTTAATCCTGAAGTTAAAGTCATGCAAACATTTTTGACTGTGTCTAAATTATCGTTTTCTTGTCTATTCTTAAAGTAAACTTGATGAAAATCTGGATACTTGCTCATCAACTGTAAATGGTTATGAATGGATGATTTATTAATGTACGGCTTAAAGTACATTAAATTATCAAATATATCATCGTAATTCATCGATTATCCCGCCTTATTAAAAAAATGATGGAGGTTTTCTAAAATGAAATTTGAAATTTTTACTACAAATCGTTTTCTTGGTGTGTACGATATAAGCGACATCTTTAATAACGAAGTGAGTATCGTTGCTGTAGGGACACTGATAGTTATAAATGATAAAAAATATTGCATAAAAGACATCTTAGTTAGAGAGGATGGTAATGCGAGACTAACAGTATAGTTTTGTCGTTAAATATAAATCATCTCCGTTCTTAGGTGAATTTGAGTGACATTAACAATTTTCTACAAAAAATGATAAAATCCTCCCTTTGAAAAAAAAAAATGAGTAATTGGATCTATATGTGTATAAGTCTTTGTGATTAGTTGCATATAAGGGATTTAAACATACTGTTTGAGAAGATTAATAGTGATAAATAGAGCAAAAGTCAGGTTTTGGTTTAAAAGTTCCTTCTCGGGTTGCTACATGATTTTTGCTCTTTGACGGGTATTCTAATAATTTGAAAAATCGTTTTGTCATTCCTCTCCTTGGAATTAGTCAAAAGCTAGGGAGGAATCTTTTCGGATGTTTTTGAAGGTGCATATGTAGATATGTGGGGTGCTGTAGGAGGAAACAAACTATTAATATTTATTTTAGTCTCATTCTTATGGTGTGTAGTATGCATTCCCATTAAAAAAATACTTGGAAAAAGATTTACTGGAATCCTAGCAAGTGTAGGTGTTCTGGTTATTTTATATTATTGGGCTAAGCTGTTTCTCAATTAGGGGCAACCCTCGGGGGCTCTTTTTTTAATTTTGTAGATTGAATGTATGTCTTAAGCTTTACTTCTGTTTATGAACGAAATGCTGTAAGGAGTTCAGGGAAGGCATGTACGCGTTTCGTGATCATGTTGACTGGTATATGAATATGCGTCTTCCTTTTGATATTTATTCAAGGAAAATCCTCTTATGGATTAAAAGGTAGTGACATCATCGATTAATCTTGTAATAATAGGCAAGTGATTCTATATACCTAAAATATTAGGTACATAGTCTTGATTTAACACTACATAAATGAGAGGACAAAAAAGATGAAGAAGTGGGTTAATGTTTTCACGGCTGGAATTTTAGCGACCTCTGTATGGGCTAGCCCCATATTCGCAGCCGATAGTTTACACCAAGTAACAAAGGAAGAAAGTTCTACTGTATCTCAACCTTATGGGGATATGGTGAACCATTGGGCAACGGATAACGTTACAAAATGGAGCCACCGAGGTGTGGTTTCGGGTGTAGAAAACGCTCGTTTTGAGCCAAACCGTCCGATTACGAGAAGTGAATGGGCTGCTTTACTAAATCGTGCATTTCAAATACAGCCAGGACAAGCAGCATCTTTTACCGATGTAAATAAAGATGATTGGTTTGCTCCAACCGTTACTGATGCAGTTTATGCTGGATATATGAAAGGATTCAAAGATGGCAGCTTTCGCCCTACACAAGTATTAAGTAGAGAAGAGGCGGCAGTGACTGTAAACCAATTACTTCAAATACCTTCTTCCGATACAATTAAAACCTTTAAAGATAGCACATCTCTGCACAATTGGTCCCAAAAGGCCGTTAATTCTGTAGTGGCAGCGGGTATTATTGAAGGTTACCAGAACGGTACATTTCAGCCTCAAAAATCATTGACTCGTGCTGAGGCGGTTACGATTCTAGATCGAGCTGTGAATCATTTTGGTGCTTGGTATGGAGAATCTGGAACATATGGGCCTTCGACTGGACTCGCCAAGCAGGCAGGCAATGTTGTCATCAATACAACGGGTGTAACGCTTCAAAATACGGAAATCGCGGGTGATTTAATTATCGGGAAAGCCGTTGGGAACGGCGACGTATTCTTGAAAAATGTTAAAGTCCACGGTCAAACTTATGTTTATGGGGGCGGAGAGCATAGCGTTCATCTGAACAATTCTGTGCTGGTTAGCATCATTGTAAACAAAGTGGATGGAACTGTTCGTTTGGTGGCAGAAGGAGCAACGTCCATCAGCGAAGTGAAAATTAAGACGGGCGCAGCCCTCGATGTCTCACAAGGAGCAAGCGTTGATCGAGTTACTCTAACAAATAAGCTCCCCGCAAAATCTAATGTGAGTCTTACAGGTTATTTTCACACTGTGAATGTAGAAGCATTCGCTATTAATGTAAATATCCCAAATGGACAGATTGATACATTAAACGTAGCTGATAACGCTACGGGTACAACCATAGATACATCAAAAGAGTCTTCTATTCTCTCATTAGTTCTTAATGCTGCTGCCAAAGTAATAGGATTAGGTTCTGTTGATAAAGCCGTAGTTAATGCTGAAAATGTTTCCTTTCAAACAAAACCAAAATCTCTGACAAATGGCGACAAGGTAAGTAGTGATGTTAAAGTCACAATAGGTGATTCGGCAAAAACTTTGGGATTACAGGGCACAACAACATCAGGTGGCGGTGGGGGTTCTTCCAGTAACTCTAATGAATCCGATAATTCCAAAAAAGATGATCATAAAAAAAGTGACGACAAGAAAGATGATATACCTCAAGCACCGGAGCATAATGGGGACGCTAACATTTCTGTCCCTAAAAAAATAGTGACGATCGGAGAGTCCGTTTATTTTACTAGCTCTTATGATGGCACTGCTTACTTTTCAAGTGATTTAATAGATTTCGGTAATCTTCAATCTCTTGAGTTAGGTGTCGAAAGTGGTGAGGTGCTTAAAATGGAGGTTCCGGCCAATAAAACTGTCAGTTTCTCGACATATGATATTAACCATTGGAATTATCCTAATAACTTTGAATTTGATCTTACGGTTTATGACAAAAATGGTATTTATCGTAGCAAGGAAATAACGGTTTTAGATGAGAGTGAGCCTCTTGTTGGGTCACCAATATATTCTCATTATTCTGAAAGAAAGGATAGACTTGATCAATTCTCTATTGATTATAATCGCTTATTACAGCTTGCGGACGGGAAGTCGACTGAGGATATCGTTCAGTGGTCTGTTGGTGACAGTCCTTTCACGCCTTTCGCAAAGGAAAATGGGTCTGTAAGAGTCGAGGACAACAAAGTCTATATATTGCCTAAACACTTGGAGGATCGGTTGGTTTATAAATTCCGTTTAGTCACAGACTCCGTGGTTACATCAGATGGTGAATTCAATAAAGAGTTTCAGACATGGGGGAATAGAAGAACGGTTAGAATTACAATGATTCAACCTATCGGGGATATATTAAAGGTGAAAAAAGGAGACGCTCTTACATTCTCTCTTTCAGATGTTTCAGATGTGTATCTGCTAAATACATTTGTTTTGGGAAGCCAAAGTAACTACGACGATTTGGTTGCAGAAAACTGGGGTAAAAAGATAATTGTTACGGATGATGAAGTGAATAAACCAGTTACTATCTTTACAGGCGATTTGCCGTCAGGAAAGTATCAACTTCTGGTTTGGGATGGACAAGATTTGGATCTGGAAATTATAGAATAAAACTGAATTCCTTAGGTAAGTGAATTAAACATTACGATATTATAAGTGGTCAGGAAACTTTTCCTGACCATTTTTTTGCTCCAATATTTCGTCTTGAAAAGAGGATTTATGGTATGCATAATGCTGATCCCCTCGAAAATCAGTAGTAAATCCGAATAATGCAGATGTTATTCTGTATTCATAGAAGTTTGCAAGAAAGGCGGTGAAACTTTGAAATGGTATCATAAAGCCATATATTCATTTGTGAACTCTGTTTTACCGACAGCAGTAAAACGGCAGATGATGGGTGTTGGCAGAGTGACAGTGTCTAATAACGCTAACCCGTGGGGCATATTTAACTGGCTACCCAAGAAACATCAGCAGGCTCACAATATTGACCTTACCAAGTTACAGAGCTATACAGCAGAGGAATTACTGGAACTTCTGATATCAGTTCATCCAGATGTATCCTATGCCTTATACACATACTTACGTATGGGAGATACCGAATTAACATTTACAGCTAAGAAGCTGAATGGGAATGTAGATAAGGGCGGGCAACGAGTACTGGATGAACTCAAAGCTATGCTTAACACACCTCTACCTTCGACGGGATACCAGCATGGCCGATCTTTGAACAAACTGGATACAATTCAGCGTATGATGATTATGGTTCGCGGAGCTTGTGCTGGTGAAATCGTATTGAATGAGCGATGTAATGATGTAATTGATATCGTACCAGTTGATCCGGCGTTAATTTGGTTCCGTAGGGAACCAGAAACTAATAGACTTATACCCTGGCAATACGTAAAGAATCCGAGAAGGAACCCAAATGAGGAGTGGTTCGGTAATTACAAGAAGATTGACACACCAACGTTCATCTTTGAAGAGTTTGATCCTATGGTTGATGATCCTTATGGACGAACGCCTATGCTTCCAGTGCTGCAAGTAGTATTCTTTCATCTTCAGGTGTTAGCGGATCTAAAAGCAGTGGTCCATAACCAGGGGTATCCACGGCTTGATATCTCCATGCTGGAAGAAATCATGCTGAAGAATATGCCGAACAACTTGAAAAGTAATCCCGATGGTCAACAGAAATGGCTTAAAGAGCGAATGGAAGAGATGATAAACCATTTCAACTCACTCAATCCAGACGATGCCCTTGTCCACTGGGATAGTGTAAAGGTGGAATACCTCAAAGGCGGTAATTCTGGGCCAATGATTGATATTAAGAAGCTGATTGATATCATTGATACTCAAATGGCTACTTCACTAAAAACACTGCTTACCATCCTTTCCAGGCATCAAGGATCAACTGAAACATACAGTTCGATTGACACTCAAATATATATCAAAAATGTAGAGTCCGCGCGGAGCGTAACCAAACGTTTCTGGCAGCGGGCTTTTTCGTTGTCTGCAAGAGTAAAGGGGACTCAAACAAAGGTTGAAGCTGACTATCTCCCCATAGATCTACGCTCTGAAAATGAAATTGAACGTGACTGCCGTTCAAAGATCGATAACTACATCATAGCGGAGAAGAATTTTTACATCACACCTTTGGAAGCTGCTGAGGAAATACGTTGGACTCTTGGTATTAATGCCAAAATTCCTGCTGAATTACTTCCTCTGCTTGTAAAGAAGCATGAATCTGATTCGAATGAAGAAAATACTCCATCGGAGGGAGGTGAATAAACAATATGGCTAAACCTACACCCGAACAATTGGCGAAGATCAATCAAAAAGCATTGGTCCCTTTAACCGATGAACAGACTCATGTGTTTCAAGCGAGAATCATTGGAACCAAGCGTATTGATAAGTACAAAATGAAGATTACTCCAAACTTCCTACGCAAAATGGCAGATCAAGTTAAAGAGGGAGTTGTCTTGCTGGTTGACCATCCGTGGCAGAAGTGGGAAGCCTTATCTTTCCCGTATGGCAGAACTTTTGACAGTCGAATTATCGAAGAGGGAGGGGAACTGGAACTTTACGGTGATCATTACATGGCAAAGGGGCTAGAAGCTAATGGGATCTCAACGGATCAACTGGCTGCCGGAATTGATTCAGGAACTATATTTGACACCTCGGCAGGCTTTGTAACAACGAAGCATGTGTGTGGTATCTGCGGCGGTGATTACTACGGACCTTCGGCATGCTCTCACATCCGTGGACAAGTGTATGACGACAAAGAATGTCTTGTTTTAGCTGATGACGGATACATCATGGAAAACTCCATTGTATTTGATGGAGGATATGAAGGCGCTGGAATAACACGTGAATTTCTGTCGATGAAACAACATAGTGAAGCTGAGCAACAGCGACAAACTGAATATGAACCGCTACTTTTAGATGCGAAGTCGCTTGATGGTGATGAACGCGTCTTTTATTTTTTCAGCAACAAAGGCGGCATGTCCGCTTTTGTATCTAAACAGCATCAAATAAAAGAACAGGCCAACACACTGGCCCAAGGAGATGACACTGTGACAGACGAACAAAAAGCTGCGTTGGCAGTAGCACAAACCCAAGCAACTGCATTGTCAGCAGCTAATAGTGTACTTGGACAAATTCGAGCTGCATTGAGTGTAGATAATGATTCCGATATTCTGAGCAAGCTTACATCATTGAGCGCTCAGGCTGCTGATGGAGCGACATACAAGATCAAAGTTACTGAGCAAGCATGTGGAGCTGGTGTCCGTGCTCTTGGTGAAGCTTTTAATGTAGAAGCCATGAAAACGGCATTATCTCATCTGCCAGTATCTGAAATTGAAAAGATCGGCGCAACGTATGAGGCACAGGCACAAGCTGCTTTGGGTGGCGGTGGTCGCCATACACAAGGTGACGATGTAAACCTTCCTGAGGGAGCACTGAATGGAACACCACCAACCAACTCACAAAATGATGGTGGCGAGAAAACGCCAGAACAACTTAAAGCATTAGCTCGTGAAGAAGCTCGGGCGGCACTTAAGAATACAGGCAGGGGTAATCTGCTGAAGGAGGATAAATAATTATTGTGCAATCTCAGTATAATGGCGCTCCTGGTCCCGGTCAGGTTATTACTCAAGAGTTTACGGAAGCTCTAGCGTCTACTGACCTTCAGGCTAACCTACCGGGAGGGATCTTGCTGAAACAAGGGCAAGGAATCCTGAAAAAAGGGACGATTATAGGCAAGATCACAGCAGTAGGAGCGGATAAGGATAAAGCGGTAGCTTATAGTTCCGCAGCAACCAACGGCTCCGAAGTGGCACTGTGTATCCTTGATAATGATCATGACACAACACTTTCTGATATCGGGGCATCTGCGTGGATTGCAGGTATTTTTGATTCATCCAAATTGACTGGCTTAGATACAGCAGCTAAAACAGTGCTGAAGCTTTGCTACTTTGTATAAGGGGGATAAACACACATGGCAAACGTACTTGATCCATATTTCCTTACGGAAGTCGTTCAGAACATCCGAACAGATATTAACAGCTTTCGAGGGGCTCAACTGCTAACCAATGGAGTTGACTTCAAACCGGAACTTGGACTCACTATTGAATACGACATCACCTATGACGATACGGGTATGACGCCACCTACAGGATTGAATGATCCTTCACCTATTCATACTCCACCTGTGGTGAAACACATGAACTTCACGAACCAAGAATGGAGAGAAAAGGTTGTTATTGACCGTGAAAAGATTGCTACATTGAGAAAGCCAGGCAACAGTCTTGAGCAAAAGTGGGGCGAAGAATACATGATTGAGAAAATGGTCGGTCTGAACCTTCGCCTTGAGACACGGTTTGAGTGGATGAGATGGCAGTCATTAACGGGAAAACTTATTGTACCAGCCACATCCACCAAACCAGCCAGAACGATTGACTATGGTGTTCCAGCTAATAACAAGCCAACAGCAGCCGTATTGTGGAGTAATACCGAAACAGCAGATCCATTGGCTGACTTAGATGGCTGGTCACTTCGATTCCGAGGAAGTGGGGCTCGTCCTGTTAAAATTATTGTTAATAAGAAAGTCGATATCTATTTGAAGCAGAATGCTAAAATCCGCGAATTGATCAAGTACACTTTTGGTAAAGATGTTGTCACTGACGGTTCGCTTGCTGAAATTGTCAGCCAAAATTTGAATGGTCTTAAGTATGAAGTTTACGATGGTGGTTACATTGATGACTCTGGCGTATTCTATCCGTTCATTCCAGATAATGCAGTAATCATAATCGGTCAAGGTATGACAGGCTCAATTATGGATCTTGTGACCGGCCCGAATAACTATGAAGACATTTTCACCGGTCATACAGGAAAGTTTGTACTGACTAAGTTGATCAAAGGAGACCCCGATCAATGGCAAGCCATCAATGGTGCAACAGTGCTACCGCGTCTGAAATACGTTAACTGGCATATCTTCGCAACAGTGGCGTAAGGGAGGAGATCGAATTTATGACAACTGTAAGAGTATTGGTTGATGCTGTTGGGCAATACAATTCGGGGGACATCGTAACAGATGCCCCTGATGGTCTTGTAGATATCGCAAAGAATGAAATCCGTAATGCCGCAACTGGGCAATTGCTTGCGGAGATTGTAGATGGTAATGGGGCTCTTGATGGTTCTCCTTCAGAACGGGAGTTGCAACTTCAGCCCGAATTAGAACAGTCCAAAGCGCGAGAAGCAGAATTACTTGAGCAAATTGATATTCTTCAGTCCGATGGTGAGTTGAAAGAATTGAAAGCCTCAGCTAAGGAATTGAAAATACCCGGATACACCAAAATGAGTATTGAAGAATTGAAACAGGCTATCAGTGCTGCAGGCGGTGCAGCAGATGGCAACTAATAAGATACTCACTACAGAAACATATCACGAGGAGATTAGAGGGCGTCTAGGCGTTGGTGAGGATGTAATATCCGATGCTGACATAGACGCTCTTTCTGTTTTGCCCATTGGAGAATCGAGGATTGTAAAAGCCGTTCCTGATTATGCTGAGTTAACTGGTGAGGATCAAACTTATGTGTATGCAGCAGCCGTTTGTATGGTTGCTGCCATACTGGTCCCTTCCATGACAGCGAGAATCAAGAAGTCTAAAAAGGACTTTGACTTCTCTTTTGAAAATCAGGCTGTTGATTGGAATAAATACGCTGTTCAGCTTGTTGATGAAGCCTATGAGTTAATCGAGTCCATATCAACAGTACAGCATGGGACAGATGTTCCGGTATTCGGTGTAGCTGGGCCGACTCGGGCGAGAGAAAGGCGGCAAACTAATGTTTAAAGACTTCGCTCATAGGCATTCACCTTGTACTGTCAATGGTGAGCCTGATGTCGTTAAAAGAGTATATGTACAATGGTTTGTTTTCTTCGGAAATCATTTGTAAAGCCGGGAGATATAGTTCAGAACGAATCGTCGTATTTGGTACAGACTCTACGTACAACAACTGAGGAGGACAACCACTGCTCTCTGATTAAAACGAACGTTTTAATTGAAGTCCAGCGCTTCAGCAGTCCTATGATACAAACTGGATCGGCTACACTCTTCTAGACAGAAAAATTGTGGTCTAATATAGTAGACTACAGACCAACCTAGAAGGAGCAAACGGATCATGACTAAAAAAGAAAGACGTACCTTTAGCGCTGAATTTAAAGCGTAGATGGTTCAGCTCTATCAAAGTGGCAAAGCACGAAAGGATATCATTCAAGAATATGATTTGAATCCTTCATCGTTGGATAAATGGGTGAAACAGAGTTCCACATCTGGATCCTTCAAAGAGAAAGACAACCGGATTCCAGAGGAATTAGAACTGCTCGAACTTCGAAAACAGAACAAGCAACTGCTCATGGAGAATGACATATTAAAGCAAGCCGCGCTGATCATGGGACGAAAGTAAATGTCATTCGCCAGAATAAACATAAATACTCGGTATCAGCAATGTGCGACGTCCTAAAACTCCCGAGAAGCACCTATTATTATGAAGAAAACAAAGTAGAAGTGACATCGGAGGGTGAGCTTCCCTCCCTGATTATGGACATTTTTCAAAGCAGCCGTCAAAACTACGGTACGCGTAAGATCAAAAAAGCGTTACACCAGCAAGGCTCTACGGTATTCAGGCGGAGTATTGGACGAATCATGAAGGAATACGGGGTGGTTTCCTCGTATACGGTTGCTCAGTACAAGCCTCATCCCACGAGATGCAATGAAGCCAAGCAAGCGAATGTACTGGACCGGAAATTTGAACAAGAGCAAGCGTTGTCTGTCGTCGTAAGCGATCTGACGTACGTCCGAGTGGGTTAATATTGGAACTACGTATGCTTCTTTGTAGTTCTGTTTAACCGCGAGATTATTGGCTACAGTGCAGGCCCTCACAAGGAGGCCAAGCTGGTTTACCGTGCTTTGGCTTCAATTAAGGGCAACCTGAATGACATTCAACTCTTCCATACCGACCGAGGCAATGAATTCAAGAATAAGCTCATCGACGATGCGCTAAAGGCTTTTCAGATTGAGCGTTCTTTGAGCATGAAGTGCTGTCCCTATGACAATGCCGTTGCGGAAGCTACTTTTAAAATTTTCAAAACGGAATTTGTGAAGAAACGTCATTTTGAAAGTCTTGCTGAGCTAACCACAGAATTACATGGCTATGTACACTGGTTTAACCATATTCGGATTCACGGTTCTCTGGATTACTTGAGTCCAGCTGAGTTCAAGCAGAGACACCACAAAAAAATTGTCTAGTTTAGTGTTGACAATCCATATGTGTTGGATGCCTTGAAGACTTAGAAAGAAAACAAGTCATTACACCCGGGTATACTGGCACTTCTAAACCACTCACTCTCAAGAGTGACGAGTCGAGTTTTACATTGTTCTTCCTTATAGGATGGCTGGTTTGATGACTAAATACTATGCGAGAAAAATGATCTTTACTACTTACTACAGCTTACTACAGCGGCAGGTCGGTCTCAGAAGATTAAGGAAAATCGATTACTGGAAGCTTTGGATGAGAGACAGATTTCTGTTTTGAAAATATGCTAAATGATATTTGAGGAGCATCAGCCAAACAGCAAATTCCGTTTCGATATGGTATTTTGGTGATTGGTAACAAGTAGTGGAACTTATAGGAAGATAACCAAAAGTCCACATACTTAAAAGAAGGACCCAAAGAGTATAGATACAGAGCCTCTAAATTTCATGCCGTCAATGTAAGCGTCGCTTGGTTCTGAGTCACCTTTGATCTTCCAGGCTTCGTTTGCACGCCATCCTCAAGTGGGGTTTCATTTACTCAAAATACCAAGTGAGAAAAAAATAATCGCAATAAAAATAAGCATGAATCCCATTTGATCAACTCCTTAAGTAAACTATACCAAAAAAAGAACGACAGATGGAAAGTGTCGTCCCTCAAGGACAGATGGAAAAAAAAGAGGGCTTTGCCCTCCATATGATGGTGTAATTTTAATCTGAATAGGCAACCGCATTAAAACTTTCTATTCCTATTCGGGTGGCATCCGCTGTGCAAAATAAATATAAGGTATACACCAATTCATTTGATGGTGGTAGAGGGACATTGTAATCGGATGCATTAATGGTAACGACCTGTACAGCGTTTGGGTTTGCTTCGGAGACACTAACAGAGTAAAGGGCGTATGCAACAGGAGAGTCGAGAGTGCCTCTAACAATAGAAATAGCAATAACGGAGTCAAAAGGTGGAGTAGTGGGAAATGAAAGCTCAGCAATCCCTGATAATTGTACACGCATATTTTCCCCAGCGCCCGTCACGTCTAAGCCAAGCTCTGCGATGGCAACAGGAGTATTGGCTGGCATGGAGATTGAGATCGTATTACCGTAACTTGCGTTTTGAGATGTTCGAGCATCTAACAATCTAGTCATTATCTCATCTCCTTTTTTGGGTAAAGATTTTGCAAGCTGGAAATAGAAAGATACATACTGTGCAGGGGCTGGATCGGTTGATAGTAGGGCTATTAAGCTTTAGAAGGATAAGCAGTAATAATCTAACACGATAGGGTCAGACCTATGCCTATTTTCCCAAGATCAAGTCAACAGCCCAATCTTTTTGGTTAATTGCACAATAAGCTACTTTGACTAGACTTTGGAGGTGATCATTAATTATGTTTAGACATTATTATTGGCAAAAGAAAATGCATCGGAGAAAATTTAGAAGATGTGTAGTTAAAAAAGTCAAAGTTTTACCGAAAGTTATTGTTAAAGGGATCCGAGGACCTCAAGGACCTCAGGGACCGCAGGGAGCGCAGGGACTGCCGGGTCCACAGGGAGTTCCAGGTGCTCAAGGCCAGCAAGGGCTACAAGGTTTTCAAGGAATTCCCGGACCAACAGGACCCGCAGGAGCAGTAGGGCCAGCAGGAGCAGTGGGGCCAGCAGGACCAGTGGGACCGGCAGGAGCGGTAGGACCCGCAGGAGCAACGGGGGCAGCAGGGCCAGCAGGGCCAGCAGGCGGCGGGATATCAGACTTCTTAAGTGTCTTCCGAGCAGATCCTGGTACGGGAACGGACACAGTTCCGGGTAACTCACCAATTACCTTTACTGGAGTTTTGGCTAATGTTGGTGGTGCATTTACTTTCACTCCTCCATCTACAACGATAACAATCAACGAAACGGGAAGCTATCTAATAGATTTTACAATTCATAACCAAGGTGATGCTGCCTTTAACCTTACCGTAAATGGAATCCCTGTTACTCCTGTTCCCTTCACGGGTAACGGTGGCGGACCAATTTCGGCAGAAGTCATTATTACTGTAGGGGTCGTTCCTACAACTATTCAATTGGTAAATGCAAATGCAACCCCAGCCCAACTTCATAACTTTACCAATACTACTCTTACTATATTAAAGTTGACCGTTTAAGCCATTTTTAATGATATATAGAACATTATATGTAGCCGCTTTAGAAAAGACTGTACGATTTCATATCGTCAGTTTGTCTAATTCACTTATAGTAAGCAGACGAATTTATGGGGGAGGGATTGTATAGCATGGCAAGAGAACGTAGTGGCAGTAATAAGATCCATTAAACACTATCACTACTCCAAAGCCTATCTTTAAAGTTAAAATGGTAAATCCGCAGTAACATTGTAAAAAAACAATGATATTATTCAAACATTGAAATATGAATGCTAAGAAGGTTAGGAAACTTTTCCTACCTTCTTTTTGTTGTGGCATTTAAAAAAGAAATTTATTCGCACGAAGATCAATAGTAAATCTGGATAAGTCAGACGTTATTCTGTATTTATAGTAGTTTGCGAATGTAGTCCATCCGGCATCGGTTAGCGTCAAAGATGGACATTGGTAGGGCGAACAGTTCCAAGTAACTCCAATCAGTGAGGCATTTTTAACTGGCTGTCAAAAAAGCATCAGCGGGCGTAAATAATTGACCTGAATCACACTAATGGAGATTTGCCGGAGCTACTTGTATCTGTATCGCACACAAGTTCACCAGTGGGAACGTGATCAATATCTGTACTTTACTAAATAGTGAAACCCCTTGGGGCTCTAGGGGATATGGCCCATTGGTGAGATAAACCAAGACACCTTCAAGGTAAATGGAAATTCTCTTTCTGAAAATGCCATAGTGGTAAGCGTAAAGGCACAGCATAGTAAAACAGCAAAGGCAATCGAATCATGAAGCTAAAGATTGCTGACAAATTGTCGAAAACATCAGTAAGTTCTTCAACATTAGTCATTAGAGAATCCAATGTGGCTAAGACAAAGAAGAAATTAGACAGTGTTGAGAAGGCTATAGCTAACTATAAGTCCTTCTCTTTTTCTTCCGAATTAGCATGGTCAGGAAAAGGAGGACAGGCAGAGCAATCTGAAAGATAGGCCAAACTCGAACCAAGGCTACATGAAGACCGAACCACAAAAATTCGGTTAACCTAGAGGAGAGAAACGTAAGGGCGTATATGATGATACTTAGCAACAGTAAAGCAGGCTTATATCTAAAGGGGGTTATCGTTTGAAGCCCAATGACGGCACCAAACATAAAACCAGCCGTTTTGATTCCGATTCCAATAAATAGAATCATCGAAAACAGGACATCAGCTCTCTCAACGATCTTCGGTAGCTGAATTAGTTGTGTAACCTCAAATAAGGGATAGGTGCTTGATGCTGCCCATTCCGGACCTAAAACCAGGATTGTTAGTTCATTCATTACAATGAGGAACACAGCAGTGATCCAGTAAACAATGACGATTGACCGCTGTAATTTACGTTTATCCGTAACAATCTTGAACAGCACAAGAAAAAGAACCGTCTGCCCGAAGGGAAAAGACACGATCTCGGGAATGGCAGCCTTCACTACGGGAGTTAGACCATTCTCCAATACAGGAAATAAAAATTCAAAGTGAATGAGTCCTGTAAAAGGAGTAAGCAATAATAAAATGCCATAACCAAAAACCAATAGAAGAAGGAAGATATGACATAGAAGGAACCAGACCCTCGGTCCAAACCACACTACATCGGCACAGACAATTAACGCTATAAACGTAATAACTTCGGTAGGAGTTCTGTTAAGTAATGTCAATGCGCCGAGCTCACCAATGTCCCTGACACTCCTGGAAGCTTCATAAGCAAAGTAACTGATGAACAGAAGACCACCCAGACTACCTATCCATTTTCCCCAATAACGGCATAGGAGCTCGTACAAATCTCGATGTGGATCAAGTTTATGCATGTATAAATACATGATTAGCAAGACGAAGCCTACAAGTGCGCCGATCAGCATGGCTAGCCATGCATCCTGCTTGGCTGTAGCTCCCAAGAGGAATAAGGTTGTACTGCCAACCTGAAACAAGGAAAAAGCGATAGCTAACCCGGATACCCTGGTGACGGTTTTATTCATACTTTTTAAGCCCCTTTATACAAAATGGGTTAGGTTTGACTTCCGATATGCTTCTGTAGGAGGCCAGGACGCTGAATCCGTGCATCCACTCGAATGTCCAGTTCTATCTTCTTGAATTCCTGATCCCAGTCTTTTTTCACCGTTCCCCACTCCCTTGGGAACCTCCGGTGAATCCGGTCAGCAAAACCAGTTGCGTCTACACCAAGTTCCTGAAGTTTAGCCCAGCCCTTATTTATCGTACTGGTCACTTCTTTTGCAATCTCTTCTTCCAGATCATGTATGGTCTTCGTCTTGGAAATATCCTTAGTGCATGTAGTTTCATTTAAAGTCCCATTAATTTTCACTCCAACCTGCATAGTGTAATGAGAACTGGTTTTTCTGGGTGTAAGCTTTACATTAGCAGAGTTTACTAGTATGGAAGAGTACATTTCCCTACCGGGCTGTTTGCTGCATGGGAACGAAATTTCGCTGTTGTTAATCTTTTGAGACAGATAAGATACACCCAGACTCTCTTCCTTGTTGAGAAACCCTTTGAGCTTTCCTTTTTGGAATACCGCCAATTTAGTCAATGCCAGTTTGAGCGGGGCCGAGGTTTTTTTGAAGACATCCAGACTCTCTGCTTCCTTCACATCCTGATAGTCCCCTTCTCCGGTCAACTCGGCGACCGGTACTCCAATAGATTTGGAATCCGAGTTCATGCTTAATACGAAATCATAAACCCTAACTTTCGGAAACACCGATAAAATATCACTCTCTTTGTCGACTAATTCAGCCATGGCGACGCCTTGAAGTTTTTCAGGCGGCAGTAATTTCTTTAATAGATCGGATGCTAAGCCGTCCGTTACAATCATAGTTACCATCTCCCTTGCTTCCGTATTACGAAGATAAAAATCAATTAAACGGTCCATTCCTTTCTCAGCCGCTCTCTTACCGATAAATACAACACGATTATGTGCTATGTAGATTTGTCTTGATGTTTTTAAATTGCTGTACGATAACGCCTGGTTATAGGTTTTGGACTTTACTGAGAATACATGGGATGCCGGTTGAGAAGACCCTCCCGTTCCTCCTCCGGTACCACTTGCAAGGGCGGAGGGAATAATAATCTGATAGGACATCATCCACTGTCCGTCGTCCATCATATCTACTCCTGTAGCCGCAGTTACCCACAGCTCATTCAGTTCGACTCGGTTCCAGCAACCCGCCAAAATGAATAATATGACCAAGGCCAAAATAAATCTACCTAATTGGGACATATCGGTTCCTCCTTACGCCATGGGATCTCGGCTGTGTTCCCCCGCTTGTTCTGCAAATGATTCCTGTTCCGTTGCCTGTCTTACTGGATTGACATCCCCAATCATTTTCGGCCGTTTCTTCATCTTCCACCAAGGTACACGCACAAACAGGTCTTTCATATTGCTCGTATAGAAAGGTGCGAGCGGCATCATATAAGGAACGCCGAACGAATTCACAGATACTAATCGAACGAGGATGGGAACCAAGCCCGCCAAAACGCCGTATAATCCAAATAAACCCGCTAACAGCATTAGTCCAAATCTGAGCAAACGAACAGCCCCCGCCATATTGATCGCAGGTAGTACAAAGTTGCAGATAGCTGTGAATGAAACCACAATCACCATAGCTGCAGAAACCAATCCCGCCTGTACAGCAGCTTGTCCAAGAACCAATGCCCCAACGATAGAGATTGCAGGCCCTACGGCGCGCGGCATTCGTACTCCTGCTTCGCGAATAACCTCAAAGGTCAGCTCCATTAGCATTGCTTCAAGCAGGGCTGGCAATGGTGTATTCTCTCTCTGCGCAGCCAAAGTGATGAGCATTGTTGTAGGTAGCATTTCCTGGTGAAACGTTGTTGTTGCAATAAAGAATGAGGGTAATAGCAATGCCAAGAAAAAGGATGCCATTCGAACGATTCGAAGAAAAGATGCCAGATCATAACGTTGGTAGTAGTCTTCACTGGATGCGATGAACCGAAAAAAGGTTACAGGAGCAATCAATACAAATGGAGTCCCATCAACCAATATCGCTACTAACCCCTCAAGCAAGCTGCCTGCTACAGTATCCGGGCGCTCAGTGTTATATATGGTTGGAAAGGGGGTCCATACCCCATCTTGAATAAATTCCTCGATATATCCACTTTCGAGAATACTGTCCGTGTTAATGGAATCTAATCGTCTGGAGATTTCCTTAACCACCTCTGGATCTGCAATGCCTCGAATATATGCCACCGATACCTTCGTCTGCGTGTATGATCCGATAATTCGAGAATCAAAGTGGAGTTCAGTTGATTTGATCCTTCTCCGGAGGAGTGCGATATTGGTGGATATATCCTCTGTAAACCCCTCTTTAGGACCGCGAATTACTGTCTGCGATGTTGGCTCCTCAACCGCTCTTTTAGCCCCCCCGCTCATAGAAGCAGCAAAGGCCTTGGTGCTGCCTTCGACAAGGAGAACCACCTGTCCATAAAGAACGGCATGGATAAGTGCTTTCTCATTTTTAAGGCAAGTGATGCCCCCAATAGGAATACGATCCATCAACCAACTTTCAACATTACGATCGGAGAGATCCCCATTTCGAATACCTGCAGTAAGTTCCTCCAGCAGTGTCGTTAAAATTTGCTGATCAATCAGGCCTTGAAGAAAACCTACAGCGAGAACCGGATTGCCCTGTTTATCGTTCAAACAACGAAGAATGAAATCCGTGCTATGTCCTATTTCCTGCTTCAGCAAGGTCACGTTGTCCTTAAGCGTGCCACTCAGTTCCTTGGATAACTCAGTCGATTTTTTATCATTAACTGGTTCAGAGCTCGTGCCATTTTTAGATCGTGAAGGCTGCTTAAACAGCCATTTTTTTAACTTGTCAACCATAGCAATACAGTTCCCTTCTAGATAGCGGTTAACTGTAATATGTTGCTATTCCACGATTTATATGTACACACCTTCCAAAAGATGTTTTTATATCAATTTATTTCAACTATGTTTACAATAGTAGAAGCTTTTTTAGTGGCATACGGCAAAAATTGTTGGCCGGTATAGACACAGTCTAAGAGAAGGGCTTGCGGATGTCGTTTTTGTATTGGATGGATTCGTTGTAGCCAAAGACCTTCATTCAGAGTTTTTAAAAGATGAGTCATTTCGAATGGTGGTATCTCCAGATCATCTGCTGGCATCTCGTTCCTCATTGATTGTTGATGACTTTCACAGAGAACAAATTTGGTTGCTTTACCATAGGATTTACCGGATATATCATTTTCTGCGCAAATGCTCTGGCATCGGGAAAAGTGGATTTTCACATCGTTGGCTGCTCTAATACATGTTGCAAAGAATGAATTAAAATCAAATGAAGCATCTGGCTCATAAGAGGAGCACTTGCGAAGTTATTTAAAGCACAAAAAAGTCCTCCGGAAATCACCATTTAAAGATATTCTTGCCAGATGTCATTTTTCGTTGGCTACCGTGAGGGAGGCAGAGCACTTAAATATTGCTTTTTGATAGCTATCCACTTGACAGGGGTCGCTTCAGTTTGGAGAGGTTTTTACTCTTTTATAAGGGGAGACGATATTATGGAAGCAAAACCCGCTGTAGAATAATATAGCTCTCAGTCTTAGTGAAATAACTATTAGAATGCCCCCAATAGAAAGAATCGGCAGCCATGGATAAGAAAATAAAATAAAATCCTAGACTGCCGATGTTCTATTGAACTCTCGTGTCCCTTAAGTTCAATCGCTTCCCTTTTCATAAAAGTTGTTGTGCAAAGCTTTCTGCCGTTTAAATCATGTCTTACTCCAAGTCACTTTGTAAATTTCTAATCTCCACCGAGTTCAATCGTTTTCGTGGCGACACGGTCATGAAATTCCCGATCATGTTCCACGAATACAATGGTCGGCGTGTACTCAAGCAACAGCTCCTCAATTTGCATCCGGGAAATCACGTCGATAAAGTTGAGCGGTTCGTCCCAAATATGCAGATGAGCCTCCTCACATAGGCTTCTCGCGATTAGAACCTTCTTCTTCTGCCCGCCGCTAAACGCCGATATATCCTTCTCAAACTGGATGCGGGCGAAATCTAGCTTACGTAACACGGCCTTAAATAAGCTTTCGTCAATTCTGTGCTCTGCTGCATAATCGGAAAGCGTTCCTCGCAGATGAGAAGTATTCTGGGATACATAGGAAACGCGAAGCTGCGGCTCCCGCTGAAACGTACCTGTATAATGTAGCGTCTCATCGTTCAGCAGGCGAAGCAAGCTAGACTTACCTGAACCATTTGGACCTGAAATTGCAATCCGATCTCCTGGTTCGATCGTCAGACAAATGTTCTTGCAAACCGCTCTTTCCCCGTAGTAAATCGTGACGTGATCCAGCATAGCCAGTTCCGATTTGGGATACACGAGCTGAGAGATCGCAAGGCTTTCTGACTGTTCGATATTTCGGAGCAATTTCGATTTTTCCTCTAAAGCGGCGTGTTGCCGCTGTTCGATGGATTTCGAGCGTTTCATCATTTTCGCTGCCTTATGCCCGACGTATCCCTTGTCAAGCTTGGAGCCGGAGTTTCGTGTGCCGTTCTTCGATTTTTCGGTCTCGAAAGACCAGCCGCTAGTACGTTTAGCAGAAGCAGATAAACGCTGTATGTCTTTGTACAGCTTTTCGTTTTGTGCCATTTCGAACGTATCTTGGCGAGTTTTGTTCGTCCACCAACTGGAGAAGTTGCCTTTTTGGATTTCGATATTCGTTTTGTTGATCGATAGAATATGATCCACGCAGCGGTCGAGAAAAGCCCGGTCGTGTGAAACAAGAATAAAACCGCGCTTCGTATTCAGATAATCGGCGACAAGCTTGCGTGCGTGCAAGTCGAGATGATTGGTCGGTTCGTCGATGAGCAGAAATCGATTGTCTTGGATGAATAGCACGGCCAGCAATACCTTCGTCTGTTCCCCTTGGGACAGCGATTCGAATGGCCGGTACAACACGTCTTCTGAAATCTTAAGCAGGTTCAGTTCGCGCATCAACTTCCAGCTCTCATAGCTTGGCACGATCTCTTCGACGACGTCTAAGGTCAAATACTCCGGGTGCTCGACGGGAAACGGAAAATAATCAAAGACGACTGGTGTGGAGATCGTACCGCTGTATTCGTATTTCTCCTGCAACAGGTTTAAGAATGTCGTTTTCCCCCGACCGTTTCGCCCCGTAAAGCCCAACTTCCAGTCTGTATCAATTTGAAAATGAACATTTTCGAATATGGGGTCATAGCTGCCTGGATAGGCAAAAGTAAGATTGGTTACCTGAATGGCGGGCATGGCAGTCATCCTTTCGTTTGGAAATAAAAAAGAGCCGCAAGAAAGGTGCTATCTTGCGGCTCTAATCCATACGAGGAAATACGGCCCCATTTCAAGGGGCCGTATGACTGTCCGGAGAGGGAGCGCAAACGAAACGTAGACCTTTCTTGCAGAGATGAATAAAACGACCACAGCCGATCGCTGAGTCCGTTCTTTTCGTGATCTCAAAGCAAGAAAGTTCTACATGTATCCGTTCAACTCCCGTCATCAAATTACATCCAGTTTATCACAATAGTAATTTAACTACAACCTGCGTAGCCCTGTTAGGCTGAAGCCTCGCGTAGTTCGACATGCTCCTTAGATCAATTCCTGTTATTCAACTATCCTGCTCGTTCGTATTAGGTTGATAACATATGGGTTTTTAAAATACCTAGCGTTATAGCAGCAGAACCAATTTAATATTTAAGTATGGAAGTCTCTGATAACTCAGGGCCTTATTTTGCGTCTTGAGGAGGTGATGAAACCCATGGCAAAAATAAAGTCAACATGGATATATACAACTGGATTTAACAAGACCAGTTGAAGAATTGACTGTTAGTCATTTCTGCTGTCATTGCTTCACAGCCAGCACGCCGGAAAGAAAAATACTTAAAGGATTGTATATAGTATTGGGGGTGTTGCTCGCGCTGGTCATTATTGATTATGTGACCAGATTATTTGCCGCTGGCGCAGAAGGTAAGAAGGGAACCGGACCCGGCTTAAAAAGCAAGATTGGTCTTATCGGTATCGCTCGAGAGGTATTTATTTTTACAATAGTTGCTGTATCTCATCTAATCAATGGAGTCTTAGGCGATTCGCACCTTTTCCGGGATGCGGTCGCCTATTTTTATATGGCAAATGAACTGCTGTCCATTTTGGAGAATGGCGGCAGACTCGGCGCTCCTATCCCGCCTGTGATCCGACAGGCCGTAGAAGTTTTGAAAAGTAAAGGTGGTAAGGAAGGAGAGAAAGAGGATGCAACGACGAAACAGCCGTAATGCAAGAGGGATCGACGTATCCCGTTATCAAGGAAAGATTGATTGGAAGGCGGTCAAGGCAGATGGTATATCTTTTGCTTTTATTAACGCCAGCCAGGGGCAACGTTACGTTGATCCTACATTCACCACGAATGCAAAAGGAGCCAGAGCAGTCGGGGTATTGCCGGGTGCATACCACTTTTTAGATGCCACCACTGTTGAGGCAGCTAAAGCGGAAGCGCGGCATTTTGCCGAAGTATTGGAACAGGTAGGTGGTGGGAAAACGCTAGACTTGCCGCCTGTAATGGATTATGAAAATAATCCCGGTAACCTGTCCAAAACGCTTATTAGCGCTGTAGCTTTGGCTTTTCTTCTCGAACTGGAGCGACTTACAGGACGCAAGCCCATTGTCTATACAGGTAATGCATTTGCAGCGAATTTTAACGCCTCTTTGGGTGGTTACCCATTATGGATAGCTCGGTACAGTGATACTCGTGTCCCAAGCGACACAGTGACGTGGAAACGTTGGGATATTTGGCAATACAGCGACAGCGGCAAGGTAGCAGGGATAAAAGGGAACGTGGATATGAATGAGTATGATGGTACGGCGGACGAGCTGCGTGAACGTTTCACAAAGCGCCCTGAGCAGCCGGAGACAGTCACGTCCGGTACGTTCGTCGTAAATGGCAAACAGGTGTAGGGAAGACGCTGCTCTATAGTGGCAGGACGTATGTTCCGCTGCGTGTGCTTGCTACTGTGTTAGGCTTATCGTGTCATTGGGACACCAGTCTCAAGGTCGCTTATTTAAATGGAGCCAAGCTGCAATTTATCCAACTGGTCGAAGGAGTGGCATACGTGCAGCTCAGACCCGTTGCGGCGGCATACGGTGCTGTAGTGTCCTGGGATTCAAAAAATAAAATCGCATCGTTGAAAACGAAAGGGGAAAAGTAATCATGCAAACAATTATCGAAACTGTACAGCCTATGTAAATACCATTGTCACAGCCGCTGCGGGTGTGCTTACAGCATTTGTTTTAGGAGGTCTGAATAAACTCAAGACTAAGGTTAACGTGTGGCTAGAAGCGCGTACAACGGCAGCACAACGTGAGGTAATCCATAAAGTAGCAGGAGAGGCTTTTGCATTTGCTCAGACTACGTTTAAAGATGCTGGTGGGGTTCATAAGATGCATGAGGCTTTACAGTATGCATCCTTACGGCTTACGGAACAGGGCATTGTGTATCGTCTACGGAGTTACAAGCAGCAATTGAGAAGGCATATCTGGAGTATAAGGCTAAAACAAAAGCGGTACTCGCTATGAAGCACAGCCAAATGAGGAAGCGGCACAAGTAGCAGCTAAGGAAGCTGTATCGGATCTGGCTGCAAAGCTTAATGATTTCTTGGCACAGGCTACGGCTGAGGTAATGCCAGACGCTCAGGTTCAATCTGCACCCGAGCCTATTTCTGCATTAGTAGATTCCGTACAAACTCCAGTCATTACGGAGTAAATCTAAAAAACTAATGCCCTGCTGGTTTCGGCTGGTGGGGCTTTTTTTGTTTTTGCTCATATAGGATGTACCCATAAGATTTGGTATGTAATATAAAAGCCCTCCATTTAAGGAAGGCTCTTGTTAAACGCTGAGCATGCAAATCATAAATCAATGTGATTTACTACGTCTTTTCAAAAAAATCACAAAAAGCATAACAAGCAGTATACAGAAAAATATTGCAAAAGCAATCACGATCCACCACTGAGGGTCAATTATATACAACACGACTCCGACAAGCAGGACTGTTGTTGTTATTGCAATTCTCACTTTCAACATTGTGCTTTTACTTATCCGAGGCTCCAATTTTCGTATTGTAATTATTATAGCAAGTACAACGAAAAATATTGAAGTGAATGAATTATAGATAATATCAGCTCCCTTTACTCATTATGCCTATCTTGTACTCCGATGGGGGCTGTTAAAGATGGGAATTAAGAGTTGTTTGTGATGGAATATCCTGTACGCATCAAGTTAATCGTAATTCCTTTGCCCTTATCTTGGTTTTTAAGGATTTGTGCAATAAGCCCTGCTCCTGCCCCTATTACTGCGCCAAAAACACCCGATCAAATGACTGTTACTACCGAATAGACTAATCGGATACAATTTCAAAGTAAACACTAAAAGCTCTACTGGCCAAGCTAGTAAGAGAAGAGTGCTCAAAGGTGCGACTGTGGGAGAAGTTACGCAATAGGTTTAGTGATTGGAATCAGATAAAGAAAGCCGGAGAGAAAGCGTAAACTTCTTTCCGGATTTTTGGCATAGTTCAACAGAATAATTACTTGTTCAGCAGTATGAAGTTATGGATAAAACCCTCTTTTTGTATGAAAATGGGGGTTTGAATTTTCGATGTGAAATCATAATAATATACGCCTCGTCCGTCCTCCTCATTTTTCTCAGAGGCGCTACCCAAATAATAGATACCCTTGCCGTCCGGGGACATATAGACAAATTGGCGGGATAAAATAGGCAACTTTATTTTGGTGCGCTTACCTGTTGCAATATCAACCAGACTATACTCGGGATTGCCGTGATTAATGAAACGAGTGGTTATGAGGAGCAGCTTATCATTACTGCTGGACATTGAAGTTGTTTTCTCTTTTTTTAGTGTGACGATAGAATGTGTGGAGAAGGTGGCGTAGGTGCTGATATCAGATACATAACCCCTAGTGATAACCGGGGAGCAGGATCATGGGTAAGTCATCAGTTAGAAAAGTATGCTGATGGAATCAAAGTGAGGTTTATCGTGAAATAAAAACAAGGACTCAACCAGTATAGAAGCTGGAATGAGTTCTTTTTAATACCCAATAAAAAATAAATATGCAAAAATATAGAACATATTTATAGATAAGCAAGTTTATGTTTAGACACATTTCCTCAATTAAATTATTCTTAGTTCTATTAAACATATTGGAGGATCATTTAATGAAGAAAGCATGTATAACGATTTTATTTTTAGTTCTTTTATCTCTACCCTTATCGAATGTCTTTGCAGCTGAAGCAGAGTACTCAGAAAATTTAATTCCTAAAATGACATCTAACAATTTGCCATCTGGCGTGGCAAGTGCGAGCAACGAATTTTCATACGCATATAGATCTTTTGACGGGGATTTTGCTACTATCTCTAGTGCTTGGGGATCTAATGAAAATACTGCATGGTTAAGATATGACTTTCCTAAACCTGAAGTTATTGAACAATACGTTATATATCCACAGACAACGGCAACCGACCGGGCCCCTAAAGATTGGACTTTTGAAGGATCAAATGATGGGGTTACTTGGAACGCGCTTGACACTCAGTCAAATATCACTGAATGGGTAGATAGCACTCCAAAAAAATTCACTTTTTCTAATTCTAATTCATACAAGGACTATAGAATTAATATTACAGCAAACAATGGAAGTCAGTATATAACTCTTGGCGAATTAGAGATGATGTCTAAGGTATCAAGTTCCACTCCTAACCCAGGAACAGAGGAACCGACTCCAAACGGGGATCGTACAATTCTGGTAGTTACCATGACAACTGGTTTGGAAAAGGAATTCGACCTAAGCATGAAAGAAGTCAATGACTTTATTGCCTGGTACGAAAGCAAGCAGGCTGGTTCTGGATCAGCATCATATGCTATCAATAAGCACGATAACAATAAAGGCCCATTCAGTAGCCGTAAGGATTACATGCTATATGATCGTATCCTAACGTTTGAAGTAAGTGAATACTCTAAATAAATAAAAAGCTCTGCTAACCTTAATTGGTCGGCAGAGCTTTTAACGTTTCTAACAGGTCTGTGTTAGGCTGAATTATATTTCGTTTTAGCTTCTTCATATAATTTGCCGAGGTTACGAAACTCAATTGATGTCCTTTATCACGTTGAAAATATGTTTACTATTTAATATTTTTCGTATATATTAATATTTGGAAATTAGTCTTCATAAATTTTTCCTGCAAAACCAGATTAATTTAACAAAGGAGATTATTTTAATGAGTATTTCATTAAGAATAGAACGCAAATCCGGTGGTGAGCCAATTGAGTTTGTAAAAGGTGAAATCACTGGCTTTACTTATAAGAATAATAGTTCCATAAACCTTTCAGCTAAGTCTCCAAACTTGGCTCATTCGCTACATATTGGAAGCAAAATTCCGCTTCATTCGCTTCCTTCAGTTATAGACAATGCGGATAATTCCAACATGCTGTATACATGGGCAAATACAGAATATAAACCTGATAGTGAGGATTACTATCGCAAATGTAATATCCAAATCGTTAGAAATGAAAACACAATCCGAGATATTACGTTTACACACGCTTATGTAGTAAAGTATCAAGAACAGATTGATACCAGCAAAGAGATCCTTGAGTTTGAACTCGTTCTAAAACAAAAAGAAGATCAATTGGGAAAAATTCAATACAGTCCTCAGTTAGAACCTAAGGAAACAAGAGAAAAGGATCAGTCTGATGTCTCGCAAAAAGTACTGGAAGGTGCATATAGTAAGAATATGTTAGTGTATGCAGGAAATATTACTTTTCCGTTTGAAAATCCTATGGTAGAACTAGAAAAGACTTGGGTACGAGGCGTAGAGAAGGTAAAAGATTCGACAGATACTGTAATACATTATCCTGATCGTAAAGCATTTACATTAGTAGCTGTTCCTATAGCTCGAAAGAAGTACGGAGACATCACAGCCCATTTACTTCAACATTCACTTGACTACAAACCAGGAAATTTACACTTTAACGAGTGGTCATATGAGGCGCAGCAAGTTAAAAAATCTAAAGAGCACATCGCAATAGTTAATGATGAAGTCAAAAAAGCTAATGGTAAAAAAGTTAAAAGTTTTTCTTATAATGGATCTGCGCAATTAGAAAGTGATAGAGATTTATATAATGCTTTTCACAACATGTATTATGAAATAAATGGGGATTACGTTAACGGGCAATGGAAAATTACTACAATATATTATGATAAATATAATTTCGAGTTTAATTTTAAACGAATGTTTACTGGGAACAACAAACTCGGTTGGGCTGCGGCCAATCTAACAAATATAATGGAATCATGGGGAACACTCAATGAGTATACGTCTTATGTAACAGTAACTGATACAAGAAAAGCCTAGAAGTGAGGTATGAATTGCAGATGAAGTTTAGATATATCTTTATTTTGATCTTGGTCTCTCTACTAGTTATAACTACTACTATAATTTTTCTAGTAAATTTTGCGGATAATACGAACTATAAATACCCAGATGGAAAAGATACCGTAGAATATTTTGGTGACGGGACTTTTCAAATTTTGAGAGGGGGGCGGGACAACTGTTTAATACTTTATAATCATCTTGCTGCTCCAACGGAAAAAGCTGTTGATAATATTGTGTCATATAAGATAAAAAAAAATATCGTATATATGGTTGGGGAAAATGGCTTCATCAAATTGGATTCAAGTACCAACACATACGTGAAAAAGAAACGGATTTCTGACTTTACTTCCGAAGATAGAGAGATATTTAATAAATTAACGGAAAAATAGAAGCTATCATAAACAAATGTGGTAGCAAGGGAGATTTAACTTGTTCACAAAGGTTAACTTAACATGCGCTTTAGTTGAGCTATTGTTATGTAAGTATTTTAAATTTATAAAGAATGGTTACCACCAGTGGTGATATTATGATTATTAAAATTGAAGGTTTCTTTTTTCAGAATTTGATTACTGGTCCCCTATGCACACAAGAAGAACTATATCAAAAGTATATACAAGCAAAAATGCTGAGTCTTAATATTAGAGATTTACCTGATATATTTTGTCGACTTCATAATTTTGATCGATTACGTTTTGAAGATGACACAGAGGTTGGTTTCGTGATTGATACAGATACGGACAGGATATATAGACCGATATATTGATGTTTAAAGCGATGTATTCGAAAGATATCTTCCCATCTCCTTTAATTACAAGTAATGAAGGACTCACATAACTGGCTACTATATTCGATTTTATAATCAAAGTCGATCACAACGAAAGTTAAATAAGTTGCCTCCGAAAGAATATCGAAAGCAGCTTATAGTCTAGGGGCTTTTTTCCGTGTCTATAAAATGGGGACTTGACCACTAGCTAAGCTAGTGTTTTTTTATTTACCTGCATGCCCTATCATAGAACGTATTTAAACATATATTAAGGTAACGACAAATAAAGGAGGTTAAAAGAGAGGGGTGCCTATGAAAATACAGGTGGCGGCGGTGTATGGACTTCTACAGCGGCAATTTTAGTGCTCTTTATTCTCTTAGTTATCATCACTAAATCACTTTGGGTTTAGTTTGTAAAAAGAACTGTTGGAAAATATCATTTCACTCATGGATATTCAATAGTTGAGCCCATTGAGCGCATAAGCTATTTGGCAATAGCCACCGTATTCGCTTCTCTTTCGGCAAATACTTGGTGGATTCCTGCCATAATAGTTTTGCGCTTATTGTATTTCATTTTATCTTTTCAGTAGCGAGTCAAGACCACTGCTGGCTTATCAGGCTTCTGTTAGATAAAATTCTCAAAGAGGTGGTAGGATGAAGGTTGAAGTAAACAAATGTAATTGCAGCATCAAAAAACCAATATATCTAAAGAGTAATGTTACTATTACCACAGTGGGTAAGGGGGCTACAGTGCTGCAAATTGATGCTAACTAGGGATAATGGAGCTTTAACTTCGAACAATTCAAACCGGGCATTGAATGTAATTATTAAAAATTTAACAGTGCATGGTGTAGCAACAACCGAGCCTGATAAAGTGCCAAGTTATGTTAGCATTACAAATTATGGTATTCTGTTGGAAGGTAGTAGCTATGTGAACGATAAGGTACTCTTTGAGAAAGAACATAGAGATTAAAAATACAAATATGGGGCTCCATATAAAAGGATTTTCCGACGTAACGGTACAGAATAGTGAATTTCACGACAACGGTGGGGGTTCTAAAAAATCTAGCCAAAGTCCATACATGTATTGTGACGATACGTGAGCTTTAGCTTTAACTAATTGCCCAAAAAGTACCAATAACTCACAATAATGACCTTGCCAGTACGAAATCACAACTAATACATATGGAGAAGTTAGTACCTAGCGAGTGAAAGTTAAGACTATGAAACTGCTATTAACGGTCGGCAAACCACTTGACGACGATTGATCCACGCCGGATCGTAGCCTTTTCCACTGCTCTAAAGTCGGCTTGATTCCAAAAGTGTATTTAAGTAAGTGAATACTCTAAATAAATCGAAAAGCTCTGTTACCTTAATTGGTCGGCAGAGCTTTTAACTGTTCACGGTTTTTAAAATATATCCAGGTATTCTTTCTGGAATTTGATGAAATCTTGCACACTGTCGTGATAGGTAAATCTACCGCCATTTTTATCAATAATCCAGTTGATATTCTCGTCATTTAACAAGATTCCATACATGCAGTGATGAAGCAGTTCAATTTGCTTTTCATCCCTAATTCGGATCAAATGTTTTTCTTGTTCGATAATGAGGTACCATTTCGTTTCTGTTTCATCTACATCCGCATCCACATACAGTATTGATACCGACAAGGGGAATGGCCAGTCAAACCATTGTCCTCGCTTGTCTTCTCTATAACCTTCAAATGCCATGGTTATTCCCTCCTACTTGGATAATTTCCTGATTAGTTTAAATGTATCTAACGTGCTGCGATTGTACGCTTAATTAGGTTCTTGTCTTATCCTACTGGCACAGGAATATCGCCCCCATATTCTTCTCCTTGGCTTCACGTACACCATCATAAACATCTGTAAAAGTTCAGTGTCACTTTGGCAACCGTCTAATTCCGCTATTGTTGCACAATAGTTGTATCCGCTTTTATCGTTCATTGTTCTGATCTGTACAGTATACGGAAATCGACAGGTAATAAAGAAGCTGAACGCTTTGTTATATCAAAACGCTATTACCAATACTGTACAATTATTCTACTGAGCAATGACGTGGTCCAACATGAAGGACTGGAGATAAGAACAGGTAGCAGTGTAATGGACATAAAGGCGCGTCTGCTGGTTTTGGAAGAGGGGACCACAAGAGCGATATACGCTCTATATTGTAATCATAGGGGGCTGGGATGGTGACCAAAAGATCATTACATTTTCTCGTATGGAAATAGGCGCTGTATTAAACCTCCAATGATATGGAGCAAGGATACACTCATGTCTTGAATGTATCTTATTTCTGGAGGGTCAAAAGTGAAAACCCCTTATTCACAGTCCGTTTTGAGCTATAACCAAATTTTAATGTGGCTTTGTGTTCTTTCGTTTTTTAGTGTGTTAAATGAAATGGTTCTTAATATCTCTTTACCTGATATTGCTGATGAATTCAATAAGACACCAGCCATTACAAATTGGGTGAATACTGCCTTTATGCTAAGTTTTTCTATAGGAACAGCTATATACGGAAAGTTATCTGATCAGTTAGGTATTAAAAGGTTGCTCCTGTTTGGAATCATAGTGAATTGCATAGGATCATTAATTGGATTTGTGGGACATACTTTTTTTCCAACACTTATCTTGGGACGATTTATACAAGGGATTGGTGCAGCTGCATTTCCTTCACTTGTGATGGTCGTAGTTGCTCGCTATATCCCAAAAGAAAACAGGGGAAAGGCAATATGGCCTCATCGGGTCTATCGTAGCAATGGGTGAAGGGATAGGACCGGCTATTGGTGGGGTGATTGCTCATTATATTCATTGGTCTTATTTACTGCTTCTTCCTGTTTTAACTTTTGTAACTGTTCCCTTCCTGATAAAATTATTGAAAAAGGAAGTCATTTCAAAGGGCTCGTTTGACATTGCAGGAATCGTGCTTATATCTCTAGGTATTGTATTGTTTATGTTGTATACAACTTCTTACAGAATTTCTTTTCTGGTGATAAGTGTTCTATTTTTCTTGATCTTTTTAAAACATATCAGACAAGTAACCAATCCTTTTGTTGATTCTTCATTGGGGGAAAATACTGCATTTATGATAGGAATCCTTTGTGGGGGGCTTATGTTTGGTACCGTAGCTGGATTTGTTTCTATGGTCCCTTATATGATGAAAGACGTTCACCACTTAAGTACCGCAATGATTGGCAGTGGAATTATTTTTCCTGGAACGATGAGTGTTATTTTCTTTGGTTTTCTTGGAGGAGCACTTGTTGATAAGAAAGGTTCCTTACATGTGCTAGCAGTCGGCGTTGCATTTCTTGCCGTCAGTTTTTTGGTAGCTGCTTTCTTTATTGAAATGACACCTTGGCTGATGTCTATTATTCTAGTCTTTGTTTTCGGTGGTCTTTCTTTTATTAAAACAGTAATATCCACTATTGTTTCAAGTAGTTTAAAACAAGAAGAAGCTGGCGCAGGAATGAGCTTGCTTAATTTTATAAGCTTTTTATCAGAAGGAACGGGGATTTCAGTTGTAGGAGGCTTATTGTCAATACGTCTTATTCATCAAAAATTTATACCAATCATTAATTTTCCATCTGCTTATTTATATAGCAATATGTTATTGATTTTTTCAGTGGTCATTATAATTAGCGGGATTTTATCTGTTATTGTATATAAACGTTCAGTTTCAGATTCCTGATAAGAGCAAAAAAGGATTACATGCTGAAAATGATCGCATCCTCACGTTTGAAGTAAGTGAATACTCTAAAAATAAATCAAAAGCTCTGCTAACCTTAATTGGTCGGCAGAGTTTTGTGTGCTGATCAGTTTGATTTTACTAGATACGGGAAAAGTAGCAATGCAAAGTGTGCGTACAAGATGGTATTGTTTTTAAATTCGGCCTTATTACAGAAGGATAGGCTAATTTGAATACTTAAACTTATAATACCAAAAAATCGCTTTCTCATGGGCTGTGGAAAAGTTAGAATATAGCATAGTATCAACTCCGCCGATTACAAAGTTATTTTTAGCATAGAATCGACAAGCTAAAATATTCACATCCTGTGTTTCAAGCATAAGGCCAACAAGATTATTCTGCTTAGCCCACTCGGTTGCTTTACTCAATAAGGCTGCTCCGATTCCCTTGTGTCTCGAGTCTTTAGCAACGGCAATATCCTCAATTAGAGCATAGCCATTCCAATAAGTACAAAGTTTAATTTTCCCAACACAGTCGTTCTCATCATAATATAAAAAAATAGATTTTCCTTGTTCATTAATATAACTGATATCGACGTCATCATCCTCATACTGTTTAAAATATGGTTCGGGAAAACTTTCTTATATATATGACCAAATGTTGTTCTCGTATTTAGGTATAATTTTTCCTGACACAATAAAGCCGTTATTCTCATTTGACTTTTTAAAATCCCCCATATTTGAAAGTGACATTTTAATTATCATGGCTTGTCTCCTTCTGGTTTAATTTCTCTATGCACATTATTCTAAAAGAGAACCACTTTTTCCTGTCTGTTAGATTTATAAAAGAGTAAAATAGTAGCGACTGTTCAACTATGTGTGATATTTTAGATCCCCCTCCGCTTGCTTAAATGATTCATAGCAGTAGTTAGGTGTGCTATTTAACACAAAAAAGCAGGAAGAATTCCTCCCGCTTTTTGCATGGAAACAATTATTAACGTCTGCGTTGTCTATCGTTTACGCTAAACAAATTAACAGCCAGTGCGTTACCTCTTGCACGCGCAGTGGCTCTTTGATTGGAACGGATGTTCAATCTTCTTCTTCTTAAATCACGTCTGCAATGTCTTCTGCTCATAATATCACCTCCCTTCAAGAAATGAAGGTGCGGTTGAATCTTAGTGGCGTTTATGCTTACGCTTGGAAATTTTGATATTCAAGGCATTGGTTGCTAGTGCATTTCCGCTTCCTGTTTTAGCAGCTGCGGCTTGAAAGACTTTAACGACCAGATATCTGTTTTTCCCGATGCGATGCTTATACGTTTTAACTCTATTTCTGATCATCTGCATATCTCCTTTGCTTAGTTCTGCTATATATATATGTCAATTGTGATAGTAATGTATCAGCATAAATCTATTAGAAGCAAAAAGAAGCTAGTACCTATATCCCTAAAGGTTAACAAAAAAACTCATGCGAACCTGTCTTCGCCTTTTCAACTTTACGTTGCAGGAGATGTTACAGGCAGGTCGGCATGAGTCTAATGTGTAGAATAAAGATAATATGCAGTTTGTATGAAAATTATTTACTATTAAGGGTGTTAAGTTTTTTTTCGTAGTATGCCTCTTGGGCAAGAATATGATTCAGTTGTTCTGAGAGCTGTTTATATTCTTGGCTGGCCTCTGGGTAATTATTTCTTTCGGAAATTACAGCTTCAAGTTGCTTTTCTAAATACCTGAAATGGATGAGTATTTGTATGTACTGAATACGATCGTAGGTTGTTATGTGTGATTTCTCTTCTGCATACAAATGATCCATTGTTGGAACTGCACAGCTTACGACGATAAATATCATAACAAACGCTGAAATTATTATTTTTTTCATTTAATTCCTCCTACAGAGCTATGAGTAATTAATATACCATATTTAGCTAAAAGAAAGATCTATTAGTTTTTCCCATAACAGTATAGCTGTTCAAGATCAGTGGGGGATTATTTGAGATGATGAGGCTGATTTTATAGTAGATACAATAGGAATAGGTTGCAAAAAGGAAAGAATAGTTGTGAGATACATAGTAAGCATAATAACAATACAAAACCGGCTTGCCCTAGGCAGCCGGTTTTGTATTAGGGGATAGAATAACGGGGAAGGAAGAACGAGAAATCAGTGGAAGTCCCGGAAGAGTCCTACAACTTTGCCCAAAATACTGACGTGTGTCAGACGAAGCGGTTCAAAGGCTGGATTTTCAGGTTGAAGCCGGATATGATCTTTTTCTTTGTAGAAGGTTTTAACTGTAGCTTCGTCTTCATCTGTCATAGCTACAACAATATCGCCATTATCAGCGGTCTGCTGCTGACGTACGATTACATAGTCTCCGTTAGCAATCCCAGCCTCAATCATGCTTTCGCCTACAACAGATAACATGAATATTTTATCCTCACCAACAAAGTGTTGGGGAAGAGGAAAGTAATCTTCAATATTTTCTGTCGCCGTAATAGGAAGACCAGCGGTTACTTTGCCGACGACGGGGACACGACTAATGGAGTAATTAATCAAGTTGCTGTTATCCGATTCGTCTTGACCGAGTAACTCAATAGCCCGTGGTTTTGTAGGATCGCGGCGAATGAGTCCTTTTTTCTCTAAGCGATCCAAATGACCGTGAACCGTAGAACTGGAGGCCAATCCGACAGCCTCGCCTATTTCGCGTACAGAAGGGGGGTATCCCTTTAGACGCACTTCATTGCGGATAAATTCAAGAATGGCCTGCTGGCGGCTCGAAATCTTAGACATACCGTATCAACCCCATTTAGTAACGTTTGGGAAAATTATAGCATAGAACCTCCGTTCGTACAAACATAAGTTCTAAATAATCCCTAAAAAAATTGCGAACTTTTGTTCTCTTTTCTATTGAACAAAACAAACGTTCGTGTTATATTGTGAAAACATAAGAACAAACGTTTGGAGGACACAGCCATGATGAAATATAGCACCTATCAAAGTATTTTTCCAATGAATATAGAAAATTTACAGGAGACCCGAAAAGAGGGTAGGGCGCGTTTTATGCAGATTATTACCCATACTCTTTTACTTAAGCTTCTTATTATAGTGATTGTTGCTTGGATTGCAGGAGCAGGTGTACTTACGGTTTTCGCGGCTCCTTCAGCTTCCAAGGAAGAAGTGACTAAACTGACGGTACAACCTGGGGATACGTTGTGGCAGATTGCCGCGAATCATAAACCGGAACGAATGGATACACGGGTATATATAGAAGGAATTGTGCGGATTAACGGTTTAGAGGATCGGGGAGTGCAGGCAGGTCAGGTACTCAAGCTTCCTGACTTATGATCTATTGACTATTAGAGCTTGTCAGGGAGCGTAATGCGGGAGCCTTGACAAGCTCTTTTCTACATGTCAAAGTGTATTATATCTTTGCTTTTATGGAGGGGACACAATTTGGATATAGACAGCTTGGTACAGCGCATTAATGAATTAGCGCGCAAAGCAAAATCCGAGGGTTTGACGGAAGAGGAAGCCACAGAGCGCGCCAATCTTCGAGAAATTTATTTAGGTAACATTCGCCGTAATTTTCGGCAGCAGCTTGAAACGATTGAATTTGTGGACGATGATACATCGAAGGGAAATGACGGGCTGAAGCATTAATGTTGTTAAAGCGCCCAAGCCTGCAATTTGCCTTTTGTTTTAGGTACCTCTCATGGTATCTATATAGATCAGCTTTGAGGCAATTGTTTTAATGTAATATATCTGGGAAGGAATTGAGAGATGGCCCGATCATTTGAAAGAAAAGTACGCAAAAACACAGCGCATTTAAATAAATCGCGCAAAAAGCAAGGTATTCAAACCATTAGCGGCGCAGGTTCTGCAATGGATATTTTCCGTGGCCGTAACATTACTGTGCCAATTATGCTGGCTGGTCTTTCTGTATTGTACATGCTTATGAGTTACTTTTTGACTAAGACCGGTATGCGAGGGATGGATTGGCTTGTATTCGGCCTGTACTTGATGTTGGCTGTTATCTTTTTTATCCGTCGTCCTTATCTGAAAGTGGGAAAGGATACTCTCTATATGCTGAAAGGTGGTAGAGAACGTCCAATGACGGCAGGGGACATGAAAGCCATCAAGATTGAAAAGGGTTACGTAACCGTTGAAAGAAAAGGTAAGGGTGGTAATTTTATTTTCACAAAATCATTAGGTCGCTATGACACGGATGCCATTGCAGAGCGACTTGAGAAGTTTGCGCTATCCAATCAGATACAGGTTGACAAGAAATAACTGATTTAGCCTGTAGCTCTGTAACAAAGGCCGTATGATGTTATTTCATATAACATGCTGCGGCCGCTTGCTTAATATGGGCACACATAACGATTCAAATGCTTAATCAAGCAAATAGGCGTACATATACTGTGGAAAGAGAGTGGATAATTCAGATGACGATTCAGGCGGTAATGTTTGATCTTGATGATACCCTTTTGTGGGATGAACGTAGTGTAGAAGAGGCATTTGATGCAGCGTGTCAAACAGGCTCCCGTGAAGCAGGTGTTGATCCAAAAGCTCTGGAGGAAGCCGTACGTAAAGAAGCACGCGCTTTGTATGAATCCTATGAAACCTTTAGTTTTACTCAAATGATCGGCATTAATCCGTTTGAAGGATTGTGGGCGAATTTTACAGCAGGTGAGCAGCCTGAATTCCGTCAATTGGAACAGTTGGCCCCTGTTTATCGAAAGGAATCATGGCGCAGAGGACTCCAGCAACTAGGGATAGATAATGAGAAGTTGGCGGAAAAGCTGGCTACCCAATTTGCTTCGGAAAGACGCGCGCGTCCCCATGTATATGAAGAAACGTTTGAAATTCTAGAACAATTGAAGGGACAGTACAAGCTGTTATTGTTGACAAACGGTTCCCCTGATTTACAACAGGAGAAACTGGATGGAGTTCCTCAATTAGCTCCTTTCTTTGATCATGTGGTCATTTCAGGTTCATTTGGTCGAGGCAAGCCGGATCCGTCTATATTCCAGCATGCGTTGGGGCTTCTTGGTATTGAGCCCGAACATGCTTTAATGGTAGGAGATAAGCTGACGACTGATATTCAAGGAGCGTTGGCAGCAGGTGTTCACTCGGTGTGGGTGAACCGAAACGCCAAAACCAATACCACAGAGATCAAGCCGAAGTTTCAAATCAAGCATCTGTCTGAATTGGATGGAATTATTCAGTCGTTAAAGTAAGAAATCTACACCTTTAGAAACGAGTATTAAGAAAACTCCCTTCGCTCGATTGTCACAGAGCAGAGGGAGTTTTTTATTTACACAAGGATAAATTCGTAATTATGCTTTAATGAAGGTTGGATCTTCGAACGGTTCCGCAATCCAGCCATTTTCTTCAATGAACAAGCGGACTGCCACGATCTTTTGATTCTCCATTAAAGTGAAGAAGTGAGGTATATTTTCGGGTACGGAGATAACGTCCCCCGGTGAAAGCTCTACGTTAAAATAGCCGATCTCTTCAGGTCCTTTAATGATAAAGATGCCTTTACCAGCGACAATGGCACGGATTTCATCCTCGGTATGGGTGTGAATTTGCTCAAACTTGGCCAGCAGCTCGTCCAAATTCGGCGTTGCTTCAGATAGAGTGATAACGTCCCATATTTTATATCCGCGACGTGCGGCTAAATCCTTGATTTCGGGTTCAAATGTTTTGAGAACAGCGGCCTTTTGATCATCTGTTAAGGTAAAGTTCTCTTGCAGCTCCCCGGACAATTTGGAAGCATCCCAATGTTCATACAATATCTCGTGACTCTCCAGAAATTCACGTACTTGTTCTTCACCGTTAATTCTTTCATTCGTATTACGTATTAAGATTTCGGCCATGTATCTATTCCCTCTTTTCCACTTGGATTAATGTTATATAAAGAATACCATGTCTTGAAACGTTGTACAATACAGGATTTCAACATTTTATAATGCAAATGGCTATAGCTAAAGGATACAGGGTTAAGTACGTTCTAAAATGCTACAAACTATAAAAATGGATTAGAGAAGTCATTTTTACAAAGAACAACCTGTATAAAACGTATGTTTTTACTTCAATCTATCTAAATGATACGGTTTCTGCTAAACTAGGATTTAACGTTTTGCGGGGGTGAAGAAATTTGGATAAAGTTAGCTTGCAGGATGCATTACAACGAAGAATACTCCTTCTTGATGGGGCCATGGGCACCATGATTCAACAGGAAGACCTTTCCCCCGATGATTTTGGTGGGGAAGAGCTGGAGGGCTGTAATGAAATGCTGGTCTTAACGAGACCGGATGTCATTCAAGGGATTCATGAAGCCTACTTGAAGGCTGGGGCAGACCTAATTGAAACGAATACATTTGGAGCAACATCCGTCGTTTTGGCGGATTACGATATACAGGAACGTGCCCGTGAAATTAATCTGGTGGCGGCCAAACTGGCGCGTAACGCGGTGGATAAATACAGCACTGCGGACAAGCCTCGTTTTGTAGTAGGAGCTATGGGCCCAACCACGAAAACCTTGTCTGTCACAGGTGGTGTTACATTTGCTGAGCTGATTGACAGCTATCAAGAGCAGGCCTTGGCGCTTATTGAAGGCGGCGTGGATGTACTCCTTTTGGAGACCTCACAGGATACGCTTAACGTCAAGGCTGGAAGCATCGGAATTCGGCAGGCTTTTGAGCAGACAGGTATCGAGCTTCCGCTAATGATTTCAGGCACGATTGAGCCTATGGGAACGACGTTGGCCGGACAAAATATCGAATCCTTTTGCATATCACTTGAACACTTACATCCCATTTCGATTGGATTGAATTGTGCTACAGGTCCAGAGTTTATGCGTGATCATATTCGCTCTCTGTCTGAAATGTCCTCTGCAGCTATTAGCTGTTATCCAAATGCGGGCTTGCCCGATGAAAATGGCCAATACCATGAATCGCCTGATTCATTAGCACGTAAAATGGCTGCTTTCGCTGAAAAAGGCTGGCTGAATATTGCTGGGGGTTGTTGTGGTACCACGCCTGAGCATATTCGAGTTATGAGTGAAAGTATGGCGCAGTTTGAGCCACGTCCGCTGGTAGGTCATCATCCTCCTGCCGTATCAGGCATTGAGCCTGTATATATTGAACAGGACAATCGTCCGTATATGGTTGGTGAGCGAACGAATGTTCTGGGCTCCCGCAAATTCAAGCGTTTGATCGTGGAAGGCAAATATGAAGAGGCATCTGAAATTGCCCGCGCTCAGGTAAAAAGCGGAGCGCATGTCATTGATATTTGTGTGCAGGACCCGGATCGCGATGAAATGACGGATATGGAAGCGTTCTTGAAACTGGTTGTAAACAAGGTAAAAGTACCTTTGGTGATTGATACCACGGATATAAAAGTCATTGATAAAGCACTTCAATATTCGCAAGGTAAGGCAATTATTAACTCCATTAATTTGGAGGATGGTGAAGAGAAATTTGAGAACATGGCTCCTCTTATTCATAAGTACGGCGCCGCTGTTGTTGTTGGTACGATTGATGAACGCGGACAGGCTATTTCACGTGAGGATAAGCTTGAGGTAGCTAAACGTTCTTATGATCTGTTGGTGAACCGTTACGGTTTGGCAGCGGAGGATCTAATTTTTGATACGCTTGTATT
Source organism: Paenibacillus sp. EKM206P (assembly GCF_011066155.1). NCBI lineage: Bacteria > Bacillati > Bacillota > Bacilli > Caryophanales > Paenibacillaceae > Paenibacillus > Paenibacillus sp. EKM206P. Next base: position 265,602 of record NZ_JAAMNQ010000003.1, on the reverse strand, counting down.
TCCAGTAGGAACAGGTGATGAGCAATATATCGGTTCAGCTAAGGAAACGATTGAGGGTATTCGCATTATTAAAGAGGCGCTTCCCGGAGTGCATACTATCTTGGGCATCAGTAACGTTTCTTTTGGTTTGCCGGAAGCGGGTCGTGAAGTGCTCAATTCCGTCTACTTATATGAATGTACCAAAGCAGGTCTGGACTATGCGATTGTAAACACTGAGAAGCTTGAGCGTTATGCATCCATTCCAGAGCATGAGCGGAAACTTGCGGAAGACTTGATCTATAAAACAAATGACGATACTTTATCCGCTTTTGTAGCAGCTTTTCGTAACAAGAAAGTGGAGAAAAAAGAAAAGATATCAAACCTTTCGCTCGAAGAAAGACTGGCTTCCTACGTAGTGGAGGGAAGTAAGGAGGGACTCATTCCGGATCTGGAGCAAGCGCTTGTGAAATATTCTTCGCTGGAGATTATTAACGGCCCGCTGATGAAGGGGATGGAGGAAGTAGGACGACTGTTTAACAATAACGAATTGATTGTAGCAGAGGTGCTGCAAAGCGCTGAAGTGATGAAGGCGTCCGTGGCTTATTTAGAGCCGTTCATGGAGAAGAATGAATCCTCAGTAAAAGGTAAGATTTTGTTGGCTACAGTCAAAGGTGATGTGCATGACATTGGTAAGAATCTGGTGGAGATTATTCTATCCAACAATGGTTACCATATTGTGAATCTGGGTATAAAAGTACCACCAGAACGCATTATTGAGGCTTACCGTGAAGAAAAGGCCGACATGATTGGCTTATCCGGGTTGCTTGTTAAATCGGCACAACAAATGGTGCTGACCGCACAGGATTTGAAAAATGCGAATATTGATATTCCAATAATGGTGGGTGGAGCTGCTTTAACACGTAAGTTCACTAAAAATCGTATCCGTCCTGAGTATGATGGTCTGGTTGCCTATGCAAAGGATGCTATGGATGGCCTAGATATTGCCAATAAGCTTATGAATCCTGAGTCCCGTAAAAAAATGGCCGAGGAGATGGAGGCTGAGCGAGAAGCTGAAGCGGCAATCGTCGTGGAAGCCAAGCCGCTCCCTAAACTCACTCGAGCTGTGCGCTCTAACATTGCTCAGGATCTGCCCGTCTATATTCCACCAGATACGGATCGCCATGTACTGCGTAACTATCCACTGAATTATATTTTGCCTTACGTGAATATGCAGATGCTAATGGGGCATCATCTTGGTTTAAAAGGCAATGTTGAGCAGCTGCTGGCTTCGGAAGATCCGAAAGCGATTCAGTTGAAGGAAACCGTGGACAGCATCATGTTTGAAGCTGTGACAGACGGAATCATCCAGGCACATGCCATGTATCGTTTCTTTCCAGCGCAGTCGCAAGGGAATCAAATTCTGATCTATGATCCGTCGGATGTGAGCAAGGTACTGCACACATTTACATTTCCGCGCCAGCAGGTAGAGCCTTATCTGTGTCTGGCTGATTTCTTGAAATCAGTGGAATCCGGAGTTATGGACTATGTGGGTTTCATGGTCGTTACAGCTGGTCATGGGATTCAGCAGATATCTACCCAGTGGAAAGATAAAGGGGATTATCTGCGCTCGCATGCACTTCAAGCGGTAGCACTCGAAGTAGCAGAAGGGTTAGCGGAACGGCTTCACCATATTATCAGGGATAGCTGGGGTTTTCCGGACCCTGCCGATATGACAATGAAACAGCGGCACGGTGCCAGATATCAAGGCATTCGGGTATCCTTTGGCTACCCTGCATGTCCAGATCTGGAGGAACAGGGGCCGTTGTTCCAGTTGTTAAAACCTGAGGATATTGGCGTTGAGCTGACGGAAGGGTTTATGATGGAACCGGAGGCTTCTGTATCAGCCATGGTGTTCAGCCACCCTCAGGCGCAGTATTTTAACGTCGAAAAGGTTTAACACCTTTATCAGATGGGATAGCAAATACCCTCCGAGCTTCGGAGGTTTTTTGCTGGTCAGCAGGAAGAAGGTTAATGTTATGGAATTTTATTTTCTCGGTACAAATGCAGGGGTGCCTACGATTCAGCGAAATGTAACGTCCATCGCTCTTCGTTTGCTGGAAGAACGAAGAAGCATGTGGCTGTTCGACTGCGGTGAAGGCACTCAACAAGAGGTATTGCGTTCGCCGCTCAAACTAAGCAGACTTGAAAAAATATTTATCACCCATTTGCATGGGGATCATCTTTTTGGTCTGCCGGGGCTGCTGTCGAGCAGAGCGTACCAGGGGGGAACGACACCACTGACGGTATATGGACCGCCTGGAATCCAGCAATATATTGAGCTATCTTTAGGGATCAGCCAATCGCGTATCAATTACCAACTACATATTGTGGAGCATACGGGCGGGGTTCTGTTTGATGACGGACAATTCCGGGTAGAGTCAGCTTTGCTGGATCATCGGATCGACAGCTATGGCTACCGAGTTGTAGAGATGGATAAGCCCGGTAAGCTTAACCAAGAACTGTTGGAGCGATATGGAATCAAGCCCGGCCCGGTGTACGGTAAGTTAAAGCGTGGGGAAAGCGTGGAGGTAGAGGGTGGAGTTATTTTGCACCCTCAGGATGTTTTGGGTTCGCCGAAAAAGGGGCGTATCATCACGATTTTGGGGGATACGAGACCTTGCCCGAATACGGTAGTGCTGGCTCAAGATGCAACTGTCGTCGTTCATGAAGCCACTTTTCTGCATGAACTGGTAGATACAGCGTACGAGTATCATCATAGTACGGCGCTTCAGGCAGCGGAGGCTGCAAAAGCCGCAGGTGCGGGTCAGCTAATCATGACACATTTTAGTTCTAGGTATAAAGATCAGGAGCAGCTTCAGCCATTGCTGGAGGAAGCGCGAAGCATATTTCCCAATTCATTGCTTGCGGAGCAGCATGTGTTGTTACCGGTACCCGATATCGGTTAATAAACGATTGGAGAAAGATATGTGCATGGGTACCGGGGCTTGCTCCGGTGCCTTTGTTTTTCACCGAAATTATTTTCCGGGAAAGCGCAGGATGCGACAAGAGATGAGAACCCGTACACGGTGGTGGGGATGAATTTGTTCTACCACATATGGAGGTATGTCATATTCGCGTTTCTATATATCGAATTTAAAGGATTTTATGTCTTGAGCATGATCAGGAAATACAGAAGATTTCCTTTGAGGAAATAGCGCCTTCGATGGATTTCGACGAAGATGTGAACTTATGTCATGTGAAAGCGACGGCTTTTAGCGAGGAATGGCGCTATTTTGCACGGTTTACCAGCAATTCATGGACTTCATAAGCATTTTTGACTTAAGATAGATGGGATGAATGGAGACAGCCGATTATTTTATAACCTGAATCATTAAGGTGGTTAAATAAGAAGGAGAACATCGTTCATAGGATGAATTATAATTTTCAATGCTATGATGTGAATGGATTTGAAGTGGGGGAGGGGATTGCGATAAAATCGTTACTAATTGATCTGGATGGAACCCTTTATCATGGAAATCGGATGATCAAGGGTGCGGATCTGTTCATATCCCGATTGCGTACAGACCAGATACCTTATGCTTATGTTACAAACAATGCTTCACGCACACCCGAATCGGTGGCTGAGCATTTGGTTGGTATGGGAATTAAAGCGGCCAGCCATGAAGTATATACTTCGGCGTTAGCAGCTGCACAATATGTAGCACAGCAAAGTCCTGGAGCTCGTGTATATTGTATTGGTGAGACAGGATTACGTGATGCACTCACAGGAGCCGGTTTGCAGCTTGTTGAGAACCATCCTGATTATGTGGTGCAGGGGATAGATCGTCAATTTACATATGATGCGCTGGCCGCTGCCATGCGTTGGATTCGGGAAGGAGCCACTTTTATTTTGACAAACCCGGATCTCCAATTGCCTTCACATGATGGGCTAACGCCAGGAGCAGGTACGATTGGAGCAGCAATTGAAGCGGCTTCACAGGTAAAGCCTATTGTCATCGGTAAGCCTTCAAGCGTATTGATGAATTATGCACTGAACCGCTTAAACATTAGGGCGGATGAAGCTCTGGTTGTGGGCGATAATATGCTTACAGATATTGCGGCAGGTGCAGCAGCAGGTTGTAAAACAGCTCTGATCCTGTCGGGCGTGACGACCCGCGCTAATATGGACGAGCATGTGCGTACCGTTGGAGTAAAACCTGACCTGATGTTTGAAAATCTCGCTGAATTGCAGGACTGGATGAAAGAAGAGCTGAGATAATAGAAAAAAGTATATGCCTTAGAAAACTTGCGAGCATTAAAAGCTATGTAGCTACGAAAGGAAAGATGTTGATATGCCGGAACTTCCTGAAATGGAAAACTACAGAATCTTATTATCCAAACAAATTTTGGACATTCCGATTACTGGAGTGACGGTTAGCCGTGAAAAGTCCATTAATACTGAAGTGGAAACGTTTGAGAAGCAATTGCTCGGAACGACCGTTGTATATTTAGAGCGTCGAGGCAAGCATTTGATTTTTCATTTAAACACGGGCGGACGGCTCGTACTTCATCTGATGTTGGGAGGGCTGTTATTTCTGGGAACGGAGGAGCAGCGTCCAGATCGTACAGTTCAGATCGAATTAGATTTTAGTGGAGTAAAGCTTTATTTTATCGGACTGCGCTTAGGTTATCTGCACTTGCTGACGGCTAAAGAAACAGAGGAGGCTTTGTCAGACCTGGGACCTGACCCGTTAGACCGCCGCATGACGTTGGAAAAGTTTACAGCACGGCTGAAGGGACGCCGGGGGATTTTAAAAACAACACTGGTGAATCAGCAGATTTTTTCAGGTATTGGCAATTGTTATTCGGACGAAATTGCTTATATCGCCGGATTTACACCGGGTTCCAAAGTACAAAACATTGTGCAGTCGCCAGAAAAAGTGGAAAAGCTATACCATGCCACTCAATCCGTACTACGTGAAGCTACTGCGGAAGGCGGGTACATGGAAATGCCTCTAATGGAGGGAGACACGCTAACAGGTGGATTTGATCATCAGTGTCGAGTATATGACCGCGAAGGAGAAGAATCTCCAAGTGGCGGAAAAATTGTAAGGGTTGAACTGGCGGGGAAAAAAGCATTTTATTGCCCGGTACAGCAGCATGATGCCTAAATTGCTCATCGGCTCCCATGTGAGTACGCGTGGTGGCTTTTTCAAAGCCGCTATGCGTGCGCGAGAGCAGGAGGGGCGTTCATTTCAATATTTCCCGAAAAATCCTCGTAGTCTGAGACTGAAGGAATGGAGTGCTACTGATGCTGCTGCTTGCAACGCTTACTGTGTAGAGCACCAGCTTCAATCCATTGCTCATTCGCCATATCCCGTTAATCCGGCTCATGGGTCTGAGCGTGGTCAGGAACTTTATGAGCTGACGATTGCTTCATTACGCAATGATCTGGATATTGCTGAAGCCTGTGGGTCAAAAGGGATTGTCGTTCATTTTGGTCACATGCATTCGTTAGACCCTCTAGAGGGCTATCGTAACATCATTAACTGTTTTAATGATGTGCTGGAAGGCTGGCAGGGAAATGCTAAAATATTGATTGAAAATCAGGCGGGGGATCATGGACCTATGGGAACCACGCTTGAGGAAATGGTGCAAATCCGTCAGTTGTGCCGGTATCCTGACAGTATCGGCTTTTGCTTGGACACTTGTCATGCGTATGCAGCAGGATTGTGGAACGGTGGAATGGACGAGGCTTTGATTGATAAAGGAAACCGTCTCGGCTATTGGTCAGCTCTATGCGGAGTTCACTTGAACGATTCTAAATACCCGTATGGCTCTAAAAAAGACAGACACGCTCGTGTGGGGCAAGGTTACATTGGTACTGAGGGCATGCGCTGGATGACAGATCAGGAGGCTGTAAGAGGCATTCCTATCGTTTTGGAGAGTGAGACGGGACCTGATGGAACACATCAGGAGGATATTCAAATGATTCTAAGCTGGGAGTAAATCAATCTGATTGATAATAACTATCTTTGAGGCATGTGAGCTTGCATATATGGGAAAAGGAGGAGAAGTTGATGTATTTGTTTATGGACGATTATCGGCCTTGTCCTCCGGGCTTTAAGCTGGCAAGAGATGCGGAAGAGTGTCTGCTGCTGCTTCATGAATATCCTATTACGATACTATCGCTAGATTATGATTTGGGTTCAGGTCAACCCACGGGAAAAGATGTGGCTGCTGCTATCGCAGGGAAACGGTTATATCCGCGTGAAATTTACTTGCATTCCTCCAGTCCAGAGGGGCGGCGAGCCATGTATGAGCTGCTCTATGCGAATAAGCCAGAGGGAGTCACCGTGCATAATGGGCCCATACCCGAGGAGCGTATGCGAGAGATCAGAAAAGGGTCTGAACAATGAAAGAGATCGGACAAAAAGACGCGCGCCGTGCCATATGGGAGGGATGCAAGCTGGCTTTGTTTGTGTACACTCCCATGTGCGGAACATGCGCGGCTGCCCGTAAGATGCTGGAGGTAGCAGAGCATTTGCTCCCCGAAGGAGCAGTGGTGCAGAGCAACATTAACTATATTCCTGAACTGGTACAGGAGTACCGGATATCCAGCGTTCCCGCGCTTCTTATATATAATGGTGAAAACAATAATCCTGAAATCATCTACAAAATGGAATCTGTAGAACACTTGCTGAGCAAAATAAGGAGCGTGATGGAATGATATCCATGAAGAGCATTACGTTGCAGCGGGAAGAAAGACGGATATTGGACGATGTAAGCCTGGATATACGAGAAGGTCAACATTGGGCTATTCTGGGTCGCAATGGTTCCGGTAAAACAACTTTGCTGGAAATGATGACAGGGTATATGTTTCCAAGTCGTGGTACGGTTGAAGTGCTTGGGCAAATGTATGGTCAATGTGATGTGCGGGAGGTCCGCAAGCAGATCGGATATATCAGTCAGACCTTATTGGAAAAGCTGGCGCTAAAAGATCCAGTTTGGGAAGTAGTCGCTACAGGTGCGTATGCTTTTTTGCGCTTTTATCTGGAAATTCCAACAGAGGCAAAAGAAAAGGCCATATCTTTGCTGGAGGGTATGAATTTAGGTGACTTGATTCATCATCCGCTGGGGACGTTATCTCAAGGAGAACGTAAAAAGGTGATGTTGGCCCGCTCACTGATGGCGGAACCCCGTCTGCTAATTATGGACGAGCCTTGTGCTGGGTTGGATCTATTTGAGCGGGAAAAAATGCTGGTCGAGATTGATCGGCTCCGCAAGCGGGACTTATCAGTGGTCTATGTGACTCATCACATTGAGGAGATTGTCCCCCTATTTACACATGTTGCATTGATTCGTGATGGTAAGGTTGCAGCAGCTGGACCGAAAAAAGAAGTTTTAACGAAAGAATTGATTATGCACACATATGAAGTTTCGGTTGAGCTGGATTGGGATGGAGAACGTCCCTGGATTCGGGTGTGCGCTGGAGGGTAATGTTATTTTGGAGGAACTATATATGAGTACAGATGAACAAAGTGAATCTACTTTGTCATCATCAAGATTTATTTGTACGGCCAATCACGGTTTTGCACCCTATGCTCAAGAGGAGCTTAGAAGAATATTTGGCTCTGTGAAAAGTACGATGCTTTTACCTGGTGAAATTTTTCTGGCTACATTACCTGCGGAAGAAATTGAGGCAGTGAGGACAATTACAGGTCAGCCGCCGATGTTTTTACGTCACTTGTTTCCTGTTCATTTTCAGGAAGAAGGAACGGATCTGGTTCAGGTGCAGGAGCGTCTGGTTGCATTCATCCGTAACCGCAAGGAACTGATGGATCAACGTGTTTCTTTACAGGTGCGCAAAGGATCTAATAGCAGCTGGACTGAAAGCGCAGGTGCACTTAAGCAGGCTTTGAGTGAACAATTAAGTGATCTACCTATGGAGCAAACAGTACAAGGCGCCGATGTTATTGTGTCCGTTTTTGCAGATACAGATACGTGGTATGCAGGTGTATCACGTCCTGAGGACAACCTATCGGATTGGAGCGGAGGTGCGGTTCGTTTTCAGAAAGAAGACGGACAAATTTCCCGTGCCAAATTCAAGCTATTGGAAGCAGAAGTAACGTTCGGCATAGATTTTGGCGCTTTCCATCAGGGACTGGATATTGGGGCAGCACCGGGTGGATGGACTTCCTTCTTACTGGAGCGGGGACTGAAAGTTACTGCGGTTGATCCGGCAAAGATGGAGCCATCACTGATGAAGTACGCCAATCTGACTTTTTTGCGTAAAAATGCAAGTGAAGTCAAATTTAAAGAGAATTCGTTCGATCTGCTGGTTTGTGATATGAGCTGGAGTCCTAAGCAAATGGCAAGGCTCGTTACTGATTTACTATATAGTTTGCGAAGCGGTGGTACTGCTATCGTTACGGTCAAGCTAATGCATAAAAAGCCCTTGGCGCTCATTCATGATGTAATTGCTTCATTTGAGGAGTCCGGCATGCAGATTCAGCGAGCTAAGCAGCTATTCCATAATCGAGATGAGATTACCCTGTACATGATTAAGTATGGAAAATAACACTTTACAATAGATACAGGTGTGCTATATAATAAATCCAAATTGTTCCTTAAAAATAATAATGATGTTTAAATCAAGGGAAAGCATCCCGCGAAAACGGTTTTCATGGCGACATGGAAATTTGATTTTGCGGCAGCTTTCCCTTTTTTGCGTTGTCTGCTTAAGAAAGGAGGTAGGAGAATAATGAAGCAACCATCACAGTTGGAATTCGGATCAATTGTTGGTGAACGTTACCGTATTGTGCGCACATTGGGTTCGGGAGGAATGAGCCGCGTGTTCATGGCAGAGGATTTAAAACTGCCAGGCAAGCAATGGGCAGTGAAGGAGTCGGTTGCCGAGCCACAAGTGATGAAGCTTGTACGCACGGAGGCAGAGATGCTGATTTCACTAAGCCATCCACGTTTACCAAGAATTGTTGATTTTTTTGAGCATCCCCCATCTGGAGCGGTATACCTGGTTATGGATTACATCGAAGGAATTACGCTGGAAGCATATATGAAGGGCTACCAAGGCTATATTCCACAGGAGCAAATCGTCCCATTCGCTTTGCAGGTACTGGATGTGTTGGATTATTTGCATACCCGTCAACCACCAGTCATTTACCGGGATCTGAAACCAACGAATATTATGCTGACACCGGAAATGGAATTTATACTGATTGATTTTGGAATAGCGAGGAGCTACAAGGCTGAGCTGGATCAAGATACGGTAAAGCTGGGCACAGTGGGCTTCGCTGCCCCGGAGCAATATGGAGCAGGTCAGACGGATGCTCGTTCAGACTTATACAGTTTGGGAGCGCTACTATTGTATCTCTGTACAGGAGGCAAATATAGCGAGTGGACTGCGGGAGTAGAAGGATATATACGCGGGGAATTGTCTCGTCATTTGATTCCAGTAATTCGAAAACTGCTGCGTCAGAATCCTGAGGAACGATTTCAATCCGCCGGGGAGGTCATTGGAGAACTGCGTCGCAGTGCTGATTTTCAACCTGCTCAACAAGAAATATCCGTTAATGATGCCTCAATGGATTATGCAGGCACAAGGGTAGTGGCTGTACTGGGTGTATCTGCCGGCTCCGGTGCTACGCATACAGCAATTACGGTGAGCCACTATCTGGCTCGAAGATCCCGCTCCGTAGCTTTGGTTGAGCTGCACAGCACAGCCAAAGCATTTGCCCGACTTCAAGAAGTCGTAGAAGGCACATCCGTTGGACAAATGAGTTCAAGTCGGCGTTTTGAAGTCGATGGAGTACATTACTGGCGACAAACATCGCGTGCGGATGTCATTTCTTTGTTGGGTGGTTCTTACAGATTTATCGTACTGGACCTGGGGAGTGGGCAGGATAATGAACGTCTGGAAGAATTCTTGAGAGCCGATTATCCGCTCGTCGTTGGCTCAGGGGCCGAATGGAGGGTTCAGGATATAGCAGGGCTAGCCCGATCTCTTCAGCGCCACCCACAGCACAAATGGAATTACTGCTTGCCATTGGCAACTTCGGAGGCGGTTCGCAGGCTTCGTAAGGAGCTGGATCACGATAAAGTATTTGCTCTACCGTTCCACTCAGACCCCTTCGAACGGGATGATGAGATGGATCAGGTGCTGGACGAGCTGTTTCGCGGAGTTATTCCAGACACCCGGAGAAGACGCTTCGCATTCCTTAAGCGACGGCGCTAAATAGAAAAAGTATATATCAAAAAGAGGCAGGGGAGAAGTTGTGTGTCCAAGCTAAGAAAGAGCAGTAAACAAAAACTGTATGCCGGTTGCATTGGCGCTGGGATTGTTGGCATTATCTTTGCCGGCTACCTTATGGTTAATATCCATCAAATGAATGAGGTCAGGAAACAGGCTGAGGTAGAGGCAGAACTGAAATGGAAAGTGTATGAACAAGAGCAACGAACCGCGAAAAAAGGCTGGGCGGTTGTCCGTGATATTTCTCCAGGTGAACAGATTGCATCTAATGATTTGAAGGGAATTAAAGTTCCCGGTTCTCAGGCTCCATCAAATTTGCTGGCAAATAAAAGTGAAGTTTCCGGAACCACAGCCAAGATTGAGCTTAAAAAAGGATCTGTGCTTACATCGTCTATGATTACTGCTGATGAACCCACACCTAAAGATTTACGCAACCGTGAGCTAAAGGTGGTGGTACTACCCAACAGTCTAAAGTCGGGGGACGAAGTAGATATCCGCATACAATTTCCAACAGGTCAGGATTACATTCTATTATCCAAAAAGAAGATTTCCCGACTGGAAGGTCCAATTGTCTGGGTCACTTTGAATGAGCAGGAAATATTATCGCTTTCGAGCGCGATTGTTGATGCCTACCTGCATAAAGCATCCATTTATGCTCTGACATATGTGGATCCCCAATTTCAGCCCAAGGCAATCCCGACCTATCCGCCTAATGCGCAGGTATTAGCGTTAATGAATAGTGATCCGAATTTGATACACATTGCTGAACAAAAGCTGTCTAAGCAGCTGCGGGGTTCCCTTGAAAATGCAATTAATTCATCAAACAGTGTAATTTCAACACCCGTGGAAAGAAGTCTGAGTGAGGAAATTGCAGCTCAACATGCGGGTGCTACTATAGAAAACCCAACAAGCGGGATTGATGTTACAAGAAATGAATATGAGAATGAGCAGGATCATCAAGAACAAACAAAGATTCTGACGCAGGGTGGAAGCTCTGACCCGTATGCCAAATAAATGAGAGAAAAGGAACGGAAGTATGAAAACATGGATATTTGCCGGGCTTTGTGACAAAAGCGATACCTTGTTATACATCAGCAGCATATTAGCAGCTTCTGGCCAACGAGTACTGCTTGTAGATGCTACGCTGCGGGGACGGTATCTGTATAGCATAGGGATGCTTGACAAACCACTTCCCATTACGCAGTTTAGTGGTTTTGATGTAGCAATTGGATTTACAGCATGGGAAGACCTGCATATAGGTATGAGGGCTGATCAGAAGGCAGAGCAGGTTTATGACATTGTTATTTTAGATGTAGAGTTACTTGATTTTTGTCCAATTTCTGTTTGGAAAAGGGCAGAACTGCGAGTTTGGGTCAGTGATTATAGCCGCATGCTAATGCATAACGGACAGAATTGGCTTCAGCATTTATTCAGTCAACCTGAATTCCCCAAAGATCTTGTATTTCACAAGCTATTTTTACAGGCCGTGGATTGTGGTCTGGAGGAGCCGTATCTGTGGGAATACATGAATCATTTCCCGGCATCTTGGCAGCAAGAGCCATATATACTGCCATGGGATGAGGGGTTGCTTGCTCTGAAACTGGAAAATGAGCATAAAAAACAGCTAATACTAAAACCGCTATCCAGAATGTATAAGAAAGAACTATGCCGTTGTATTGGGGAATGGATGAGTTGGGAATTAAAGGTGATTCGTCGTGCGCTAAAGCGTGCGGAAAGGAGTAGAGCATGAGTACCATTTTGTTTTGGAGCCCCATTAAGGGGGCTAGTGGAAGTAGCTCTTTGGCGGCAGCAATAGCAATTACCATAGGCAATCTATATAGAGGAAGACTATTATTGACTCATTTGGGTCGTAGACATACTGGTATTGAATCAGGATTACCTATACAAGAGTATGGTATGGATGATCCAACCCTACAGCTTCAGGAAGGGGGCTGGGATGCTGCCGCACGTTTAGTTCTGCGAGGGACACTGTCTAAAGAAAATATTCGTAATTATACGACACCTGTACTCGAACATACTTTGGATGTACTTGAGGGAACCTCCAGCTTTGGAGCTGCACCGCCGTTACTGTCTCCAGGGCTTGTACGGGCAGTAATAGATACAGCGAACCAATATTATGATTTAACGCTAATTGATGCAGGAAGTGGAGCAGGATGGGGGGCTGTACAGCATGAAGCATGTGCACGAGCCAAACTGGCTGTTCTTTCACTCACTCAGAATATGCGAGAGTTAGACGCTTATTTTGAATCCGTGTCTCCGTTATCTACCTACTCATCGTTACCCTTATTAATAGTACTTGGAAAATATGATGTGCATTCTCAAGTGAATGAAGCGAATATTCGCAGGAGATATGGCTACAAAGGTGCTCTGTATACAGTCCCTTATAACACCGGATTTATGGACGCATGGAACCGCAGGGATGTGATCGGCCATGTGCAGCGTGAGGTACGAAGTGGAAAAGGGCAGCCTCGCAAGCTTTTTATGACTGTAGGATGGGCGCAGAGTATACGTCATATCAGCAAAGCTATTCTGGAGGCGGCAGAGTCCGATCTTCGGCTCAAGGCTTTGGAGAGGGGCGCTTAAATGCTGTCCGCTCAAATGATCAACGGATTGATTCTTACCTGTATAGTATTGATGTGCATCGTACTGATTATTGTTAAATATCGAGGGAATTTTCACTCGCGACATTCAACCCTTCGAGTAGAAAAAAAGAATGAAGATGCCACATTCGAAACATTAATAGAGTATATCAAAAATGCACTTCATGAACTAAGTCATAGCCAGATGGCGGATGCCGGATTGCATGAAGAGGAATATAGACGGCGTATCCATCAAAGGGCGGAACTACGCAGGGCATTAAAGGACTGTGCCAATGGTAGCAGTGGAGATAAACGTTTTGTTAAAAATCTGATGGCTGAGCTTCTGATTCACGGTTACGGCTTGAACGAGAAAATCGTCGATACTGTTATGCCATTCTCCAGACCTGAGTTGTTTAGCATACAGGATCAATTCGAAATTATATTTTACCAATACCAGCAGAAGTTTGGCGCTGATGCACTATCACGTTTACTGGATACTTATGACTTGGCCGAAATGAGATATTCACAGCAAGGTGAAGAAGATGGAAGTTATCTCGTTACCGCAGAGGACATTCGTTATATCTATGATTGTGAGTACCGGCCCCTTTCCTTTTTGGAGAAGGTGGATATTATTGTCCAGCGGATTTATCAGCATTATAAAGGTTTTTCCGTCATTGATGATATTCGTGACCAGCGGATCGACGGTGTAAGTGGGGGCGTCAGTGGTATGCCGGAAGGTGGGATTCCTGCATCATCAGACTGGCCTTCCGATGGGTATGTATTTGAACAAACAACTATGCCTACTGCCAATAGTTATGAGAGCGTATGGATTTTTTATAAAGGTAAAACGATCCATCTTTCATTCCTTTCCTTCGGATCTGAGCGTGAACTTAAAAGGGTGTGCCAAAATATTTACAAATACAATTACCCGGGACAGCTTTCCGAAGCAAATGGTTATAAGGTCAATGAAATGAAGGATGGGTCACGGGTAGTGGTGGTACGACCTCCTTTCTCAGAATCGTGGGCTTTCTTTGTCCGTAAATTTGATATTCAAAGCGCATCGCTGGAACAGTTAATTAAGGGACAAAATGCTGATTTTCCAATCCAGCTACTTTCTTATTTAATGAAAGGCAGCCGGATTACTGCTATCACAGGCGCGCAGGGCTCAGGTAAGACGACGTTGTTAATGGCGATGGTCAAGCACATTTATGCTTCGTATACGCTTCGCGTTCAGGAAATGGCTTTTGAACTGCATCTACGCAGCATCTACAGTCGCCGTAATATTCTTAGCTTTCGAGAAACGGATCATATTTCAGGACAACAAGGGCTTGACTTACAGAAAAAAACAGATGGAACCGTCAATATACTAGGCGAAGTAGCAAGTGATGAAGTAGCTGCTTGGATGATTCAAATGTCGCAGGTTGCCAGTCTGTTCACCATTTTTACTCATCATGCCAAAACATTTCGTGATCTCGTGTTTTCACTTCGTAATTCATTGCTCAAAACAGGAGTATTTCAGCATGAAGGCATTGCTGAGGAACAGGTAGTTCATGTCATTAACTTTGATGTGCATCTCAAACGTGATGCGGAAGGGCGACGCTACATCGAACGGATCACAGAATGTGTGCCGCGTGACCCAGATCATACGGATGCAGGCTCCAATGCTTCAACGAGCTACAGTTATCGCCACGTTATGGAATATCGGAACGGAAGCTATATACCGATGGAGCCCTTAACAGCCAAAAGTGTACAAGAAATGTATGAGCAGATGAATGTAAATGATGCCAGAGATTTCCGCAGTTTTTTGACCCGCTATTGGGAGGAAGACTATGAGTCTTAAAGAAATTTTATTATGGATTTTACTTATATCAGGTGGGGGCTTTACGCTTCTATATATAGCTTTATGGGGGTTGCGTAAGCGCAGTAGTCATGCAGTTCGCAGAGGACGAATTTATTCTGTGAAGGAAGGGCGCAAGGGAAAAGCGGTACTGCAACGTGAGCTGCAAGCCTTACTGCATAAGTTGTACACGCTGTGTATGAAGGTCCCTTTCTTGTCCGGATACATCATGAGTATACGTAAGCGACTAGCTGGTCAGCATGCCTACGATGAGTACAAGCTTCGCCTACAGACGATGAAGATGACACTGTTCATCTGGGGAGCTTTTGCTTGCAGTGGTGTTGTGCTGGTCATGATGAAGCCAGGAATAGAGTTTGCTATATTAGCCGTTTTATGCGGAGTGGTAATCAACAGTCTTATTTTGGATATGGCCATTAGCCGGATGGAAAAAAGGCTACTTGCACAGATGATCGAATTATTCGCCAATGTGCGTCACTATTACCATCAGCACGGTATGGTGGAGGAAGCTATATCCGAAGCGGCCGATTTGGCGGAGGCAGAGGCCGGGAGACACGCACGACTCATCCATGAGGCGCTAACAGATGTTGATCCGCACGAAGCATTGGAAAGATACTATGAATCGGCTCCTAATCGATTTTTAAAAGCTTTTGCCGGTATCTCGTATATGGTAATGGAGTTTGGTGATCGGGTTGAGGAGGGTGGCTCCATTTACTTGAAGGGGCTCGGCAGTCTCGCACGCGAAATCCAGTTGGAGTTGCTGCGAAGAAATAAACTGGACTATCTGTTAAAAAGTCTAAACGTGATCGCACTAGCACCAGTTTTCTTTACCACCCCAATCGAGACATGGGCGAGGTCCAGCTTTCCCTCCATGGATGAGTTTTATCAGGGAAAATTGGGTTATATCACAAAATTATCCGTTTATATTGTGATAATCGTATCTTATTTCCTGTTACAGAAGCTACAACAGACCGACGAGACAGGATATCGTGCGGGTAGAGGACGGAGGGTTTGGGAGCAGAAGCTATACCGTTTTCCTATCATTCGTAATGTGGTGGATTCTTTAATTCCGCGACAGCATATGTCTTCTTATTTTCAAATAACCCGCTTATTAAAGGAAAGTGGTGCGGAGATTAGGCTGGAGTGGCTCTACATACGCAGAATGGCTCTTTGTATTATAGGATTGGTGCTCAGTATCAGTACGATATTTTTTTTACATGAAGCTGAGAAAACGCATATCCTTCACGCACCAGTGCAATCGGGTCAAATGTTTGGACGTTTAAGTCCGGTGGAGCAAAAAGAAGCTTTGAAGCAGAGTGAGATTGATCGCAAAATCATGCATTCGCTGAACATGAGGTCAAACAGCACATACGAACAGATGTACGCTGCTTTAGAGCATAATGCTAATGGAACTGCTACTCCTGAACAGTTATCCACAAATACTTGGCGTATCCTCCAAAAGCTAAAAGATTGGAATGATGAATACATCAAGTGGTGGGAAGTGCTGATTAGTTTGATTGTTGGGTACGCAGCCTATCAAATGCCTATGCTTTTATTATATTTGCAACGAAAAATGCGTCGGTTGGATATGAGGCATGAGGTGTATCAATTTCAAACAGTTATTTCCATTTTACGGGTTATGGAACGAATGTCTGTCGAGGAAATATTGGAGTGGCTGAACAGATTTTCAGTTATATTCAAAAGACCTCTGCAAAAATGTTTGCTTCATTATGAACATGGGCCAGAGGCAGCTCTCGACTTGCTAAAAGAAGAAGCGCCTTTGCCGGAATTTCAACGTCTCGTGGATAAGCTTCATTTGTCTTTAGGTAAAATTACGATTCGAGAGGCCTTTG
This sequence comes from Paenibacillus sp. EKM206P, assembly GCF_011066155.1. Classification (NCBI taxonomy): domain Bacteria; kingdom Bacillati; phylum Bacillota; class Bacilli; order Caryophanales; family Paenibacillaceae; genus Paenibacillus; species Paenibacillus sp. EKM206P. The sequence goes on along the minus strand of NZ_JAAMNQ010000003.1, from coordinate 249,045 downwards.
ATGATTTGGAATCCCATATGTCCTACTATTTCGAACAAAGAAAACAGGAGTATGAAAAAATAATAGACAGTAAGGCTATCTGGGGAAGGATGATTGGTTTTGCCCCGATGTATGGTCTTATCTTTTTATATTTGGTGATTCCGTTGATCGGCATGAGCTTTGTTCAGATGGATAACTATTATGAACAAATACAAAAAATTCAGTAAGAAAGTTAACCTATGACTAATACAAAATAACAAGCTAGGAGAGAAAAATAAATGAATAACGCATCAACAGCTTTAAAGGTAGCCGCTGGGATATTTTTGACCATCGCTCTAATTACGATTGTAGTTATACTATTTATTTCAGCCCAGGAGGCGACTAAAACGGCACAAAACAATTTTGCTGATATTCAGACCGAATTGTCTCAAGCCTCTTTTACGGTATATGACGGCACAACGATTAGCGGTTCCCAGGTGACCAATGCGCTGCGGAAGTTTCAGGGGAAGGACCAATTCGGCATTCAGATTAAAACCGGCAAAAATATGGCAGGCCAGTGGTACGGTAATGCTCTGAACATTAGCCCAGACAGTGAACAGTATGGCGCCGTGAATGGTGGCAGTGATAAGACAGGGAAAATCACGAATACACTTAATGAGAAAGAGAATGAATACGTAAATCCGAGTGGTAAATTTAAAGCTGAAATCGTCAAAGACAAATCGAACGTGGTACGTGGGTTGTTGTTTACCCAGTCCTAAGCACTACAGCAGAGATAATAATCATAAAGGGGATGAGAGTATGTCTGATCACGCTTCAAGTATGCTGCGGCTTGGTGTGTCAGTTATTCTGTTCATAACCGCATGTGTAACGGCAGCAGACTTGTCCAGGCAGCTGGATGGTGCACTGGAATTAAGATCACAGCAAGAGGAGCATTCTGAAGGGCGAATAGCCCATACTGCTGGGGTGGGGTTGCCGGAGCGGATTAAAGGAACTCAGGTCATACAGGCAATTCGCATGAACTTACAGGAGGGGATTTCGATTCAAGTCGACGGGACAGAGTATGATGTATTTTCTGAACCGTTTGAGCCTGATGTATCGACCCTGGATGCTTCCTCATTATATTCCATGTACCCCCAGCGTAATGGGAATGGGGACATAACATCTGTACGTTTTGAGAAATTGGGGGAAGACTGAAGTGGTTCAAACAATATCGAAGCTGTTGGGGGCGCTGCTCGCTGTATTGCTTTTGTACATCGTACCCGCAGCTCAAGCTGCTGAACGGCAGGATGATATATCCGGGTTAAATACATATCATGCAACTGTACGTTTTGTTGATATGGTAAGAACCAAGGGTTACATTACACCGACGATGTATAACGATTTTATGCGTGATCTGGAATTGACAGGCAATACGTACGAAGTTGACTTGGAGCATATGCACAAAAAGTATGTACCGGACTATGCAGATGCCGCGAAGCCAGACAGTTTTCTGGGCAATTATGAAGCTGTATATGATGGGTACTATAATTCGCAAATTTTTCCTGTACTGTTTCCTGACAATCAGCAGCCAAAATCAGATCAGACGCGTCGATATACCTTGATGGCCGGGGATTATTTTACGGTCCGGGTACATAATACGAATCGGACTCCTGCGGACTTGTACAAATCATGGCTTCTTGGTGGGGCAGATAGCGGCAAGCCAGCAGTTACAGCTTCTTACGGGGGCATGGTTCTGAATGAGGATTACTGATTTTGCGGTCATATTTATACTTTTGTTTTTGCCCTTTGGTGTAGTTAGTGACTTACGGGTGCAGAATCAGCGTGAAGTGCAGCAGCTAGAAATGAAATATACGTCGGCTCTCCGTACCGCAGTTCAGGATGCAGGGGTTGTGCTCTCACAGAATGAACGTCAGGAACGCGAGGCCGGATACGGATCGGATAAGTTTTTTCGGGTAGATAAAGAAGCAGCGCTGAACACGTTCCTGCACACCCTTTTTCTTAATGTAGGCATTGATGGGGATATAGTAGCACAACGTGCATTATTGGATTACATACCGGCTATTGTAATTCTGGATTATGACGGTTATTATGCGTTCACCTCAGAAGCCTATACAGACGAGCATGGACAAGCTGCTATTGGCCACAAATGGAGCGAAAAAAAGCCATATGCCTATGTTGATTCAGTAGGCAACAGTGTGGGGTTCACCTTGGATAATTATGTGCACGCATACGATGCTCGAAATCACAGGTGGGTAGAGGGCTTTCAAAAGGAACTTCAGGATCAGACCGCTATATCTTTGCTGAAAAATTCAGAAACTTTTGAGCAAATACGTCGTTCCACCATTGTTCGCAGCGTTCAAGAGAACTTGGCGCGAATTATTAATGTCCATAACGAAAAAGCAGCACGTAACGGCATAACTTATTCGTTCACGCTACCGATCATTCCGCAAGAGGAGTGGTACAACACGGTAGATGATGTGGGGCTGATCGCGTTTATCCAAGGCATTCCGGTTGGAGACAGGTATTACAATAACTATGGATTTGGTGGTGGGAGAGTCGTTAGAAAGCAAGACATTATCGGTGGCATAGAACCAGATACTGGAATAAAGTATTTTTATAGAGATTCATGTCCAGCTCCCTTTAAAGCGAGTGAACGTTTCACGGATGAAAAATCTGCAGCAGCTGCGGGTTACTTTGAGTACAAATGTTATAATGGCTTAAAATAATCACCCTCATGGGTGGTTTTTCTTTTTTTAGGCAGATCCATACCAAAAAACCTTAAAATTCACTGTTTTCAATATTCCGATATGGTTGCAGAATGTGCTACAATAAAGCTTTGAGAGAAACGAAATGCATATGAAATAAGAACAGTCGGCAATGCCGATGACAATAAGGAGCCAAAAACAGCTTATGAGTTTATTGACTGTAGAAAATGTATCCCACAACTTTGGGGACCGCGCATTATTTAAAAATGTTTCCTTTCGATTGCTTGCGGGGGAACGTGTAGGTTTGGTAGGAGCTAACGGTGTTGGTAAATCGACACTCATGAACATTCTCACTGGAAAATTGCTTAAGGATGAGGGTAAAGTGGAATGGACTCCACGTGTGCGTTACGGCTATCTGGATCAGCATACCAAGCTGACACCGGGCAAAACGGTACGTGATGTATTGAAGGATGCTTTTCTTCCTTTGTTGGAATTGGAAAAGGAAATGATGCAGATTACTGACAAAATGGGGGATGCTTCTCCTGATGAGTTGGAAGTGTTGCTGGAACAGATGGGTGAAATTCAGGAGCAACTGGATATGGGGGATTTTTACCTCATTGATGTAAAGGTTGAAGAGATGGCGAATGGACTAGGTCTGTCGGCGATAGGACTGGATCGGGATGTATCCGCACTTAGCGGCGGGCAACGGACAAAGGTTCTTCTTGCTAAGTTGCTGTTGGAAAAGCCGAACGTCCTGTTGCTGGATGAACCTACCAACTATTTGGATGTAGAGCATATTGAATGGCTTACGCGCTATTTGAAGGATTATCCTTATGCTTTTATTCTTATTTCACATGATACTGAATTTATGAACCAGGTCGTTAATGTTATTTACCATCTTGAATTTGCCAAGATGACCCGTTATTCAGCTAATTATGAAAAGTTTCTCGAAATGGCGGATCTGAACAAAGCCCAGCATATTGATGCTTATGAGAAGCAACAGGATTTTATTAAGAAACAGGAAGATTTTATTCAGCGTAATAAAGCGCGTGCCTCTACCTCAGGCCGAGCAAAGAGCCGTGAAAAGCAGCTTGATCGGATCGAACGTATTGATAAGCCTGAAGAAGCCGCAAAACCAACCTTTCAATTCAAAGAGGCACGTGCAAGCGGAAAGACGGTATTTGAGGGTATTGATTTTGAGATTGGTTATACACATGCCCTTTTGCCTAAAATGTCCATGACGATTGAACGTGGCGAAAAGATTGCAATTGTCGGCTACAATGGTGTCGGTAAATCGACATTGCTCAAAACCATATTGGGAAAAATTCCGCCAATCAGTGGAAAAACTTATCAAGGTGATTTTTTGCAGCCCGCTTATTTTGAGCAGGAAGTAAAGGCCGAGAAAATTACACCGATTGACGATGTGTGGAATGAATTTCCGCATTTGAACCAGCATGAAGTACGAGCGCATTTGGCGCGTTGCGGTTTGAAAAATGAGCATATCACGCGTCCGCTATCTGCGCTCAGTGGTGGAGAACAGGCTAAAGTCCGTCTTTGCAAACTGTTAATGCGTGAAAGCAACTGGGTACTGTTCGATGAGCCTACCAACCACTTGGATGTTAAAGCAAAGGATGAGCTGAAACGTGCCTTGAAGGAATACAAAGGGACCGTATTGCTTGTATCTCACGAACCGGACTTTTACGAGGATTGGGTAACCAAAACGTGGAATGTGGAAGAGTGGTCAAGTAAAGTTAACTAAAATCAGCTAAATCCAGTTCCATCAAATTTCACACGAAGTGGGGTTTGCAGAATTAGAAAAATATGCTAAGCTATCTTTAGCTTATACAATAAAATAGTCACACTAGGGGAGCCGCCCATGCGGCTGAGACGGAATAAATGGATTTCGGACCCTTTGCACCTGATCTGGGTTATGCCAGCGTAGGGAAGTGAGCGCCGTACAAACAAGGCAACACCATCTTTATTTTTGTTTGTGCGTGGGACGATACACGTATACGGATTCATGGTCCGTTCGATTATTGGACGTTCGTTAAACCACTTCCTTGGGGAAGTGGTTTTTTTGCGTTTCGTTCATTTTAAGTAGTTCGAGCTTCCGTAGACGATTCACATATAATCCCCTTTCATTCCTGCTGGTAGACGTGGCTGGCTAAGCTTAGATCCTTTAGTCCAATGTGAGGTGAAGACAAAATCGAATTACACGCAATTTCGATGGAAAAGGGCACTTTTGCACAAGCCGCCCAAGTGGCTGCTGTGATTTGTCCGTATGTTCATTATGTACACGCACGTTTAAAACAGAATGGTGCCTCTGCATTGCTTTCTTTGACTCGCAGCCTGGTGGAGCAGGAAGTTCCTTTGCAACAAATTGTAGTAAATGATCGTGTGGATGTAGCTTTACTTACTTTGGTTGGAGCCGTTCAATTACCAGCTAATGGATTACCTGTTGTGGATGTGAAAAGCCTACTTCCAAAGGGTACACGCTGTGGAGTGTCTGTACATTCCTTGGAGGAGATGCAAATTGCTGAGCGGGCAGGAGCGGACTATGTACTTTATGGTCACGTATATGAGACCCATTGTAAGCCCGGTATTGTACCGCGGGGTTTAGCTCAGCTTGAACATATTTGCAGGCTGTCGAACATTCCGGTGATTGCGCTAGGCGGCATACAACCGCATCATATCCCGGAGCTTTATAGGGCCGGAGCAAGCGGAATTGCGGTGATGTCTGGTATATGGGAGGCTGAGTCGCCCGTTGCAGCTGCAATGGAGTATAGGCGAATGGCAGACCTTGTAGTTCACAGCCTGTAGCGAGAAAACGAGAGTAGAGGCAAGCTGAAAGCAGAAGGGTTTATGGAGAGGAGATACGGAACAAATGCTAAAGATACACACAGAGGAAAGAGTGATTGGACACGCTGAATGCTTGGTCATAGGTGGAGGTGTCATCGGCAGTTCCATTGCTTATCATGTGGCCAAGGAGGGAAGAAGTACGATTATGCTGGAACGATTGATCCCGGGTGAGGGAGCCTCAGGAGCAGCGGTTGGAATGCTGGCAGCGGAAAGTGAAGAGTTCACCGGCTCTGAGCTATCACGATTTGCTCGCATAAGTCGAGATGCATTCCCTGAGCTTGTCTGTGATCTAGAGCGTTTGTCAGGTATTTCGGTGGAATTCCGTACTGAAGGGTTTGTGACCCCTTTCCGTACGGAGACTGAAGGCCAAAAACGCTGGAAAGCTGCTAAAACGCGAGAGGGTGATTGTCCTATCTGGTGGGATGCGAAAGAATTGGCCCGACGAATTCCAGGTTTGGATGAACAAGCGATCGGGGCAATATATCGTTCAAAGGAGACACAAGTGGCTCCTGTCCAGCTTTGCCGTGCTTATGCAGGTGCTGCTGCGGTGCTGGGAGCAACGGTATGGTCTGGTACACAGGCAGAGCAACTGGTCATACAGGATGGTCGAATTTGCGGTGTCCGTACAGATAGTGGTTTTTTTTCCTGCGATCAGGTCATTATTGCCGGAGGCTTGGATAGCATGAAATTGCTAGCGCAGGTTGGGTTTGAATATCCACTTTATCCGGTCAAGGGCGAAGCGGTAGCGGTCTCCTTGAAGGATCACCCGTTAGAATACACCATTTATGCTGATGATATTTACCTCGTGCCTAAACAGAATAACGAGCTTTGGATTGGGGCAACGAGCCTTTCGCATCAATATGACGAAGAAGTAACCGTAGGAGGCTTGGAGGGGTTGCTGGCACGTGCCTCTGCCTGGCTGCCGCGCGTCCGTGAAGCTTCTTTTATACGTGCTTGGGCGGGCTTACGTCCGCAGGCTGTATCAGGTCATCCTTTTATAGGCATTGTTCCTGGGGTCGAGGGCGTATATGCTGCAGTCGGGCATTATCGCAACGGTGTCCTGCTGAGTGATGCTACCGGGCGTGCGATGGCAGCTATGCTTAATGGGGCTTGTGCAGCAGAACTTGGGATAAGTAGTTTTTCTTCTGAGCTCCTCAAGGAGAAAAGCTTATGAAGCTGACGATTAACGGCCAGAGCCTGACCTTTTCTAATCGAATCACTCATGTGAATCAATTGCTACATGAGCTTGATGTAAAGGTGAAAACCGTAGTGGTGGAGCTGAATCGGCATATATTGACCCGTGAAGATCATGATGAAGCGGTACTGAAAGATGGAGATTGCCTAGAGATTGTACATTTTGTGGGAGGCGGTTGATTATGTTAACCATTGGAAAAGCATCTTTTACCTCGAGGTTATTGTTGGGAACAGGAAAATTCTCTGATCTGGATATCCAATCCCAAGCAGTAGAGGCTGCTGAGACGGAAATATTGACGTTTGCTGTACGGAGATTGAACTTGGAGGAACGGGATAAGCAGCATTTTCTCGATATGCTGGATTTGAGCCGGTATACACTTCTTCCCAACACAGCAGGGGCTACAACAGCAGAGGAGGCGATTCGTATTGCCCAATTGGCAAAAGCCTCCGGCCTGTGCGATATGATTAAAGTGGAGGTCATTGGGGATAGCAAGACACTGCTGCCGGACCCATTTGAAACGTTGAAAGCTAGCGAAAAGCTGTTAGAAGAAGGCTTTATCGTGCTGCCCTACATATCGGACGATGTGATTCTAGCAAAGAGGCTACAAGAGCTTGGAGTACATGCCGTTATGCCTGGAGCTTCACCGATTGGTACAGGACATGGTTTGCTTAATCCGTTTTCATTAGGTCTAATTATTGAACAGGCGGAGGTTCCGGTTATTGTCGATGCGGGTATTCGCTCACCCGGTGACGCGGCAATGGCGATGCAGTTAGGGGCAGATGCTGTTTTGTTGAATACAGCCGTATCAGGAGCGAAGGACCCGGTAAAAATGGCCGAGGCCATGAAACTGGCTGTTCGTGCTGGAAGATATGGTTTTGAGGCGGGGATGATTCCTGTAAAACGTTACGCTTCAGCAAGCAGTCCGATAGAAGGTATGGTTCAGGCATGAAGGTAACTGACAAATCCGGTGCAGGAGGAACACATTCAAGTGACCGTTATTCCAGACAGGAAAGATTCGCGCCCTTTGGACCGACAGGACAACGTCGGCTTGCCTCTTCCCACGTACTAATCATAGGTGCCGGAGCGTTAGGTACAGGTATTGCGGAAACGCTCGTTCGCGGGGGTGTAGGTACAGTGAGCCTCGTAGACCGGGATTATGTGGAATGGAGCAATTTGCAGCGCCAGCAGCTTTTTCAGGAAAGTGATGCTGCGCAAAGATATCCCAAAGTAGTAGCTGCTCAGCGAAGATTAAAGGATATTAATTCGGAAACGGTTATACATGCACATGTACTGGATGTTGGGGTGGAAGAGCTGGAAGAGTTGATCCAAGGGGTAGATCTCTTGATGGATGCAACCGATAATTTCGATACCCGACTTCTTATGAACGACATGGCACTCAAGCATCGGATACCTTGGATTTATGGGGGATGTGTAGGCAGCTATGGTGTAACCTACACCATTTTACCGGGTCAAACGCCTTGTCTTCACTGTCTGCTGGGAACTATACCGTTTGGTGGGGAAACCTGTGATACCGCCGGGATTATTCCGCAGGCTGTACAGATGGTCACGGCTAACCAAACTACGGAAGCTTTCAAACTTCTTGGCGGATATCCGGAAGATTTGAGAGGGAAGTTACTTTCGTTTGATTTGTGGAAAAATGAGTACGTAGCGATAGCAGTAGATAGCGTTAAAAAGGAGAACTGTCCTTCTTGCGGCAGTCAACCGACGTATCCCTATTTGTCGGCCTCTCATCGGCAGAAAACAGATGTTTTGTGCGGTAGGGATACCGTTCAAATTAGACCAGCAAACCCGATCCATCTGAATCTTGCAGAAACGGCAGATAGATTTGCTTCTTTGGGAGAAGGAAAAGTAGAGCGAAATCCGTTTTTGGTTTCCTTTAGTACAAGCGAGCATCGCTTGGTTGTTTTTGCAGATGGCAGAGCGCTGATCCATGGGACAAAGGACGTGGCAAAAGCAAGAAGTCTGTATCATCGCTATTTGGGTTAAACCATAAAAGTAGAAAGCCATTCTTTGGAGAATGATTTTCTGCTTTTTTGTTACAATAATATTAATATGCTTTAATGGCTTATAACACAAACTTGTTCGTATCCAATATGTAATGCTATGTCCAAACCAGGTGGGTGAAAAGGTGAGCCCGTTAATTTTGCTTGTGGATGTAAATGAAGCGTCTCCCGTAATTGTTCGTCCATTGGAGCAGGAAGGTTATCAGGTGGTTCATGTTAGCAATACGACGGATGCAAGCTCTTATGTAGCCCATAATCCTGTGGATTTGCTGCTGCTCAATATAGAAGATGAACAGACGGTTTCGCAAGGCTTGCTTCGCATATTGCAGCAATACCATCCTCATGTCCCGCTATTAGCAATGACTTCATCAGATGAGGAGGACCATATTGTTTCCTGTTTTGAACAAGGAGCACATGATGTGATCGTTCTGCCCTTTTATCCTAGAGTTCTTCAGGCTAGAGTGGCTAATTTATTACGGATTTTTGGTATTGAACGTGATGTGAAAAGGGCAATCGAGGCGGGTGATTTACATATAGACAATGCAAGCAGAATGGTGAGCAGAGGGGGACAAAAGCTGGAATTAACTCCGAAGGAATTCGATCTTTTGCTTCATCTGGCGATACATCTTAACCAAGTTTGTAGCAGGCAGCAAATTCTGAAGGATGTTTGGAAACATGACTATATCGTTGATACGAACGTAGTAGATGTCTATATCAGACATTTGAGGGTTAAAGTAGATAAGGGGTATAAGTTTAAAATGATCCGTACGGAACGAGGTATTGGTTATTCACTCAGAACACCTACCGTATCAGAATAGTATTAGGTATAAAAAAAGCCGGAACTTTTCGTCCCGGCTCGCATATTTCAAAATGAGTTTCATGCTACAGCACTACAGCACGCGGCGTGCTTTAATGTATGTTCTTTTCCAGTTGCCAGAGTTCAAATCGGAGATGGTCACGCCAGGTCCGCCGTAAGTGTGCAAAATTTTACCCCCGCCCATATAGACTGCTACGTGGGTAATGTTGCGTCCTGTAGCACGACTACCGCTTGAAAAGAAAACTAAGTCGCCTTTTTTCAAATTGGACTTGGATACGGCATGTCCAACTTTAGACTGTTGAACAGAAGTACGCGGCAAATTTACTCCGTATTTCTTGAATATGTGCTTCATGAAAGAAGAACAGTCAAAATTACGTGTAGTGCTTGTGGAAGCTCCAAACTTATAAGGAGTTCCCATATATTTTTCACCGTAGTTAATTACTTTTTGGCCTACCGAAGTCGTAGTGGCGGCTTGTGCCGTATTTGTTCCCTCAATTGCAAAAGTGCCAAAGCCGATCGTGGCTGCGACCCCTGCTATAATTACCTTTTTTATGATTTTCTGCATATTCATGTTGTAAATACCTCCAAAAATTGATTTGTGCAATATTTTGCTGAGTTGCTAACTAACTGACAGCGTTGAGTATAACAGTTTTGAAGCCGCCTAATAGTTGGAAAAGAACGCTCAAATGCTTGAGGGACAAGACTTACACAGCGATTATTAAAAAACGATTAAAAATTACAATTTGTAAAAAATATATCGATTCATTGATCTCTATAAACGGAAAAACCCTTGTTCATCAAGGGTTTTGAGTGAAAAACAATTTATATAATGGTTACAATAATGTCATAATTAATCCTTGCTTTGAATAACGAGTAGCAGACCGCTTTTGATGGAAATCGTACCTTTTGAAGCCGTTAGCTTATTACTGACAGCACGTGATTGTCCCATTTTGAGGGTGGCATTATGTAACGGATACATAAATCCTTCTAGTTGTATGCCAGTTACTTCGGCGGTCATAGGAAGCAGCGATGTATATGTATAGCCCATAGGTTGGATTTCAAGCGTTGATCCGGTGAGCTCAATATAATTATGTGCGTCCATAATAGCGCAGCTAATATGATGCTGCATTGCACGTACCAATATTTGAACATTAGCCAATGTGTGGTCCATCCGGGTGCCAGTCACACCAAGCATCAGTACTTGATCTGCCTGTTCGTCCATAGCGATTTCTAAAGCAAGCTCAGTATCTGTTAAGTCTTTAAGTACTGGATCGCACGCAATCATACGTTGGCTTGCTGATTCTACCTTTTCTTTTTCCTCTGGTGTGATTGAATCAAAATCTCCTACAGAGATATGTGGTGTGATACCGTGCTCGATCAGGAAAAGAGCACCTTTATCTGCACCTATAATAAAATCATCGGGCTGTATTTGATGTAAATCTTCTTCATTAAGACGACCACCTGAAAATACAATCGCTCGTTTTTTTGTCATAATCAACATCCTTTCTTTCTGATACGATCCTATATATACCATCGTTTTTAAGTATACCGCGTTAAATATGGCTTGCACAATTTTGGAGGACATGGCTACAATGAAACAGAAAAAAGGAAGTGTAACGTGTAATAGGAAGGAGAACGAAATGATTAACGTTTTGTTTGTGTGTTTGGGCAATATTTGCCGCTCTCCGATGGGGGAGGCAATACTGAGACATAAAGCGCAGGAACGGGGATTGGGTGCAGAAATCGGGGTAGACTCGGCCGGGACAGGCGACTGGCACATCGGAAATCCTCCGCATGAGGGAACACTAAAGCAACTTAAACTGCATGGAATCAGCGAACAAGGCATACAGGCGCGGCAAATAACGGGCCGTGATTTTGACGCGTTTGATTATATTGTGTGCATGGATGACTCTAATGAACGAAACATGCGAAAGATTGCAGGTGGAGCGGAGGCAGATATTCTAAAATTTATGGATTTGCTCCCTCAAGAAAAATTAAGAGAAGTACCCGACCCATATTTTACAGGGAATTTTGAAGAGACCTATCGATTAATGGACGCAGGTTGCGACGCCTTGCTGGACAAGATCGTAGAAGAAAAGCTATAATGTGAACGACAGATGACGGCAATCATTGCCGTTTTTCGTTATACATTTTTGAAAGCGCAACCAAACCATGCAAAAGAAGAAGGAGCTTTATAACCTAGTAGGTCAAATGCTCCATTCCCTTTTAGTTACCTTGGAGAATTTACTCAGGCGCGATCCAAAAAATACATTAGCGCGTCAGGCAACTCGTTTTGCCAAAAGCCCCACAAATGTTTGCCATCCTTTTCACGGTAAGAAACTTCAGCGTTCCGTTCGCGCAGCAAATCTGCGCATTGACGGTTAAGCTCTACAAAGTTGTAAATGCCAGTATCACTCTCAAATGCATCTTCCTGAAGGCCAACCGTCATCCACACCCGCAAATGAGACAGATCTTTCTCACGGGCGATGATTTCCTGCGAAGCTTCATAGTAAGCACCTGAGAGGCTGATAATGCGGTTGAACAACTGAGGATACATCAAAGCCAAATGCAGAGACACACTGCCTCCCAGTGAATCCCCCGCCAAAATACGGGACGCTGCATCTTTTCTTATAGGATACTTTTGCTCTACATAGGGAATAATCTCTTCTGCAAAACAGGCGGTATACGCCTCAAAACGATTGCCAAAGGGAGCATACTCCTGCGTTCGAATTTTTGTATTCACTTCCACACCTACAATAATGAAGGGTTCGACGCCCTCATCTAGAATGAGGCGGTTGGCATGAGTTGCAATGCGGCCAAAATTGAAAAATTCTTCTCCGTCCTGACAGTACACGACCGGGTAGCTCAATATTTCATTATAGCCGGGCGGCAAATAAATCCGGAGAGTTCTGGTCTCGCCAAGAAAGCGGCTGTCTACTTCGTCTTTAAGGATGGTTCGTTTTAAATACCGAGAATCCGTCATTTTTCGTCACCTTTCTTGGGTATTATTTTGCATTCGGGATCACAATAAGTTAAGATTACCCTGATTGCAATAGATGTTTAAAATTTCAATCATGTACTACGCTGTTACAGTAAAAAACATACCCTGTTACACACACAAAAATGTGACAAACTCAAAAAAAATAACTAAATCTTTGACGCGAGCGATATAACAGGTGTATAATAATCCTATAACAGCGGAACTTGATATTCAAATTTTTTTGTTGAGGTGAAGAAAATGAGCAAGGTTCCTTATGAAGTTTACACAGAGGAAGTTGAGGCGCTGTCCGTACTTTCTCCGGATGGTGAAATTATCAATAAAGATATGTTGCCTAAACTCACAGATGATCAATTGAAAGAAATTATGTATCGAATGGTATTTACACGTACTTGGGATGACCGTGCCGTTAACTTAGGCCGTCAAGGGCGTCTCGGTTTCTATGCTCCGGTATCCGGACAAGAAGCAACCATGGTTGGTAGCGAATATGCGCTCCAAAAAGAAGACTTTATTGCTCCAGGCTACCGCGATATTCCGCAAATCGTTTGGCATGGCCTGCCATTATACCAAGCTTTCTTGTATTCCCGTGGTCATCAACACGGCGGCCAAGTGCCGGACGGTGTTAATGTACTGATGCCGCAAATCATCATTGGCGCGCAAATTTTGCATGCTATGGGTATTGCTATGGGTTACAAGCTGAAAAAACAAAAACAAGTCGCCATTACATATACAGGTGACGGCGGTTCTTCCGAAGGTGATTTCTACGAAGGCCTGAACTATGCTGGTGTATACAAGTTGCCAGTTATTTTCTTTGTGCAAAACAATGGTTACGCGATCACGACTCCATTCTCAAAACAAACGGCTGCTCTTTCGATCGCTCATAAAGCAGTAGCTGCTGGTATTAAAGGCGTGAAAATTGACGGCATGGACGTGCTTGCAGTTATTAAAGCCGTTCAAGAAGCTGCAGAGCGTGGACGTAATGGTGAAGGTGCTACTTTGATTGAAGCCGTAACGTACCGTTTCCGTCCGCATTCCCTTTCTGATGATGCAACAAAATATCGTTCTAAAGAAGAAGAAGGCGAATGGAATGCGAAAGATCCAATTGCCCGCTTTGCGAAATACCTTGAGAAAAAAGGCCTTTGGACTGAAGAAGATACAGCTCGCGTAAAAGAAGAAGCTAAGGCAAAAGTGAACGAAGAGATCAAAAAAGCCGAGAAAACAGAGAAAATGACAATTCCTGGCCTGATCGATAGCATGTTCGAAACAACGCCTAAGCACTTGGAAGAACAAAAAGCTGATTTTAAATAATTGAACTTGAAAGAGACCGGGCCGTAACCCGATCCGGTCTGCTTTTCGATTGACCTGAACTGAAATTGATCTGTCAATGTTTAAGGAGGAAATGAAGCAAATGGCACAAATGAACATGAAAGAAGCGATTCGTGACGCACTGCGCGTAGAGTTGAAACGCGACCCTAACGTCCTGCTTTTCGGTGAAGACGTAGGTCATGTAGGTGGCGTATTCCGCGCTACAGAAGGTCTGCAAAAAGAATTTGGCGAAGAACGTGTATTCGATACTCCGCTGGCGGAATCCGCAATCGGGGGTCTTGCTGTCGGTTTGGGTATTCAAGGCTTCCGCCCTGTAGCTGAAATCCAGTTCGTAGGCTTTATCTTTGAAGCGCTTGATCAAATGGCAATTCAAGCATCCCGTATGCGTTACCGTTCCGGTGGACGTTACAATTCTCCAATCGTATTCCGTACACCTTTTGGTGGCGGTGTTAAGGCAGCCGAGCTGCATACAGATTCCTTGGAAGGTCTGCTGGCTCAAACACCTGGTATCAAGGTTGTTGTTCCATCCAACCCTTATGATGCAAAAGGTCTTATGATTGCGTCTATTCGCGACAACGATCCTGTGTTTTTCATGGAGCATTTGAACTTGTATCATGCATTCCGCGCTGAAGTTCCTGAGAATGATTACACAGTTGAACTGGGCAAAGCTAATGTAGTTCGCGAAGGTTCCGATGTGACGATCATTACTTACGGTATGATGGTACACACTTCGATTAAAGCTGCGGATGAGCTGGAAAAAACAAAAGGTATCAAAGTAGAAATCATTGATTTGCGTACCATTAGCCCGATTGACATTGATACCGTTGTTGCTTCTATTCAAAAAACCAATCGTGCCATCGTTGTTCAAGAAGCGCAAAAGAGCTCCGGTGTAGCTGCTGAAGTTATTGCACAAATTAACGAAAAAGCAATCCTGCATCTGGAAGCACCCGTTCTGCGTGTAGCAGGTCCGGATACCGTTTATCCTTTTGCTCAAATTGAAGATACTTGGTTGCCAACGCCAACACGTATCATTGATGCGGTTAATAAAGTATTGGAATTTTAATTAAAGCACACCGTAAATTTGGGAGGTTTTAAACGTGGCTAAATTTGAATATAAATTCCCGGAGCTAGGTGAAGGTCTTCACGAAGGCGAAATCATCAAGATGCACATTAAGCCCGGCGACAAAGTAACAGATGAAGATATCATCATGGAAGTACAAAACGATAAGGCAGTAGTTGAAGTTCCTTGTCCGGTTAATGGTACAGTACAAGAAGTATTTGCCAAAGACGGCGACATCTTTAACGTAGGTCAAGTTGTAGCTGTAATTGATGCAGAAGGTGAACTTCCTGAACAGGAAGATGCACCAGAAGCACCAGCTGCTAGCCCTGAGCCAAGTGCTGCTGCACAAAGCGGAGCTGCAGATACAGCTAGATTTGAATATAAATTCCCAGAGCTGGGTGAAGGTCTTCACGAAGGTGAAATCATCAAGATGCACATCAAGGCCGGCGACAAAGTAACCGATGAAGATATCATCATGGAAGTACAAAACGATAAGGCTGTAGTTGAAGTTCCTTGTCCGGTCAATGGCACAGTACAAGAGGTATTTGCCAAAGACGGCGACATCTTTAACGTAGGTCAAGTCGTAGCTGTAATCGCTGCAGAGGGTGAACTTCCTGAACAAGAAGAAGCACCAGCTGCTGCTAAACAAGAACAGGATGCTGCACAAGGCGGAGCTAACACTAAACCAGCTGCAACTCCTGTTGCTTCTAACAAAGATGTACTAGCTACACCTAGCGTCCGCAAATTTGCTCGTGAGCAAGGTGTAAACATCGCTCAAGTGAGTGGCTCCGGCAAAAATGGTAAAATCACCAAAGAAGATGTAGAAGCTTTCAAAAATGGTGGAGGCCAAGCGGCTGCACCAGTAGCGAAAGAAGCTGCAAAAGCACAAGAGCCTGCTAAGAAAGAAGCGAAAGCTGCAGCAGCATCCGCACCAGCAGCAGATCCACGTGCTGAGGAAGAGCGCGTACCATTTAAAGGTATCCGCAAGGCTATTTCCAATGCTATGGTTAAATCGGCTTATACGGCTCCGCACGTTACGATTATGGATGAAGTAGATGTAACTGAACTGGTTGCTTTCCGTACTCGTATCAAACCAATTGCTGAGAAGAAAGGCACAAAAGTAACATACCTGCCATTCATCGTAAAAGCTTTGGTTGCTGCTTCCCGTCAATTCCCGGCTCTGAATGCCTCAATCGACGAAGAAGCAAACGAAATTGTCTACAAAAAATACTACAACATCGGTATCGCTACAGATACAGACAACGGTTTGATCGTTCCTGTTATCAAAGATGCTGATCGTAAGAGTATCTGGATGATTGCTGATTCCATTCGTGATCTGGCTGTGCGCGGTCGTGATGGAAAATTGGCAGCAAATGAGATGAGAGGAAGCACAATCTCCATCACTAACATCGGTTCCGCAGGCGGTATGTTCTTTACTCCAATCATTAACTTCCCTGAAGTTGCGATTTTGGGTACTGGACGCATCAGTGAAAAAGCAGTCGTGAAAAACGGTGAGATTGTTGCCGCTCCAGTAATGGCTCTTTCTCTGAGCTTTGACCACCGTATTATTGACGGTGCAACTGCTCAAAACTTCATGAACTATATCAAACAGCTGCTCGCTAACCCTGAGTTGCTTGTTATGGAGGTGTAATCAATGGTAGTAGGAGACGCTTCTCTGGATATTGACACATTGGTTATCGGTGCGGGTCCTGGCGGCTATGTAGCTGCCATCCGTGCCGCACAATTAGGACAAAGCGTATTGATCGTTGACAAATCTGAGCTGGGCGGTGTCTGTCTGAACCGTGGATGTATTCCATCTAAAGCTTTGATCTCTGCAGCTCATCAATACGAAGCGGCTAAACATGGCGAGTCTTTCGGTATTTCGGCTGAAAATGTAAAAGTAGACTTCGCTAAAACACAAGAATTCAAAAACGGCGTTGTTAAGAAAATGACAGGCGGCGTAAGTGGCTTGCTCAAAGGCAACAAAGTTGAAGTTTTCAATGGCGAGTGCATGTTCATCAACGAAAACGAAGCGCGTGTATTCAACGAACATGAATCACCACGTTACCGTTTTAAAAATGCAATTATCGCAACAGGTTCCCGTCCAATCGAACTGAAACCATTCCCTTTTGGTGGACGCATTCTGTCTTCTACAGAAGCATTGAACCTGCCTGAAATTCCGAAAAGCCTGATCGTAATCGGTGGTGGATACATTGGTGCAGAGCTCGGACAAATGTACTCGAAATTCGGTTCCAAAGTAACGATTATTGAAGGTATGGATACAGTGCTTCCTGGTTTCGACAAAGATATGACTTCGATCGTTGCGAAAAGCATGAAGAAAACGGGCATCGAAATCTTCACTGGCGCTAAAGCGGAAAGTGCAGAGCAAACAGATAAAGACGTAACAGTGAAATTCTCCGTTAACGGCGAAAGCAAAGAAGTAACTGCTGATTATCTGCTTGTAACTGTTGGACGTCGTCCAAACACAGACGGTGAACTGGGTCTGGATCTGATCGGCCTAGAACTGGATGAGCGCGGAATGGTGAAAGTTGATCACCAAGGACGTACTAGCATTCCTCACATCTTTGCAATCGGCGATATCGTAGCTGGTCTTGCTCTGGCGCACAAAGCTTCTTACGAAGGTAAAGTAGCTGCTGAAGCAATTGCAGGCGAGCCGTCTGTAGTAGATTACAAGTGTATGCCGGCTGTCGTTTTCACGGATCCAGAATGCTCCAGCGTAGGCTACACAGAGTCACAAGCCAAAGAAAAAGGCTACAATGTCAAAGTTGGCAAGTTCTCTTATGGAGCAAACGGTCGTGCGGTTTCCCTGAACGCTGCTGAAGGTTTTGTGAAAATCGTTGCTGACGCTGACACAGGTTTGGTACTGGGTACGCAAATCGTAGGTCTGGAAGCTTCCAACCTTATTGCTGAGCTGGGTCTGGCGATTGAAATGGGTGCTACACTCGAAGATATCTCCTTGACTATTCATGCTCACCCTACACTGGGCGAGATCGTTATGGAAGCAGCGGAAGTCGTGCTGGGTCATCCGATCCACGCATTGGCACCACGTCGCTAATACCATTTTTCATTATCTCGTTCTCGTTTTCATACATGACAAAGAGAGGCAAGGAGCGCTATATCTGCGCTCTTTGTCTCTTTTTTTTCAAACTTTAGGATTTTCAGGACTACCATGAAAATTCACACAGTACATGGTCAACGAAGTACCGTACATGATAAACTAACTATAGATATGGGTGCAGAAAAGAATTTTAAAGATTAGAATCTGGCGATGCCAGGTTTTTATTCATGCTCAAAGGAGAGGAATAACGTGCGTAACTATTTGGAACTGCTGGAGGATATTTTAGAGAATGGAGTAAAAAAAGAGGATCGTACAGGAACAGGTACACTATCTGTTTTCGGAAGGCAACTCCGTTTTGACCTGGCCAAGGGCTTCCCCTTGGTGACCACCAAAAGAGTACATTTGAAATCCGTTATTCATGAGCTGTTATGGTTTTTGCGGGGAGATACCAACATTTCTTATCTCAAGGAGAACGGAGTTACCATTTGGGATGAGTGGGCAGACGAGCAGGGGAATCTGGGGCCTGTATATGGGTCGCAATGGCGCTCGTGGGAAACAACAGACGGACAACATATTGACCAAATTGCGAATGTCATTGAAGCTATTAAAAAAAATCCGGATTCACGTCGACACATTGTCAGTGCTTGGAATGTGGCTGAAATCGAATCGATGAAGTTGCCGCCTTGTCACTTTGTATTTCAGTTCTATGTAGCTGGAGGGAAGCTTTCCTGTATGCTAACGATGCGTTCTGTGGATACCTTTTTAGGGTTGCCGTTTAATATCGCAAGTTATGCATTACTAACGCATATGGTTGCACAGCAGTGCGGTTTGGAGCCCGGCGAATTTATTTGGTCAGGCGGCGATGTGCATATTTATTCAAATCATATGCAACAAGTGCATACACAGTTGGAACGTGATCCTTATCCGTTGCCTCAGTTGAAAATTCTGCGCAAGCCGGATTCGATTTTTGATTATACCTACGACGATTTTGCTTTTGAAAATTACGAATATCATCCAGGGATTAAGGCGCCTGTCGCCATTTGATTAGAGGAGGTGGGAAAATGGGCATTTCAATGATATGGGCTATGGCACAAAATGGTGTGATCGGCCGAGATAACAAACTTCCCTGGCGCCTCCCTAGAGACATGGCCTTTTTCAAAGAGCAGACGATTAATAAAACGGTACTCATGGGACGCAAAACGTGGGAATCCTTTGGAGGAAAAAGCCTGCCAAACCGGCGTAACGTTGTCTTGACCCGAGATCTGCGCTATCAGACGGAAGGTGCGGAAGTAATTCATTCAATGGAAGAAGGACTCCAATTAGCAAAGCAGGAAGAGTTAATGGTCATCGGAGGAGCAGAGATTTATTCACTGTTTTGGCCACATGCTGATCGGCTGATTGTGACTCGGATTGAGGAGGTTTTTGAAGGCGATACAACCTTCCCTGAGCTGGATTGGAACGGCTGGAATATAGTTAGTGAGACCCCAGGTATCAAGGATGACAAAAATCCCTATGAGTATCGTTTTGTTGTTTACGAGAGAACCGAATAAGAATAGACTATATCCGACCCCACTCATTTGAAAAATTAATAAACCATATAAAAAATCCTTTTGGCTGTTGATGCAGAAAGTTGCATAAGTTTTCATCACTTTTACGCTGTATTGTGATACAATAAATCAAATTCAATGAGAACAGACCCTTTCATAATACAAATAGACAAATTCGAATTTGACTTAAATTCTGAATGGATGATCGGGGTTCATAAGCGAAGAGATGGGGGAACGTAACATGTCTACACCAACTGGATTTATGGAATACACACGACAGCTTCCTACAGACCGGGACCCGGCAGAGCGTATAAAGGATTGGGAAGAATTCCATAAGCATATGTCTGAGGAAGAGCTGCGTACCCAAGGGGCGCGTTGTATGGACTGCGGAACCCCTTATTGTCATACGGGGATGGATATCATGGGAGCAACTTTAGGCTGCCCGGTTCATAATCTCATTCCGGAATGGAACAATCTCGTATATCGTGGTTTGTGGAAGGAAGCGCTAGAGCGGCTGCACAAAACGAATAACTTCCCAGAATTCACAGGTCGTGTTTGTCCTGCGCCATGTGAGGGTTCATGTACTGTGGGACTGATCGGACAGTCTGTTACAATTAAAACCATTGAGGAAGCTATTATCGAAAAGGGTTTTGAGGAAGGCTGGGTTGTCCCTAATCCGCCAGAAAAGCGTACAGGCAAACGAGTGGCTGTTGTCGGTTCGGGTCCGGCAGGTTTGGCTGCAGCGGCTCAGCTTAACAAAGCAGGGCACAGCGTGACTGTGTATGAGCGTGCAGATCGTGTGGGTGGATTATTGATGTATGGCATACCGTCCATGAAATTGGATAAAAAGGTTGTTCAGCGGCGTGTGGATTTGCTGGAGGCTGAAGGTATTCAATTCATCACCAATACGGAAATCGGCAAAGATATCCCTACCGATCAGTTGATTGGTGAATATGATGCTGTTGTTCTATGCGGTGGTTCTACGAAGCCAAGAGAATTCAACATTGAAGGTAGCGATTTGAAGGGTGTTCATTATGCGATGGATTATCTGAATGGTACCATCAAAAGTTACTTGGACTCCAATCTGGAAGATGGAAACTATTTGTCTTCCCAAGGTAAGGACGTTATTGTAATCGGTGGCGGTGATACGGGTTCGGACTGTGTAGCTACTTCTTTGCGTCATGGTTGTCGGAGTGTCACTCAATTTGGCACACATACCAAAGCACCTATGGAGCGTGACCCGATTGCCAATCCTTGGCCACAATTTCCAAACGTGTATTCTCTTGATTATGCACAGGAAGAAGCTAAGGCGTTGTTCGGAGAAGATCCACGTGAGTTCTCCATCATGACGACCAAATTTGTAGGTGATGAAAACGGTAATCTGAAAGAGCTGCACACCATTCAAATTCAACGGATTGTTGATGAAACAGGGCGCAAAATCTATCAACCGATTCCAGGTACGGAGCGCGTATTCCCTGCACAAATTGCTCTTATTGCCATTGGATTTGATGGTCCTGAGCAAACGATTGTAGAGCAAATTGGCTTGGAGACGGATCGTCGTTCCAACGTTAAAGCACGTTATGGAAAATATGTTACTAATGTGGATAAGGTTTTTGCTGCAGGTGATATGCGTCGCGGACAAAGTCTTGTTGTGTGGGCTATTAATGAAGGTCGAGAAGCTGCGCGTGAAGTTGATAAATACCTCATGGGCGCTACCGTTTTGGTGTAATTATAAATTTTATGTTACGGATCAGTCAAAGCTCCATCTTCGGATGGGGCTTTATTGTATTTCAAGCTGAGTCTCCCAGAAGCGAAAAATGAATAAATGATTATTGAGCTGTGAAACATTGTGAAATATATGTTATATAATATAACTTAAATTTAATCGTATCACCATATATTTCTTATCTAAATTGATCATAACATAAAAAAGAGTGTTTAGTGTAGCTTTTTTATAGAAAAAAGAATTATTTCACAAGAAAATTTGATAAAATCTGATATATATGTGATGTAAATTAACATATACATAACTTTCGTTGACTATTTAAAATCATGACCTGAGAGAACCATGGTATCTATGGTATAATACACGTATATTGTTGAAGCGTTTGACTAAATGAATTTACAAAGGAGCTTTCGTCGGGAGAAGGCTCCTTTTGCATGAGGCCGGGATACCTGTGTTTTCTTTAATATCCATGTATATGTATGATTCATGGAGGAGAAACAGAAGGCCGTCAGGAAGGAATGGAGTATGAATGAAGACGTTGATTATTGCTGAGAAACCGGATATGGGACGGACGATTGCCGCTGTTATGGAGCCGCGGGCTAAAAATAACCGTACCTATTTGGAAGGGGAGAAATACATTGTAACCTGGGCGATCGGGCATTTACTGGGTTTGGCTGAGCCGGATGCATACGATGCTAAGTACAAGCGATGGAACATTAAGGATCTTCCTATTATCCCTGAGCAGTTCAAAATTGTACCGAATCCGAAAACAAAAGATCAGCTGAAAATGATTGGTGAACTGGCCAAACGCTGCGATGCCATCGTAAATGCTTGTGATGCTGGACGGGAAGGGCAATATATTTTTGCGTTGATCCAACAGCAATTAAAGTTGCGTCAGCCAGTTAAGCGACTGTGGATTTCAGACTTGACAGCGGAAAGTATTGCGACAGGCTTTGAACGATTGCGAGATGCTTCGGAGTTTGAATTTCTGACTCAAGCTGCGCGGGCACGAAGTGAAGCGGACTGGCTGATCGGCATGAACGCTTCCAGAGCGTTCACAACACGACATAACACACTGCTGTCGGTAGGACGGGTGCAGACTCCCGTGCTGGCACTGATTCATGACCGGGAAAAAGAAATTGAGGCATTTCAGTCTCAAACCTTCTATGACGTGTGGGCAGAATTTAAGCAAGATCAGATCAAGTACAAAGGTGCGTGGCAGGGGGATAGGCTGACGAAGCCAGAGGAAGCTGAGGAAATCGCTGCGGCTGTTCGCGGAAAAATAGGTAAAATCACCAAATATGACACCAAGCAGACAAAAGAGTATCCTTTTAAATTGTACGATTTAACGTTGCTTCAACGCGAGGCGAATGCCAAGTACGGTTATTCGGCCAAAAAAACACTGGATGTGGCACAAGCGCTTTATGAGCGCCACAAGGTCATTTCCTATCCGCGTACCAATTCTAACTATGTGACAGAGCAAAATATAGACGGCATGCACAAGGCACTACGGATGCTGGGCACAGGTCCTTATGCTGATATGGTCCAACAAGCCAACCCCAATTTGGTTCATAAACAGAATAAATCGGTCTGCAATCCATCTCGTGTTGAGGATCACCATGCTATTTTGCCGACATTAAAAAGGCCAGGAACACTAAGCAAAGAAGAGCAAAATGTATATGACCTGGTTATTCGCAGGTTTTTGTCGCATTTTTTTCCGCCTGCTGAATACAAAATGCATACCGTAATGACACAGGTGGACAAGCATCTGTTTAAAACAAATATTAAAGAGCTTCTTTCCTTGGGGTGGAAAGTAGTTTTAAGTAAGGTTGATCAGGATAAAGGTAAAAAGAGCAAATCACCGAAAAAAGAAGATGAAGAGGAAACGGACGAGTGGACGGACAAGAAGTTTGAGATTGATGCGGGGCGTCCCGTGGATTGTGTTCGCGCCGAGATGAAAGAAAAGGCAACTCAGCCCCCTAAAAGCTACACGGAGGGTACATTGCTTAAGGCGATGGAAAGCGCGGGTAAACAGATGGAGAATGAGGAATTGCGTGAGGTCATGAAGGATGCCGGTTTAGGCACACCTGCGACGCGGGCCGCCACAATTGAACGATTGAAAAAGGTTGGCTATATTGAAATGAAGGGTAAAAAGATTCTTATTACGGAAAAAGGAAAGATGGCTATTGACCTGATCCGTCATGCTGGGGTTGATCTATTAGCCTCCCCGGAGATGACAGGTCAATGGGAACGTCGCCTACATCAAATTTCCAAGGGTGAGGCGGCTCAAGAGAAGTTTATGGAGAACGTTAAAAGATTTACGTTGTCCATCATTGATAAGGTGAGGCAGCAGCCGCCGGCTCCGGCAAATGCCTTTGGTGAGGAAGCAAGGGGGAAGCGTGCGGTTGGAAAAGAAGGCGCAAGTAGTGCGCGTGCGAGCGGACGCACCGCCGCCAAAGGGGTGGGGCGTGCTACATCAGGACGCGGTGGCAGCGCTGGAAGCGCAACGCTAGAGCAAGCAGCACCACCAGCACGCAGCTCTTCCGACGGATCCTCAGGCATTTCAGGAAGCCAAAGGCAAGCTTTAGGTAGCTGTCCACGCTCTAATTGCGGCGGAAGCATTATTGAAGGGCGTAAAGGGTATGGGTGCAGCCACTACAAGCAGGGTTGTGGCTTTGTCGTCTGGAAGGAATATGCTGGAAAGCAGATTACCGAAACGATGCTCAAGTCCTTGTTGACGAGGGGACAGACGCAATTGTTGTCTTTTAAGCGTAAAGATGGATCGACCGTCAAAGCGCGAATTGTTCTGAATGAACCTGGTACAGGACAACTTAGCGTTCGAGAGGAATCCTGAGACAGGGTTTAGACCAATACAAAAAAGGACCCTATCCGAGGGTCCTTTTTTGTTGGTGCAATTGTATGCTTTCGTGGATAACCCGTGGTACTTCCGTTAGCTTCTGTATCGTATACATCACGGAGTTCACGTTTTTTTGCAGTTCAACCATATTGTAAATCCATTCCTTAGGCTGCTTGAGATATACAGCATGAATACCTGCGGCAAGGGCTGGAGAAACATCAGTGCGCAGAGAATTCCCGATCATCCAGGTGATGCTTCGGTCCAAGCGATTCATCTGGATGATTTCTTCTAGGGCTTCGACATTTTTATGCTGGCGAATGTAGATGCGGTCATCAAAGTAGGTAGCCAGTTTCATTTGTTCAATCTTTCTTTCTTGAATGATCTGCTCACCGCCAGTATACAGATGGAGGGAATGCCCTGCTTTTTGGAGGGAGTTCAGCGTTTCGACCATGCCTGGATATGGTTCGATTTCCTGTTCGTACACACTTCGGCCAAGAGAGCGAAGCTCCTGCTCTTCCCGAGAATCGAGACGGCGTCCGAATTGTTCCGAGAAAAATTGGTACGTATCTATCAAAGATTGTGGGAAATGCTCGCTGGCAAAGCCTACTTGATGAACTCCAGCCACATCAATTTCGATTTGTTTTTCACGAATCGTATTTTTCGTTAGGTTATGAGTTGCAAACCATTCCTGAAGCAAATCGAAAAAGTGGTTGAGGATCAGGTCAAAATACTTGTTGCAGTGGACTAAGGTGTCATCAAGATCAAATAAAATGTGCTGCTTCGGATACGACATGATGCATACTCCTTCCAAGCCAAAGCTTTAACGTTGCTTCGGTTATAACTAAAAGTACAATTCAAATTACAATCCAATATAGGATTCCAAAAATACCTGTAAATCAGCCGCGCCATCGGGACGGATGCTGAATCTTTCCTTATGATAACGTCCGATGTGAATTCGGAGCAGACCAGCGACTCGTAAAATCATCATATCAGACATGAGTGTATCTTCCAAACGGCTCAAATCATGGCGCATATCTTCGAGAGACTTAGGACCTTGAGCTACATAACGCAGAATTCGTAGCCGCTGCGGATCATTAACCGCACGAGTGAGCCGTAGCAGAAGCGTAGGCGGTTCTTCCTCGCTCTCCTCGGGGATATCTACTGGATACTGGATCAGCAGTGTGCGGGTATAAAAACAGTATGAATTAATCGGGCGATTATGGACAACTGGAAATAGGACTACTGTATCCAGGTCTTCCATGTGTGGCACGACTAGTCCAGCTGTCGCATATTCAACCAGTGCTTCCGGTTCCATTTTACTCAGCAGCATGCGCTTTTCCGCAGCGTCTTCTTCTGCCAACACACGCAGTTCGCCTTCCAGGGCCCGAAAATAATCACGATCCCACAATTTGAGGAGTGGTGCGTATACCTTACGAATGCGTAAAGATTCTTCAAAGGTTAAAAAAGGGATATGCGGAACGAGCAACTCAAACATATCTTTATCCGGACCGTGGTCCAAATAAGAGATATAATCAGATATTTCATCTGATTCCGGACGAAGTAACGCCCAAGCATAGAGTGCGTCATAATCGCTAAAAGGGCAATCCTGAGCTGTAGCCAGCTCAGTACGAACTTCATGTTGTAGTCGTGCATCTACCTTGTCGATCCATTCATGGCCCAAGTCCATATCTTGAACCCACTTTTTAGTCACATAGGCCATGAAGCTGCCGAGCAATTCATAAATTGGAGAAGTGTCTATTTTAATTTGATAACTCATGGAACCCAATGCCTCCTATTCTGTCTTCTAGCCCAGAGCGGTGAACGTAATTAAGCCCGTCCATAAGCAAAACATGAGCATTTTAATGATTGCTCACTTATTTATTATGGCTTGTTCTGCCAGGGATTGTCCACTATAATATGAAATAGTGCGTTGTGACGTGAATGGGTTCGGATTGAACATACGAGGCTCCTTAACCGAAGGAGTCGGATACATACCAGACAAGCTCTTTCCGTAAAATCGTCATCTCAGATGGCGATTTTTTTCTTCTATTCTTTAATACACTAATTACACCTGAATTTGTATATGTGATTTGCCGGTTTTGCAGGACGGCATGGAATACATAGTGATAAGAATTATTATTGATTATGGAATCAAATGCAAATCATTTCTTAACATTGATTTTAATTATTTTATTTGTTCGATCAGGAGGAGCTAGGATGTCGTCGTCGTTACGGGTTCATTATTTTATTTTAATTGCTGTTATTATTGTTGCCGGATTATGCCAAGGTTTATTATTACCTATTCTGTCTATCTCGTTGGAACAAATGGGAGTTTCATCTTCACTAAATGGAATGAATGCGGCTGCTCTGTATATTGGTTCATTCGCAATGACGTTGGTGGCAGAACGGACATTGGGCTGGTTAGGGTTTAAAAAGCTGATGGCCGGTGGGCTTGTGCTAGTGCTCATTACGCTGCTGCTGTTTCCGCTAATCCCTGATATTCGAGTATGGTTCATACTGCGTCTGCTAGTAGGTATTGGTGACAGTGCATTGCACTACTCTGCGCAGCTATGGATATTGCTGGTGACTCCAGCAGAGAAGCGAGGCCGCAACATTTCCTTTTATGGTATGTCATATGGTCTGGGTTTTGCATTAGGACCATTGGGATTATGGCTACTTGATTATGGAATGCTGGTTCCATTTGCTGCGTTGGCCTTATTGTGCTTGCTTGTTTTGCTGTTGGTGTTAATTAAGCTGCCGGACTCCAGACCAGAGAAGCTGGAGTCCGAGGCGCGTCCCACTCAAAGATTTCGTCGCAGTTACAGCTGGGCATGGTACGCTCTTTTGCCTGCATTTCTATACGGCTATATGGAAGCGAGCCTGAACAGTAACTTTCCAGTCTATGGCCTGCGTATTGGCTTTCATACCGATGAAATCGCCGCCTTGCTGCCGTTCGTCAGTTTGGGAGGGTTAGTTCTGCAGCTGCCGCTAGGGATATTGAGTGACCGTTGGGGACGTAAAAAGGTGCTAATGAGCGTAGGCATAGCAGGGGGAATGACCTTTATGTTGCTACCATGGAGCGGCAATCATTTTATGTTCACTTTGATATTGCTGACCTTAGCAGGTGGTTTAGTAGGCTCCTTTTTCTCTCTCGGTTTGGCCTACGCCGCTGATCTGTTGCCCAAATCATTTTTAGCAGCCGCGAATGTACTGGCATCCTTTCATTTTAATCTGGGAAGTGTGATCGGACCTAATATTAGCGGAGGGTTGCTGGACTTTGGAACTCAAGGCAGCATGTTTCTTGTCCTTGGTGGTAGTTACATTGTTTTCGGATTGTTAGGTTTGTTTTCCAGAAAAAGAGTAACGGCGGTTTAAAACTGCGGTTTGCATGGTATTTGTTTCACATTTACTATAAAATATAAACAGTATTGATGGTGCGCAAAGGGGAATCACTTAGATGATTAAAATTCGGAAGCTGACCAAACAAGTGGGACCTGAACGGACCCAGCTACTTCGAGGAATTGATGCTGAAATTCATCAAGGCGAATTCATAGCCATAGTGGGGCCAAGTGGAAGCGGCAAAACGACGCTGCTTCGCTGTCTTGCTTTACAAGAGCCATGGGATGAAGGCAGTTTAATTGTAGGTGGCAATGATGTGCTGAAATCCGGTTGGACTGGAAAGATGAAAATAAAGCGGGAATGGGCATACCTGGAGCAAAACCCGCATCTAAATATGAATCGAACCGCTCTTAAAAATGTGCTCATTGGCAGATCCGGTCAAACTCCAATGTGGAGAATGGTGACCGGTATGGTGCGTTCCGACGATTATATGGGAGCGATGGACGTACTGGAGGATCTGGGTCTGCTGGATAAGGCGCATGATAAATGCGACAAGCTCAGCGGTGGCGAGCGGCAGCGGGTAGCGACTGCGCGTGCTCTCGTGCACGGAGCTAAAGTTATTTTAGCGGATGAGCCTGTAAATGGACTTGATCCAGCTTCGGCAGCGCATGTATTGGAGACTTTTCGCAAGCTGTGTTCTGACGAGCGGGTGACGATCATGACTGTACTGCCGTTGGAAATGGCTGAACGCTTTGCTTCCCGTATATGGGGGTTGAATGATGGTGAATTGGTGTTTGATATTCAGGGAAGACGATTGACACAAGCGGAAAAGAACAAATTGTGAAGGGGACGGCAAGAGAAGTGAAAATAATGCTGTTGAGAATGGTGGCTGGCTGCTGTTCCTTGCTGCTCCTTGCTGGATTTTTAAGCGGCTGTAATGTTATTAGCGATCCCATTTCGCTGATGGAGACACCGACGATGTCTGACGAGAAGCAGGAACTGAATGGTGCAGTGAATACGCAACTAGGGGCGGTACAGCCTTTAAGGCCGAATGATCCAGATGACCCGACGCCAATTCGAACGGGTGATTTGAACAATGATGGCACAGACGAAGCAGTGCTCTTTTATGAAACGCCAGATGAGAGCGTAAAAATACATGGTGCCTTGTTTGAAGATCAGGGCGGAACGTGGGTAAAGAAGCTGACGTTTGATGGGGAAGGCACTGTGCTGGAGTCATTTAAGCTCGTGGATTTAACGAATGATGGAACACTCGATATTGTAGCGGGTTTTTCCAGCGGAGATAGTGGCGATGGCGGGGACCAGAAGGGACTCATCGTGTATTCCTATACCGGAGGAACTCTGGAGAAAATATATGCTACAGGTTATACGGACTTCGTCGTAGATGATTTTAAGCATAACAAGATGGACTTAAACGGGGATAAATTGAATGATTTGACGATTATCACGCTGCGACGTAATGAATTCTTTACAGTTAAAACATTCCAATTCAGTGGGGGAACCTTTAAGGAAATCGGATCGTTGGATTTGGACAGTCAGGTCTTAGATGTCTATAATGTCGTTGCTGGCAAGGTAGCCGAGGGTAGGCAGGGGGTTATTATAGACACCAAAATTGCCCAGACCACTACCGTTTCCAATGTTATTGTGATGGATCACGGCAAGCTTAGGAAGCTTAATCTTATGGATGTCACCTTCAAGGATGCGACCATCGCCAGTGGTGATGTGGATGGTGACGGTATTCTGGAATTTGGTAATTTGGAGAAGCCTAAAGGTTGGAGTAACAAGCCGCTGGATGAGGTTCCATATTTTGTGTCGTTCTATCAGTGGGACGGGGCGAAAGGAACGATTTTTAAGCAGCAGCAGTATCGTGATTCTAATGAACAGGTCTACTTCAGATTACCGAAAGAGCTGCATGGCAAGGTGACGATTGATCCGAAAGTTTCGAAGAAGGACAGCTATTTGCGCTTTATTTTGGATGATACAGACAAAACGATAGCGGAAATTAAATTTTTCTCGTTGTCACAATGGGAGCGAAACAACGAAGGGTATAGCCAACTGTGGCGAACGAATGCGCAGGTCATTGGCATTAAGCGATCCAGTGAGCTGGAACCGCGTAAAACCATTAAAAACAAGCTGGGGGAAAGGCAGGTAGAGTAGAGTGAGTAAAGTTTTAATCATGGAAGACGAGGAATCCATTCGCAGCTTTATCGTCATTAATTTGAAACGTAACGGTTTTGAGGTGCTGGAGGCGTCGGAAGGGCATGAGGCTCTGAATATTTTGAACACGGTGCGGGATATTGATATTGCACTGCTTGACGTAATGGTGCCCGGTATGGATGGTTTTGAAGTCTGTCGGAGAATCCGGGAGACGAATGAGCGCATCGGCATTATCTTTCTCACAGCGAAGGTACAGGAGCAGGATAAGGTTTATGCCTTGTCTGTAGGGGCCGATGATCATGTGAGCAAGCCTTTTAGCCCAACGGAGCTGATTGCACGTATTCAATCGTTATTGCGTCGGGTGAATGTTCATCGTGAAACAGCAGCCAAAGTGTCCTTCCAGTCTGGACCGTTCACCCTAGATTTGATTGCTAAGCAATTTAAGAAGAACGGGCAGCTGATTGAGCTGACACCGACTGAGTTTTCCCTGATTCAATTTTTTCTGGAAAAAGAGAACACGCCGCTCAGCCGAGATGTTCTACTTGATCACGTATGGGGCAAAGAGTATATGGGCGATCCGAAAATTGTAGATGTGAATATCCGACGTCTTCGGCAGAAAATTGAAAACAATCCATCCGAGCCGGCTTTTTTACAAACAGTTTGGGGACATGGATATAAATGGAAAGGTCAGTCTCAATGATCAAAAAGGGAATTCGCCGACAGATTGTGCTTCACTATTTTTTCGTAGTGTTCTTAGCGCTTCTGTTAGTAGAAGTCATTTTTATGTTTGCACTCCGGTCGTACTATTACGATTCCATTTACAAACATATCGAAAGCCGTATCGAATCGGTAAGTGAATTTGCACCCAAATTTAAAGAGCCGGAACAGTCTTTGCAATCGTATTTGTTAAATACATTTTCTCTGCCCTTTACTGAACTGCAGTTGCTCGATGAACAGGGAAATGTAATTGATAACTCAACGAATTTTGCAGCAGATCTAAGTGTGCAAACAAGTGATGTGACACAAGCATTAGCTGGGGATACGGGCAAATGGATCGGAAAGCAACCGAGCACGGGGCAGCAGGTGATGGCGGTATCTCAAAAACTGGACAATATCGTCGGAGACCAGGTGTACGTTATTCGGTATACAACCTCGCTGGAATTGGTAAATGATAAGCTGTTTACGATTACGCTGTTTTCTCTTGGCATCATGGCAGCTGTACTGGTTATTGTATTTGTGGTCAGTACAGGGCTCGCGAATTCCATTGTTAGACCGATTAATAATATCCGCGATGTATCTGCTCAGATGGCTCAGGGAAGGTTTGATACACGCATTGAAGGCGATTATCGGTATGAGTTGGGTGAACTGGCTTCGACACTGAACTATATGGCACAGGAAATTGTCAGAACAAATCAAATCAAGGATGATTTTATTTCATCTATATCTCATGAATTGCGTACTCCGCTTACATCTATTAAGGGTTGGAGTGAAACGTTAAATTCTGGCGGCTATGACCCCGAAGAGACGAAAATCGGGATGAAGATTATCTCTAAAGAGACGGATCGGCTGATTGGCTTGGTGGAGGAAATTCTCGATTTTTCCAAGCTGGAGCAAAATGCCATGAAGCTTGTAATGGGAACGGTAGATCTTCGGGAGCTTTTGCAGGAAATTATGCTGAACGTATGGGCCAAAGCAGAAATGAAGCAAATAAAACTTCAGCTTGATTCGGAAGAAGCGGCATATTTCGTCCATGGAGACGGTAACCGTCTAAAACAGGTATTTTTGAACATTGTGGATAATGCTATCAAGTTTTCGCATGAAAGCTCAATTATTTTTCTGTCGCTTCAACGGGTTGATGGCAATATCGAGATATCCGTACAAGATACAGGAATTGGAATTAGTGCTGAAAATCTTGCCAGAGTAAGAGACCGCTTTTTCCAGGTAGACCACCAAAACGGTGGTACTGGACTGGGATTGGCAATCTCACAACAGTTTGTCGAGCGCCATCATGGTCAGATGCTCATCAGAAGTGAACTGGGGGCTGGCACCACTATTACGGTTTCATTACCTGCTCTGCAAGCAGAGCAATCCGTGGAACCACCACAACTCACTGAAGAATAGATTTAAAGCCTACTTATAGGTGCAATTAGAAAAACAGCCAGTCCTCTTAAATCGGGAGGGCTGGCTGTTTTTGATTTGGGGTAACGTTATGAAGTAAAACCTTCGGCACGCAAGCGTGTATTGCGCTCGTAAGCTTCTTTCAGCATACGTGTAGTTTGCGGCCGTACCGCCATTTTACCAAATACCACTTCATTGGGTCCGATGACCATAATTTCGCCCGGACTGCCTTTAATGACAGCACCATCGCGAATCACAGCACCTTCACCGATAATCGCATGTTCAATATGGACGTTACGTCCAATGCGTGTGTCCGGCATAACGATACTTTCTTTGATGGCTGATCCTTTACCTACCTCGACACCACTAAATACAACGGAGCGTTCAATTCGGCCCTCTACTTGACAGGAATCATGCAACAAGCTGCCCAATGGCTGCGTTTGACGGTTAGGTACCTTTTGTGCGCTCAACCTTGTGCGGCGTTCACGTGTATACATCGGCCAATCCTTACGTTGAAGGTCGATCGCACAATTCTCGTGTAACAAATCCATGTGTGAATCCCACAGGCTTTTAACGGTACCTACGTCCTTCCAATAGCCCTGGAATTCATAAACGTACAAGGATTCTTGATCCGCTAACATTTTAGGTATGATATCTTTACCAAAATCATGACTGGATTGAGCATCCTGTGCGTCTTCTAACAGGTAGTTTCTCAAGTAATCCCATTTGAAAAGATAAATACCCATAGAGGCCAAATTACTTTCCGGTTTCTCAGGTTTCTCTGCAAATTCTGTGACACGTAGATCTTCATCCGCACTCATAACACCAAAACGGTGTGCTTCATCCCAAGGTACCTCCATGACAGAAATGGTAGCCGCAGCTCCTTTTTCCTTATGGTGGTTCAGCATTTCGCGATAATTCATATAGTAGATATGATCACCGGATAAAATAAGCACATGCTCCGGATTTTGGCTGTCAATATATTCAATATTCTTATGAATAGCATCTGCCGTTCCTAAGTATTCAGCGTTACCTGTGTTGTAAGATGGAAGCAGGGTAATTCCTTTGTCATCTGTTTTTGTAAGACCCCATGGTGTTCCATCCCCGATATGTTCGTGCAAGGATTCTGCCTCATATTGCGTCAGTACACCTACAGTATCAATGTCTGAATTTACGCAGTTACTGAGAGGAAAATCGATGATTCGGTAATGACCGCCAAAAGGTACGGCGGGTTTTGCAATCGTTGAAGTAAGGGGAGCAAGACGGCGTCCCTCTCCGCCTGCCAGCAGCATGGCAATGCATTCTTTATTAAACATTTCGTTTCCCTCCCGGTTTAGTTGTCAGTGTAGTACATACATAAACGGTATGGGGTACTCTTGAAACCATTAGGTATATAAGATTCCCCAAAAACTAAGGTTTATTTTTTTCCTAGTCATTTTTCTGTTCATTGTGGCTAGAATGGGGTAATAACTCAAGTCAGCTTTGAGCCAAAAGCGAATGCATTACCGATTCATACATTTTTACTTACAAACATATAAGGGTGGTGACGTGATGACAGACCAAACTCTTCCGCAACAGGCTATTTCATCGGAAGATATTTATTTGTTTCATGAAGGAACGCTTTATCACAGCTACCGATCTTTGGGTTCCCACCTTACTGTGGAGAACGGAGAACAGGGCGTCCGTTTTACGGTCTGGGCTCCTCATGCTCTCCATGTCGGGCTTGCTACAGATCGCAACAACTGGAATGGGGAACAGGATTCCTTATATAGGGTTCCCAAATCCGGTTTTTGGAGTCGTTTTTTTCCGGGGATATCCCAAGGAACTTTTTACAAATACGACATTACGGGTGCAAACGGTGAACGATTTCTGAAAGCAGACCCTTACGCGGTACGTGCTGAAGTGAGACCGGCAACGGCTTCTGTGGTAGCTTCTATAGATGGTTATACTTGGAACGATGCGATTTGGCGCCGAAAACGTAGAGCACCGTATGGAAAGCCTCTACACATATATGAGCTTCATCTGGGCACTTGGAAGCAAAAAGAAGATGGTACGTTTTATACATACAGGGAAATAGCTGAGCTTCTTGTGCCTTATGTGACTGATATGGGGTATACACATATTGAACTGATGCCGCTGAGTGAACATCCGTATGATCTTTCCTGGGGCTACCAACTTACTGGATATTTTGCACTCACAAGCCGTTATGGAGAACCGTATGATTTTATGTATTTGGTGGATCGTTGCCATCAGGCGGGAATTGGAGTGCTGATGGATTGGGTCCCAGCCCATTTTGCAAAAGATGCTCATGGATTAAGGCTGTTTGACGGATCGCCCCTGTTCGAATATGCGGATCCGCTGATTGCGGAAAAGCCCGGCTGGGGAACGCTGACGTTTGATTACAGCAAACCGGAGGTGCGTTCTTTCCTGATATCTAATGCGTTATTTTGGATGGATATGTACCATATTGACGGCCTGCGCGTAGATGCTGTGACGAGTATGCTACGGCTGGATTTTGAAAAGCAGGACGGTCAATATCGTTTTAACTCTAAGGGAGGTATTGAAAATGAGGAGGCTATTGCCTTCCTTCAACAACTGAATGAAACAGTATTCCGCTATTATCCGTATGCTCTGATGATGGCAGAGGAGTCCAGTGCCTGGCCTATGGTAACTTCCCCGGTAAGCGATGGAGGACTCGGTTTTAATTACAAATGGAATATGGGCTGGATGAACGATACGCTTGATTATATCGAAACGAATTTCGATCAGAGACCGGAGCGCCATAATTTGCTGACATTCCCCATAGCTTATGCGTACAGCGAAAATTTTACACTGCCATTGTCGCACGATGAGGTTGTTCATGGTAAGAAGTCGCTGCTTGATAAAATGCCAGGTAACTATGAGCAAAAATTTGCCGGGCTTCGAGCGCTTCTCGGTTACCAACTCACCTCGCCGGGCAAAAAGCTATTATTTATGGGAGGGGAATTCGGCCAATTCATCGAATGGAAGGATGAGGAGCAGCTTGACTGGTTTCTGCTGGATTATGACAGTCACCGTTCGCTGCACGCTTTTACGAAAGCGCTGAATCATTTGTATATTCAGGAAAAGGCACTATGGGAACTGGATCATTCGTGGGATGGATATCAGTGGATTGAGGCGGAGGACCGTGGGCAGAGCGTAATTACGTATTTACGTAAAAGTAAAAAGCCAGGAGATACATTGGTCGTGCTTATTAACTTTCAGCCCGTACCGAGAGAGAACTACCGAATTGGGCTGGAAAAGGCCGGGAGTTATATCGAACTGCTGAACAGTGATCATAAGGACTTTGGGGGAAGTGGCCAGCTAAATACCGGAATGATACGGACCGCCCGTATTCCTTGCCACGGTCAGCTTCACAGCTTGGAGGTGACTATACCACCCCTGAGCATCGTTATACTCAAGAAAGCGCCTCGGAGGCCTAAAAAAGCAGATTAACCACATAAGGAGGAAGCATATATGAACATTTTGTTTGCGGCAGCAGAAGCACATCCATTTATTAAAACAGGCGGGTTGGCTGATGTCATTGGCGCACTGCCGAAGGCACTTCGTCAGGCGGGGTGCGACGTCCGAATCATTTTGCCTAAATATGCGGGGATTCCCGATACTTATAAAAAGTCTCTACGTCCGGTAGCGGTAAAGCAAGTAGCCGTAGGCTGGCGTAATCAATATTGTGGAATAGAGGAACTGACATTAGACGGAATCAAGGTTTATTTTATAGACAATGAGTATTACTTCGGTCGTGACGGTATTTACGGTTATATGGATGATGGCGAACGCTTTTCCTTTTTTAACCGAGCGATTTTAGAAATGCTGCCTGAACTGAACTTTCGGCCGGATATTTTGCATTGTCATGATTGGCATACAGCAATGGTTCCGCTGCTTCTGAATGCCGATTATCGACATTTGCCCTTCTACAGCGATATTCGCACGGTGTTTACCATACATAATCTGCTGTATCAGGGGGATTTTCCGTATGAGGTCTTAACTGAGCTGCTCAACCTGGATGGGAGCTATTTCACCTCCGAGGGTGTGGAGTATCATGGCAGACTGAATTTTATGAAAGGTGGGCTTACGTACTCGGATCATGTCACGACCGTGAGTCCGACCTATGCAGAGGAGATTCAAACGGAATTTTACGGATATGGGCTTGAGGGTCTGCTTCGTAAATTGGGAGATCAGGGTCGCTTAACAGGGATTGTGAACGGAATTGACACCAAAAGCTATAATCCTGCTACGGACAATCGTATTTATACGAAGTACCGAACGAGTCTGACAAAGAAAAAGGAAAACAAAATTGGTCTGCAAAAGGAGCTGGGTCTGCCGGTACGGCCGGACGTACCTATGATTGCCATGGTAACCCGACTTGTAGATATGAAGGGGCTAGATCTGGTAACGAGAGTGCTTGATGAAATCTTGTATTATGATGATATCCAGTTTGTCGTTTTGGGAACAGGGGATCCGGCTTTTGAGCATTGGTTCCGTGAGGCAGCGGGACGCTATCCACTGAAAATGTCGGCGCAGCTTGCTTTTAGCGAACCTCTGTCACGAAAAATATATGCGGCAAGCGATATGTATCTTATGCCATCAAGGTTTGAGCCTTGCGGGATCAGCCAACTGCTAGCGCTTCGTTATGGAAGTATCCCTATTGTGCGAGAAACTGGGGGCCTTAACGATACCGTGCAGGCTTACAATGAGTCTACAGGGGAAGGAAATGGATTTAGCTTCACGAACTACAATGCACATGATATGCTGAAC
Organism: Paenibacillus sp. EKM206P; assembly: GCF_011066155.1. NCBI lineage: Bacteria > Bacillati > Bacillota > Bacilli > Caryophanales > Paenibacillaceae > Paenibacillus > Paenibacillus sp. EKM206P. The sequence goes on along the minus strand of NZ_JAAMNQ010000003.1, from coordinate 212,447 downwards.
ACCATTCGTCGTGCTGTTCATTTTTATCGCCAATCTGAGCATTGGTCGAAGCTTACACAGACGGCTTTCGCAGGAGAATATAGTTGGGATGTTTCAGCCGAAGCGTATATGGATATTTACCATTTGCTCACAAAGACGGACTGAACGGAGTAGGAACACCATATTCATATTAATGAAAAAGGGAATCCCTTTAGCCAGTGTTTGGCTGAGGAATTCCCTTTTTTGCTATGATCAGTCGCCCCCGCCACCACAGCTGCTTCCACATGAAGAGCCGCTGCTACACGAAGAATGGCTACCAGAATCGCCTGAATCATGGTGAGAAGAGCCTCCATGATGAGAACTGTCATGGGAGGAATGATGATGCGAGTGATGCGTATCCCAGTTCGAGCAGCCGCTTGCCGAGCTACAACCAGATGAGCTAGCTAACCCGGCATTGCCTGTAGCATCCGGGTGCATGTGTATGGCAAATTGTTCAGGTTGATACCATGAATACCATACAACAGCTAATAACAGATAGTCGACCTGTAAATAGTTGACCTTAGGCAATTGCTTACCCTCAGGATCATCCACCGCTTTATTCACCCGCTCGCGCAGATGTTGTACAATCTTATGAACCGTTTGTTGGGCTTGCTGTGAAATGGCTATATTCTCCTGAGTATTCCAACGGTTACCTGCTGGCTGCGCCGAAGTTGTGAGTTTGTAATAGTGTGAAAGCTCGTCGTTCGGTAATGGATGATTAAAAAAAGTCCCCCACAAACTGGCGCTATAGCGGTTCCAGCCAAAGCATTCCACATACAACCAATCAAACCACGCACGCTCCTCCGGCATCGGCTGAGAGCCGCCAGAATGGGGCGCATGGTGAAGCATACGACCAAAAAAAGCTTCCGAGAATTGCTGATATTCGCGGGTAAACATCAACATTTCGTGCCATAATTCATCCACATCACTACTGAACATAGGCACACGATTCATAATCGCGCATAGCATAAAATATCGTTTTAGCTCATGCCAACGCCAATCATATTCTTGCTCCGTAATCTCTGGGTGGGCTTCCATTACACGATTCCTTACGCTATGAGCATAGGAGACGGGAATGGATTGCTCCAATAGCTGCATCAGCTCCGTAATCTCTGGATGACGCTCCTGCGAAAGGGAAGAAGGAGAAGGGGAGCTGAGGAAAAAAGCATTCCGGCGCCGTGTTTTTCTGTTTCCCCGGTTCCTGCGTATTGCACGGAATATAAACCAAAAAATGATGAGGTCTATCACAATAAACAACGTCCAAAAGCTACTCATACTATCCATGATGGCTGGCTACTCCTTTCTGAAATAACACGGAATTAAGATTTAGCGTTCGTTATTCAGCAGAGCGAATTCTTTTTTTATCTGGGCTAGCAGTTCAGGATTCGTGATTACATCGCAAGCAGTCCATGCCAAAGTTCTCGCAGCCAGCAGCATTCCTTCCATGGCTCGGTCCTGCATCGCCAAATCGCGGAATTCTGGTGTATGCAAGGCATGCTTCTCGTCAATAACTTGAATGTAAGGATGGATAGCAGGGCAATGAAGCGATACATTTCCGATATCCATAGAGCCATGATCTTCGCCTTCCGTTATATCTTCTTGCGAAATGCCAGCCTGTACCAAATTTGCGGTAAACGCATCGGAAAGTACACGGTTCGTGACCATTTCATCATAAGAAGTCTCATAATTGGAGGTCTCCAAACGACACCCGGCCTGTAAAGCAGCTCCTTCAGCAATTTGAATAACACGGCGAGTCAGCGGGTTCAGTTCTTGACGTGTAGCGGCCCTTACATAAAATTGCGCTGAGGCGTAATCAGGAATAATATTGGCTGCTTGGCCACCCTGATTAATGATCCCATGGATACGCACTGTGCTTTTTACTTGTTGACGGAACGCATTGATGCCATTGAACGTTTGAATCACAGCGTCCAGCGCGTTAATGCCTTCGTGCGGGCTGGCAGCCGCGTGAGCGGATTGACCAAAAAATTCGAATTGTACAGCATCAATCGCCAGCGATTTGCCTGATTTTTCGTAACGATCATAAGGATGCGTCATAAGTGCTATGTCGCAATCATCAAACAAACCGGCAGCGGCCATAGGGACCTTAGCACCACGAGTTTCTTCGGCAGGTGTGCCGTATACCCGTACTTCTCCACCAGTTTCGTTGATGATCGACTTGAGGCCAACGGCAGCACCGGTACTCATCATGCATATCAGATGGTGCCCACAGGCGTGTCCTAAACCTTTCAGAGCGTCATATTCTGCCAGAAAAGCGACAACCGGCCCGGATTTTTCAGCTTTGTAAGTTGCAATAAAGGCTGTTTCTATGCCCAATACGGGTGCCTGGACCTCAAAACCGTGAAAAATGAGTTCTTCTTTTAAACGGGCAGCGGCCAGAAATTCCTCGTTTCCAAGTTCAGGATTTGCCCCAATATATAACGAAATGTCCTTAAAGCGTGGGGCATGCTGCTCAATTGTCTTTTGAATGGTCTGTTTAAAATTCATGCTGAAAACTCCTTTATATAAGCTGTAATGTAGGTACTGCGCTAGGTATGCTGAAATTGTACTATAACATTCATTGCATAATCATGCATATTCATTTATAATGACACAATCTTATTTATTATAAAGAATTTAAGGAGAGAAAAAAAGATTGAAAAAGGCATATCGTTTTACCGCCCTGGTTTTGACGGCGGTTATCTTGCTGTTGACGGGTCTTCCCATGCTCAATGCATACGGAACGGAAGCAAAGCCACAGAAAAAACTTGTAGTGGGCATGAGTGCCGACTTTCCGCCGTATGAGTTTCATAAAGTTATTAACGGTAAGGATACTATTGTTGGCTTCGATGTGGAAATCGCGAAGGAAATCGCCAAAGATTTGGGTGCGGAGATGGTCCCTGAGGACATGAGTTTTGACTCTTTGCTACCTGCTCTGCAAAGTGGTCGCGTAGACTTGGTACTGTCCGGTATGACACCGACGGATGAGCGTAGAAAAAGCATTGATTTTTCAGATGTATATTATCGCTCCAAGCAAGTCATTATGGTACGCCCAGAGGATAAAGACAAATATCCTACGATGGCTGCTTTGAAAGGCGAGAAGATTGGCGCGCAAAAGGGGAGTATTCAGGAAGAAATTGCTCAAAAAGTACCCAATGCCTCTGTAACCTCACTGGACAAAATATCCGATCTGGTACTCCAGCTGCGGACCCAGCGTATCAACGCTGTTGTGATCGAAGATACGGTTGCTAAAGGGTACACGTTAGATGGGACCGTAACACTTGCCAAAGCGATACCTGAGGATGCCGGAGCAGAAACTGCTGTAGGTATACGCAAGGGGAACGCAGAATTGCTTGCCTCTGTAAATAAAACGTTGGCTCGCCTGAAAGCGGACGGGTCGATTGAAAAGTTTTCTACAGAAGCGAGTGCACTCTCGGCAGATCGACAGGTTTCTTCTAATAACATCGTAGATATTTTTTGGAAATACCGCAGTCTTTACGCTACGGGTATTGGTTACACTCTGTTGCTGTCTGCACTCGGAGTACTGTTTGGATTTATCATTGGTCTGATCGTATCCTTGTTGCGGATGAGTGGTATACGCATCATTGAGTGGTTAGGTACCACATATGTGGAGATCCTGCGTGGCACACCTATGCTGGTGCAGCTCATGATCATTCACTACGGGATTGCTTTGACGCTGGGTGTCAATTTTACTCCACTCCAGTCCGGTATAATCACATTGTCTCTGAATAGCTCGGCATATCTGGCTGAAATTTTCCGTGCAGGTATCCAGGCAGTAGACCGTGGACAGATGGAGGCCGCACGCTCATTGGGTATGGGACGAGGCAAAGCTATGCGTCACGTCATTTTGCCACAAGCGTTTAAATCTATTTTGCCTGCTATAGGTAATGAGTTTATTACAATTATTAAAGAATCCTCCATTATTTCGACTATTGGTATGGTGGATATTATGTATCAAGCCCAGGTCATTAAGAATATTACCTACGAAGGATTAAGTCCGTTCATAATCACAGCCGCTATTTATTTTGTAATGACATTCAGCTTGTCTAAGCTGCTTGGTTTATGGGAAAGGAAGTTGAGAGCCAGTGATCACCGTTAAACAATTGCGTAAATCGTTCGGCAAGAATGAGATTTTAAAAGGCATTGATATAGATATCGCCAAAGGAGAAGTTGTCGTTATCATCGGTCCCAGCGGTTCGGGGAAGAGTACGTTTTTGCGTTGTATGAATCTGTTAGAACAGCCGACGGATGGGGAGATTTTATTTGAGGGCGAGCCGATTACAGCTCGTGGTCATAATATTAATGTAACCCGGGAAAAAATGGGGATGGTGTTCCAGCATTTTAATCTGTTCCCACACAAAACAGTGTTGCAGAACCTGACGCTTGCACCGACGCAGGTTAGAAAACAGTCAGGTAAGGAAGCGGAAAAAATTGCATTAGAACTCCTGCGTACCGTGGGGCTCGAGGATAAGAAGAATACCTATCCGAACCAGCTATCCGGTGGTCAGAAGCAACGTATTGCGATTGCGCGTGCTTTGGCCATGCAGCCGCACGTAATGCTGTTCGATGAGCCGACTTCTGCATTGGACCCTGAAATGGTTGGAGAGGTTCTGGATGTAATGAAGAAGCTCGCCGAAGGCGGTATGACAATGGTAATTGTAACGCATGAAATGGGCTTTGCCCGCGAGGTAGGCGATCGAATTATCTTTATGGATAACGGTCAAATTGTGGAGCAGGGTGCACCAGACCAGGTATTTGGCACTCCAAGCCATGATCGCACTCGTGATTTTCTTGCCAAAGTATTGTAAGAAAGTGCTGGTCTAATCATAAAAAAGCTCTCCGTTGACGGAGGGCTTTTCTTATTTTGTCACCATTTCCCCATACTTTCGTAACAAATATCGATTTCTTAATGACAAAATTGTAACGAGTGTAGTATGATGTTCAGGGTTCCCAACATTTTCATGCGGATAAGGTTACAAAATTGTGATATTATGCAGTAAGCCAAAACTTACCGGGACAGCATGCGGTTAGACAAGCGCTGAAATGCTGGCCCAAACTATGGGAAGTGCGGGGGACGTAACAACGGCAGCCATTCCGATACGTCATAAGACGATGAGGAATATGCCTAGGGGTGAATTGCACAAGCATAGGGCTTCTCCTGAGTCCGAATCCGACAGCTAACTTCGCAGGCATAAAAGAGGAGGTACATATCTTTGAAACATTTAAAACATATTGGTAAAACGATGAAAATTGCGGTGCTTGCCGCAGCTATTGCAGGGTTGGCACAGACAGCTGGAATAGCGGATGCTGCCTCGCTTCACACTGCCAAAGAGGGCGATACCTTCTTTTTGCTTGCTCAACGTTATGGAGTATCGGTAGACGAGCTAACAAAGGCTAACCCAAACATTGCCTCCAGCAATATATATGCAGGTCTGCAAATTAAGGTGCCTGGCGAAAAAAGTGTAAAGGCAGCTTCGGAATCGAAGCCGCAGCTTCTTACGGAGAAAGCAGCAGCGAATGAGGCGCCAACGATTGAAGCTTGGGGTAAAACATTCAACTATAGCAAAATAGTTGACGTTAAGGCTTCAGCGTATTCTGCCGCAGCCGATGAGAATGGTAAATGGGGCGCAGTGGACTACTACGGCAATCCGCTTAAACTAGGTACAATTGCGGTAGATCCTAACGTCATTCCGATGGGCACGAAAGTACTGGTTACAGGCTACTCCCATCCAGGTTTGCCGGATCATTCTTTTGTAGCTGTCGCTCGCGATCAGGGCAGCGCCATTACAGGAAAGCGGATTGATATCTTTATTCCAGGCAACAAATCATTTGTGAACGAATTTGGATTTCAAAATGTGAAGCTGTACGTTATTGATAAATAGCATTGTACGTATATACAGTTTAATTAAACATAATATATATTATGTAAACATAACGCCTATATCCGTATATATCTAGGTCGGACTCTTATCAGGTCCTATCCGTAAAAAGGCTGTCTTGACGAGCAGAATACTTCTGCTGGTAAGACAGCCTTTTTACGTTGCTTTAGCTTGGACCTCAATTATAAACATACTGTTATTTTCGTTCCGATGTGTGGAGTAGCCGGGGGACTGTCACAAATTTGTAGCCCTTAGCTTTTAGAGAGTGAATTAGACCCGGCAAAGCTTGGACAGTGCCTTGCAAGTTGGAACTTTGACCTCCACCAGCGTGCATTAAAATAATAGAGCCAGGCCCTGTAGCTGGAATCACATTTCGCTGAATTTGTGTTTTACTTAGTCCCTTCCAGTCGAGAGAGTCTACATTCCAGTTGACAATCATGTAGCCATGACGACGTGCCCACTTTATTTGAGGCTCTGTAATTTCACCGTAGGGTGGACGAATCAACTTGGGGCGAAAACCTGCGCTGGCTTGTAAAATACGTTCTGTTTTTGTAATCTGGTTGCGAAAGCGTTCTGGTGTAGCCTTCCTAAAATCCGGATGAGTATAGGAATGATTTCCTATAGCATGGCCTTCACGGATAATACGACGTATAATCCCCGGATGCTTTTCCGCACGGTGACCGACGATGAAAAAGGTGGCTTTGATGCCGTTGGCGTGTAATACGTCCAAAACCTGCGGCGTATACCTAGAATCGGGCACATCATCAAAGGTTAAGGCAATTTGGCGGGTGTGTGGGCCGCACATTTTAAAAATGTCCGCATGTTTTTTACGCAACATTGCTAATGTAGGAGTAGCTCGATCTGTACTCAGATGTACAGAAGAAGCAACAGCTGCTTCCTTGGGATGGGGCGTTCCGATCTTGGGAGGCGCATCCGCGTGAACGGGTAAACTTGAAAATGCTAGTAACAGTGCCAAGCATGGCAACACTCCCCTGTACGGCATATGTATCCCCCCTTTTCGTGCAGTGGTACCTAGTGGTGCTCTCGACTATTATGTACCTGTCCTATTAAAAATATGCTGGTTACCAAGTTAGGCTCATAAACGTCTGGAAAGAAGTTCGCGATGAAATGATTATCAATGAAGATGATGGAGCTAAACGTACATATTCTCTTAAACATGACCGAAAACAAGAGCATTTTCGCAAGTTTTAGCCTTACAACGGATTCGGTATCCCGTGACAGCTGGTGTATAATGGGGTTGCAATTCATAATTATACAGACATGGAATTGAAGGAAGGAAGGATAAAAGTGACCGACTTGTTTACTCCTTATCAATTAAAGGGGCTTTCTTTAAAAAATCGGATTGTTATGCCCCCGATGTGCCAATTCAGTGTGGAGGCCGAGGATGGAAATCCGACGGATTGGCATCATGTCCATTATGTGAGCCGAGCAGTAGGAGGTGCTGGTCTTATTATTGTGGAAATGACAGCGGTTCATCCTGATGGACGTATTACGGATCGTGATTTAGGTATTTGGAGTGACGAACATATTCCTGCATATCGTAAGATTGTAGAGGAAGTTCACAAGTATGGTGCCAAAATTGGCATTCAACTAGGCCACGCTGGACGCAAGGCCGAAGATGCTGAGCAACCTGTGGGTCCTTCTTCGATTCCTTTTAGCGAACGCCTTAAAAAGCCGCACGCCTTAAAGACAGCAGAAGTCAGGGAACTGGTTCAGGCATACAAAGAAGGCGCGCGCCGCGCGGTGGAAGCCGGTTTTGATACGGTTGAGATACATGGCGCTCACGGCTATCTGATCCATCAATTTCATTCGCCTTTAACAAATACGAGAGAAGATGAATATGGCCAGGATCTGTCACTGTTCGGTGTTGAGGTTATACATGCTGTTAAAGAGGTTCTTCCTGCTGATATGCCTGTGCTTATGCGGATATCTGCCAAAGAATACGTCGAGGATGGATATAATGTGGAATACATAACAGGTGTAGGGGAACGATATCGTGATGCAGGTGTGGACATTTTCCATATCTCTTCTGGTGGCGAGGGTCCAATTGGTTCTGGCGGAGGGCCGTCTGCGCGTGCTGGCTATCAGGTGGATTTAGCTCATACCGTCCGTGAAAAGCTGAATGTACCTGTAATTGCTGTTGGATTACTGGATGATTATGAGGACGCCCGTCGGGTTGTTCAGCAAAAAGAAGCTGATCTGGTAGCAATAGGCCGCGCCATGCTGCGTGATCCCTATTGGGCGTTGCATGCATCGCGGGAGCTAAAAGTACAGGCCGACATCCCAGAGCCTTACTTGCGCGGCTTTTAGATAATTTTTGAAACCCTCTTTGCAAAGCTTGCGTAAACATGTGTACAGAGCTTAAAATTTAAGCATTCAACTCTAGGAGGAACTTCACATGTCTATTTTCAAACGATTAAGAGATCTTACGATGTCCAACATTAACGCCATTATTGACAAGGCAGAAGATCCAGTTAAAATGACGGACCAATACATTCGTGATATGCAAGAGGACCTGGAAGATGCAGAGAAAGCGGTAGCCGCTCAAATTGCTATTGAAAAGAGATTCAAACAGCAATACGAAGAACAGGCTGCTTTGGTAAAGAAACGCGAAGAACAGGCACATACCGCTGCAAAAGCACAAAATGTAGATCTGGCCCGTCGCGCGCTGGAAGAAAAGAAATCTGCTGAACAAAAAATGAACGAGTTCAAAGCTGGTTACGAACAGAACAAAGCTGCGGCCGATAACCTGCGTGGCAAGCTGGATGAAATGCGCAGACAGCTGACAGAAATGAAAAACAAGCGCGAGACACTGGTTGCCCGTTATAACGCAGCTAAAGCGCAAACTGAAATTAACAAAGCTATGAACGGTTTTAGCTCTGATACGGCAACTGCCGGATTGAAGCGTATGGAGGAAAAAATGCTGCAAGCAGAAGCACGTGCCGAAGCGAGCAACGAAATGTCTTCTAAGGAAAAATCGTTGGATGAGGAGTTCAAAGAGCTGGATAAGAAAAGCGCCGTGGACGATGAGCTTGCCGCTTTGTTGAAGCAATACGAAAATAAATAAGAACATTTAAGCAGTGCCGCCAAGTTTGATTGCTCAGGAAGCGAAGGAGAAACGTTTTCTCCTTCGCTTTTCCCTGCCCGCAGGCGTAAAACATTATATGAAGGTCAAGAAGATGTGGAGGATGGTATGAAATGCATTTTTTAGAAACGATGAAAGCAATGCTTGTATGGACTGGTGCGGGAGCTATTTTGATCTTCGCATTAATGTATGTCGACTCTTTATTCACGAAGTATAAGGATTTTGCCGAAGTGAAAGCTGGAAATATGGCCGTAACGGTACGAATGATTATGAAGCTGGTTGCACAAGGCTATATTTTGTCAGGCTCTATCGCTACAGCTAATAATTTGCTCGAAGCGCTTGTGTATTCTGTGATCGCTTTTGTCATCCTGCTTGTTTTGGAAGTTATTGTACGTCTGCTGTTGCGGTACTGGGCCCAGTTTGATCTGGATAAAGGTACACAGGAAGGTAAAATTGGTTTCGGCCTGTTTTCAGGAGCGCTGCATCTGGTTGGCGCCTTGATCATTACAGCATGCTTCTAGGCTAAGAAAGGCAGGAATATAACCATGGGTGTTTGGAAACGAATTTCAAATCTATTTGCTAAGCCGGAGCCGCCAAAAGCAGAGAAAAGCATGCTTCACTTAAATCCAGGTGATATCTGTGAAGTTTCGCTTGTCACCTATGAAGTGGTAGGTCGTGTACATAATCGTGCCCGGAATGCCGTTGTTTTGACACTTCAGGATGGTAATCAAATCAGTTATCTTCATATAGAGGAACGGGAAACACTGCAATTCGGACTATATCAGGCCATCGACGGCAGACTTGACAACCCTGAGGAAGTGCCGACCATTTTAGAGCTGGATGATACAACGTATCATTTGGAGGAGCAATATTCTGGGCAAGTTACCGTCATGGGCCGTGCTCCTTTCCGACAGGGTGGAGAGCAGCATGTTTGGCAGTACCAGTCTGATAATTACCATTTGTTGCGGGTAGAGTGGCAGGACGGTCGCTTTATGCTTTATGAAGGAGAAGAAGTGATTACCGGAGACGTCAAGGTTATTCGGGCAAGCTAGGAGAGGGTTACACATGAGCAAACGCACCTGGCAGTATGCATTAAAGGTCTTTGTGGCGCTGAGCTTGTTCGTATCCGTGTTAAGCGGTTGCGGCGCGCCAAGTGTAAAGGATACGTATCCGCTGGAATCGGTTAGTGGCAGCGGAAATTCAACCTCGTATGTATACCGGGCAGCTGGCAAGACAGTCCCGGAAGTAGCGGAGGAATTGAAAGAACAGCGTACACCGGAACAAATGTCACCGCAGAGCAATGAGCGGATGTTTCTGGTATATAGCGATGAGTGGTACCATTTGCAGCAAGATCCAGCTAAGAAGGAAGATACACTCATTGAAATTGACAGTAAAAAGTATGTAGAACAAAATTACAGTTCAAGCTTTTTAAAAGGATACTTAACCGCAACTGTGCTGGATGCTCTGTTTGATTCCTTACGTGGTTCAGGCTCCTATCGGGGCTACTCCAGCAGAGATGTATACCGACCTTCTCAGGGCCAATATCGTGCTCCTACAGTGCAGGAGAAAAAGGCGATTCCGCCGATTACGGTGGAGCGGAAAGGTTCGGTTACCCGTAGAGGGAAGAACTCGGATTCTAGCGTTGGATCAAGCGGAAGTTTGTTCGACAGAGGGTCCAGCAGTTCACCGAGCAGAGGCTCGATTTCACGTGACCGGAGCGACAGCGGCGGTTCCAGCATATTTGATTCGCCGCGTAAATCTTATAGTAAGCCCAAAACACGTAGCGGTTCAGGTAAAATCAGCCGACGAAGTCGACGATAATGGGTAAAATTTTATTTTCTTCTAAAGTTGTTTGCGGAACTGTGGAGCTGTTGCACAGTTCCTTTTTTGTAGTTTGATATAACCTAAAGTGAATTGAACGGTGCTCCTTTGCTTCGATTTTATTGCCGTCTATTTTGACCTACACTTGATCAGAGCTTATGTGTTCAATACCATCGTCTTCAATAATGTTGCTTTTTTTGATATGGAAATGACGAGCTATCTTTTCTATAGCACCCATCCGTGGTTCAGAAAGTCCGCTCTCCCAAGCTGAAATTGCTTTATTGGTAACCCCAGCGATCTCAGCAAGTTCTTGTTGAGTCAAATGATATTTTATACGTAATTTTTTAAAATTGTCACTTAAAGCCACTATAATCCCTCCACCCTAAATTAAGTAGATTATAACCTTGATATCGAAAAAAAACCAACATAATACATTAGCAAAAGCAACGTCGCTCACTTGGGGTGACTTTTTTTGTTAGTATAAATGGGTGTCGAGTTTGAAGAAGAAAGCCAGGGGAAGAAAATTCACCTCATATTTATACAAAAAAATCCAATTTACTAGATTATTTCATTGCCACATCTATTAGTAAAATATACAATTACATCAGGCGAAATAGGAGGATGGTGTAACTGTGTTATCTGCTTTTTTATATATTTTACTTGGTTTTTTCGATGCTTTAGCGGCAGTTACTTTGGTCTTGAAGATTTATATGCTCCCCGTGTGGGAAAATCGAAGAAAAATACTTCTCTATGCAATTGGCATAACTTTGTTTTCCTTTCTCATGAGAGAAGTAATAGGCATGCCTAAATTAGATTTTCCGCTTCAGTATTTGTTAATGGTTCTCTTTTTAAGATTTGGTTTAGGGATCAAAACATATCTTGCGGCTTTTTCTGCTGGTTCCGGTCTTACAGCTTACATTAACCTACAGCTATTTGTATATATATTTGCAAACTTTTTCGGAGTAGCACAGCCAGGTGTTATAAGTGATACAGCTGGCTCTTCTATATACGTTATACAGTTGTCTTCCATCCTTACTGCGTACTTTATTTCTTTTGTGATGGGTAAATATAACTTTGGATTCTCATTTATCATTCAACCCCCACATGATTTTTTGAAAGGTGAAAATTACCTAGCATCTCTAAATAAAATGTTCATTATAGGGTCCCTAATATCATTTGTCACTATTTTTGTTACTTTGTATATGCTCTATAACTCCAATACGATAGGATTACTTTCCATCTCATTACTAACTTTTGGAATATCGTACTTCTTATCAGAGAAAGGAGATTACGAGGATGCTAGAAACGCTATCGAGGCACATCGCATCAGAAATAAAGAAAGCTGATCCTGATGGACCCACAAGTGTTGAAGTGATGGAGTATGCGATTGGTATAAAAATTACCGAAATTTCAGCAGTGCTCATGGTCGCAGTTATAGGATGGATAACAGGACATTTTTGGGGGGCATTACTAGCTCTGGCTACGATCATGTTTGTAAGGAGATTTTCAGGAGGGGTACACTTCAGCAACCTTACACTTTGTGTCTTCTTTACAACGGCCATATGTGTAACTATACCTTTTGTCTCTTTAAGTTTAGCAACGATTTTGATAATTAACGCTTGTTCATTATTAGTGTTTGTACTATATGCTCCCAATCATTTTATCTATATTAATAAGACCAAACATCACAAATATTATAAAACGATATGTATTTTAGTTTGCATATTAAATTTTTTTATACAATCTCACATAATATGTTTAGCTTTAATTATACAAGCATTCAGTATTCTTCCTTTATGGAAAGGAGGTGAGCGAAAATGGATAAGAAATTGGCGAGAGCTTTAAGTATAAGCCTTGGTAAATACGCTAACGAGTCTACGAAAAAAGAAAAAACAATTTTTGGCGCTAAACCTGTACCAGCTGAGCTGAAGAAAACAGAAAAGAACTGAATTTAATGGAAGAGGGAAAGCGAATCCTAGCCACTCCATTGCTTGATGACAATTCACTTGGAGATTGCTCTTTTTTTTGTGAGAATCACCTAGTTGCGATTGAATTGTGGAAGCCTAAAAGCAATTATCACATTCCGCTTTTTCATACTTCTCATGGAAGATTTACAGTTCCCACCACCCTCCATGAATGTTCCGTAGGCTTACCCACTTTTTGCAATTTGGACGGATCTAATTTGGTTAACATCACACAAGTGGACAAGATCATTACGGGAGATTATGGAGGGGGGCAGGTTGTTTTTAAAAATCATGATATTAAGGAAAGTATAAATTCAGCAAATTTATCTCGGTGGAAACAAATATATGCAGATGCAATGAATGCCGATAGAGAATTTCGTTATATTTTCGGATCGGAAATTAAGGTAGTGGGTAAGGCAGCAGTGAGCGGTTTTTTTAAGGTAATGAATATGCATAGTGTGGATATGTGGGAACCTAAAAAAAATTATTATGTCCCGCGTTTCAACTCTGGAGATCGTTCTTATACAATCGGGCTAACCGCACAGGCTTGCAGGGAAGCTTTTCCGTATCTATATCCAGCTTATAAAGATACCCTGATAAATCTTGACTTGGTTTGTGAAATTGAGTCTAACGCATTTGGAGGGCTGGTACGATTCGAAGGATCTGACTTCACTTGCTCGATGTCTCATAATAAACTTAAAGCGCTTAAAAAACTGTGGAAATGACCCATGAAAATTCAGGGGTCATTTTTGTTACCAGATTTAAATGAATAAGTCAATAATCAGTTAGACTAGGATAAGCCGGACGGGTTCGATTTAATTCGACATATTTCCCGTTTTTAATCATTTTCCATGTGATAAAATTGATTATGAAAAAAATAACAATCTTTTAAATAAAGGTGAAAACAATCTACATATAAGAAAAGGAGGGTGAAAGCGGGATATATATTGTAAATGCCGGCATGTACAAATGCCCCGAAGGAAATGCCTGTTTGTCAGGCAAGTTCCCACTCATATAAGTCCTCAGCTTTACACTCCAATATCCTAGAAATGAGGACTGCCGCCTCGAATGACATTTTGTCACGTCCCGCGATCCAGTTGGATATTTGTTGCCGCGAATATCCAGTTCGTCGGGCGAGCCATGATTGAGTGCGTCCATGAGATTTGAGTTCCTCTTTCAAAAGGCATTTCCCCCGAGTAAGTTTTTGCACCTTACTTGCTCCTAACAGGGGAAAAGTGTTTCGTTCAGAGTATACAGGTAAATTACTTTTTTATCAATTATATTGTGGAGTTGATTGGATGGTTGCAGATAAAAATGAAAATGTAACTTGCACTAGCTTTTATACAATAAAGATGGCACGACTCGCTTCAGGATATAGTGAGTTAATAGCTTGCAATATACTTGGTATGTCAATGAATGAATTAAAACATATAGAGGAAGATTCATCCGATTTAACAATAGCTCGAGCACAGCAAATGTCCTCGTTATATGAGGTTTCAATAGATTCAATCTATTTCGGAAAAATTAATATAAACTAATAAAATAGAGAAATGACCGGATGATACGCAAAATTAAAAACTGAAATCTACCAAAAACAGCCGCGATATGATATCCAGGCTGTTTTTTGGCGGATAAAGACTTGGAGCAATTCAATAAATACCGTTTGGATTTGCCAGATAACGGTTTTAGCGTTATAACAGAAAGAGGGCATTTAAGAAGAACGGAGTGAAAATATGAATCATACATCATTAAACGCAGAAAAATTCCAGCGTAAAGCAGTTCAGGTGGAAGAGGCACAAAGCAGGATAGCTAGTCATGTTAAACAGGGTGAAAGGGAGGACGTAGGGCTTGAGCAAGCACATGGTCGCTATCTGGCGATGGATTTGACTGCGCCACATCCGTATCCCCGCTTTCGTCGTTCTGGTATGGACGGCTATGCGATCCTTGCCTCGGACACTGAAGTCTGTTCGACCGGTCAGGAAATCTGGCTACACGTGATTGATGAAATTCCTTGTGGCACTGTATCGGACAAGCGGGTGGAGACGGGAATGGCAGCCCGCATCATGACAGGAGCACAACTACCTGAAGGAGCGGACACGGTGGTTATGCTGGAGGCGACACAGCTGCGTGAGGAAAATGGACAGACATATGTTGGCTTGAAGAAGCGTATGGAAGTTGGCAAAAATGTGACACAAATTGGTCATGAGATTAAGGAAGGTCAGCTTTTGCTCAGTAAGGGAACTTGCGTGGGAGCGGGGCATGTCTCAGTACTGGCTACTTTTGGTGTACATCGGGTGCCTGTTTACAGGAAGCCAAGGGTGGCTGTCTTTTCCACAGGGTCAGAATTGCTCGCAGTGGATGAGCCGTTACAACCGGGAAAAATTCGAAACAGTAATACATATATGCTGGCTTCTCAAATCAGAGAGGCAGGAGGAGAGCCGTTCATTTTACAAGCCATTCATGATGATTTGAGTCTTGCCCGTATCTCTGTACGTAAAGCCATAGCTGCCTATGATATCGTGGTCACGAGTGGAGGAGTATCGGTGGGGGATTTTGATATTATGGGTGACCTGGTACGACAGGAAGATGTGAATATGCTGTTCAACAAAGTTACGATGCGTCCAGGAAGTGTGACCACAGCCGCAGTGATTGACGGCAAGCTGTTATTTGCGCTTTCAGGCAACCCCGGTGCGTGCTTTGTAGGCTGTGAGCTGTTTGTACGGCCGACGATCCAAATGATGTTATCTTCGGCACATCCATATTTACAAACCTGGACGGCGAAGTTAGGCGCAGATTATACGAAGGTAAACAACTATACACGCTTTGTACGCAGCTCTTTGGAGATACGTGGTGGACAAGTATACGCGATTCCTGCGCGAGCAGATGAATCTAGTGTCATGGTGACCATTAAGGACAGCGACTGTCTGATCGTGATTCCTCCTACAACAGAAGGATTACGCAAAGGTGAAGAGGTGCGCGTACTGGTATTACAAGGTGGACAGGTAACGTGAATACGAAACATCCATTTGTATGTCAAATCGTCGGATTCAAAAATACGGGGAAAACGACCTTTCTCGGAGGGTTAATTCGTTATGTGCAGAAGTCAGGTCTACGCGTAGCAGTGATCAAGCATGATGGACATGAATTTGAAATGGATCATGAGGGTACTGATACGTATAAGCACCGACAGGCGGGTGCTGAAGGCGTAGCTATTGTTTCGGCTGGAAGAACAGCTATTTTAGAGGAGAATAGTCAGCCTGTCACCAGTCTGATACGGCATTTTCAGGCCTATGATTGTGTGTTGCTGGAAGGCTTCAAGCAGGAGGATTATCCGAAGCTGGTCATGGTTAAGGAACAATCGGATGCTCAGCTTACCGTTAAGCTGACAAATGTACAGGGGGTAGCGGTTTGGGAGCATCAAATGGATTGGGCTCAACGTCACTACTCAGATGAAATGATACAAATATTTCCTGCTGAGGCCAACGGACCCGCAGGCCGCTGGCTACTCGAACAGATTCAAAAGCAGATAGAAGGAATGAGGAATAAGCAGGGGTGAGACATCAATCGGCTGAGTCGCTTAGAGTCTCTACCCGCCGTTCGATCGCCTGGGACATGGTTTTGTCAGTCAGGTGGGCATACACTTCTGTTGTTTCTGTCGAAGCGTGCCCCAGTTGTTCCTTTGTTTTGTAAATATCATTTTGTAAATAATAATCAGTAGCAAAGGAATGACGAAGCTTATGCACGGTAAGGTAAGGCTTACCGAAACGCTTGGCGTACTTTATGATCATTGCCTGAATCGCTCTTTTGGTCATCCGTTTGCCTTCTGTACTCCCGTTAGGACGTGTGACAAAGAGAGCCTTTTCTTTTTTTGGAGCGCGGTAACGGGTATGTCTCAGGGACAAATAAAGTACGAGATCATCTTTGGATTGCTCGCGGAAATACACCGGCGTTTTAAAGGTTTCGTCGTTATTGCCTTTGCGATACACATATAATAATTTATTGTTTATGTCTAAATCATCCAGATTCAGATTGACGATTTCAGATACGCGCAGGCCTGAGTTCAAAATGAGGCTGGCGATGCAGGCATCCCGTTCCTTATTTAGTTCATAGGAGTATAGCGCCTGCTTATTATCGGCCAAATCCTGACCATAGCCTTCATAAATATAGCCGATGAATTCAAGCAATTCTTCCTCTTCCAGTATTTTACCTTTAAGCTTGGCCGCCGTATCCTTGGGTTTATGTATACGCTTGATTTCGACCTTGGCCATAATGTTGCGTTTGAGCAATGGATAAAAATTTTCATCCTCAGCGATCTGACTTAAATAATGAAAAAGCGAACGCAGAGACGACAGCTTACGTGAAATGGTTATACGGGAGTTGGAGCCTTCGAGCTTAGTAGACAGAAATAATCGAAAGCCTGTAATACTGTCCATGTGAAGTGTCTCCAACTCTTCAAGTGTAACTTGGGCATTCGTTTCTCCGGCAGACAAGCCTTCCGAGCGAAGCCATGAAAAGAAAGCTTCGTAATCCCGCACATATTCTAGTAGTGTGGAAGGGGACAGGTCGGGCAGCTTATAATCCATAAATTGCTGCACGTACCATGGTAATCCCGGCATTTTTTCATCTAGTTTGCGCCGGTCGATGATCTTTTGTATATTCATTGGGTTCCACCTCGTCCGGTCATAATATATATGTATTTTAGCATATTTTGAACAGCACTGGATGGGATGTAATTCGAAGTTAAAGAACGGATTGAACCGCCAAGAGAGGTGAAAGTATGGGGTATAATATCAAATCGGAACTGAAGCTGTCTATTAAGAGTGTACCGGAGTCGCAAAAGGACATTATTGTACAGCTCATGCAATTTTATTTATACGATTTTACAGCCTATCTGCGAATTGATGTCACTGAGAAGGGGACATTCCCGGCTTATCCAGACTTGTATCAATATTGGACGAGCGGCGAACAGAAGTTGCCTTTTCTGATTTGGAGACAGGATGTTCCTGTGGGCTTT
Source organism: Paenibacillus sp. EKM206P (assembly GCF_011066155.1). NCBI lineage: Bacteria > Bacillati > Bacillota > Bacilli > Caryophanales > Paenibacillaceae > Paenibacillus > Paenibacillus sp. EKM206P. Next base: position 194,627 of record NZ_JAAMNQ010000003.1, on the reverse strand, counting down.
GCACTCGTTGACCGAATGTCCAGCAATCGAGAAGCTGACTACTACATGGCTGAGTTCTTTGTACTTCGTCCTTATCGGCATAATGGGGTTGGGACTTGGGCGGCTCATGAGCTGTTTGGACGTTTTAACGGACGCTGGAAGGTGACCCAGATGAGTACGAATAGGCCGGCACAATCCTTTTGGCGTAAGGTGATTGGAAGCTATACGAAAGGTGAGTACAGGGAACAGACACATCCCGTAAGAGGAAACATTAGTCAGTTTTTCAATACCTGAAAAATTCTAAATAGATAAGTTAGTAATGAAAAAGAGTTGGGGAGAGTATCCTATCGGCTCTTTTTTGTTGTAAATTCAAGTCTTCTATGATAAGAGAGCTACATTCTACAGGCTGTTCATGGTAAGATAAGGATAGAAGCATATAAATTCAATAGGAAAAGAGGGTATTATGCTAGAAAAATGGGTTCAGGAATTAAAAGATGGTGAACAAGAGCTGATTGCGTGGAGAAGACATCTACATCAGCATCCCGAGCTTTCTTTTGAAGAAACGAATACATCTGCTTTTATCGCCGATCAATTGCGCTCTTTTGGTATTGAGGTAAGAACGAATGTGGGTGGAAACGGTGTGCTCGGGTTTTTAGAAGGCGGTCAGCCAGGTAGAACGATTGCATTTCGTGCTGATTTTGATGCACTTCCTATTCAGGATGAAAAGGAAGTGCCTTATAAATCGACCGTTCCGGGTGTTATGCATGCCTGCGGGCATGATGGTCACACGGCTGCATTACTTGGAGTGGCACGCGTGTTGAGCCATAACCGTGAGGCGCTGAAGGGAAAGCTTGTGTTTATTTTTCAACATGCAGAAGAAAAACCGCCTGGCGGAGCCAAGTTTATGATTGAGGATGGCTGTCTGGAAGGGGTAGAGGCGGTATACGGTATTCACCTCGCGTCTGAAATTCCTTTTGGTAAAATTGGATTAAAGAGTGGGCCTGCGATGGCGGCTGTCGACGCGTTTACGATCCAGATCAACGGTAAAGGCGGGCATGGCGCACGACCGCACCAGACGGTAGACTCTATTGTTATCGGCAGTCAAATTGTGAACGGGTTGCAGCAGGTGGTTAGTCGCAGGGTGGACCCTATTGAATCAGCAGTGTTAACAATTGGGGTATTTCAAGCTGGAACTGCCTTTAATGTGATTGCAGATAAGGCCAAAATTGAAGGGACTGTACGTACGTTTAATAAGGAAGTGCGTAAGGAAGTCGAGAATGAAATTCGCAGTATCGTCAAGGGGTTGACTGAGGCTTATCATGCCGGATACGAAATGGACTATTTGAATGGCTATCCTTCTTTGGTGAATGCCGAAGCCGAAACGGAGCGTGTACGCGAGCTCATCGGCAGACTGTATGGAGCAGACGCTTTTTTGGATTTGAAGCCGGTCATGGGAGCAGAGGATTTTGCCTATTATTTGGAGCAACGACCGGGAGCCTTCATTCATGTAGGTGCCCGTAATGAGGATGAACGAACGCATTTTGCTCATCACCATCCTCACTTTGATTTTGATGAGCGGGCATTGCTCGTCTCAGGGCATATTTTTTTAGCTCTGGCGCTTGAATACTTGCAATAATATGCATTTGTTTATGACTAAAGCCAGTATTAACGGAAGTAACGGAAGCTGGAACCGCGCATAGCGCGGTTTTTTTGTTGTAAATCCAAGTATTTTGACACCCATAAAGAATGAAAATAAAGTAATTAATTCACTATGTGAAAAATTCATAATAGAAATAAATAAAAGGTGTTAACTCTGAAGGAAGTCTAAACCTCATACTATAAGCTGCGGAGCAGGAGATAATATCGCATGATCTTGATTTTTCGTACAAGGAAATGAAAAAAAGATGACGAATCTATTGAGCATGACAACAGTGTAAGCGATAACAAATTGGGTGTTGCACTATATTTATTGGGATGAATGGGGGTGAGTCTAAGAGAACATTTGTCAGAATTGTGAGAAGCAACGATAACGATAGGAACGAATTCGTATATTCAAATGATTATGAAGAAGGAGGTTGAATTCATTGACTAAGGCAAAAAACAGGTTGAAGATTGCTTGTTTGGCGCTTGTGGTAGCGGGTGCTTCCTGGACAGGAATGATAGCGCCGACTCATGCTGCTTCAAGTGACGATTACAGTTGGAAAAGTGTCGTTACGGGTGGAGGTGGTGGTTTTGTACCTGGCATTATTTTTAATGAAACGGAAAAAGACCTGATCTATGCACGTACAGATATTGGAGGGGCTTACCGGTGGAATGCTGCCAATGAGAGCTGGATTCCGCTGACGGATTCTGTGGGCTGGGAGGATTGGAACAAAAATGGTGTCGATGCACTAGCAACTGATCCTGTTGATCCAAACCGTGTATATATAGCTACAGGTACGTATACTAATTCATGGGATAAACAAAACGGGCAAATTATGCGTTCCACCGACAGGGGCAATACGTGGCAGACGACCAAGCTTCCTTTTAAGGTGGGGGGCAATATGCCGGGGCGCTCGATGGGGGAACGTCTGACGATTGATCCAAATAGGAATAATATTTTGTTCTTTGGAGCTCGAAGTGGTAATGGACTATGGAAAAGCTCTGATTTTGGAGCAACTTGGAGCAAGGTGAGCAGTTTCCCAAATCCAGGGACGTATGTACAGGACCCTTCCAATGAATATACCAGCGACATTGTCGGTTTAGCCTGGATCACCTTTGACAAAAAAACAGGCTCTTCGAGTAAAGCAACGCAGACGATCTATGTAGGTGTAGCAGATAAAAAGCAAAGTGTCTATCGCAGTACAGATGGCGGGACAACCTGGTCTGCTATAGCGGGACAGCCTACGGGCTATTTGCCACATCACGGTGTGTTATCAACGGACAGCAATCTATATATTTCTTATAGCGATGGAGCCGGTCCATATGACGGAACAAAGGGTGAACTGTGGAAATTGAATACAGCCAGCGGGCAGTGGACTAACATTAGCCCCATAGGTAGCAGTAGCGCGGACAATCATTTTGGATATGGTGGACTGACGGTGGATGCCCAGAAGCCAGGTACACTTATGGTTGCTACGTTGAATGCCTGGTGGCCGGATGAAACGATTTACCGCAGCACGGACAGTGGGGCAACCTGGAGTCCTATTTGGGAATTTGATGGTTATCCGTCTCGCAAGCTGAAATATAATCTGGATATAAGCGGTGCACCTTGGCTGACTTTCAATGCCAACCCGGCTCCACCGGAAGTATCGCCCAAGCTGGGGTGGATGATCGGTGATCTGGAGATAGATCCATTTAATTCAGACCATATGTTGTACGGCACCGGAGCTACGATTTATGGCTCTAAAAATCTAACCAATTGGGATAAAGGCGGAAAGCTGGATATTTCAGTAGCCGCTAAAGGGGTAGAGGAAACGGCGATTTTGGATCTGGTGAGCCCTCCAACCGGCGCGCCTTTGGTGAGCGCAGTAGGTGATGTCTCTGGATTCAGACATGACGATTTATTCAAGGCTCCAGCTAAAATGCTGGATAATCCGACTTTTACAAGCAGCGAAAGTATTGATTATGCCGAGCTGAATCCTTCTTTTATGGCTCGGGTAGGTAAAGCGGATTATAAAAAAGATCCAAATGCCAAATCCATCGGTATTTCCAATGATGGTGGAGCCAACTGGTATAAGGCAAATAGCGAGCCTTCTGGTACAGCAGGAGGGGGCAGCATCGCTGTAGCAGCAGATGGTAATGGCTTGCTGTGGAGTACCTCAGACAAAGGTGTGTTCTACTCCAAAACTGGTGGCAACTCATGGACAGCAAGCACAGGGATTCCAGCGAATGCAAAGATCGTCTCTGACCGAGTGAACCCTAATAAATATTACGCATTTGCCTCCGGGAAAATATATGTGAGCACCAATGGTGGCGTATCCTTTACGCCTTCAGCGGTAACTGGCTTACCGACAGCAGGCAATGCTGATATTGATGCTGTACGAGGAGCAGAAGGAGATGTGTGGTTCGCCGGAGGCACCGAGGATGGGGGGCCATATGGTTTATGGCATTCCAACGATTCCGGCGCTACGTTCACCAAGCTCTCTAATGTGCAGGAAGCGGATTTTGTAGGCTTTGGTAAGGCAGCGCCGAACCGCACGTATGCAGCGGTATTTATCGTTGGTAAAATAGATGGTACACGTGGATTTTACCGATCGGACGATGCTGGTGCAAACTGGGCGCGCATTAATGATGACAAACATCAATATGCTCGAGTGACCAAAATTATTGGGGACCCGCGGGTTTATGGACGTGCTTATCTGGGAACGAATGGCCGCGGCATTCTGGTGGCAGATCGTGTGGGTGGTGATCAGCCATCTACCGGGCAAGCAAGTATTACACCAACGACTGCAACCTATGGAGGGAATAACAACAATACAGATATTACTGTCAAGCTAACACTTAACGGCAATACGCTGGAAGCGATCAAGCAGGGGAGTGTGGTGTTGAACAAAGGTGAAGATTATACGCTTAGTGAGGATACAGTCGTTCTTTCCAACAAGTATTTATCTAAACTTCCTAAAGGAGAGACAGCACTAAACTTCCATTTTAGTACAGGCAATGATGCGTTGTTTACGATTACGGTGAAAGGGGATACGCCAAGTGAGCCAGGAACAGGCGAGGGCGTTCTGAAGGTGCAAACCTTCAATGGGAATGTATCCACCACAAGCAATACAATCAGTTCCAAATTTAAAATAACCAATACGGGAACCTCATCCATTTCCCTAGCAGATGTGACATTGCGTTATTATTACACCATTAACGGGGAGAAAACACAAAATTTCTTCACGGATTGGTCGAGCGTCGGTACAGGGAATGTGATTGCTAGCTTCAAAACATTATCCAATGCGAAGCCAGGGGCAGACTCTTATGCAGAAATTGGGTTTAAATCGGCTGCGGGTTCTTTAGAGCCTGGTCAAAGTGTGGATTTGCAAACCCGGATATCCAAAGAGGACTGGAGTAGTTACACACAGACCGATGATTATTCATTTAATCCTACAGCAAACAGTTTACAAGATTCTGCTAAAATAACCGCTTATCTGTCTGGAAGCAAGCAATGGGGAATTGAGCCCTAAACCTTAATAAGAATAATCCTAAGTCAGCCACTCTAATGAGTGAGCTGGCTTTATTTTGATGACCTTGTTGTCCCGCATTCTTTTTTTAGGAAAAAGCAACGACAAGTTGAAAACAGCAACTAATAGAGATTCAAATTAGATAATATAATTATTTCACTATATGAAAAATTAACAATAGAAAAAAACTCTTTCTCGCATACGATCTCCACAAAACAAACACACCACCTTAAGTAGAAAAAAGAAGCACAAACAGGAACGTATGTTCTTTTATCTCGAAAAAGAAACGCTCCTGTCCTTAGACAAAAAGCGTCTCTAATCCATTTTTTATATTATCATACACCTCAAACAAGATGCCGGGATACTGAAATTAACAGTGTCATCGTAATGACATTCATAATCGTTGAAAGTAATACTGTTTGTGCGGCAAAATCGGGTTCATTTTTATATTCTTCCGCCAAAATACTTGTATTAACTCCGGTAGGCATACCCGATGCAATGAGCAAGGCTTGAGCGGGAATCCCCTTAAGACCCAGCAGCAAGACAAGCATAAAACCGACTATTGGACCAGCAATCAGGCGTAGTACCATACTGATGTACACGGCTGTACGGCGCAAGCGAAAGGGATATTGCACAATTTGTGCTCCCAAAGTAAGCAGAGCCACGGCAACCATCGACTGACTAATATATTTCAAAGGTTCAGCCAGTAAATTAGGCAACGGACTATGCAACAGATTTAGGAGCAAACCTAGTGCAAGTGCATAAGGTACAGGCATTTTCAAAAAATTAATTAAAATTTTTCGAGTGTTAGCCTTACCGTTCTGTACAACAAAAGTACCGTATGTAAATGTAACAAAGCTTTGAAAGGTCATAATCAGAGCCTGAACGGAAATGGCTAGCGGATCACCTTTGAACACTAACTGATTGATTGGTAGACCATAATTTCCTGAATTATCTAGCATTACACTGTTTGTAAAAGCTCCACGCATTCCAGGGCTGTATTTCAGCGATCTGGCGACGGTAGTACTGATTACGTACAGAATAGCTATGTACAAGGCATAAAAAAGTGAAACCTCACCCATGAGCATTAAAGAAATTTCCGAGTGATATAGACCCGTAAACACAACTGCGGGGGTGATATAATAAAAATTGATTTTAGCTAAGGTATACAAATCCAGTCGAAAATAATATTGCATGATACAACCAAAACCGATAAGTACAAAAATAGGTAAAACAACGTCCAAAAGAATGGTGCCGAACATGTCTGTTTCATCTTCTTTCTATTATGCGAATGTAAAGGCTGTTTCTTATAAATGCATGGGCATTTTCTCATTATACTGTGTAAATAGGTTAGGCGTATAATAAAATTTTATAGTGGTTTTGGTAATCTGGACTGCAGCTATAGTGGTGTCTCACACATTAAATAAAAAAAGATAAAAAATCAGCTTAGAGAAACCGTTAATACATCTAGGGACGATTGAGCCCGGTGTTTACTATAAGGAGGAATCGCATCATGAAAAACACTTGGACAGCTTTACTAGCGTGTATACTGGTCTTGGGATTGGCAGCGGGAACCGCTGAAGCAAAGCAGGGACGCGGAAATGATCAGGGGAACAAACAGGAAGCAAAGACGTCTGTTAAAGACGGGAATGAAAAGAGCGGGGAAGAGCTAATCAATCCCCATGACTCAGACAATGATCAGTCCAAAAAACAAAAGGACAAAGCATCCGGTAAAAAGGATGAAAACAGTAAAAAAGACAAACACGCAGAAATCAGAAAAACTGAACCTGTTGCAGTAACGGATGATACATACGGGGGGTCCAAAGACCATAATGGTCACAAGGGACGCAACGGTTACAAGGGTCTGCTTCACGCGGTAGAAAATACGAAGGATAAGCCGGCAGGAGCGGTTATTGCGAATCTGCTGCTTACGAAATACCCGGACCGTTTGACTTCGGAGCAGGTTGCTGAACTTGAATTGATCCGGAATTCTGGTAAAGCACTGACTGAGGCAGCTGAGCTACTGGCTGAAAACGGAAATGTGACAGATGCCGTTTACATGCAGGAGGAGGCGGTACTGGCTAATGTGTCCGATCTGGACAGCTACAAAAAGCTGGGTGAATTCTCGAAGAAGGCCGGACGGCCGTCGGGTATGAAGCTGTTCGTGAATGGTGAAGAATACGACGCCAAACCGATTAACCGCAATGGGACCACACTTGTTCCGTTTAGAACAGCTTCCGAAGCTTTGGATGCAAAGGTTTCCTGGGATCCGAAAGAAAAGGCTGTTACTGTCACCCGTAACGGCGTGTCCGTCAAATTATTTGTTAACAGTCCGAAAGCATATATTAACGGTCAGCCGTATTCTATCGAGCAGCCAGCATCCATAGTGGATGGGACGACAATGGTACCTGTAAGGGTAATCGGAGAGGCCTTGGGGACAAATGTTAAATGGGAGCCTGAGAGCCAGTCCGTTGTTGTATACGAGCAGCCAACAACACCTGCATCAACATCATAACGTGCTGTAACAAATATTTTGTAAACAAAAAGGGCCCCTGACTAAATGTCAGGCCTTTTTGTTTTACCTTGCAATGAATGATTCCGTATTCTTTTTAATGGTGAGAGGATAGATAGCCTTCATGATACTACCAAGCTATTCGCATTATGTGCTGGTCATGTGTACAATTAAATAGAGAACACTGACAAAAGGGAGTGTTATAGATGGATTTAGGATTAACGGGAAAAGCAGCCTTTGTTGCAGGTTCCAGTAAAGGACTCGGCAAGGCAAGCGCACGGGAGCTGGCACGCGAGGGTGCGAATGTCATCATTTCAGGACGGAACGAAGCAGAGCTTCAGCGGACGCAGGCGGAATTACTGGAAACAGCGAGTGGCCGCGTTGAATATGTAGTTTGCGATGTAACAAAACCAGAAGATATCTCCCAGGCCATCCGCCGTACAGCTGATTTGTTTGGCACCGTTGATATTTTGGTTAACAATGCGGGTGGGCCTCCTGCAGGTACCTTTGATGATTTTACTGATGAAGTGTGGATGCAGGCCTTTGAACAAAATTTACTTAGTCATATCCGGTTGATCCGTGAGGTGTTACCCTATATGAAAAAACAACAAAGCGGTAGGATATTAAATATTGCTTCTTCCTCAGTTAAGCAGCCAATTCCGGGACTAATCATTTCAAATACGCTACGTACTGGAGTCGCTGGATTGGCGAAAACATTGTCTCTGGAATTGGCTCCTCATAATATTCTGGTACATACTGTAGCACCGGGGAGAATTGCAACCGATCGCGTGCGTAGCTTGGACGAGCATCGAGCTGAGAAAACCCAGCAAACGACGGATCAGGTTCGAAAACAAGCAGAAGAGGGCATTCCATTGGGGCGGTATGGAGAGCCTGAAGAGTTCGGTAAAGTTGTTGCTTTTCTGGCGTCTTCAGCTTCATCCTATTTGACAGGGAGCACCATCCTTGTGGATGGCGGAATGATTAAATCGTTATAAAATAAAGAAGCGTGCCAGCCTCAGGTTTAATAGGGGGCTGGCACGCTTTTTTAAAATTTATTTAGGGAGTTGGAAATGTTCATTCAAGGACTGTTCAGCTCTCGCGGCCTGGAAGTTCACAACCCTCATCCGTACATACACCACCTGCATCCTGTTTGGACGAGCTGCCACTTATCATAGTGAAAGGTGAGCGTTCATCCCATGCTTTTTGAAGTGCGTCATGAAATACTTCCTCCGGCTGGGCACCAGAAACGGCAAATTTTCGATCAAATACAAAGAATGGTACACCCTGAACACCCAACTCAGCGCCTTCGGCTTCATCAGCTCTAACTTCGTCGGTAAAACGGTCACTGGCTAATATAGCAGCCGCTTCCTTTTGATCTAGACCAACTTCAGTAGCCAGCGCTGCCAGCACTTCATGATCCCCTGTATGCTTGCCTTCGATGAAAACAGCATGGAATAAGCGCTCGCTCAGCTCCAGCATTTTGCCTTGTGTTTGAGCCCAAAGTGTTAAGCGGTGAGCATCAAGAGAGTTTGTCGGCACCATGGCATGAATATTATACTCAAGACCCGCAGAGCGTGCATTTTCGTTCATTCGATCATTCATAGCCTGAGCCTCTTGCAGACTGACCCCATATTTAGCGGCTAGTTCTTCATTGATCGTTTTACCACTATCTCTCACAGCACCCGGGTTCAATTCGAAACTCTTAAATGTCAATTGCACCTCATCGTGATGTGGAAATTTCTGTAACACTTGCTCCAAACGGCGTTTACCAATATAACAGAACGGACACATATAATCAGACCAAACTTCAATATTCATCAGGGATAAGCCTCCATGTATACGTATTTTATTGTGTAACCGGGAGCATTGCTCCTCACTTTAGAATGTGTATAAAGGTGGAACTTCACTAGTTACAATAAGAATTATAAAGCTAAAGGATTTAACGTGCAAATAATTAATGCTTGTCAAAAAATTAATGCTGTGATATTTTATATGTGTAACCGGTTACACATTGGAGTTGAACCTACACTATGACAACAATTAAAGAAGTCGCCAGCTTTGCAGGGGTTTCCGTAGCAACCGTTTCCAGAGTTATCAATGAAACTGGATATGTGCATGAGGATACACGGCGAAAGGTTGAGGCTGCTGTGAAGCAGTTAAATTACAAGCCTAATGAAGTTGCACGTTCTTTGTATAAAAAGAAATCTAGATTAATCGGTCTTTTGCTGCCGGATATTACGAACCCTTACTTTCCCTTGTTAGCTCGTGGGGTGGAGGATCGAATGCAGGAAAATGACTTTCGGATTATTTTCGGTAATAGTGATGAAGATCGCCAAAAAGAATTGGATTACATGGATACTTTTGTTCAAAATAATGTCGTTGGTGTTATTTCTTCTACCAATGATCCCGATGCCGATTGTTACGCCAAACTGAAGATCCCGGTCGTTTTTCTCGATCGAACTTCCAGTGACAGCCTCTCCGTATATGCAGATGGAGCCCATGGCGGTTGCTTGGCTGCTCAAGAAATGGTTGCACGCGGCAGCAAGCAAATTACAGTCATGCAGGGCCCTGCACATATTCGTCCAGCACAAGATCGTTTTCGCGGGGCGGTTGAAGAGCTTCAGCAATCCGGAATTGCTTACCATGTGGTCGAGACAACGTCCTTTTCGTTCAAGGAGGCCGAGTCGTGGGCCAAAGAGCTGTTTAGCAAGTATCCCGATACGGACGGAGTTATCGCAAGTAATGATATCGTGGCTACAGCGGTGATGCATGAGGCACATAGATTAGGAAAGAAAATCCCGGATGATGTTCAAATTATCGGGTTTGATGATATACCATTAAGTAGTTTGTTATTCCCGCCTTTGTCAACGATCCGACAGCCTGCTTATGAAATGGGCTGGGAAGCAGCAGGACTACTCATTCAGTTGATTGAGCAGTCGCAAGTAACGAAGTCAAGTGTACCTAATCTTCATTCGAAAGTACTTACCTATTCAAGCATACAATTGCCCGTCAAATTTATAGAACGGGATACAACGAGAAGGGTGGATAATGATGGCTAAAATTTCGATTATCGGAAGCAGTTCTATGGATCTCGTAGTTACTTCGTCCAAACGTCCCGGTGCTGGTGAAACGGTATTGGGTGAAAGCTTCACAACCGTACCTGGAGGTAAAGGAGCCAATCAGGCAGTAGCCGCAGCACGACTCGGAGCCGACGTTACGATGATTGGACGAGTAGGGGATGACCATTTTGGGGACCAGATTTTAAGTAATTTTGAAGAAAATCATGTTCATACTGGCTATGTGAAACCGGTTACACATATGGAAAGTGGTACAGCGCATATTGTACTAGCTGAAGGTGATAACAGTATTGTCGTGGTAAAAGCAGCAAATAATGAAGTGACACCCGCCTATGTGGAAGAAGCGCTTGACGTCATTCGAAGTTCGGACATTGTGTTAATTCAACAGGAAATACCGTCGGAAACGGTTGTTTATGTAAGCGAAATTTGTGCGAAGTATCAGGTTCCCTTGTTGCTGAATCCAGCTCCGGCTCGTGAGGTGGATGACAGCGTAATTGCGAATGCGACCTACATTACGCCTAATGAGCATGAAGCTGCCATAATGTTTAAGGATATGAGCCTTCAAGAAGCGCTGCGCAAATATCCCAACAAGCTGTTTGTGACTGAGGGCAGCAACGGTGTACGGTTCTTCGACGGAGAACAGGAAGTCTTGGTCCCTACTTATAAAGTAGAAGCCGTTGATACAACAGGTGCAGGAGATACGTTTAACGCTGCTTTTGCAGTGGCATTAGCTGAAGGAAAATCGCTGGCAGACAGTGTGAAATTTGCTAATCGTGCTGCGTCATTGTCCGTTACCAAATTTGGAGCCCAAGGTGGAATGCCAACTCGTCGTGAAGTGGAGGAGCAAATATAATATGAAGAAACATGGAATCCTAAACAGTCATATATCCAAAATACTGTCGGATCTCGGCCACACAGACTATATTGTCGTGGCTGATGCCGGCTTACCTGTTCCTGAAGGCGTTACCAAAATAGATTTGGCCCTTAAACTGGGTGTTCCCTCCTTTCAGGACGTCGTAGATGTCATTGCATCAGATATGGTGATCGAAAAAGTAACGCTGGCCGAAGAAATCAAACAAGAAAATGAACAAGCATTACAATATATTGTGCGCACCTTTGCAGGGGAGAAATTAGGACATCCACAGATTAATAAGCAGGCTGCCGTCATTGAGTTTTGCTCTCATGAACAATTCAAGGAGCTGACCCGTTATGCGAAGGCGGTCATTCGTACAGGAGAGGCTAAGCCATTTGCCAATTGTATTTTGCAGGCAGGAGTTCATTTTGGATAAATCAATGTTGAATAAAAAGGAGGGTACAGCATGCAGATTCAAATGAAAGGAATTCACAAAGCCTTTGGAACCAATCAGGTATTAAGTGGTGTTGACTTTGATCTTCGTGAAGGAGAAGTACATGCCCTCATGGGTGAAAATGGTGCAGGAAAATCAACGCTGATGAATATTTTAATCGGACTGCATCGGCGAGATGAGGGAACGATCATCATTGACGGCCAGGAAACCTATTTTGCCGACCCCAAAGAAGCGGAGCAAAAAGGAATTGCTTTTATTCACCAGGAACTGAATGTGTGGCCGGAGATGACCGTGCTGGAAAATCTGTTTATCGGCAAGGAAATGACATCCAAATGGGGCTTACTAGACAGCTCTAAAATGAAAGCGTTAGCAAATGAGCAATTCAGCAAGCTTTCGGTAAACCTTCCATTGAACGGTGAAGCAGGCGAGTGTTCAGTGGGTCAACAGCAGATGATTGAAATAGCCAAAGCACTCATGACGGATGCTAAAGTTATCGTGATGGATGAGCCGACAGCCGCCTTAACCGAACGTGAAATTCAGAAGCTGTTCGAGGTTATTACTTCTTTGAAAAAAGATGGTGTTTCGATCGTGTATATTTCACATCGGATGGAGGAAATATTCGCGATCTGTGATCGGATTACCATCATGCGTGACGGGAAAACGGTGGATACTCAGGCGATTCCCGATACGAATTTTGATGAAGTTGTACGGAAAATGGTAGGTAGAGAGCTGACTGAACGCTATCCGGTAAGAACGCCCGCTTTGGGAGAAGTGGTGCTGGAGGTCAAAAATGCCACGCATAAAGGCTTGTTTGAAAATGTGAATTTTACTGTGCGGTCTGGTGAAATTGTAGGTTTTTCAGGCTTGATGGGCTCGGGACGAACCGAGATCATGAGGGCGTTATTTGGACTGGATGCTTTGGATCGTGGTGAGATCCATGTACGTGGAAAAAAGGTGACTATTCGCAAGCCGGATGACGCGGTGAAACTAGGGATTGGCTTCATTACAGAAGACCGAAAAGATGAGGGCTTGGTTCTGGATTTTTCCATTCGGGAAAATATGGTGCTGCCAAATCTCTTCAGCTTTACCTCAAAAGGATTTATTTCAGGTAAAAAAGAGTTGGATTTTGTTAACACTTTAATTAAGCGCTTACAAATTAAAACCCAATCGGGTGAAACAACGGTTCGCAGTTTGTCAGGTGGTAACCAGCAAAAAGTGGTTATTGCCAAATGGGTAGGTATTGGTCCGAATGTACTTATCCTTGACGAACCGACGAGAGGTGTGGATGTGGGAGCCAAGCGGGAAATCTACCAGTTGATGAACGAGTTGACCGAACGTGGAGTCGCGATTATCATGGTATCCTCGGAACTCCCTGAGGTACTCGGCATGAGCGATCGTATTGTCGTAGTGCACGAGGGAAAGATCAGCGGAGAGCTGAGCAGGGAAGAAGCCACACAAGAAAATATTATGACGCTAGCTACAGGAGGACAGTAATATGACAACTATGAATGAATCAAAAAGCAGCAAAGGCTTTCAAATGTCACAAATCACACAGAAGCTTGGCCCATTGTTGGGGCTCATTATTTTGGTAATCATTGTATCGGTCTTAAATCCCAGCTTTTTGGAACCGCTTAATATTTTGAACTTATTGCGCCAGGTATCCATTAATGCGTTGATTGCGTTCGGTATGACCTTCGTTATTCTCACAGGCGGAATTGATTTGTCAGTCGGCTCCATATTAGCACTATCCAGTGCGTTTGTCGCAAATATGATGCTGGCCGGGTTCGATCCTATTTTGGCGATTATCATCGGTTGTGCATTGGGTGGCGTGATGGGGATGGTCAACGGCTTGATGATTACGAAAGGTAAAATGGCACCGTTTATTGCTACACTAGCAACCATGACTATTTTCAGAGGATTGACACTCGTTTATACCAACGGTAACCCTATTACAGGACTCGGAGACAGTCTGGTATTTCAATTGTTCGGACGTGGCTATCAGTTCGGTATTCCGGTTCCAGCGATTACGATGCTCATTACCTTTGCTGTTCTATGGATCATTTTGCATAAAACACCATTCGGACGCAAAACGTATGCCATTGGTGGTAACGAGAAGGCTTCAATTGTATCTGGTATTAAAGTACCGCGTGTAAAAATCTGGATTTATTCTCTGGCTGGAATGCTTTCCGCGTTGGCGGGAGCTATCTTGACTTCACGTTTGAACTCGGCGCAACCGACAGCAGGTACTTCTTATGAATTGGACGCCATTGCGGCTGTCGTATTAGGTGGAACAAGCCTCTCGGGAGGACGCGGACGAATCGTAGGTACATTAATTGGTGTGCTTATCATCGGTACGCTAAACAATGGCTTGAACTTGCTGGGGGTTAACTCATTTTATCAAATGGTGGTAAAAGGGATCGTCATCGCTATTGCTGTATTGATTGACCGTAAAAAATCCGCATAATACACCTAATCTGCGTAGAAGGAGACACATAAATATGAAAAAGCTTACATTAATCATGACTGCCTTGCTGCTCCTGCTCATGACAGGGTGTTCCTTGGAACCGCCCGAGTGGGCGAAACCTAAAACGGCTGCAAACCTGAAGGACATTAAAATCGGCTTATCGATCTCAACGCTGAATAATCCATTCTTCGTTTCTCTCAAAGACGGAGTTGTGACAGAGGCCAAAAAACAAGGAATGCAGGTTATTGTTGTGGATGCACAAAATGATTCGGCGAAACAAAGTAATGACGTGGATGATCTGATTCAACAGGGAGTAAACGCGTTACTTATAAATCCGACAGATTCGTCGGCCATCTCCACAGTGGTACAATCAGCGAATGCATTGAACATCCCGGTGATTACACTGGACCGTTCTGCTGACAAAGGAGACGTAAAAGCACTTGTCGCTTCAGACAACGTAGAGGGAGGACGAATGGCTGCCCGATATGTGATTGATCAAGTTGGAAAAGGTGCCAAAGTGATCGAGCTGGAAGGTGTTCCAGGAGCATCCGCTACCCGTGAACGCGGAAAAGGATTTCATGAAGTAGCAGATAAGGATCTGAAAGTCATAGCTAAACAATCGGCCGATTTTGATCGGACGAAAGGTTTGAACGTGATGGAAAATCTGCTGCAAGGCAACCCGGACGTTCAGGCAGTATTTGCCCACAATGATGAAATGGCGTTGGGTGCGATCGAAGCAATCCAAAGCTCAGGTAAAAACATTCCAGTCATCGGTTTTGACGGTAACGAGGATGCGCTTAAGTCAATTAAGGAAGGGAAACTGACAGCCACCGTAGCTCAGCAACCCGAGCTTATTGGTCAATTGGCGGTGCAGGCAGCCAAGGATGTACTTCAAGGTAAAACCGTGAAAACATCCATTCCCGCTAAGCTGGAGTTAGTGGATCAATCGAAATAAAAAGGGCGCTTGACCCAACATATTAAGCTATTCGGACTGATGCTGTAATGCGCATCAGTTCTTTTTTTTGGCTATTCTACGATGACGATACATACACATAAATGGAAGTTTTTTATTTTTGTATTGTAAGAAGAGACGGTAAAAGATAGAATAACAATTATATGATAATGAGAATCACTATCATATTATGAATTGTATATATCTAAGGAGGACGTATATTGTGCAACAAAGATACAGATTAAAATGGGAATCCACGCTTTGTCTTGTGGTTCTTTTGATGGTTGTATTGAGTGCATGTGGAAACGCAGCTAGCAACAACCAGACAAATGACAAGACCAGCACTAATGATCCTTCCGGACAATCCAAAACGGTTGTCATGCGCGAATATACTGATGCTACTGGTAATAAGATCAGTATCCCTGCAAATCCACAGCGAGTTGTCACGACACAATATTTGGATGCTATGCTGGCCTTGGGAGTTAAGCCTGCAGGTGCTGCTTCCCACTTGTTGGAAGGCGACTATTTAAAAGGTAAGATTGACGGAGTTGCGAATATTGGGAACCCGACAAATGTAGAAAAGGTGCTGGAGTTACAACCGGACCTGATCATCACAACAGAATATACCACGCCAGAAGTGAAGGAGCAGCTGGAGAAAATTGCTCCAACCGTGGTCGTTTCGTTTGGAGATGGCGACTTATTTGAGCAACTGCGGAATGTCGCAGCCGTGCTGGGTAAGGAGAAGGAAGCCGAGCAGTGGATCGCTAGTTTCAACAAAAAGGCTGAAGAAGGTCGAAAGAAGCTGGCTGGAAAATTCAAAAAAGATGAAACGGTTACGATTTATATGGCCTACGATAAGAATGTGTTAAGGGTATACGGAGCGCGGAATGTAGGACATGTTATTTACCGTTCACTGGAATTGAATCCTCCTGAGTACATACGCCAGAAGCTGGCGAAGGACCCGAGATTTAATTATGTTTATGATGTTATTTCAATGGAAAAGCTGCCTGAACTATCAGGAGACCGAATTATTATGCTGGTTTATGATGAAGCGAGCAAGGACGGAATGCTTAAGCAAATTGAACAAAGTGCACTGTGGAGAAATCTTCCGGCTGTCAAGAACCACAAAGTGTATTTCATCAAAGCAGATCCGTGGTTTACGTACTCACCGCTAGCCGTTGACCAATCTCTGGATGAGGCCGTCAAAATGTTTTCCGTTGATCCGAAGTGATCAGTTCAATTGAAATTAGAAAGGAGAAGTCATGACTATGCTTAGACGGTTTTTTGAATACTACCGTCCTTACCGGACTTTGTTCATCATTGATTTCTCTTGTGCCTTGCTGGCAGCACTGCTGGAGTTAGCTTTTCCGCTTGCAGTCAACCGGGTGGTCGATGATTTGCTACCCAGTGGGAACTGGAAATGGATTTTATATGCCTGTCTAGCTCTACTCGGTATTTATGTCATAAGTGCTGCGCTGAATTACGTAGTTACCTATTGGGGGCACAAGCTGGGTATTAACATCGAATCGGACATGCGTAAAAAGCTATTTGATCGGGTACAAAAGCAATCTTTTCGCTTTTTTGACAATAACAAAACAGGGCATCTCGTTTCCCGTATGACCAACGACCTGATGGATATTGGGGAAATTGCCCACCACGGACCCGAAGATTTGTTCATCGCGTTGATGACACTGGGGGGAGCCTTTGGTATCATGCTTAGCATTAACTGGAAGCTGGCTGTACTGACTTTCATCATTGTACCCCTCATGATTTACTTGTCTCTTTATTTCAGCCGTAAAATGTCTGCTGCTTTCCATCGTATGTTTTCTGATATTGCGGATTATAACGCTCGCATTGAAAATAATGTCAGCGGGATTCGCGTTGTTCAAGCGTTCTCCAACGAAGCACATGAAATGGAACGTTTTGCTGAGAATAATGGACGTTTTCGTAAAACGAAGCTGATCGCGTACCGGATTATGGCCTGGAATTCCTCGATTAGTTTTATACTAATGAAGCTGGTTTCATTGTTTGTGCTTGTGTGTGGAACATGGTTTGTTATCGAAGGACAGATGACCTACGGGGAATTTATCGCATTTGTGATGCTGTCTAATGTATTCCTGGGGCCAATTAAACAAATTAATTCTGTCATCGAAACGTATCCGAAAGGGATTGCCGGCTTCCGACGGTACCTGGATTTGCTGGAAAGTGAATCGGATGTAGAAGATCTGCCTGGGGCCAAGGCGGTTAGCCATCTTAATGGAGATATTCAATTTGCAGGTGTAACGTTTGGTTACGAAAGCAAAGATAAGGTATTACGCAAAGTAGACCTATCTATCCATGCAGGTGAAACCGTAGCACTTGTAGGTCCTTCAGGAGCAGGTAAAACGACACTTTGCAGTTTGTTGCCTCGCTTCTACGATGTTGAGGAAGGTAGCATTACCATTGATGGGATGGATATCCGTGAAATGAAGCTGGATTCGCTGCGATCCATGATTGGTATCGTACAGCAGGATGTATTCCTCTTTGATGGAACGATTCGTGAAAATATTGCTTACGGTAAGCTTGATGCTTCGGAAGAAGAAATCTGGGATGCTGCTCGTCGAGCTCAGATTGAAGACCTTGTTCGCTCATATCCGGATGGTCTGGGTACAATGATCGGTGAGCGAGGTGTAAAGCTCTCCGGTGGTCAAAAGCAACGTTTGTCTATTGCCCGGATGTTCCTTAAAAATCCGCCTATTCTCATTTTAGATGAAGCGACATCAGCGTTGGATACAGAGACAGAAGCCGCGATTCAGCAGGCGCTGGCAGAGCTTTCCCAAGGTCGCACGACACTCGTTATCGCCCATCGTCTGGCAACAATCAAAAATGCTGACCGCATTATCGTAGTTGCAGATCAAGGAATTGCCGAGCAAGGCAGACATGAAGAGTTATTGGCAGTAAAAGGAGCGTATAGTCGCCTGCACCAAGCTCAATATGGAACGTAAATAGGCCGATATGACACCGTAAATAGAGAGAGGAAGATTGGGCTTGACAAAGAAAATGTGGATTGTGATGATGCTTCTGTCAGTCATTTTAGTTCTTACCGCCTGTAGTGGAAACGTGAAGCAACCGGATGAAAAGCAGAATCAAAATTCTAGTGAACAAAAGTCAGAGGAAATGAAAACAGTCAAAACGATTCATGGAGATATTAAGATTCCGGTTCACCCTCAGCGGATTGTAGTAGATATGTACCAGAATGATTTACTAGCACTAGGGATTAAACCTGTGGGAAGTGTTAAATATTATCTGGATAATCCGTTTTCGAAGGAGCTTGTGCAGGGCATTGCAAGCATTGGAGATCGCGGCAGCGTATCCATTGAAACAGTATTGACTCTGGAGCCTGACTTGATTCTAATTGGTTCCAAAGATGCTTCTGAATATGAAAAATATAGTAAAATTGCTCCGACCATCGTCATTCCTTATGGAACGTATAAAAATGTGCATGAGGAACTGACAGCTTTTGGTGAGCTACTTGGAAAAGAACAGGAAGCCAAAACATGGCTTGCCCAATACGATCAGCGGATGCAGGCTGCACGTGACAAGCTAAAGGGTATTATTCAGCCTGAGGATACGTTCACCGTAATGGAAGCTTCGGATAAAGAATACTATGTATATGGTGATAATTTTGGCAGAGGAGGACAGGCCGTATACAGAGGACTCAATTTGACACCTCCGCCGCTTGTCCAAAAAGAATTATTAGGTGGGACTCAATGGAAGTCGGTGTCAAAAGAAGTCATTAATCAATATGCAGGCTCTTATATCTTTCTGACGGTTAACAAGGATTTGAGGGGTTACAAAGGAGACAGCATATGGAAATCACTAAATGCGGTCCGGCAAGGTAAGGTTTTTGAGCTTCAGGAGGATCGATATTGGTACTTCGACCCGATTGCCATTGTAGGACAAGCTGAGGAAATCGCAGATATGATCGTCCAGCGGAATAAAGAGAACGCCGCACAGAAGTAGTCGTTTCGGTGTTGTTCGCAGCCCTTTGGTATTTATGCCGAAGGGCTTTATTTTTTCACAATAGGGTAGAGCATTAGGCACTCCTCGAAATTTGCTATTGAAGCTATTGCCACATTAATTTACAATAGTAAAGATTGCGTGATAATAATTCTCATTATCAACATCATCTTCAACACAGTTCGTGATAGCTACATACTATTCAACAGTAAGGGTGAACAATAGTTATGAAATTATCAGAATCATCAGATGGCCCCGCTCAAAGTAAACATAACCAGTCGCCGACTCAATTCCACTCGCGACCTTGGGCGGCTACGCTTATCCTGACAGTTGGGCTTGGAATTTTAGCGTTCGGTATCGCGCTATCCCTATCTTTTGGTGCAGCCTCTATTAGGCTAGAAGAGGTATGGAACGCTGTTTTTCATTTTAAACCCGAGTTGCAAAACCATCAAATTATTTGGGAAATCCGTCTACCTCGAATTCTGGGTGGGGTTTTAATCGGTGTTTGCTTTGCCGTTGCAGGTGCAATTATGCAAGGAATGACTCGAAATCCACTTGCTGACTCGGGCTTGCTTGGACTGAACTCGGGAGCCAGCTTGGCGATGGCGATTTGCTTTGCACTTTTTCCGGGTTCTTCTTTTTTACAATTAATGTTGTATTCCTTCGTTGGTGCAGCTCTGGCTGTTGTGATGGTATATGGTACAAGTTCTATATCCAAATCAGGTCTCACGCCAGTTCGTCTTGTATTGGCGGGTGCAGCTGTCACGGCATTGCTGTCTGCCTTAGGAGATGCGATCAGTTTGTACTTTAATGTTGGACAGGATTTGGCTTTTTGGTATGCCGGAGGGCTTAGTGGAACCAAGTGGGTTCAGCTCGGTATAGTTTTGCCTTGGGTTGTGGCAGCTTTTATCGGCGCTCTCATGTTGTCGCGCTCCATTACGCTGCTTAGTCTGGGAGACGAAATTGCATTGAGTCTTGGTCAGCGAACTGGGGTGGTAAAGGTAGTCGGGATGATTCTTGTTCTGATTCTGGCGGGTGCAGCAGTGTCATTGGTTGGCTCTATAGGTTTTGTGGGATTGATTATTCCCCATATAACCCGCAAGCTGGTTGGCGTCGATTATCGCTGGATTATTCCGTGCTCGGCCATTATGGGAGCTTTACTCATTGTGTTTGCCGACCTGGCAGCCCGTATGATTAATGCGCCTGAGGAGACACCAGTGGGTGTACTTATTGCCTTAATTGGGGTTCCGTTCTTCCTTTATCTGGCACGTATGGAAAGGAGGGCACTGTAAAATGAATAACGTTACGAATGGGGCTATTGCCAAAGCTAGTCATCGTAAAAAAATCCATGATTGGATGGTTGTTGTCATTCTGCTCATATTGCTCATTGCTGCGTTCACCATAAGTGCAAATACGGGAACCATCCGGCTTTCGCCAATGGAGCTATTTAGAACTTTATTTGGGCAAGGGACTCCACAGCAGGAATTAATCCTATTTGAATTCCGATTGCCACGAATGGTTATTTCCCTTCTAATCGGTGCAGGCCTCGCTGTTTCTGGCTGCATTATGCAGGGAGTTTCGCGTAACGGTCTAGCGGACCCTGGTATTCTGGGGATTAATGCGGGCGCCGGGCTGATGGTCATGCTGTTTGTATTGCTTTTTCCATCAATGCAAACTACAAATTCATTGTTTTTACTTCCCGCTCTTGCGCTGATTGGATCAGGAGCAGCTGCTATTCTGATCTACGCGCTTTCTTACAAGAAAGGCGAAGGAATTTCCCCAACAAGGCTACTGCTGAGCGGGATTGGTGTAGCGGCGGGTATCAGTGCTGCGATGATCATTATGACTCTTAAGCTGACACCTGAAAGCTACACGTTTGTAGCTAATTGGTTAGCAGGAAGCATCTGGGGCTCAAACTGGAAATTCGTAATGGCTCTGTTGCCTTGGCTGATTGTATTACTTCCTTTTGTATACTACAAAGCAAATGTGATGAATGTGCTTAATCTGGGGGATCAGACCGCATCGGGGTTGGGTACACCTATCGAAAAGGAACGTATTCTCCTTCTGGCTGCTGCGGTTGGATTGGCCAGTTCTAGTGTTTCGGTTAGTGGCGGTATCGGCTTTGTCGGTTTGGTGGCTCCACATTTGGCGAGAAAGCTGGTGGGCCCGAAGCATAAAATGTTGCTGGTAACCTGTGCTTTAGTCGGAGCACTCCTGGTACTTGTAGCGGATACGATCACACGATCTTTACCTTTACAGAAAGAAATTCCGACAGGTTTGATTGTAGCCATTCTTGGTGCGCCATACTTCTTATATCTGCTGAGTCGCTCCAAAGGGTAACATCCGAAAGAGTACTACCTGTCAATTAAAGGCTACACACAACAAATAACCTTCAACACCACTAAGGAGGAGTGGGGCTGAAGGTTATTTTTTCATTTGATTAGCAGCCTTTCATCTCAACGGGAAGTATTCAAGGCATGAGAGGTTTGATGCAGCTCTCTGATCATTTTATGCAACGTGTAATTTTCCTGACGTGTCACGCCGTGTTGATTTTCCTGAACCAGCAATTGATGGATGTTTCGTTTTAGAATTTCACTTCGACGTTCCAGCATTTCGGTACTCATAAATAAATGAACACTCCCTTTGTCATGAATAAACCTACATTTTTGAAATGAGCATAGGTCGAATATAAGGTTGCCTTTCGACTTCTTTAAGTATATCGTGCTGAATGATCAAGGGAAAACGGAGCTAGACTGCAAATTACTTTTTCTCATCATCCATGCCGTGTCGACAGCGACTCACCCCATGAGTTCTTAGATATACTTCCTGATGCTGGCGATAACAAGGGATTAGGGGCAATTAACTTAATGTATATAATTTGACTGTCTCATGTTTTCTGATTTAAAGGCTATCATGGGGAGTTGGGGTTCTTGTGTGGAACATGACGGTTGGACAGCTCGAATAATAGATCATTCGATTTGTGTTCAATATGAACATACAGTTGCGATAACAGAGGATGGTCCTCAAATTCTGACACTGCTATAAAGTAGTAGTGCCTTTCTGGTTACTGGCGAACAAAATTATAACGAATATGAACCGCATTTATGCGTTTTTTTAATGCTAAATGCTTTCGCTCGGCTGCTAAATAAGGGGGAAAACGCTCTATTTACCCTTGAAAAGCGTTTAAAAACAGCGTATAATATAAATTATACGCTGTTTAGGTTTAAAACGACTTTTGGAATCTCTCCTGCGTAAGATGTCGATTGAATTGTCGATAAAAATCAGGCGAAAATGATCGTTTTACAGTATATTTCGGAATATGAACTGAATTGGAGGCGAGCGGGATGAAAAAAGAGTTGCGACATGTGGAGCTCGATACAACAGAAGAAATTGATGAAATATATACCGAGGAGCTGGAAGCTTTTTTGATCTGGATGAAGGATGCTGGATATACGATACATACGCAAAAAAATTATATAGGGGATGTGAAGCAGTTTTTACGCACGTTGCGTGATAAACCACTCGATCAGGTGAAGAAGATTCATGTTATGTCGTATTTGTCTAAAGCGCGGGAAGGAGGCGCCGGAGATAGTACGCGGAACCGGAAGCATGCAGCGGTGAACAGTTTTTTTAAAGCGCTACAGGAATTTGAGTTATGCAGCACAAATCCGGCAGCGGGAATTAAAAAAGCAAAGACTGAAAAGAATCGTATGCCCGTCTATCTGGATGAAAAGGATATTCATCCGTTTTTGCTCGCGGTGGAGGGGAAATATGCAAATCGTAATATGGCAATTTTTCTGCTGATGGTCTACATGGGATTGCGGGTGGGGGAGGTTCATTCATTGAATGTCTCGGATTACAGCCGGGAAAGACGTACCTTAGATGTGTTCGGTAAAGGACGTAAGTGGCGTACTCTCCCGGTACCGGAAGCCGTGTGTGATTTTGTAGAGCATGCGTTGGAGGAAAGATTGACGCCGTGGAGAGGTAAAGAGGATGCGATGTTTGTATCCCAAAAAGGTCGCCGTCTGGCAGTGCGCACCATTCAACAGATCGCTACAGAAACGTTCGAAAGATTCCAGCAAGATAAGAGTATAGAACGCCGGGAGGCTTATTCCAGCCATAAGCTGAGACATACATTTGCGACAATGTTATTGCGTAAGGGAGCAGATCTGCGTACCGTACAGGAGCTGCTGGGGCATTCATCCATTCAGACAACCACAGTATACACACATGTCACTGATCGGGAAAAAGAAAAAGCAATGGATAAGCTGGATATTCAGATACCAATATCAGGATTATAAGTACAGCGTGAAAGTTGAGATTAAATGAAAATGAGTTTACATAATAATAATTATGTAAACTCATTGGGCAGAATTACATCCCGACTTGAAAATCACATCAACGGCATTAGGTCATTACTATCATGAACGTAGTATTCTTTTTCATAGCGTTAGTCTTGTTTTTGATTGATTTGTTCCAAATGATGCCGCAAATGCTGAATATAATCGTCAACTAGCCACTGTAATGTTTCGGTGGAGTGGTCATCTTTTTGAAATCTTTTCTTAGAATCGAATGATGTACATGAGTTTAAAACATTTATGATTTGCTTATTCAATAGTTTCCATAGATGTATGACATCCACGTAAGAGAACACTTCCTGATACTGATTAGCTACCACCCATTCATTTTGCGCATACGATTCAATTTTGATAGGGGATGTTGAATGCTTAATCATGATAAATCTTCGATGATTATTAGAAGCGGAGTCGCATAGATGTCCTAGTATTTCTTTTTTGGACCATTTCTCCGAGAACGGTTTGGCATTAAATTCATGTTCTGTGATCGAAAAAAATTCTTTTTCATAATCCTCGATGATTCTCGCCAGTTCTTCAACAGCATTCTTCAATAGATTAGCCTCCTTATTTTAATGATCGTCTTATGATTAGCATTAGAATAATTCAAAATAAGCTGGAAAGCAATGGTGAATTAAAGGTTAGTATGATATTGCCTTGACGAAAGCTAACACAAATTTATTTAAAGAAATAAATTTGAACCTGGTACTATGGTAGTTAATTTAAATGAGGACGTTCTCATGAAAGAAGAACATCCCTATCAATTTTTTGAATCCTACAAATCTAAGCATAAGATGCCTTTGTATCCTAACGTTAGAATGATAACAAAAGTGATTATTCGATGAGTGCCGGATTGAGTAATACAAATAAGAGGGAAACCGTTTAGTTTACATAATATATATTATGTTTTTCGTTGTGGTAGAATCTGCAAGTGGATCGCTCTTGTTAAGTGTCCGCTTGCAGATTCAAGTTTCACTGACAATATAAAAATAGCTTATTTTTCAGTTGAGAATATACCGGTGCGTCTATATTTCATTTTCTGGGGGAGATTCGATCATCACTCCTTCGACATGCTTGCGTCTCAGCAGTTTCCGTTTTTTGCGGTTTTCCTTGGTTTCTAAAACAATATCCAGATCATAGTCGTCAGGATACAGTTCAGTAGCAGCGATGTGAAGGACGAGCCTCTTTTTGTTAATGCTCAGTTTTTGTCCTTGGATCAAAATTCCGACATTCCCCCGTTCATCCTCGGTTTTGTATACAATTCCAGTTCGATCCAGGTAGCCTACATAAACACTATCACCAAGGGCAAATGGCTTGGTTTTGAGAGGAAGTTCTTGTTTCCTCTGTTTTGTGGCTGTATCGTCAAAAGCCGCTTTTTTAGGAAGAGACTTATTTGCATCATCAGACATTTCATCATCAACACAAGGGGGAATAACAAACGATTCCTGTGTATTTTGAGATGCTCTGCCCGCAGAAATGGCCTCGGAACGCTCGATAATACGTGTCCACATGCCCAGCTTCAGGGCAATTGCATATGCGTAGCTTTCTCCGGCCTCTCCAATGCGAAGTCGGTACAAAGGCTGTAGCGTTTCGGTATCAAACTCCATACGAGCATTCTGAAATCCCGGTGTATTTTCAGCAAAATGCTTAATTTCGCTAAAGTGCGTTGTAGCCACTACTGTCGCCCGGCGACGATGGAATTCTTCTAGCAACGCGATAGAGAGACCTACTCCTTCTCCCGGATCGGTACCGGATGCCATTTCATCAATCAGGATCAGAGTAGAGTTGCCTGTTGTCTCTAATATGCTAATCATGTTGCGGATGTGTGCAGAAAAGGTGCTCAAAGCATGTTCAATGCTTTGTCCATCCCCGATGTCTACCACAATTTCCTCGAATACAGCCATTCGGCTGCCATGCAAAACAGGTACCAGTAGCCCCGATTGCACCATTAGTGTTAAAAGACCGACGCTTTTGAGGGCCATCGTTTTTCCGCCTGTGTTCGGTCCGGTGATGATGAGTGAGGAATATCCTTCGCCAATTGAGAAATCAAGCGGCACCATGGTATGGGACATCAACGGGTGACGTGCACCTTGGATGTCTATAATCCCGTTAAGGTTAAGTTCGACAGGGATAGCATCCAGAGTCATGGCGTATTTGGCTTTTGCCAATAAAAAATCCAATACACCTACTGTCTCTGTATTGATGCTTAGTTCCCGGTTGTATGACTCAGCCATTGCCGTCAGGTCTCCCAGCACTTTCATTTCTTCTTTTGATTCTTCTGCCATGTTCGCGCTCTGATCGAATTGCAGATTCGTAATCTCGGCAGGTTCAACGTAAACCGTTTGACCACTTCCTGATTCATCCAGTACATTACCTTTCACTTGTTTACGGAATTCTTTTTTGATTGGAAGCACGTAACGGCCATTGCGCTGACTAATCATATTTTCTTGCATAATGGATCGGTGACGGCTGGTGAGAGAGTCAAGTTTTCTCTTGATACGTTCTTCAGTAACCGCAATTTTTTTGCGAATTTTAGCTAGTTCTTTACTGGCCATATCCGTCACACGTCCCGAATGAATACATCTTTCGATTTCGGATAAAAGTGGCTCCATGCTATACATGGAAGATGCATAAGCGCTGACGGTTGGAGCAGCGTCCGCCTTGGAATGCATATATTTTATCAGTTGAATACAGCTTCGAATGAATTGAGCCATATGAGAAAAATCACGCTCGCTGAACATATACCCGGTTCCGAGCAGTTGAAGAATGTGCTCCATACCTTCCAACGAAGGAACAGGAACGCTTGCTCCGTGGCGAATGATCTGTAACGCTTCGTTCGTTTCGTCAAGACGAATCTTAATGGTACGGATATCAGTAATTGGCCGCATAGTAGCAGCGTGACGCTTACCCAGGTAAGAAAAAGCACATTCAGAAACTCTTGTTTTAATTTGATCATATTCCAAACGCAGCATTGTAGTTTCGTTCATGAATAAATCTCTCCTTTGGTTGTGTGGTGTAAGGATTTAGAAAACCTTGCTGTTAAAATAAAAAAGGGCGGAGAATGAACAAAACGTTCATTCTCCGCCCTTAAGGAAAGAGGGAATTTATCTTCAAATAAGCCTGTTATTCAACTTTTGTAGTTCCGAGTTACGTTTTTCCAATTCATTCACGCAATAGTTCTTTGCTAAGCTATTGGGATCGTGAAAGGAAGACGTTTAAAGGGAAGTTACAAAATCTGAAAACAAAAAAACCGCGCTGAACACAGCACGGAATAGGGCCTAGATGAAGATAATCCCGAAGGCGATCTATGATATCCGCATGTTCTTAACTAATATCAGGGTAACAACACAGCAACAAACAAACCTGTCCCCGAAGGGTACAAGCGCCTGATGATACTCCCTGAATATGTAATTGCTTAGTTAAGAACGTTCACCGACATCAAAATCTCTCCCTTAATTGAAGATATAACCATACTATACGATTGGACAGGCGTTGAAGTCAAGTCCTACTTCTTTAATACGCTACAATGGTGATCCTTATATTAACATAACATATATTATGTAAACTCGATATCTAATAAAGTTTTGTTATCTATTAAATGATAATGAGAAGGATATTCAACAGGCTATTAACCGCCTTGTCCAAGGTGGAACGGTCATTGCTATTGCTCATCGCCTCAAAACGATACGAAACGCGGACCGTATTGTAGTATTGGACAAAGGAATGGCCGTAGGGCAGGGACAACATGATGAGCTGTTGGATGATAACGGCCTGGATGCACGATTGTGGAAAAGACAGCATGAAGGAAGAGAGTCATAATCCGTCTGAAATTATGATACAAACATTAAGAAACCGCCCCGGAGGATGGCATATCACCTCTCCAGGGGCGGTTTCTTGTGCTGCTATTCAGAATCATCGGCTATGACAGCTTGTACAGGCCGCCTGTCACGAAGCAATGGTAACAACAGCGTCGCTCCGACCAAAAACAAGCCGGCGCTCACGGTATATACGGTGTTCAGGGAGGATTCGTGTTTGAGTGTTCCGCCAATACTCATACCGACGACCATCATCCCGGAGAACAGGGGAGAGAGGGCACCACCGACGCGGCCGATAAAAGCAGCTTCGGCGTTTTTCATCATCATTGTGTTGATACCGATATGAATGCAAGGATAAAATAGGCCGCTGAAAACTTGTAGTGCCATGGTCAGCACAATATTGTGCGACCATCCGACTCCAAAGGTTGTCAGTGTGCTGACCAAAAGTCCGACCACCAGCAGTAATTGCGGCTGTACTTTTTTGGCAACCCCCATAATCAGACCGCCTCCCACCAGCATAGCCGCTCCGTTCGCCATTAATGGCCATTGCAGGAATTCCTTGTTTTGTCCAAGGTTCTCGATGGCGATAAAAACCATTAATGGTTGAATAAGTCCGACCGCTAGCCCAATTACGGTGAATGTTCCCCCAAGCGTGCGAAGTGTGCGGTTATTCCATACATAACGTATTCCTTCTTTAAGCTCTTGAATGAAATGAGGGGGTTGATCATCTATCTCAAGTGCTTGTTCATCTTGTGGAATACGAGTCAGGACAAGCGCCGAGATGAGAAACAATATTCCGGATATAGACATTGAAATGAAAATTCCAAAGTGTTGATAAATAAATGTACCGATAACGGGGCCGATAACCATAAATAATGCCATGAGAGATTGAAAAAGGGCCATCACTCCCTGAAGCTGTTCTGGTGCTACATGCTGCTTAAATATCTTCATCGCAGACGGCTGAGAAAATTGAGATAGAATGGCCGAAAAGAAAGTGGACAGCAAAAGCACCTGCCATGACCCGTACCATAATGCCAACAAGACAATAAAAATAGAGGCAGCGGACAGCAAATCGCAACTAATCATGGTCCGTTTGGGCCGCCAACGGTCCGCGAATGTTCCTCCAATGATAGCGAACAGAAAAATAGGCATGAATTCAGCAACTGAAATGAGCGACACGTATACGGGATCATTATGAGTCAAATCTGTTACATACAACAGTATGGCAAAGTTGCGCACCCAAATGCCCAAATTTAGCAGCGCATTGGAGGCGATTATGGTCCTTATATATGGATTATTAAACAACTACAAACTCTCCTTTCCTTTTCCAGGGTACAAGATCCTTGAGATGTCATTTTAAATAAACAAAAAATATTTTTGTCTATGTAATAATAGATAATATAATAAATTAACTACTATTTAGTCAAATGTTTTTTGAATCATGAAGAAAGTAGAGCATAGAAAATAAAGAGGTCAATGATCGTTAAGAACGTGAAATAGAATAGTAGTAAAAGTACTCACTTTAAACTTGTGAATTAGGAATGATATCTAATCGAAAAATTAATTTACATAATAAATATTATGTTAACTAAAAATATTTATCTTAATAATAGGCGGCTGAATCCGATGTACCTTTTAAAATCATAGTGATATAATTACGCGTACATGCCTGAAAAGGAGCGAATGGAACGTAAATGAACTTTCAAGTGGATTTTTTATCTTTTTTTGTAATTCAGGTAGATGGAAAAGAAGGACAGGGTGGTAAGTCCTATAAGCATTACGCTACGATGGACGACTACGATTATGACGAAAGCGATGTTAAAAAATTTCTGGACGGGGAATTTACTCGTATTAGCAAGCGGAAGGTTGAAAAAAATCCCAGCACAGAGCAGGCACCGACCAAAATCGGCCGCTTTATCGTCGAACCGGAGCATGAATTGAGCAGTAATCCGAATTTTAATATGTTCGCCCGACTGCGGGCAGCAGAGGATAAGGAAGATTTTAAAAATGCTTGTGACGATCTGATGCGGATGTATCTGGATACGAGCGCAGTACGCGGCGGAGCGCTGATCATTGTACAGGCAACCTTGAATACACACTCGGATGATCCGTTTATTTTTGTGCTTAAATGTGATTTCGAGCCTAAAATTGCCAGAATTACTGAAAGCAGTCTGGTGAGTGAGGTCGAAATGGCTATTTCTGCCCGTAATATGAAATCCATCATGTATCCTTACATGCTTGAGGAGGGGATGAACGATGAGTGGGAGCTTAAAATTCACCAGTCTTCGCATGCCCGGTATTTTGAGGATTTTTTGAAATTCGTGACCTATGAGCAATCCATGCCGGAAATCGTCAATGAGCATGTCATGGGCTTCGTTCAGAATTACGTAGAAACCAAATGGCCGGATGCATCTAATGAGGAAAGACAGCAGGAAGAGCGCGATCTGGAATTGTGGGCGGCGAGCGAAAAACGGGATCTGCAAGGGAAATGGGAACCTCTCCAGGTCGTAGAGGCTGCACAGCATATTGTCGAGCTGAAACCAGAAATTGAAGTTCGTTTTAAACTAGATGATACGGCCGTGCGTGGGCTACT
This sequence comes from Paenibacillus sp. EKM206P, assembly GCF_011066155.1. Taxonomy (NCBI): domain Bacteria; kingdom Bacillati; phylum Bacillota; class Bacilli; order Caryophanales; family Paenibacillaceae; genus Paenibacillus; species Paenibacillus sp. EKM206P. Next base: position 164,424 of record NZ_JAAMNQ010000003.1, on the reverse strand, counting down.
GTCCGACTTTGGCGCCAAGCTGCATATCACGAAACTTCATGATCGATATGCACTTATTATTGAAGGTGACGCATTTACGTTTGAAAAGGGATTTTCACCGATTGAGCTGCTTCAACCTGAATCGTTTGAAACGGTGGCTGAGCGGCTAAAAGAGAAACGCCAGCATGAAAATGAGGATGCGGATGGCGATACGCCACCTTGGTAATTCGAATGCATAGCAGGACGACAAACTGAATTTTTACATTATAATGACTAAAAAACTGGCCTCTCAACGGATATTACCGCTGTGGAGGCCAGTTTTGTTTAGCTTTTATGTTCCCGATCTACATATGAACTTTGCTAATTTGATCTTTCAGCTTGTCCGCAGATTGAAGCAACCTAGCACGTTCCTCGTCATTGAGCGGAAGATCCAAAATTTCACGTACTCCATTGTGATCTACGATACTTGGAACACCTAAATATACGTCAGATACTCCGTTATAATCTTCCAGCAAGGTGGACACATTAAGTACCGACCCCTCGTCACCGAGAATGGCGGCTACGATTCGGTCGAGAGCCAGCCCTATAGCATAAGAAGTTGCGCCTTTAGCATCTATAATTTCATAGGCAGCATTCTTGGTATTTTCAAAAATTTCATTTTTCGTTTCTTCACCCAGTTCCAGCGGAGTTCCAGCTACGTTGGCCGTGCTCCATACAGGTAACTCGGAGTCACCGTGTTCTCCAATAATGTGGGCGTGGATGCTTCGTGGATCGATGCCTTTTTGCTTCCCGATCAAATAGCGGAAGCGTGCGCTGTCCAGCAACGTTCCTGATCCAATGACTCTGCTTGAAGGCCAACCACTGCGTTTCCAAGAGATGTAGGAGAGAATGTCCACTGGATTGGTTGCGATCAGCAAAATGCCATGTGTATTGACCTTGACGATATTATCAATAATACTTTCAAAAATTTCGGCATTACGCTTGAGAAGATCAATACGTGTTTCTCCCGGCTTTTGTGAAGCTCCCGCTGCAACAATGATGATATCTGCATTACGGCAGTCTTCATAATCACCCGCCCATACTTTGACACCGCCGAGAAAAGGAAGCCCATGATTCATATCGAGCATTTCCCCCTTCGCCTTTTTGACGTTGACATCAATAAAGACAAGTTCTTGCATGCGTTGGCGCAGCAGCAGGGTGTAGCCGGTTGTTGTGCCAACCGCTCCCATGCCGACAATAGCCACTCTACTTCGTTTGTAAGGTTTTAAGCTCATAAAATCCTCATCTCCTTCTCGGGTTGTATACCTTTTCATTTTGGGATATTACTTAAAAATTTATCTTTCCAACTCAGTGTACCCTATATACTAACCCATCGCAAAGAAATATGACATTTTTCCTTGACTTCAAAGGCGAGCTCGCTAATAATTAATCGAATGATAAGAACACGCACTAAAGCGTTGCAGCACCGATATTGACGCATGAAATTATGGAAAGAGGATTCGGCATATGGACTTATTTCGAAAAAAAACAGGACTGCTCCCGCATGAGGAAAGCGGATCTACAGGTCGCTTAAAGAGAACAATGGGTGCCTTTGATCTCACCATGCTAGGTGTAGGATGTATTATCGGTACCGGGATTTTTGTTATTACTGGCAAGGCAGCAGCAGAAAATGCAGGTCCTGGATTGATGCTCTCCTTTGTTATTGCAGGTATTGCCTGCGTACTAGCAGCCTTATGTTATGCGGAGCTATCATCTACAGTTCCCGCAGCTGGGAGCGCTTATGCGTATAGTTATATTGTATTTGGAGAAATTTTGGCCTGGGTACTGGGTTGGGACCTGATTCTGGAATATGGAGTGGCGGCCGCCTCTGTGAGTAGTGGATGGTCTGCATACTTTCAAGGCTTGCTGGCTGGATTTGATATACATTTACCGCTGGCTTTAACCGCAGCCTTCGATTCGACCAAGGGAACCATTATTGATCTACCAGCCGTGTGCATCATTATGCTCATCACACTGTTACTGAGTCTCGGAGCCAAGGAGACGGTTCGATTCAATTTAATAATGGTTTGTGTTAAAGTCGGAGTTGTATTGCTATTTATTGCAATCGGTATCTTTTATGTTAAGCCTGACAACTGGACACCATTTTTGCCTTATGGATTTTCTGGTGTTTTGAGTGCTGCGGCAATCGTATTTTTTGCTTATCTGGGTTTCGATGCCATCTCAACTGCAGCCGAAGAAGTTCGCAATCCGCAGCGGAATATGCCCATCGGCATTATTTCTTCTCTTGCGATCTGCACGGTATTGTACATTGCCGTTTCAGTTGTGCTAACGGGAATGGTACCTTATACGCAGTTGGGGGTAAGTGATCCTGTTGCGTTTGCCCTCCGTTTTATTCATCAGGATTTCGTAGCCGGATTGATTTCAGTCGGAGCGATTGCGGGGATGACCACCGTTTTACTGGTGCTGTTGTTTGGTCAAACACGGTTGATTTTCTCCATGTCACGTGATGGTCTTTTACCCGTTTTTTTATCTAAAATAAATGCCAAAACTCAAACACCGATTCGAAGCACTTGGCTGGTAGGTAGTATTATCGCATTGGCTAGTGGATTGTTCCCGTTACATGCACTGACCAATTTGACGAGTATTGGAACCCTGTTCGCTTTTGCTGTGGTATCGGTAGGGGTTATCGTTCTGCGCAAGAAACGCCCTGATTTGAAAAGAGGCTTTACTGTGCCGTGGGTTCCGTTGCTCCCGCTTTTAAGTGCGTTGGTTTGCATCGGTCTGATGCTTCAGCTTCATATTAGCACCTGGATTGGATTCATTGTGTGGCTCCTGCTTGGATTGCTGATCTATTTCTTCTATGGATACCACAAAAGTTTGTTGAACCGTAAATCCTAATAAATTTTAGTATAAAAAGCCGGCATCCTGCACTTTTGTGAAGGGGCCGGTTTTTTTTGTCATTACGCGAAATGTGTCACATAGAGGCGTTTATGGTATAATTCTGTTTCAGATAAGCTTTTGGCACGTGATTACAGCATGCCATCGAGGGAGGATTTTTATATGAAACTGCGCTGGCGTGCGCTCTTGGGGGGAGTACTACTGCTGATAGGTATTCTGCTGACTGCCTGTTCTGCTGAAGCCCCAGAAACGTTAACAAAACCTCCGATTGAGGAACCTGATGATCAGGGTCAGACGATTACTATTAATCCACCAGTGACTCCAAAGGTGGGCGATCCCAACGCCAAATATGTAGTTCAGACGCGAATAGCGGATTTTCATTTGATTGATAATAATAAAGGGTTAGTTTGGGGAGTTACCCATAATGAGCTCCGACTTTATGATACTCATGATGGCGGAAAGACATGGAATAATATTTCCCCCTCCGAAAACGTCCAATTTCAAGACAAACTTGAATATGGAAAGGACATCAGTTTCACTGATTCGCGTCACGGTTGGGTTGTCCGCCAAAATTTGGACAAAACAGCAACCGTCATTCTGAGAACAGCAGATGGAGGACAGAGCTGGGATGTTTCAGCGCTTCCAAGCGGGGATCATGTGAGCTCGATCCAATATGTAAATCCAACTACTGGCTGGATCATGGCATATGTAAAACTGAATGAGCAGGATCAACAAAAACTGTTGTATCACACCACTGACGGTGGAGCCACGTGGAATAAAGTTGCGCAAAGTTCTGGTATGACATCCAACAAATCAGGCTCAGGTTTACCCGATCGGGGCAGTCTGGCCGGGATGAGCTTTTCTTCCAACAAGCAGGGATTTGTAGCGATCAATCTAGATAACAGTGTTAAGTTGTACAAGACTTTGAATCAAGGGAAAACCTGGACGCCGGTAGCTAACAGAATTCAGGGCTGCCCTCAGGCCAAAGCAGAAGCCCAGCAGTCTCTGAAAGGGAGCAGTACCTCGTACTGGATTCCAGTTCTTTGCTCTGGGGTTAACGGCACAAAATATAATGGACTGTTTACAAATGATACAGGGGCCCAATGGAGCGATGTATCTTTGGGTCTGAGTAGCAACATTAATTCTATTATCCCTGGCCGTACGTTTCTAAACGAAAAGGAAGGGTGGATCATAACCGAAACCGGATTGACCCGTACATTGGATGGGGGGAAGACGTGGACAAGTCTCACAGGCAACAAAGTGCTACCCTTGAAGCTAAAAGACTACCCACGATCGGTCAAGCTCCGTTTCGCCTCTTCTTCGGTGGGTTGGCTGCTTCTGGAACGCCTTGATGACAAGAAGTCACTGCTGCTGAAAACGACGGACGGCGGTGCGAACTGGAGAATTTTATAATCGCTATAAAGGTGATTGCCCTGGGGTATTTTTCTCAGGGCGTTTTATTTTTAAAAAATTTAAATTTTATACGACTATATGTGAAAAAAATCACAAACTAACGAATAAGCCGCTGTTATACTAAACCTGTAAACAACGATAGGAGTGATAATCATGAGAGCGAATCAGGATCATATGTTAACCCAATACTACCTACAATTTTGTTATACTTGCCAGGATGCCTATGGTTGCACGACTGAAGAGGACTGCAAGCAGTGTGCAGAGCGTTACGCTGAAGACGAAGATCATGAAGCTCTGGATGAAACACAACGTTATCTCCAGCTTGTACATGTGTAAATCAATGAATCATTCTGATATCGCCATATCTTGAGCCTCCCGGATTATTCCGTGGGGGCTCTTGGCGTTCTTGAGGGTTGCTATCAAATTTGGGCAGGAACATACATATACTGTTATGGAAAGCTTAGGTCAGGTCAGGATGCCCGGTCGTTTCCCTGTGGAATGCCTGGCGGAGAGGAGTGCGGTGCATGGGTTTTGAATCATTATGGATGTTCGATTGGCTGGGCACGGTACTGCCCGTATTTTTCGTTGTCGTGTTGGGTATTGTCGTGTTGTCTGCAGGCAGGGAAGTCATGGAATGGAGTCGGAATAAAAGGCAGCCTGTACTGACGGTCGGTTCCCGAATTACGGCCAGAAGGACACATCTCCAACAGAGGCGGCAGGAGGAACAAGGGACTCGCACCTATACTTTCTATTACGTAACCTTCGAAGTGGAAAGTGGCGACCGGATGGAGTTTAAGGTATCTGGGGAAGAATATGGTCAATGCGCTGAAGGGGATGAGGGACGGCTTACTTTTCAGGGTACAAGGTATATCGGGTTTCAGCGTCTTAATCGCTATAGCTTGGAACAGGTTAAAATGTAGAATTCAGTCTAATTATTTTTGGATTCATTTACAGCCTTCTGTAAGAAACCAGGGTAGGGGGCTGTAGATGTTTCTTGTTCGACACATTTTGGTACATATATATTAGAACAGAGTAGTTCAGAGGAGGAATGATTCGTGTCATTTGAGGGACAAGTTGTTATTGTAACAGGAGCGGCGCATGGCATCGGGAAAGAGGTCGCTTTTGCCTACGCTGCTCAGGGTGCCCATGTTGTATTTGCGGACTACAATGAGGAAGAGGGTGCCGCAGCCGCTGCAGCAGCCCGGAACGAGGGCTATCAGGCCATTTTTATTCCTTGTGATGTACGGAAGGAAGAAGATATTGTGGCGCTAATCCGTGCCACGGTAGAAGAATACGGCACGATTCATACGCTAATTAACAACGCAGGCGTATCCAAATGGAAATCTCCATATGAGTTAACGCTAGCAGAATGGGATGACATTTTGAATACTAACGTACGCAGCTGTTTTATTGCCACTAGGGAAGCAGCTAAGGTGATGAAACGAAACGCAGAAGGTGGCTCTGTGGTCAATATGACCTCTACACGAGCTTTCATGTCAGAACCGGATACAGAAGCCTACGCGGCATCCAAAGGAGCTATTGCGGCCCTTACACACGCGATGGCTATATCGCTAGGAAAGGACGGGATTCAGGTCAATTGCATCAGTCCAGGGTGGATTGAAACCGGGGATTATGAGCAACTGCGTGCAGAAGACCATCAACAGCATCCGTCTGGGCGAGTAGGAACCCCTAAGGACATCGCACGGGCCTGTCTGTATTTGACACAACCCGGCAATGATTTTGTAACAGGCACGAATCTGGTAGTAGACGGTGGCATGACACGTAAAATGATTTACGAGCCATAATAAAATCCTAAATGAGTAGTCCCAATCTAGGGGCTATTTTTTTGTTTCTGGACTGTCACCCATTGGGCATTTGTACCATACGATAGGGTATGTGATGGAGAAGCGAGGAGGGGACGCGTTGGCTGTAATCAAGACCAACTCAGAGGATGTAAGGACACTCGCCCGATTGATGCGGGCAGAGGCCGAAGGAGAAGGAGAGCAGGGGATGCTCATGGTTGGCAATGTCGGAGTAAATAGGATTTTGGGCAATTGTCTGGATTTTCGGGGAGTTCGTCTTATGAACGATATGGTGTTTCAGAGTCCAGGCGGATTTGAAGCTACCCAAAAGGGGTACTTTTATCAAAGAGCTCGTGACCGTGACATTCGTCTTGCCCGGCGTGTCATTAATGGGGAAAAAATACGCCCGGCGTCCAATGCATTATGGTTTTTCAGACCGGCAGGAGACTGTCCGGACACCTGGTATAACCAGACCAATACTGGACGTTTTAAAGCCCATTGCTTTTTTAGCCCGACTGTACAGGATTGTCCTGCCGTCTTTTAGAACGCTTCAACATGAGTTTGAATAATTTAAAACCATTTTAGGAGGAATTTACATGATTTCACAGCAAGCTTACCGTCCTGTTTCTTATCCTGCTGGTGGCGGGTATCCCGAATGGCCCAGAGGGATGAATCCGGTCGGAACTATGCAGCCCATCAGCACCTTCCCCCCTCAGGTTAACAGCGGTAGTGCGATGACACCGGCTGGTATGGTGGTACAGAGCCAGACTCCACAATTTGAGCAATCATATATTGAAAACATTTTGCGCTTGAACTTGGGTAAAACAGGTACCTTTTATATGACGTATGAAAATAACCGGGAATGGAATGCGAAAATATTCAAAGGTATTCTGGAAGCAGCGGGTCGTGACCACATTATTATCAGTGATCCGGCTACGGGCAAGCGGACGATTTTGCTGATGGTGAATCTGGACTATGCTACTTTTGATGAGCCATTGTTGTACCAATATCCCGGCGTCATCGGGAATCCGGGTGCATCCCCGGTTCGCTGATGCCTTTATATATATGAGTCTACATCCTCTGCCAGACGGCAGGGGATGTATTTTGTTTATAATCTTTCTCAAATATAGTAGCTTTCTTGGTGGTAAGCGGCGAAAACGAGAGCTTTACGACCTAAATGATAGTGGAGCTGTTTTTTCTGACATTGCTTGTGGTTTGACTGTATAGAGTATAGTTATATAATTAAATATAAGCTGATGAATAATCTAATCATTTATGCGGAATATGGCTTTGGAAGCCGGAAGGAGTGAATGTGTTGGGAAGTTGACGCTGCTTATGATGTGTTATCGTTCTGTCTATGATGAAACTATCCGAAGGAGGTGCGCCTGTCTGCCGTAATGACGGCTGATGGGGAGCATATTGAGTGACCCTTTACCGAGTATGTTTAACTTATTTATTGTTTTTGCATTAGTACTATTGAATGGTTTTTTTGTATCTGCGGAATTTGCCATGGTGAAGGTCAGAGGCAGCCGTATTGAGACTTTGGTGGAGGCGGGCAATAAAAAGGCCGTATACGCCGCCAATATGTTACACAACTTGGACGCTTATTTGTCTGCCTGCCAGTTGGGTATTACACTAGCATCGTTGGGACTAGGATGGATCGGAGAGCCGGCCATCGCACATTTGATCAAACCTGTATTTACAGCCGCTGGATTAGGAGCGGTATATGTGCACGGTACTGCCGTGGTTATTGCATTTATTGTCATTACGATTCTGCATATTGTGTTGGGTGAATTGGCGCCCAAAACGATAGCTATTCGTAAATCTGAGACCATTACGCTGTATTCAGCCATGCTGATGACTTGGTTTTACAAGTTGATGTATCCATTCATATGGGCGTTAAATGGAATGGCGAACAGCCTGCTGCGTTTATTCCGTCTGGAGCCGGTATCCGAAAATGATGATTCCGCGCATACGGGGGATGAAATACGTATTCTGATGAAAGAAAGCAATAAGAGCGGACTAATTGATAATACGGAATTGGCGCTTGTTGATAATATATTTGATTTTACCGACACGACCGCCAGGGAAATCATGATTCCGCGAACTGAGATGATCTGCTTATACAGTAATGAGTCCACAGAAGAAAATCTCGCGATTGCGACGGAAAGCATGAGAACCCGTTATCCAATCTGCGCCGAAGATAAGGACCATATTATCGGCTTTATCCATATTAAGGACCTTCTGCGGGCGAACACACTGGATACCCGTACGATGATTCGACCGATTCTTGCTGTCCCTGAATCTACGCAAATTAGTGATCTGCTCAAACGCATGCAGCGTAGCAAGACGCAAATCGCAATTTTGATTGATGAATATGGCGGTACATCGGGTATGGTAACGCTGGAAGATATTATGGAAGAAATCGTTGGTGAAATTCAGGATGAGTTCGATCAGGAACGTCCGAGTTGTGAGCAGATTAATGACGAGGAATTTTCCATTGACGGCATGTTATTAATTGATGAAGTGAACGACCGCTTTGGGCTGGATCTTGATCATGAGGATTATGATACGGTAGGGGGCTGGCTATACTCACATGTCGAGGTTATTCCCCCACAGCCTGGTCAGACTGTAATGTTTGAGGGATGTATGTTCACGGTAGAAGAAGTTGAAAACAAGCGGATTTCACGTATTCGGCTGATAAAACAGCCTATCGTCGTGGAAGAAGCAGGAGTCTCATAACGGAATAAACCTAGAGAGCGACCTTGAACGATGTGGGGTCGCTTTTTATTTTGTCTCCTTTACAGAATGGACATGAATTGATATGATGTTCGTGTGATTGTCAACCTAATTATAATTATTTGGGTTGACAATAAAAAAGGAACTTCCTCTTCGTTGAAAATCTTATCCATTTACATGATCATTAAATTTTGGGAGGCAAGAAGGTATGAATTTACTAAACGAGGTTATAGATTGGGGCTCGTTGGCTGAAAAAGCAATACACGGCAGCCGTGTATCGCTGGAAGAAGGCATAGCGGTACTGGAAGCCGATGATGAGGAGTTATTACCGATTATGCAAGCTGCATTTCGAGTACGACACCATTTTTACGAAAAAAAAGTAAAGCTCAACATGATCATGAACGCCAAAAGTGGCCTGTGCCCAGAGGATTGCGGTTATTGCTCACAATCTATCGTATCCACGGCGCCTGTGAACAAGTATAGTATGTTGGACAAGGAATCACTGTTGGCTGGAGCTAGGGAAGCAGTTGCACGGAGAGCAGGGACGTATTGCATCGTAGCTTCGGGCAAGGGCCCAACAGATCGGGAGCTGGATCAGGTGATTGAGGCTGTACAAGAAATTACTCATACAATGCCACTCAAAATTTGCGCTTGCTTAGGGATTCTCAAGGGAGATCAGGCACGGCGGTTGGCAGAGGCTGGGGTACATCGATACAATCATAATTTAAATACAAGTAAGGCCAACTATCCCTCGATTACAACCACACATACATACGATCAACGCGTCGAAACTGTGAAAATGGCACAATCTCACGGAATGTCTCCATGCTCTGGCGTTATTATCGGGATGGGGGAAACGAATGAGGAAATCGTTCAAATGGCTTATGCCTTACGGGAGTTGGATGCTGACTCTATTCCGGTTAACTTCTTGAATCCAGTCCCCGGAACCCCATTGGAGGGAGCAAAGCGAATATCACCTATCCAAGCTTTGAAAGTGCTGGCACTGTTCCGATTCATCTGTCCATCCAAAGAAATACGCGTTGCAGGTGGACGAGAGTTGAATTTACGCTCATTACAACCGTTATGCCTGTATGCAGCGAATTCAATTTTTGTTGGAGATTATTTAACGACAGAAGGCCAAGAGGTCACATTTGATCATCAAATGATTGAAGATCTTGGTTTTGAAATTGAGATGTGTGCCCTTTCAACCGTATAATAGAAATTGTACAAACTTGGAAGGGAGAGTTAAACAATGAGCGAAAAAGTATTTATTAGTCCAGGTAAATATGTGCAAGGGAAAAATGTGATTGATAAAACAGGTGAGTATGTTAAGCCATTAGGCCGTACTGCCTTGGTTATTGCGGACAAGCTGGTTTGGGAGATTGCAGCCGACCGCGTGGTAAAAAGTCTGGAACTGGCTGATATTACAGCAGTTAAAATTGAATTTCAAGGGGAAGCCTCCAAAAACGAAGTCAACCGTATTGTGGATCAGGGACGAAGCGCCCAGGTCGACATTGTCATTGGTGTAGGTGGCGGTAAAACGCTGGATACCGCTAAAGCTGTAAATGAACTTCTCGGTTCCTCAGTTGTGATTATTCCAACGACTGCTTCTACAGATGCCCCTACTAGTGCACTATCTGTTTTGTACACCGACGAAGGTGCATTTGATACGTATTCCTTTTTCAGTAAAAATCCGAGCCTGATCCTAGTGGACACAAAAGTCATATCTCAAGCACCGCCCTTATTCCTCTCCTCAGGCATTGCAGATGCCATGGCGACGTGGATTGAAGCCCGTGCGGTCATTGAAGCTCGCGCAACGACAATGGCTGGTGGTTTGCCAACTTTGGCGGCAGAAGCCATTGCGTCCAAGTGTGAGGAAGTTCTTTTCGATTACGGACTGCAGGCTTACGAATCCGTGAAACGCAAAGTCGTCACACCTGCGCTTGAAGCGGTAGTGGAGGCGAATACGTTGCTAAGCGGTTTGGGCTTTGAAAGCGGCGGTTTGGCAGGCGCACATGCGATTCACAATGGTTTTACCGTTCTGGAAGGAGATATTCATCACCTAACACATGGTCAGAAGGTAGCTTTTGGCACCTTAGTCCAGCTTGCCTTGGAAAAAAGACCTTTGTCCGAGGTGGAGCGGTATATTGACTTTTATCTAAAACTCGATCTGCCTGTCACGCTGGAAGACATTAAGCTACAGGAAACTTCCCGAGAGGATTTGTACCGGGTAGCTCAGGCTGCTACCAAAGAAGGCGAAACTGCTCACAATCTACCATTTGCTGTCACAGCGGATGATGTGCTTGATGCAATTTTAGCGGCTGACCAGTATTCACTTGCCTATAAGGGCAAAATTGGACATAGAAACTAACTCCATACGAAATAAAGTAGATTCAAAGGCCGCTGATCAGCGGCCTTTTTTCCATTATTTAACTTGCAACTTATGTTATGATTTTTATGGTACATAATCAGGAAATGCCGGGAGTATATTTAGGGCTCCCCTAAAATTTGAGAGGAGTTTAGCGATGGCAAAATGGAACGTAGAAGATCAAGGTATTCAATATACTATTGAGTACAAGCGTAGCTTAACTGGCGGGAGAATTATTGTGAATGGAAGCGAGCAGAAGGTTAAAAGCCAGAATGCATTTTTGAACTTGATTGATTTTCCTATTAAATTGAAAGAAAAAGCTGTAAATGTTGTTGTCATTGGTAACAAAGCGGATTTAGCTGTGGACGGTGTATATCTTGGGTCCAATCAACCTTATGTTCCTGTGAGTAAAGTTCCGGGCTGGAGTTGGGCTTTTGTCGTGGTCAGCTTGGTTATAGGATTGCTATTTTCGGGGATTTTCGGTGTGTGTATAGGAATATTGGGCAGCATGTTTTACGTGAAATCATCTTTATCCATGCATCAAACCACCAATCGAAGAGTTGTAAATTGCTTTATTGTCTTTTTCATCATCAGCGTGATACAAATTGTTTTTGGAATTGCAGCGAATTCTTGGATTAACACGTTGTAAAATAGATCAACTTAGCCTAAGGTTGAAGCAAGAAGGCTCTCACGCATGAAGCGGTGAGAGCCTTTTGCTGTGTTAGATCGCCCAATTTCCTTTACGGAAGATAGGTTCCTCAGTACCGTCCTCAGTAACGCCGTTGATGTCCATTTCACCTGAACCGATCATAAAGTCGACGTGAGTCAGACTGGAATTCAGGCCGTTGGCAGCCAACTGCTCTTGAGTCATATCCTTGCCGCCTTTAAGGTTAAATGCATAAGCATTACCGATGGCCAAGTGGTTAGAGGCATTTTCATCAAACAACGTATTATAGAATAAAATATTTTTATCAGAGATAGGTGACTTGTGAGGTACAAGAGCAACCTCACCCAGGTAGTGTGAACCTTCATCCATTTCTACGAGATGCTGAAGAGTTTCCAAACCGGTTTCTGCCTGTACATCGACAATACGTCCATTTTCAAAAGTCAGTGAAAAGTTGTCGATGATATTTCCGCTGTAGCTAAGTGGCTTGGTGCTGCTGACCTTACCGTTCACTCCCGTTTTAAGCGGAGCTGTAAACACTTCCTCAGTAGGCATATTGGCTACAAAAGTATGTCCCTGTTGGTTGACGCTTTCAGCCGCTACCCACAGATGATCTTTTGCCAATTCGATGGTGAGATCTGTGCCTGGAGCCAGATAATGCAGCTTTTTATAGCGTTTGGCATTTAAAATATCAGATTTACTGGAAAGGGTTTTCAAATGCTCTTTCCATGCCTCCACGGGGTTATCCAGATCCACACGCACGGTGCTGAAAATGGCATCCCACAGTTTATCCATTTGCTCGGAAGCTGGCAGATCAGGGAATACTTTGGCAGCCCATTCTGCAGAAGGATAAGCAATCAGAGACCAACTGAATTTGTCAGCCATTTGATATTCGCGGTATTGACGTAATTCATGTGACCGCACGCGCTGAGCAGCAGTAATTCGGCTGGACGGAATCCCCTGAAGCAAATCCGGATTTTCTGCAATGACATGGAGGACAGCTGCGCCATTTTCGACCTCTTCAGTCATTTCGGCTGCGTACCATTTGGGAGCAATATTAAAAGTTTCATCAGGAGCTAGTTCATACTGTAATCGAGTAATGGTCTCATCACTCCATTTTACTGTAACCAGCTTGGCTCCGGCAGTATACGCTGATTTGACGATAAGTCTCACGAATTCGGCGGACAAAATTGGTGCATGAACGATGAGTGTCTGCCCAGGATGGACATTGGCGCCGACCCGAACGGCTAACTCGGCATATTTTTGCAATTTTTGTTGAAAATCTGACATGTAACTTTCCTCCATTTCACGAAAAGCCTTAAATAAGGCTTGGGTAACTTGCACAGTTTTTTTGCAAATTCCACACATAGCTTATATATTGTACAATGTAACGAAAAGGTTCACAAATTAGTTTTGGTACTATTTAGTGAAAATGAAAGGGCGGATAGATGAATGACAGAGCAAAATTCACCTCAGGAAGTGAAAGAAGTACATATTCAACAGGCACAAATGACAAGAGATGAGAATGGTGCTTATTTGGGCCAAGTGGTATTTGGAGTAGACGGGCAGAGTTCTGTATATGAAATCACATTCCACAGTAAAAGGGGAAAGGAATGGGATTACAGTCTCCATTTTGCGGGAGAGCCACGGGTGGAGGAAGAGATGCTGCAAATGGATAGCTGGATTGAAGAGAACGATGATTTATTCGACTATTTGCTAGATACGGCATGGAGCAAATTACCCGAGTAATGTAAACATGGTCTATTTTCGTGACAAGCGGATTATATTTAGCAGTGTCCGCATAATCTGCTGACATGGGGGAAGCCTAAAGGTCGATATTAACAGTAAATTCCATGTGAATAGGAGGGTGAAGCTTTGGCAAATCATCTGTTCACCGAAGGAATGACGGCAAATGAAGAGGCTGCTCCCGATCTCCTGAGCTTACGGACGCTATTTGTAAATATGTGTTTTATTGGGGAGCCAGGAAGCCGTTCCTGGGTGCTGGTGGATACGGGGATGACAGGATTTACGGACTCGATTATACGCCTGGCAGAGGAACGGTTCACTGGCCCTCCGATCGCTATTGTGCTTACACATGGTCATTTTGATCATGTAGGTTCGGTTATTGAGTTGGTACAGCATTGGGGTACACCTGTTTATGCACATCCTTTGGAATTACCTTATTTGACGGGAATGAAGGATTATCAAAAACCTGACCCTAGTGTAGGGGGAGGTTTAATGTCGGGCATTTCCTTCTTATACCCCAGTGATGCTATAGATCTCGATGATCGCATCACCTCCCTGCCCCAAGATGGCAGTGTCCCTGGTGCCCCTGGTTGGAAGTGGCTGCACACGCCAGGACATACGCCTGGTCATGTATCGCTTTTTCATGAGCGAAGAAGGTTAATGGTGGCCGGTGACGCTTTTATTACGGTGAAACAGGAATCGGCACTGGCCGTTATTTTACAGGAAAAAGAAATACACGGGCCTCCTGCGTATTTTACAACAGATTGGCAAGCTGCGCAGCGCTCGGTGGAAATGCTGGCCAAGTTAAAGCCTGAGATTGCAGTTACAGGACATGGTCATTACATGCATGGTGCTGAGCTGACAGATCAGCTAGAGCGACTGGCAGGAGATTTTGAGCACATGGCTGTACCCAAACAAGGGCGTTATGTGTAGTCATGTGTGAAGGACGATGCCTTGCGGGGCATCGTTTTTTTTGTGGACGTGGAATTTTTTTGCTCAGCATGGTATAGTCAAGCCAAAAGCTAAACGCTTTCATTAAACATCGTCATTTCATCAAGGAGGATTTTTTGATGACACAACAACATGCTGCAATTGGTGATCTTTATTATGGAATACCGGCGATTCGTCTTAAATTTGGACGATATGAAGCGGTTGCCCTGCCGGGAAACGGCGCAAATCTGATTTCTTTTCGTGACAATGAAACGGGATATTCTTTTCTGCGTGAGCCAGATGCTGAGAGCATAGAGGCTTTTAAGCAAAGCCCGTCCGTTTACGGAATTCCTTTCCTGTTCCCTCCGAATCGGTATGAGGATGGAAAATTCCTGTGGAATGGTGTTACATATGAGCTGCCGATAAATGAAGAGGCGACCCACAACCATCTGCACGGCTTTTTACACACTGTTCGGTGGGAGGTCGAGGACTACGGTTCCGGGGAGCAGGGCAGCTATGTGGTAATGAATCAGCATGTAAGGGAAGGACATCCCATGTTCCGCTATTTACCCTTCACCTTTACCATGAAACTAACGTACAGTCTGGACGAATTTGGCCTGCATCAGCGTTATGTGATCCATAACGAGGGCGATCAACCGATCCCCAATTTATTTGCCTTTCACACAGCGATTCGCGTTCCGTTCGTACCCGATAGCTCGCCTGAGGACTACAAGATTAAGGTCACAATCGGTGAGCGTCGTGAGCTGACGGAACGGTTGTTGGCCACAGGTCAGTTCCAGCCTTTATCTCCGGAAGAGGAACTGCTGAAGACGACGGGAGTTAGTCCTTATTTTGCCTCTATGGATAATCATTACACGGCAGCTCCGCAAAATGGACGCAACTACATGGAACTGACACACAGTAAGACAGGTGCTACCCTCGTATACGATGTAGGTACAGCTTATAAGCATTGGATGATCTGGAATAACAAAGCGAACAAGGAATTCGTCTGTCCTGAGCCGCAAATGAACATGATCAATGCACCGAATCGTCCGGACTTGCCTGCGGAGGAGATCGGATTGATAGCACTGGCTCCAGGCCATATTTTTGAAGCAACCAGCCGTTTGTATTGTATTACACCTAATAAATCGAAATCCTAGCATTTAAATTTATCCTTATAGGCCTGTATCGTGTCCAACGGTGCAGGCTTTATTTGGGGTTGTAAAGCACAGGTAAGGGCCAATGGGGAAGGAGGACGAAAAAGGTTGCAGAATGCCAAGCAGTCATAGTATGATACGAAACAGGAGATGATCAGATGAATTTTCCTTTTCAAGCCGTCAAACGCAAGCAAATCGCCGATGAAGTAGCTGAACAGCTGCAACGAAAAATTGCTGCTGGTGAATGGGATGTGGGCACTAAGATTCCAAGCGAATCTGAGCTCATGAAGCTATTCGGAGTCGGGCGATCTACAGTACGTGAAGCGGTTAGCGTTCTGGTGCATGCCGGTCTATTAGAGAAAAAGCAAGGACACGGAACTTTTGTTTGCCAACCGACAACTTCTCATGAGCCATTGGATTACCGTCTAAGCCGTGCTGAAATTATTGAGGTTTATGAAGTGCGGAGTGTGTTGGAACTAGAGATTGCCAGATTGGCTGCGTTACGTCGTAAAGACGAGGATCTACGCTTGATGCGTGAGGCGCTGGATCGTCGTGCTGCAACCCTGGCCGCTGGAGATATGAACGGGTATTTGGATGCGGATATCACTTTTCACTTGGCTGTTGCCGGAGCTACACGCAATAAGGTGCTTACAGATGTATATGGCAGCTTTGTAGAGGCCATTCGCAAGGCGTTGAACAATCTCATTACCGATCCGGCGATGCAAAATCATTTTACTGTGCAGCATGAAAAAATATATGAAGCAATCCGGGATCAGGATGGCAAGGCTGCCGAGCTGTATAGTATTCAACATTTGGACGGCACCAAGCTGGAGCTGCAAAAGCATATGGGAAGTTCATAATTTTTTTACTTTTAAACATCAGATGATCTGATGAATAAAATCTTTAACCTTCTACTTGAGCATCTCCTAAAATCAAACCAAAGGTGGTATCTGTATGCGCAAAATATGGGTGTTGGACACAACGTTAAGAGATGGAGAACAATCACCAGGAGTTAGCTTAACTAGCACGGAAAAGGTGGAAATTGCCCTTCAGCTGCAAAAATTAGGCGTAGATCGGATTGAGACCGGCTTTCCAGCAACCTCGCCTGGTGAGATCACCAGCATGCAGGAGATTGCCAAACAGGTTACCCAAGCGACACTGGTTGGTTTTGCGCGCTCGAAAGAACAGGATATTGATGCGGTCAGAGAGGCGCTACGAGGAGCAGAGGATGCCTGTCTTCATTTGTTTCTGGCTACCTCACCTATTCACCGCCACCATAAGCTTCGAATGGATAAAACGAAAGTATTAGAGACCGCTGCTGCTGCCATTCGTTATGGACGCAAGTATTTCAGCAAGGTAGAATTTTCAGCAGAGGACGCCAGTCGTACCGAACTGGACTTTATTTGTGAGGTCGTAGATATGGCGATTCGTGCTGGAGCGACAGTCGTCAATTTACCGGATACGGTGGGATATGCCTCGCCGGATCAGTTCGGTGAAATGTTTAGAATTGTAAAACAACAAGTGCCCGGTATCGAAAAAATACAACTTAGCACACATTGTCATGATGATCTTGGTATGGCAACAGCTAACACGCTGGCGGCCATCCGTAATGGTGTAGACCAATTTGAAGGTACCATCAATGGCATCGGTGAGCGAGCCGGAAATACACCTATCGAAGAAGTTGCACTGGCCCTTGACACCAGAACCGAGCTTTATGGTGCACAAACGAGTCTGGTTTTGGAGGAACTGTATGCTACCAGTCGCCTGGTGAGCAAACGAACGGGGATGTCGGTGCCGGGAAACAAGGCCATTGTTGGAGCCAATGCGTTTGCTCACGAGTCTGGTATACACCAAGACGGAATGCTTAAAGAGCGTACAACATATGAGATCGTGTCCCCTGAGCGTATTGGTCTGAAGACGAGTAAACTTGTGTTGGGCAAGCACTCGGGTCGACATGCATTTAAAGAAAAACTGGCGGACATGGGCTTTGATGCTTTGACGGAGGAACAGCTGCAAGAGACGTTCCGCAAATTCAAAGCATTGACGGATAAGAAAAAACAGGTGTTGGATGAAGACTTGCTCGTCCTGATGGACGAAAGCCGCAATGCCTCGCCTCAAATGTACACACTGGATTCCATTCAGGTGTCTTATGGTAATCAGTCGGTTCCAGTCGCATCCATTCGATTGGGTAAACAAGATGGGACAGCAATTGATGAAGTGGCAATGGGTAACGGTTCTGTAGATGCGATTTTCCATGCTATAGACAAGGCCAGTGGTGAAGAGGTGGAGTTGGAGGATTATTCGATCCAATCTGTAACTTATGGCAAAGACGCATTGGGGGAAGTGCACGCCATTTTGAGGCAAGGAGAGTACACAGCTCTGGGAAGAGGCACAAGTACTGATATTTTGGAAGCTAGCGCCAAAGCTTACATCGATGCGCTGAACAAGCTACTGGGCAGAAAAGAAGTGCATGCCAAAAGCAATATCACCATTAGTTGATCCTAGTGGTCAGGCTTGTAGACGAATTTTCCTTCTTCCTCCTCTGGACTCATCGTAAAAAAGCGCTTGCAAAATAAATGATAACATTTGAAATTTAATGTATAATAGGCAAGAGAGATCACCATATTTTGTCTGAATTACATAGGCCAAGAGGAGGAAATGAGTTGAACTACCGCATTGAAAAGGATACGTTGGGCGAAATCAAAGTACCGGCAGACCGTCTGTGGGGAGCGCAAACACAGCGCAGCAAGGAAAATTTCCCGATTGGCTCGGAGAAAATGCCATTAGAGGTCATACAGGCGTTCGCGGTGCTTAAAAAGAGCGCGGCGATCAGTAACTATAAGCTGGGTAAGTTATCACAGGAGAAGCAGGACGCCATTATTTATGCAGCGGACGAGATTCTCGCAGGGCGGGTTGATGACCATTTCCCGTTGGTTGTATGGCAGACAGGGAGCGGAACGCAGTCCAATATGAATGTGAATGAAGTGATTGCTCATCTGGGAAGCCAATGGTTACAAGAGCAGGGAAAAGATACGAAGCTGCATCCCAATGACGATGTTAACATGTCGCAAAGCTCAAATGATACGTTTCCTACGGCGCTTCATGTAGCGGGTGTCATTGCAGTGGAGGACCGTTTGTTGCCTGCTATCGATAAGCTCAAAGAGACTTTTCAACAGAAGTCAGAGCAATTCAAGGATATTATAAAAATTGGGCGAACCCATTTACAAGATGCGACACCGCTTACGCTGGGTCAGGAAATAAGTGGTTGGTATGCAATGTTAGACAAGAGCAAGCGAATGATCATCGACACGGTGCAATACATGAAGGAGCTGGCGATTGGCGGTACAGCGGTGGGGACTGGAATTAATGCTCATCCAGAGTTTGGCTCCCGAACCTCAGCGGAAATTTCCAGTTTCACTGGCAAAACGTTCACTTCCGCACCCAATAAATTTCATGCACTGACTAGCCACGATGAAGTGGTGGCCGTACATGGAGCAGTCAAAGCGCTCGCTGCCGATTTGATGAAAATCGCCAATGATGTTCGTTGGCTGGCAAGTGGTCCGCGTAGTGGCTTGGGCGAAATCACGATTCCTGCTAACGAGCCAGGTAGCTCCATCATGCCCGGCAAGGTAAATCCGACCCAGAGTGAAGCACTGACGATGGTCGCTACGCAAGTCATGGGTAATGATGCAGCTATCGGCTTTGCAGCAAGTCAGGGTAATTTTGAACTGAACGTGTTTAAGCCAGTAATCATATACAATTTTTTGCAGTCTGTTCATCTGCTGGCCGATTCCATCATTGCTTTTAATGACAACTGTGCCGTTGGCATTGAGCCTGATCTCACGAAGATTGAGCACAATTTGAATAATTCACTGATGCTGGTGACGGCATTGAATCCACATATCGGATATGAAAATGCCGCTAAAATCGCCAAACTTGCACATGCAGAAGGGCTGTCCCTAAAAGAAGCGGCACTCCGCAGCGGACTGTTGACTGAAGAACAGTTCGATCAATATGTTGTACCTGCGCATATGATTCATCCTAAAGCCTAAAGCACGACGATTGTCTCTGCTTAAGCCTTATAAAAAATATACAAACCAGCTCATGGAGTGCGATTTAGCACAAACCATGAGCTGGATTTTTTATTTTATTATATAATTTTTTGTTTAGAATTAGTATTCTGTGTGATTTGAGGGTATATAGATAAAAGGCGAAAAATTGAACATCTATTTTCAAGATAGGAGAAGCCGTATGGAACAGACAACCGTTATTAATTTTATTGTGCTTTTGCTGTCCGGCTTGCTGCTGGTCGGTGTGCTGACTACCAAATTTTCCAGCCGTTTCGGTATGCCTGCGCTTGTTTTGTTTATTGCCGTAGGCATGGTGCTCAGTCAGTTTATTTATTTTGATAATGCCTTTATCACACAACTAGTTGGCATTCTCGCGCTCATTGTAATCTTGTTTGAAGGCGGGATGCAGACAAAGTTTGCAGATGTTAAGCCAGTTATTCGACCTGCGTTGTCATTATCAACCTTGGGGGTCATCATTACGACTGTCGTCATTGGCGTCTGCGCCAAGTTTATTTTAGGCGTAAGCTGGATGGAATCCATGCTGTTTGGCGCTATTGTTGGTTCGACGGATGCGGCAGCCGTGTTTTCCGTTCTAGGAGGTAAAAACATCAAAAAGCGAATTACCTCGACGCTTGAAGCGGAATCCGGTAGTAATGACCCGATGGCTGTATTTCTCACAGTAACATTGATTGAGCTGATACATCACCCTGAGCAATCCATTTGGATACATATCTTGTTATTTTTATGGGAAATGGGCTTTGGTTTAGCCGTTGGTTTTGTACTCGGACGCTTAGGTGTATATGCCATTAATAAAATGAATTTTGATTCATCCGGTTTGTATCCTGTGATGGCATTGGCATTTGCGGTCTTGACGTATGCGGCGGCATCGTTACTAGAGGCAAGCGGATTGCTGGCGGTGTATGTCATGGCGATTGTATTGGGAAATTCCGACTTGACCTACAAGCGATCTATTATTCATTTTAACAATGGCTTTGCCTGGATGGTGCAGATTATGATGTTTGTCCTGCTCGGGTTATTGGTCTTTCCCGATCAATTGCTGGGCATTGCATGGCAAAGCTTGGCGCTCTCCTTCATCCTCATGCTCGTGGCTCGTCCAATAGGCGTGTTCCTAAGCTTGCTTTTTTCCAGGTACTCTGTGCGCGAGAAAACACTGTTATCCTGGGCAGGACTGCGTGGGGCGGTACCTATTGTACTCGCAACCTATCCTTTACTGGATGAGATGGATGTAGGACCTTTGTTTTTTAATGTTGTATTTTTCGTCGTGCTCACTTCTGCAATTATTCAAGGTACCACTATTTCGTGGCTAGCGGTGAAGCTTGGCTTGATGGACCCTAACGAGACGTCGTCTCCATCACTGCTGGAATTAGTTTCTCTGGGAAAAACTACTTCGGAAATCAACCACATTCAGGTACAAAATGGGATGTCGATAGCGGGCAAAGCGATTCAGGATATACAGTTGCCTGAAGATATTTTATTCACAGCCATCATTCGGAACGAGCAAATTATTGCCCCGAGAGGCACGACGGTGATTGAACCGGGCGATACTTTGTACGTGCTTAGTCCCAAACTCAAGCGACAGCAGATGAAAGAGCTGTTCATGCTGCTCGAACCGGAGGCTGCTCCGTAAATAGGATATCACCCCTACATTTCAGTCCTTCACATTTATGTGAAGGGCTTTTTAATGTATTCTTTTTCAGAGTGGATGAATCTGTTAAAAAATTGACACTATCATTCTACAAAATTAGTTTATGATATTGTCGTTAGATGTCGCAGCCTATCGTTACGGATCATTTGATGGGCAATAGTGATGAAATACGATAGAAGTCACCAAACAGGAGAGATGATAAATGAAACCGGAAGTCTTGCCACAGCGTGCAGCAGCTCGCAGGCAGAAAAATAAGAAAAAGAAACGAAAAGGAAAATTTGGTCGCTTTATGCTGCGACTTTTTATTGTATTCCTGTTAGCGGGAATTGGGGGTGGTGCATGGTTGTTTTTAACCCCTTCTGGCAAGGACATGCGCTATCTGGCTGCGGACACGCTGATTACGACTCAGCATCGTCACTGGGCGAAATATTTTATCGGCGAAGCAGAAGCGAAGAAACGAGTGGCTGAATATTCAGCCCGGTTCGAAGAGATGGGTGAGGAGAAGGATAGACATACAATCAACTTGCCTGATCTGATACCCACCAAAGTACAGCAAACGCCGTTGGTTGAAGTGGAAGAAGTGTCGGGTCGTAACTATCATGGCTATGTTATGACGGTGCATGACCCCACTAAAATTAGGCTCGGGATTCCAGCTAAAGTCGGCCGGGGAGAACATGTATCTAGCATGGTCGAGCGTTTGGGGGCTGTTGCTGGCGTAAATGGCGGTGGCTTTGCTGACCCCAACTGGAATGGGAATGGTTTTAAACCGATTGGCGTTGTCATTTCCCAGGGTAAGATATACTACAATGATATGGGGAGAAATGCCTCTGTTCAAATCGTAGGTATTGATAAACAGGGGAAAATGATAGCCGGTCACTATTCGTTGTCCGAGTTGTCCAAAATGAATGTGCAAGAAGCGGTTACTTTTCAACCACGTCTAATCGTGAATGGGAAAGGTCTGATTCGCAATGCAAGCGAGGGGTGGGGAATTGCCCCCCGTACCGCAATGGGGCAAAGAGCTGACGGTGCCATTATATTCGTGACCATCGACGGTCGTCAGCCTGGGTACAGCATTGGTGCCAACTTGTATGATATGCAAAATATTTTGCTTAAACATGGAGCAGTTATCGGTGCTAATCTGGATGGAGGTTCTTCAACGGTGCTAGTCAAGGATAATGCCATTGTAAACAAGCCTTCTTCTGAATACGGAGAGCGGTATTTGCCGACTGCGTTTCTCGTATTTGAGCATCCAGAGACCGTTAGTATCCCGAACATATGGGAAGGTTTGAATCCTGGAGACATTGACGCAGCCAAAAAGAGATAGGTCAGGAATGAACAAGTTCATTCAGTGAACGGAGACTGATGATGAAGCTAAAACGAGCAGGATTTCAGCGATTGTTTGTCGCCTTGTTAATGCTATCCTTACTCTTGACCACAATGCATCAGGCGGCTGCCGAAGCTACTAAACAGGGTGCCATAGCGTCTCAATCAACGCAGTTCATAGATATTGTTATAAACGGACAACCTATTGACAGCAAGGCTAAACCTCTATTGATCGACGGGAAGCTCATGGTTCCGCTTAAATCTTTAGCCGAAGCTGTAGGTGCAACCTACCACTGGGATGTCAAAAAGAAGCAGATTACGCTACAAAAGTGGGCAGAACCCTTGGTTCTTAAGGAGCGGTCACGTAAGAACCAGCAGCAACTTACCTTTGAGGTTGTAAGTGAAGAAGTATATATACCTCTGAGAGATGTTTCGCTTGATTTAGGTTATACGTTGGAGAAGACAAATACACAGATTCAGATTCAGCCGCCGATTCACGGTAAACTAAAAGAACAAATATATGAGGGAGATCTCGTGGCAGCACGCGAAGCGTTAATCCGCATAAACAGAAGTTCTGTCCATCCTTATATAGAAGCACACCGTCCTAACACTGAACTTCTGTCCAGTGTCTACATGTTCCCCAAGGTGAAGCATTACGGTATTTTACAGTGAACGGGGATGTGCTGAGTCTGGTTGAAGTGAAGGACGGTTTTCCGATTGTCACCTATCAAGGGTATGTGGGAGCTCCCTTTGATAAAGAATTTACAATGGAATACGACCCGCTGGGGCGTTTTTTGGAGAATAAAGCCAAAAATCAGTGGGGAACTTATCCGAAAATAAATAAGCCGCTGATCTACGAGTTCACTACAGGATGGGGAGACAGCAGTACCACTTTCTATGGGCGTATTACTACGGATAAAAAAGAAGAACTGCTGGGTACTACTGGTGATCCGATAACTGGACTCCCGGCTAATACCAAACAAATTATGAAAACCTTCAAGCTGCCGTGGGAATCGCGTACAGATGCCCAGCAGGTGATGGAATAAGTTAAAAGCAGCAATAGCAAATGAAAATATAAGAAGCGCGGATCGTTGAAGTAAAGATACTTCCGGTACGCGCTTTTTTCGATAGGATTTGTACTTTTGTTGCTTCGTGCTTGCGTAAATATCTATTAAGCATCATTATTTGCTTCGAGAAACACAGAGATCAGAATTCGGGCGTTGTTTTCTCCCACATTTTTGACATAGTGGGGGATGGCTGCTCTCCAGCTAAAGGAATCTCCTGCTTCCAGGGTAGCTGTATCCTCGCCTTGCTCCACGTATACCGTGCCCTCCATGATAAAATGAATCTCATCCCCTGCATGAGCATGCTCTTCTTCTGTAGATGAGCCGGGCGGCATTTCAACGAGCATCATTTTGACGTTACCCTGACCCCCCAAATGATCGACCTGGAGCTTGTTTTTACCATATAAGGTTTTACGGCGCTCGTCCTTGCGAATCACTTGCATCCGTTCCTCATCTTTAAGAAGCAGAAAAGCGAGAGGTACGTTTAGCGCATTAGCGATGCTGTCCAATGTAGCGATGGAAGGGGAGGTTTTATTATTTTCTACTTGACTCATAAACCCTTGCGATAGTCCGGTTCGTTCGCATATTTGCTGAATGGATAAATTTTTACGTTTACGAGCAGCGCGTATGTTGCATCCTATACTCATAGAGCGTTCCTCCTATAAGGAAATATAATATATACTAATGTAATATTTATCATACCAAATATTTTGTTGACAGACCACTGTTTCTTATGATAAATTCACATTACAAAATAATTATTTCTATTACTAATAATTCGACTTTGATTCACAGTCATGTGTAGCGGCATAGATTCAGACAGTATTATTTTTTCAACCAAATTATTAGTAATATAAATTAATTATTCATATGCACTTGTGTGAGTGTAATAAACAAACAGAATGGAGAGATAAATATGAGTTCAGCAAGCAAAAATATTTCTACAATTATGCGGGTGGCACTGGGAATTTTGTTTTTGGCACACGGAATTGCTAAATTCCAAATGGGGTTGGGTAATGTAGAAGGCTGGTTTTCCAGCATTGGCGTTCCAGGATTTTTAGGTTATGTCATTGCGATGATTGAGTTGGTCGGCGGAATTGCATTGATTCTTGGATTACTTACCCGCTATGTATCTGGGCTATTTGTGATTGTTTTGATCGGCGCTATTTTTACAGCAAAATTGTCCGGCGGGTTGATGGGGAATGGCCAAGGAGCTGGCTATGAACTGGATATTGCTTTTATTCTTGTAGCACTTCATCTGGTATTTGCACCAACGACTCGCTTGTCTCTGGATTCGTTGATCGGCCGTCGTGAGTCAACCGAACAATAATTTTTGAATAGCTTTAGTCCTCCAATCCATGTAGAAAGAGGGAAATCTCATGACAGCACATATTCATGACAACACCAAAATCGGGCAGGTTTCATTAAAAGTAAGCAACTTGGAACGTTCTATTCAATTTTATACAGAGGTCGTTGGTTTTCAACTGCTGCGTCAAACGGCGGATACCGCTGAATTGACTGTCGATGGGAAGCATGCGCTACTGATCCTTAACTATATTGAAAATGCAGTTATTCTGCCGCGCCAGTCCGCAGCCGGATTATACCACTTTGCTATTCTTCTACCGAACCGTGTAGCTCTGGGCCTGTCTTTACGTAATCTGCTGGCTCATGAGATTGAAATCGGACAGGGAGACCATGATGTAAGTGAAGCCCTATATATCCATGACCCCGATAATAACGGAATTGAAATCTATGCAGATCGTCCCCATGATCAGTGGAAAAAGGATAAAAATGGATTTTACATGATGGGAACAGATCCCGTGGATGCAGAAGATTTGGTTGCGATTTCCGAGAATTTACCTTGGCAGGGACTACCTCAGGGAACGGTAATCGGGCACGTCCACTTCCATGTGTCTAATTTGCTCAAAGCACAGCAATTTTATTGCGATGTGCTTGGCTTTGACATTACGTGCCGGTATGGCTCTTCAGCCTTATTCGTTTCCGCAGGTGGTTACCACCACCATATGGGCTTGAATATATGGGCAGGTGAAGGAGCCCCACCAGCTCCTGAGCACGCTGCCGGACTGGATTATTTTGAATTGATCGTACCAGATCAGAATGAATTGAATGCCATTGTGGCTCGTTTAGAGGCAGCAGGCTATGGAGTGCAAGAACGCGATGGCGCCAAGTATGTAGCTGATCCGTTCCGCATTCAAATTAAACTGGTTAACGGTCAAATCTCGTAACATAGAAGGAACTCAACAGAAATAGAAAAGGGTATTCCTATAAGCCGTAAAGGCTGGGAATACCCTTTTTTCGTATACTAGAACAAGCTCCAATCCAAATCCCGAGACATCGTCTCCAGCAAGTGTACACCGGCTGTACTGTTTCCCATACGGTTCAGAGAAGGTCCAACCAGTCCAATGCCATAGCGTCCAGGTACCATCGTCATAATACTGCCTGATACGCCGCTTTTGGCAGGTAGTCCGACTTGAATGGCGAATTCCCCTGAAGCGTCATACATGCCGCATGTCGTCATAAATGTTTTGGCGATCTGTACATAGCGGCGGGGAATCAGCGGTATACCTGTCACCGGATCACGGCCGTTGTAGGCTAGTACAAGTCCCATGCGTGCTAAATCTGTACAGTTCAATTTGACAGCACAATGTCTGAAATAAACTTCAAGCACATCCTCCACATGACCTCTTAAAATACCTTTTTCCATTAGAAAATAAGCAAGGGAACGGTTTAAATGGCCTGTAGCTGATTCTGAATCGTAGACATCCTGATCATATTCCAATGTGTCATTGTGGGTGAGGAGGCGGAAAAATTGGAGAACACGGGCAAATTTCTCTTCTGGACTGTTCCCGCGAATCAGAGAGGAGATCGCGATTGCCCCCGCGTTAATCAGTGGGTTAAACGGAATCCCCGGCTCAACCAGTTCTAATTTTAGCATGGAATTAAAACGGTCTCCGGTAGGCTCCATCCCCACCTTAGAGAAGACAACGTCCTCTCCATTATCCATCAAGGCCAGAATGAGCGTAAATACCTTTGAAATACTTTGCATCGTAAATTGGATTTCCGTATCCCCGGCTACCACGGTTTCACCCGCACCGTTCATTACAACAACACCAAGCGCGTTGGCCGGGGCTTTGGACAGTTCGGGAATATATGCTGCTACCTTGCCATGAATATACTCATGACGGCTTTGTTCTACCCATTCCGGCAGTTTGGTCTGTAATCTCTGCCACTCCGATGTCATTTCTTTTCCTCCAGTCGAGTAACCAATCTGTGGTATTTTATTGTAGAGCAAAAAGTAGCTATATACTTATTTTAAAGAAATTTTCAGTCAAAAAACAAGCTCTGATGTCATTTCTTTTTCTCCAGTTAAATACCCAACCTAATGTAATATCGGGATTATAGTTTATCCTCTGTAGTCTTCATTCTCTTCATCCAACTGCCTATCCAGAAATCACTTCTAAGTGGCACATATACCTTTTTTAGCATTGGCTCATAAGAAAGATTCCCATCTTTAAAAAAGTTAATAGGAGAAGGAGATGAAGTGGAGCATGGTACACGGTATGTTAGCGGATTACCCGCGGGAGAAAACGATTCATCAACTGTTCGAAGAGCAGGTTGAGCGCACACCGGATCACATAGCAGTTGTATTTGGGGACAAGCACTTGACGTATGCTGATCTGAACAAACAGGCTAATCAACTAGCACATGTTTTGCGGGCTAAAGGTTTAGAACAAGACGAGGCTGTCGGAATTATGGTCGAATGCTCATTGGAAATGATCATCGGAATTTTCGGGATTTTAAAAGCTGGGGGAGCGTATGTTCCGATTGATCCTGAACACCCGAGGGAACGTATACGCTATATGCTGACGGATTCTGGTGCAAATCTCCTGCTGACCCGGCTTCCAATCCACCAGCAAACAGAACTCGCCAGTGTTGTACTGGATTTGATGGACAAGCGGAACTATGGGAAAGAAACAGGGAATCTCTCATCTAAGCAAGGTTCCGACACCCTTGCTTGCATTATGTATACGTCTGGCTCTACAGGCGAACCTAAGGGCACCCTGACGATGCACTACAATATTACACGTGTTGTTAAAAAGCCGAATTACATCCAATTCTCGACAAAAGATAGGATATTACAAGTGGCCAGTTTTTCGTTCGATGGTTCTACATTTGGTATTTATGGAGCTTTGCTTAACGGAGGCACTCTCGTTTTGAACTCACAAGATCAAACCATGAATGCACGTGAGCTATCAAGCGTCCTACGGACACAACAGATCACGAAATGCTTCGTAACGACAGCACTTTTTAATGCATTGGTGGATGTGGATCCCGATTGCTTTGCAACAATTGAAACCTTGCTATTCGGTGGTGAGAAGGTTTCAGTCAGCCATGTGCGTAGAGCGTTTGCCCGTCTAGGTCCGGGCCGCTTAATTCATGT
Organism: Paenibacillus sp. EKM206P; assembly: GCF_011066155.1. Classification (NCBI taxonomy): domain Bacteria; kingdom Bacillati; phylum Bacillota; class Bacilli; order Caryophanales; family Paenibacillaceae; genus Paenibacillus; species Paenibacillus sp. EKM206P. Next base: position 136,143 of record NZ_JAAMNQ010000003.1, on the reverse strand, counting down.
CTATGGACCGACGGAGAGCACGGTATTTTCTACTTATTATCATATCGATCATTTGGACGAAAATGCAAATACCGTACCGATCGGCAAACCCATCAGCAACACGAAGGTTTACATCTTGGATCAAGAGCAGCATCCCCTGCCACAGGGAGTTGCAGGTGAACTGTACATCGCTGGCGATGGATTAGTTAAAGGTTATTTGAATCGTCCAGAGCTGACAGAAGAGAGGTTTATTCAGTCTTCATGGGTACCTGGAGGCAGGTTGTATCGAACCGGAGATTGGGTGCAAGAGCAAGCGGACGGAAACATCGAATATATCAGCCGGATCGACGATCAAGTGAAAATACGGGGTTATCGAATTGAGCCTGGGGAAATAGAGTCGCATTTATTAAAAGTAGATGATATACAACAAGCGGCAGTTATTGCCCGTGAAAAGGAGGCCGGTCAAAAGCAACTGGAAGCATACTTTACGGCGACCAAAAAACTGACAGCAGATGAAATTAAAACGGCTCTCTCTATAAAGCTGCCGAATTACATGATTCCATCTTTTTATATACAACTAGAACAAATGCCATTGACACTGAATGGTAAGCTGGACCGCAAGGCACTGTTGGCCCTTGAAGAGAATATGCATGGTGGAGCAGAATATGTGTCTCCTAAGCCAGGACTGGAAACGAAGCTGATGGACATCTGGCAGGATGTATTGGGTGTGCAGCAGTTCAGTGTTTTAGATAGCTTCTTCGACCTCGGTGGGCATTCTATTCATGCGCTTACATTAATGTCGAGAATGGAGCGTGCAGGATATCACGCCACTTTAACAGACATTTACCACTATAAAACGATTCGGGCACTCGCTGATTATCTTCATTCAACTCAGAATAATATTGTAGGGTCCAAAAAGCAACAGGACATCATAAAAACAACTCAAGAGTTGATATCTTGGCTTCACCAAGAAACAGATGGTGTTTACGAGCTGGTGAAATACCAAGTAAGGGATTTTATTCACGAAGTTAGAGATATTCAGGTGCTTTACTGCGACACGGTGGCTGACGTTAACCATATCATGCGGATCATGGACGGGAAAATAACTCAAGAGCTACTGCCACACTACATTGTACCACTGCATCAAAAAGCTAAAATGGCTGATCTATACTGGACCATGGATGAAGAGGTATTTTTCCAACGTCTGGGCTTAAAAAGCATGGATCTGGATCAGGTGGAAGATTTACGCAAGCTTCTGGAAGACGATTATTTGAGAAAAGATCAGTGGATTAAAACAGGAGCAGTGGCACAAGAATATCCGCTAAGTGGAATTCAGCAAATGCAAAATTCGTTTGATACACCTCCAAGTTTAGGTATATTTAGGCTGGATGAGTGCGTGAATTACGATTTTTTGGATCAGGCTTTCGCTCATTTTGTACAAAATCAAGGATTACTGAGAAGTGTCCCGGTCCAAAGAGATGAATGGACTTATTGGAGGGAATGCGTACCTTCTAGCGATGGTTTACCAAAACTCAACATCATTGATGTGTCGGATTACAACCCATGTGGTCCCATTACGGACATGATAAATGATTATGTTACGAACACCCGTTTCGCCGAAGAACATACTTTGTTCCACATGTTTGTGCTGAAACGAAACCTTCGTGAACATTATGTCATTACTATTTATCATCATGCGATATGCGATCGGGTGACCTCGGAAGTAGCTGAAAGACAGTTGGTTGCTTGCTACAGGAGTCTGCTTCAAAATCGACCCCTTCCTACGGATGAAGTGAAGCCCTATGTGGAGTATGTCAATCTAATCCAAAGTGGACCGAAAGGAATTACGGAACAAGAATTGATATCAGCCTTTAATCTGGAAGCGTTCCAAAAAAGCAAGCAAAATGTCTTCCAGGCACCAAATCTTCGAACGAGCACAGAAGCCTACCTGTTTAACGTAAGCATCCCTGCTGAAAATCCTTCTTTGGAGTTTGCGCTTTCTGTCTATACAAGGGGCTTGCAAACTTATTTAGGTATGGATAAGCTACCATTGTTATTTTTATATGATGGAAGAAGGTACGAGGAGGCGGCTTATTATAACACGGCCGGTGAATTTATTGATTTTGTACCTATGCTGATTGAACTGAAACAAAATCCGGATGAAATGATGCAGTCTGTCAGAAGCAGACTGGAATTATTAAATCACCATACGATTAATTTTATGCATCTTCTTACAAGTCCTGATTACAAAGACAAGTGGGAACGTGCCAGAACACTTGCACAGTTTGGGAAGCAGTACGAGCAACTAGACTTATTCATGTTTAACTATTTAGGAAACAGCGCTAAGGCAGACTCAAAATACAGCAATTATTATGATGAAACTATCATAAAGCAACCCAATCCGCTACCGATCTATTCACTGTTCAATTGCATTGCTTCTTCCTACACGGACGGCCTTATTTTTTCTATACGATGCAGTTACGAGATAGAGGTTGAGGAAGTCAGGGCTGCATTTTATCAAGCTGCCGGTATGGCATCCCGGATAGGGGAGGTTTAATAACGTGATGGAATCAGCTAATACATCTAATCAGAGTAGTTCTGATAGGTCGCGACGTTACTTGCCTTTATTTTCTCAGCAAAAAGGAAATGCCGGATTGCCCGAAGGCGATGATCAAGCACTTTACAAGATTCGTTTGGGGACAAGACAGGTCAAAACGATTATGGGTTTTGTACAGCATCATCAGTTGGGTATGCCTTCTTTTATAACAGCCATATGGTCCGTACTGCTATCCCATTACTCCAATCAATACGCTCTGCCTGTTTTATATTCCGTGGTATCAGACAAGGAAGGGAAAGAATGTCGTCTGGATTATCCATTACTCATTCATATACAGAAGGAAGATCATCTTCTCTCTTTGATACAAAGGATACAAATGGAATGGAACAAACAACATAGTAGCGACGAATTGAGAGAGGATTTTTCGCAGCAAACTAAAGTTGATCCTCCATCAGGGGCAGGGAAGGATTTCTTCAATGTGTGTATCGCAGAGATTTATGGTGACTTTCCTTCTCCAAGTTTAAATGCGGAGAAGTCCCCTCCCCTTTACGGTATAGATCAGCCAGAAATCGCGCTCTGCTACCGGTATGACCCGGATATATTGGAGTGCGCAATACAGTATGATGGCAGCCGTTTCGGAAAAATGCAGATCGCTAGATTCGCAGGCCATTTCAAAACACTGCTGGCAAATGCACTCCTTCTTCCGGAGAAGACGGTACTATTTCACCCCATGCTGACCACAAGAGAACGCAGACAGATGCAACAATGGAATGATACGGAACAAGCCTATCCTTTGGATAAAACTGTGGTTCAATTGATCGAGGAGCAGGCTAGCCGAACACCCGATGCAATCGCTTTAGAGTTTGGAGAGCAGAAGCTGACCTACTATGAGTTAAATCACCGGGCAAATCAAATCAGCCGCATGATTTTAGAGTCGTATTCGATACAGGGGCATGGCGTTCTGCCGACCGGCACGCTGATTGCCATCGTCTTGGATAGAAGCGCAGATGTGATCCCGTCGATGTTTGGAGTTATGAAAGCGGGCGCTGCTTATCTTCCGATCGATCCCCAATATCCTGGGGAACGGCTGCGATTTATTTTAGAAGATGCACAGGCCCAAATGATTATAACGCACAGCCAATTAGTAAGTAGGCTAAATCCATATATTTCTCAAATGGGTAGGGAAGCATATTCGCTGACTTGTGTGGATGAATGCTTGGTGCAGCAGGACTACTATCCCTACGAAAACTTGAAGATCAAGGTTACACAGAATGATCTCGCTTATGTCATCTACACATCCGGTTCTACTGGAAAACCGAAGGGAACCCTTATTGAACACGCGGGTCTGGTTACGTTGATCCCTTATCTTGTTGAAAAGTTTGGAATCACCTCAGATTCAAGAGTCATGCAATTCGCCTCCATTAGTTTCGACGCTTCAGTCTATGAATGGATCGGCACGCTATCAGTAGGCGGAACAGTGGTTGTTCTGTCAGACGAGGAACTGCCTCCTTATGCAGACATTTCAGATATTCTTGAAGAGAAAAATATCCACGTTGCGATGCTAACGCCATCTGTGCTGCGAACGATGAAACATAGAGAACTGCCAAGGTTGCGGACAATTGTATCTGCTGGAGAACCCTGTACGCCTGATATTGTGGACTATTGGGGAAGAGGAAGACGATTCGTGAACGCTTACGGGCCGACCGAAGTGACGATTATTTGTTCTACTTCCGTCTGCAGACCGGGAAAAGAAATTACAATCGGCAAACCCGTCTATAACAAACGTTTATTCGTTTTGAATCCATTCGGCAGTCCTGTGCCTGTCGGCGTTCCCGGTGAATTATGGGTGGGCGGCATAGGGCTTGCCAGAGGATATTTGAATCGTGAAGAACTGACTCAGGAACAGTTCGTTCACAAAGAGGTTGTAATTAGCAGTGAATATCCGCCACACAGTGAGCGGCTATATAAAACCGGGGACATTGTGAAATGGACGCCGGATGGTGAATTGGTTTTTATCGGCCGTAGTGATGAACAAATTAAAATCAGAGGGTATCGTATCGAGCTAGGTGAAATAGAACATCAGCTCCGCCAACATCCTGACATCGGTCAATGTGTCGTTCAAGCCTGGAAGGACGGGGCCTACCATAAACTGGTGGCCTATTATACTGCTGTAGAAGAGCTGAAAGAGGCCGATCTGACACAGCACTTAAACTCTGTATTACCAGCTTATATGGTTCCTTCATATTTTTGTTATCTGGAGTCAGTTCCAGTAAATACAAACGGTAAAGTCGACCGTGGAGCTCTCCCTGATCCGAGGGGTACCTTATTTAATCAAGCTGATGAAATTGTGGAAGCAGACGAGGACGGTTTCGAAAAGCGCTTGCTTTGGATTTGGCGGCAGATTTTAAAAAGAGGAGATATCGGGGTTAACGACCATTTTTACGCGGTTGGGGGAGACTCAATTCTTGCCATTCAGGTCGTATCTATGGCCAGGGATCATGGTATCATGCTTACTCCAAGACAAGTTGCGGAGTATCCAACCATTCAGAAATTAGCTGCTGTGGTTACTTGGACAGACAATGATCAAAAGGAAGATCTCAGCATTGACTTGACAGGCGAATTTGGTTTGACACCGATCCAGCACTGGTTTTTCGAGCAACAGTTTGTAGAGCCGCATTATTTCAACCAATCCCAGCTGTTTGTACTCCGTGATTGTGATCCTGTGAAGCTGGAAACCGCCATTAATCAATTGATTCGATTACATCCAGAGCTGTCGATGGAGATCGTAGTCAAGGAACATGCGTATTCGCAGCGCTACCGAAAGGATGCTTCCATTCAACTGGCTAGCTACACCCTTCAACAAGTCGATTATCCCGAATCCGAAATTTCAAGCATATGTGATACGTGGAACAGACAATTGAATTATGAGACGGGCGCCATGATGTATGCAGGAGTAATTCAAGGCCACCCTGACGGTAAAGCCCGTCTGTTTATGACTATACATCATCTAGTCATTGATGGAGTGTCTTGGAGAATATTAGTCCAGGAATTGTATCAATTGTATCAGGGTATAGCGCTGCCTACTGTTTTAAATCCATACAAGAAGTGGCATTCTGTATTGATGAGTTATTCTAAACATAAAGATACTTTACGTCATATTGAATATTGGAAAAAAGTACAGCATCAAACTACAGCATTTGTATTGCCAGTAGACCATTACCCGGATCGTAAAAAGAGCAGTGAGTCTTCGGAATTAGTTACAATGCTTACTCCTGACGATACGGAACTGCTTTTGCACCATTGCTCTCAGGCTTATCATACCGAGATTAACGACCTGCTACTTACAGCCTGGTCCCTGGCGCTCTCCGCTTGGTCTGGGCAGAAGACGATTTCGTTTCGCTTAGAAGGCCATGGACGTGAGCACTTTGTATCCGATATAGATCTGACAAGAACCATCGGTTGGTTTACCTCCATGTTTCCGGTATGCATTCAGATTACGGACAGTTCCCCCTTGGGAGCGACGATTAAATCTGTCAAAGAGCAGTTGCGTTGTATTCCTCACCGCGGCATGTCATATGGCGCTTTGAGATACTGCCATCCGAATACAGAAGTCCGTTCCGAGTTATCAGCTTCTGAACCTCAGGCTCTTTTCAATTACTTGGGCCAGTTTGATCAGGGGAATGCGAGCGAATTAAACCAGTGGTTAGGGTTTACAAGTGACGCAGCACAGGATTATAGCTCGCCGCTTAATCATGGAACAAGCCTATTGGAACTCAACTGTTCCATTGTTCATAGCAAGCTGCATTTGTTTATGAAATATAGCAAACGTCACTATGAAGAAACCACCATTACTCAGTTGTTAGATACTTTTATAACACGTGTGCTTGCTATTATCGAACATTGTAGCCGGACTGAACACCAAGAGTTCACACCTAGTGATTTTCCATCCGTGTCACTGGAACAACATTCGCTTGACGAGATCGTAAAGACATATCATTGGCAATATGGTTTGGATAAAATGATGTACCTAAGTCCCTTACAAGAAGGACTGCTGTTCCATTATTTAGATCATCCTAGTTCCGATCAATACTTTGTGCAGGTTAGTTGGAAATATCATGGTAGGCTAGAGGTTGACCGTTACCGGGAAGTCTGGAACAGCATTATTTCTGAAAATGATAGCTTGCGGACTTGCTACATTTGGGAGGCGTTGGACAAGCCCATACAATGTATTATCCGAAATGCAGAATGGGATTGGACATTTTTGGATTTTGAAGTAGAGCAACCAGAGCAGCAACAAGAGTGTATCGAACGCTGGATGACAATGGATCGTAATCGCCGTTTTGATCTGAGTCAGCCTGCATTCCGCATAACACTGATTCAGACTGCTTCAAACGAATGGACGATGATCTGGAGCTACCACCATATTTTGCTGGACGGTTGGAGCCTGCCGCTACTAATAAATCGAGTTCATGAACTCTATGTTTGTAGCCTGCAAAACCGGATGCCACAGCGCAGCTTGACCCGTTCTTATGAAACTTATATTCGTTGGTTAAACAATAAGGATCGCACAGAGGCCGAGTTATTCTGGAAGGCATATTTAGCCGACGTAACGGAGCCAACCCAACTACCGATAGAGAAGGGCATACTTCCCGAGGTACATCAACCGATTGAGAACCAGCAGATCGAGACTCTTTGTATTGATCCGAGACGAACCAAGCGGATCGCTGATTTTGTTCAGCAAGCGCAAGTTTCGCTAAATACGTTGGTGCAGTTTGCATGGGGTAAAGTGCTACAAGTCTATCAAGATGCGGATACAACCATATTTGGTATGGTCGTTTCCGGAAGGGGATCGGATCTTGCAAAAGCGGATCAGATCACAGGTATGCTGATTAATACGCTGCCTTTGGTCATGCACTGGAATGTCGAGCAAACCATCACTGAATATGTACAAAAGCTGCACCAAACCATTCAGAAACTAAATGACTACAGCTATGTGAGTCTGAATGAACTGAAGAGCTGGACTGGTATTCAAGGACATATCATGTTTTACAGCATCGTAGCATTCGAAAATTATTTGAACGACTATCGGCAACTAGAAAATGAATTGAAGATGTCAGCTATGGAGGAACGAGAGAAAACGAATTATCCAATGACGATCACCGTTGCCAATGACGGGGAACAGATCACCATCAAGTTTATGTATGATGCAGATCGATTGAACCAAGAAACGGTTTGTCGACTGGCAGAGCATCTGCTAAATACGCTGGAATATGTGCTGGAATACCCGAATTACAACGTCAGAGACGTTTGCTTCATGAACAAGGATGAATATGAACGAATCGTCTACGACTGGAACAATACGTATACAGCATATCCCAGAGAGCGTTCAATTATTGATCTATTCCAAGAGCAAGCGGAGCTGCGGTCTTCACAGCCTGCAGTAATTGCGCACAATCAGGTTATGTCCTACCACACCCTAAACCTCATGTCCCAGCACGTTGCCAAGATGTTAACGGATGATGCTGATGATAACAATCATGGAAAGTTTATTGGAGTTTACTTGCCGCGCTCTCTTGAATTCATTGTCTCCATCCTGGCGATCATGAAAGCGGGATATGCCTATGTTCCCATTGACCCCGATTATCCGGCAGCAAGAACCCGCGAATTAATCAAGGACGCTGGACTGGACACCATTATCACTTCACAGGAAGGAGCGGAACGTATCTCGGAAGCCTGTAAGGGAATCCGTTTAACACTGATGGATACAAAGTATTTTGACCAAAATGGAGTTGTGGAACCAGAAGAGAAGGAGAACATGATTGCTCCCAATGACCTTGCTTATCTAATGTATACATCCGGATCGACGGGAAAACCGAAAGGCGTTATGGTGGAACATCGCAATGTCATTCGCTTGGTCAAAAACACCTGTTATTTTCCGTTTTCTTCTGATATCAGATTGCTCTATACAGGTTCGCCTGTTTTTGACGCTTCTACGTTTGAAATTTGGGGGACGCTGCTGAATGGAGGACAGCTGTTTGTAGTTTCAAAAGATGATCTTCTAAATATACATGTGCTGGAGCAGCGGATGAAGGAGTGGAGAATTAATACACTATGGCTAAGTTCTGCACTGTGTAATCACTGGATTGAAGAAAATGAAAAGATATTTGCTGGACTCCAATGGTTGCTCATAGGTGGGGAAGTTTTGTCGGTTAAGCATATCAATCGTATCCGTCTTGCCAATCCGGAACTTTCGATTCTCAATGTATACGGTCCTACGGAGAACACCACCTTTTCGACGAGCTACCGGATCGAAAAGCCTTTTGAGCAGAATATCCCTATTGGCAAGCCCATTAGTAATTCAACTTGTTATATTCTGGACAAACGGGGCCGTGTTCAGCCTGTCGGAGCAATCGGGGAATTATACATGGGAGGAGACGGGGTTGCAAGGGGTTATTGGCGGCAAAACCAAATGACACAGCAGGCGTTTTCGCCGAATCCATATCGTTCTGCCAAAGATGGTGAAAGAGGTACGAATTCAATTCTATACCGTACGGGAGATCGGGCAAGATGGCTGCCAGACGGGAATATCGAGTATATCGGACGGGCTGACGATCAGGTAAAACTTCGCGGCTATCGAATTGAACTCGGAGAAGTCGAGTTCCGTCTTAGCAGCTATCCTGTAGTGAAAGAATGTCTGGTCTTTATCCGGGAGGTTTATGGCGATTTGCGGATGATCGCTTACTATACAGCGGAAGAGGAGCAACGAGTGGAGCAGCTTCATACTTTTATGGCCGAAGGTCTTCCTTCTTATATGTTACCGTTTCGTTACGTTTGGCTGAAATCGTTCCCATTAACGGCTAACGGAAAAATCGATCGCAAAAGTCTTCCTTTACCTGAAATCCATAGCAGCGATAAGGAAGCAAATGCTGGACCGAAGACTGAACTGGAGCAAACCATAGAAGCAGTTTGGTGCACGGTTCTGAAGCTTGATTACATTGGCAAGGCTGAAGATTTCCACACGTTGGGAGGACATTCGCTCCATGCACTACGCATAGCCAGCCTGTTGCAAAAAAGTGGATATCCGGTTACGGTCAACCAAATATTTCGCGAACAGACGATCGAACGTTTGGCCCTCTCATTGATCAATGCAATGACGGATACAGCAACTGACCTTTGTCCGAACATGGATATCCCATATCAGTCTATAAGAAAAGAATACCCGGATGACGGATTTCCGCTGTCTGCTGTACAAAAACGTTTTTTCCAAAGAGATCTCGTGAATTATAACATGTTTAATGTACCTTACTTGGCTCGGCTCAAGAATTACATTCCTACAGAATTGCTGAACGCGTCGATTGAACCACTATTGAACAAACATGCGGCGTTGCGGCTGTCGTTTGCTCAACTGGATGATGAATGGTATCAGTTTGAGCAGAAAATAAGTGCAGGACAGGTAGTTTCTTACGTAGATTTGCACATGGTCTCAGGGTCACATGACGCCTACATTTCGGAATACTGCTCGAAAGTGCAGCATGAATTCGATATCAAGGAAGGACCTTTATGGAAAGTTGTGTTGTTTGATCATTATTGCGAAAAGAGACAACAGGTGATATTACTTCTGTTCCATCATTTAATTTTTGACGGGATTTCCATAAACATTTTTTTAGAAGAGTTGAGACATCTTCTCTTGCCGGGAAAAAGGAGTGATTTGGCGTTACATGCGGAGGAGAAGGAAAGCAGTTATCGGGATTGGTGCATAGCGTTGTCGCAATATGCGGCAAAGGACCCTTTTCCTAAAGCATCCACTTTCTGGAGTAAGGTTGTGGAAGGCGGCCAATCTTTACAGGTTGACAGGGAATCGGAGATACAGCCTCTTCACCGACACATGAGAACTATAACGTATGATTTACTTGAAGGAGAGGAGCATATTCTTCTTCTAAAGGCATTGGCTATGAAGCATCATACTACTCCACTGAGCATCTTACTGACGGCGTTGTCACAAGCTTGTTTCCAATTGAAAAAGCAATCGGATTTGCTGCTGCATGTGATGTCTTATCAACGTGAGTCTTTTTTGCCGGGTATTATGATTGATCGTACTATCGGTTTTTTTGCCGGTGCATACCCCCTTCGAATTCAGATCCCAGAAGGAGAACTATTGGGGAATTGGGAAACGGCACTGAGACATGTCACACATACGTTGCGGCATATTCCATCTGAAGGCTTGGATTATTTTATTTTACGACATATGATACAGGGAATTTATCTAGATAAGGAACCACTAAGGGACGGAACACACATGCTTTTCCATTACCAATCAGAGGAAATGAACGGGATAGCTGATGATTTGTTTGAGCCTTTACCCATATCTTACGGAAATACGAACGCGGCGGACAATCCCTCTGCTTACAAGTTAAATATGACGGCAGGTCTTAGATGCGACAGATTAAGTTTAACCTGCTATTATAGTTCACTGCATTATAAGGATCAGACGATCGCTGAGCTAATACGCCTCATATCCGGACATCTGTGCCAAAGCATCAGTGTTCGCCCATATACCATGATAGCGGAGGTGAGCTTCAGATTATGAAAATATATGAATTTTGTCCATTTTTCAATGAAAATCGCATTGCAGATATTAAAATAAAAGAAAATTCCGGCTGGATTGATGAGTTGCACGTGATCGAAGCTAACAAGACGTTCAGCTATTTAGATAAGCCTCGGAACTTTAATCCAGATTATGTTGGTCCCAAGGTCATTTATCATCCATTTCATGCGGATCAACTGTTTCGTGAACCTGAGAAGCACTCATTGTACTTTGATGTGGATAGCTGCGGTGCGGACAACTTTGACCGCTGGTACTGGCGTCTGCTCAGCCATAACAGTGCGTTTCATAATGAGGCTTGCCAAAGAAACAAGAGTACCTCTATCTTGCAGGATAAGGTTGAGGATGATGATGTGATCATTTTGGCTGATTTTGATGAGATCATTGATAACCGGATGGCGGATCGTATTGTTTCGGAAGTGAAGAAACATCAAGTTATTACAATTAAAATGCACTACTCTGTATTCTTCCTGAATCTTTTTTGCCAATCTAATCACGGTGCTCCTTATTGGAGCTATCGCGTGTTTGCCATGACCGGCCGGTACTTCAAAAGTATGCCTTTCTTACCCGACTATCTCAGGAAGAAAGGGATTGCTGAAGCGCTGTATCATGACATTTATTGTCTGGAGGAGCCAGCTGGATTCCATCATTCATGGCTTGAATATCAGAAAACCGCGCTTCCCAAACTGCAAGCTTTTGCCGCCAATGTAGAAGATAAAAGTATTTTAAATGCAGAGTATATTGATCAATGCTTACATGATAAAAAGCTGTACTATATTGATACTGAACTTTATGTTGATAACTCAAAATCGTTTTTGAGCAGTCTACAGGAACTTAAAACAGATGATCTTTGGTACAATTAAAGGGAAAAGAGATCAAATAAAAACTGCCGACGGGGTCGGCAGTTTAGTTTAAAGACCTTCTGATGTATCAGATTGATTTATCGGAAGGTTGTTTTGCTATGTACTTGGAATCAATAGTAGCTGCTTGAATTCAATGAACTTATGAGTGCAGGCAACAGAGCAACAGCCATAATGATATAGATCACGATTACAATAGCGGCCCAAAGAAGGCCTGCTTTAGCGTAATTAGCTTTGCTCGGATTAGTCGAGCCGCTAAATGCCCACACAAACAGCATGATAAGTCCAACTACCGGTATAGCCATCAGAAGTAAACTGATCATCCATTCCTTGAATGAGACTGGAGGCGGGTACACAGGGGCTGGTCTGGATGGTGCTCCTTGTTGATTGTTTTGCGGATTAAACTGGTTAGACAATTGGATCTTCTCCCTACGTGATTAGTATGTTGTGTTTCCTATATTGACCAAAACATCATACATGATATGACAATAAGCAACAAGTAAAATTCAGTAAACAGTCTAATAGTACTATCAAACGATTAAAAATAGGTCTATACACCCTATTGACGAAGCAGTTTTTATATATTATTGTATTGATATTAACATTTTGTTTTTATCAATTGATTCAAATTAAAAGTTACATAGAGCATTCGCCACTTTTGACTCAAAAGCGATGAAATACCCATATATGAACAGGTAGGTGACGCAAGTGACAGATGGATTGAAACATAATTACAGTGGCTTGACGGAAGAGGAATTTTTGGCCGCTTATGATGCGAGTGAATATGAGCGCCCATCCGTAACGGTAGATATGCTGCTATTTACGGTAATGGATCAGCTCCAACAAAATTACCGTAAGCTACCGGAGAAGACCCTACAGCTTCTTTTGATCCAAAGAGGGGAGCATCCCTATATAGGACAATGGGCGTTGCCAGGTGGTTTTGTAGGCATAGATGAAAGTCTGGAAGAAGCTGCACGACGCGAGCTTAAAACGGAAACGAATGTGGATCAGATTTATATGGAGCAGCTATATACTTGGGGAGATGTGGCACGTGATCCACGTATGCGGGTGATCAGTTGCGCTTACATGGCTTTAGTTGACCACGATTCCTTGGAGGTACAGGCGGGGGATGATGCCGCTGATGCCCAATGGTTTGAGCTGGATTACAGCGTAGCTCAGGAGACGCGGACGAATCAGCCGGAAGGTTACACATGGGAACAAGACATTGACATCACATTGAAGCATGGGGACATCCATCTGTCAGCCAAAGTAAAAATAACTGAAATTCTTAAGGGAAGAACCATTGAAATCAAGCGAGAAGTGCTGGAGTCACAGGGAATTGCTTTTGATCATGCCAAAATTATTGCGTACGGTATAGAGCGTCTGCGCAGCAAAATAGAATACACAGATATCGCATTTCACCTGATGCCGGCTCTATTTACACTAAGTGAGCTTCAGCAGGTGTATGAAATTATTCTAGGTAAGGAGCTGTTGGCCGCAGCTTTTCGTCGCAAAATAGCTGATCTCGTGGAAGAAACCAATGAGTATAGAAAAGCGGCCGGACACCGTCCGTCCAAGTTATACCGATTTAAGCCTCGGTCGCGTTTTATGTAACATAAGGAATATGAAATGAGGAATCTTCATGGAAAAGTTTACATTTTTTTATCGCAGTCATTCGCCATTTTCGCAATGGTATCCTTCTGATTTTGTCGTGGATGGAATGGAGTTTAACTGTGCCGAGCAATATATGATGTTGAAAAAAGCACAGCTTTTTGGGGATGAAGAGGCGGCCTTGAAAATTATGCAAGCCCCTACTCCAAGGGAACAAAAAGCCCGTGGCCGCAGTGTGCGCGGATTTGACCAATCCTTGTGGGAGGCCAATTGCCGGCAATTTGTGTATGACGGTAATTACGCCAAGTTTACACAAAATCCGAATTTGCTCAAGCACCTGCTTAAAACGAAAGGAACCACTCTGGTTGAGGCTAGTCCAACCGACACCATTTGGGGTGTAGGTTTAGCTGAGAACGATGCTCGTATACGGAACCGCAAGCTATGGCGTGGCACGAACTGGCTAGGAGAAATATTGACGAATTTACGTGAGGATGTATTGCAAAAGGAGGAATCGTCATCATGAAAAATACAATGAATTCCCGTAGCAACCGAGATGCCCGGTCGCATATGGCGCAGGAAACACTATCCATTTTGGAACATGGGTATTATACGAATAACAAACAGGCTCAAGTAAATATGACAAATGACATAGGGAATGCGGTCACAGGCTCGAAGTTATATACACCTTCTCAGCTGGTAACTGTAAAACAAGAGGCAGAGCAAAGAATAAAAAGTATATTGGAGCCTTCTTCTCGCATAGACGAACAGAGGATCATTGCAAAATTGGAGGTTACGGGAGAAAGCACGTTACAGGCGGCATACAGACTCCAGGTAGAGGAGAAGCTGACCCACGTGGCGTGTTTGAATTTTGCATCAGCCAAAAACCCGGGAGGTGGATTTCTCGGAGGCAGCCAGGCTCAAGAGGAAAGCTTGGCTCGTTCGTCAGCGTTGTATCCTTGCATTTCACAAATGGAAGAGATGTATGGACATAATCGGAAGCTGCGGAGCTGTTTTTATTCAGATTATATGATTTATTCGCCTGAAGTTCCGGTATTTCGGGATGATCAGGGAACATTGTTGGAGAAGCCGTATCAAGTCGATTTCCTGACCGCACCTGCTGTAAATGCTGGAGTGGTGCGAGAACGGGAGCCAGAGCAGGTGAATCGGATTGGTGAAGTGATGCTGGAGCGAATCCGTTACATTCTTGGAATGGCTAAGCAAAACGGCGTAGAACATCTTGTGCTGGGAGCCTATGGTTGCGGGGTATTCCGCAATAAGCCGGAAGAGGTTGCCCTCTGGTTCAAGCAAGTGATTGTAGATGAAGGATATGGTTTGCTGTTTGACCGGATTGTTTTTGCAGTGTTGGATCACAAAGCAGACCAACATACTTTAAACAGCTTTAAAAATGTTCTTTCTTGAAGTAAAGGCAGTGCATTAAATCGTTTACTATAATATCCCATGAAAAAGGAAGGTGCTGAATGGAACCATCTTCGAATATAACCTGGCATGTGTCCGATATTGATAAGCAAGCGCGTCAGCTTTTGAATGGCCATAAAAGTCCGGTGCTTTGGTTTACAGGGCTGTCTGGTTCGGGAAAATCAACGGTATCCTCCACACTTGAAAAAGCGTTATATGCACGAGGCATACACACGTTTATTTTGGATGGGGATAATGTTCGGCATGGTTTAAATCGGAATCTAGGTTTCCTACCCGCTGACCGTAAAGAAAATATTCGTCGTATTGCTGAAGTTGCAAAGCTAATGGCACATGCGGGTGTCCTAACCATTTGCGCCACCATTTCCCCTTATCGTGAAGATCGTGAAATGGTAAAGGAGATTTTAAAGCAAGAAGGTTGCTATGAGATATATATACAGTGCAGCCTGGAGGAATGTGAGCGACGCGATCCAAAAGGAATGTACAAGAAAGCGCGCGCCGGAGAAATTCATCATTTTACGGGGATTGATGCTCCTTATGAAGCACCGTTGGAACCGGATCTAATCGTATCCACTGAAGGGCGGGAGGTAATCCCGTCGGTTCAGGATATCTTGGATTTTCTCGATAGCAAGCAGCTACTTTTATGATTTTATGATGAATTCTATATGAATATTGTCTGAAAGCCTCAATGGCAAAACTTCGAGAAGTGATCAAAGGAATCATTACAGAACGTGAAAATGGAAGCATACTTATTAGTAAATAAATACAGTAGTGCATATACGGCAAGCCTTATAGGGCTTGCTTTTTTATTTATGATTTTAAACTAATTCTAAATCCTAAATTATAATAATTATAAAAAAGTATTGATTTTTGTTTGTGCACAATTTATAGTGAAAGACACATAGTCAACCAATTCATTCAAGAGGTGATTTCAATCATGAGTAACCAACCAACGAACCTGACTACAAGCTGGGGCGCTCCTGTTGGAGATAATCAAAATTCGATCACAGCAGGCTCGCGGGGTCCCGCACTAATTCAGGATGTGCATCTGCTGGAGAAATTGGCACATTTTAACCGGGAGCGTGTGCCGGAACGTGTCGTTCATGCAAAAGGTGCAGGAGCACACGGATATTTTGAAGTTACTAATGATTTGTCTGCATATACAAAAGCAAGCTTCTTGTCTGAGGTGGGCAAGCGTACACCGATGTTTATTCGCTTTTCTACAGTGGCGGGTGAGCTGGGCTCGTCCGATACTGTACGCGACCCGCGTGGTTTTGCGGTGAAGTTTTATACAGAAGAAGGCAACTATGATCTCGTGGGCAATAATACACCTGTGTTTTTTATTCGGGATGCCATTAAATTTCCTGACTTTATTCATACGCAAAAACGCCATCCCCAAACCCATCTGAAAAACCCGAATGCGGTCTGGGATTTCTGGTCCTTATCTCCTGAATCGCTGCATCAGGTAAGTATTCTAATGTCTGACCGCGGTATTCCAGCTACTCTTAGACATATGCATGGTTTCGGTAGTCACACGTTCAAGTGGGTAAATGCCGAAGGACAGGCAGTATGGGTGAAATATCATTTTAAAACAGAGCAAGGTGTGCAAAATCTTGATGTGGATTTGGCTGCGAAAATTGCTGGTGAAAATCCGGATTATCATACAGAAGATTTGTTTAATGCCATCAAAAAAGGTGATTTTCCTGCATGGAAACTTCATGTGCAGATTATGCCGGTAGAAGATGCAGATACGTATCGCTTTGATCCATTTGATGTGACAAAAGTATGGTCTCAAAAGGATTACCCGCTGATCGAGGTTGGACGCATGGTGCTGGATCGCAATCCTGAGAACTATTTTGCTGAGGTAGAGCAGGCGACATTCTCCCCGGGTTCATTTGTTCCTGGTATTGAGGCATCCCCGGATAAAATGTTGCAAGGACGCCTGTTTGCCTACGGCGATGCACATCGCTACCGTGTAGGTGCAAATCATAATTCGTTGCCGATCAACCGTCCGCATGCGGAAGTTCACAACTACCAACGCGATGGTGCATTGCGCAGTGACAGCAATGGCGGAGGATCTGTCTATTACGAGCCTAATAGTCTCGGTGGACCCAAAGAATCACCTGCGCACAAAATGGCTCCTTTTGAAGTGTCTGGCGAAGCTCAAAGTGTAGCCTACGATCATCATGATCACTACACACAACCGGGCGACCTATACCGCTTGCTCAGTGAAGAAGAGCGTGCACGCCTGGTCCGAAACATCGTAAATGCGATGAAGCCCGTAGAAAGTGATGAAATCAAACTGCGTCAGATCGGACATTTCTACAAAGCTGATCCTGAATACGGACGCCGTGTAGCCGAAGGTTTAGGCTTGACCGTTCCTCAAGGCGAGTAGAGGTATCTGCAAACTCCTAACCTGAAAGCCGTATGAATAAATAATAAAAGGATGTCCCAACACCACGTACATGGTGGATGGGACATCCTTTGTTTTTGAGAGCGATGTAAATCAGGTGCTGCTATATCCTCTGCAAGCGAGGTAAATAGATTACAAGAAACAGTGACCGTCCTAGTGCAAATACGATAAAGGATAGCCAAAGTCCGTGATTCCCATAATGGGGAACGCACCAGAAGAGAGCGATCAAAAAGCAGAGCAATGAAATCAGCATCGAATTACGGATCGGATACGTTACCGTCATCCCCGTAAACACACCGTAGAATACCAGTCCCAGCCCGGCTGCCAGCGGAAAGACCACAAGCCACCCATTATAAGGGCCTGTAAGGCTAATCACTGTAGCATTGTCCGTAAATAGTGAGATAAGCGGCTCTTTCAGTGCGAAATACAATCCTCCTGTCACTACGCTGGTCACCAGTGTCCAGAACCAGGACAAGTGAATAACCCTTTGCAGCATTTTACGATCCCCGGCACCCCGAGCCTGACCTGTCATGATGCTACTGGCGTTGGCGAACCCATCAAAAAAGTAAGCCATAATGTAATGGATCTGCAACAAAATAGCGTTTGCCGCCAATTGATCGGTTCCAAAGCTCGCACTGCGCGCCGTAAACAGATTAAACATCGTCAGCAGACAGGCTGTACGGATCATAAGATCAAGGTTTGTTGCCATGACACTTTTCAACTCTGAAGCTCCAAACCATCCTCGCCAATTCATCTGTCCGCTTTGCTTCCATTCTCTCCAAATCGATGAGCGGAACACCAGAACGAGACCCAATATACATGCAAGAGCCTCCGCAATCAGAGTAGCGCTTGCTACACCAGTGACATTCCAATGCATCATCTGTGTAAATACAATAGCTAATACCATATTGATTACGTTCATTGTAATTTGCAAAAATAATGTAGCCTTCACACGGGATAATCCCATCAGCCAGCCGAGCAGCACATAGTTCACCAATGTAAGAGGGGCTCCCCAGATACGAATGTTAAAATAAATTGCTGCCTGCGCTGCCACATCCTGAGCTGGATGGATTAGCTGCAGAGAAGCTAACAGAATGGGCTTTTGTAACACAATGAATACCGCACCAATGAGTAAAGCAATGGCCAGTGGGCGCATGAGAGCAGCTATGCCCTGGTCGTTATTTTGTGCCCCCGCGGCTTGGGCCGTGAAAGCTGATGTGCTGACTCGCAGGAAGCCAAACAGCCAATATAAAGTATTAAAAATAAGAGTGCCCACCGCTACACCGCCTAAATACGCGGAATCGCTCAAATGACCGATTACAGCTGTATCCACCGCACCGAGTAGCGGGGTTGTAATCGTCGAAATAATTAAAGGGATAGCTAAAGCAAGATAGGCTCGGTGGGAAGGCAACATGTTGAAAAAACCTCCAGTAATGATTGTGTGTAGGGATGGCGATCCGAATGAAATAATGCTTCCTTGGGAAAATGCTCAAGCACACTGCCTTCTTTCATGACCATGATTCGATCACTCATAAAGTGCACAGCCGCCAGATCATGTGAGATAAACAGATAAGCCAATCCTAGCTCATCCTGCAAATCCTTGAGCAGATTTAAAACGGTGGCTTGTGTGGTCACATCCAGACTTGCTGTTGGCTCGTCCAATACGATAAAATCCGGCTCTGTGCTGATGGCACGTGCGATGGTTACACGCTGCTTTTCCCCACCGCTAAGCTGATGTGGAAACTTGTCCAGATAGCTGGCTGGAAGCTTTACCATATCAAGCAAATGTTCTGCTATATCCCGACGTTCTGAGGACATACCCGTCATAAAAGAAGGAACATAGTACTTAAGCTGGTCCAGTGGCTCCAGCAGGGATTGCAGGATGGTTAGTCTGGGGTTCAAAGCCGCAGATGGATGTTGAAAAACTGCACCCAGCCTGCTGCGAATCCGTTTTAACTCGCTCCGCTTTAATCCCCGGATAGACTGCCCATCTAGTCTAAGCTCACCTTGATCAAATGGGTCCAATGTCAATATACAGCGAGCGAGTGTGCTTTTCCCACTGCCGCTTTCCCCGACAATGCCCAGACATTCTCGAGGGGAGATCGACAGAGCAACATCTTGCAGCACCGTTTTGCCTCCAGTGTAAGCCTTCGTCAAACCGGAGACGGTCACGACAGGATTAGACGTGTCTTGCCGCTGAGCGCAGGCGGCTTGATTATTCATGTGCAGCGCTCCTTTCCATTGCGTCCTGTTCTTCAGTGCTGTTGTAAGGTAAACGTGCTGGAGCGCCCGGAGACAGCGGCGGAATAGCTGCCAATAGACGACGAGTATACGGGTGGTCCGGATGGTTCAGCACCGCTTGCGTTTCACCTATTTCAACCAGTGAACCTTCGCGCATCACTGCGATTCGATCTGCATACTTGCGTACATGACGCAGATCGTGAGTGATCCACAAGACGGAAATACCCGTTTCCGTCCGGATTTGGTCAATGAGCTGCAGCACCCGATGAGCTGTGAGCGTATCCAACGCTGTTGTAGGCTCGTCGGCAATAAGCAGCTTCGGCTCCAGCAGGAGTGCAGCCGCAATAGCTGCCCGTTGCAATTGACCGCCGCTGAGTTGGAACGGATAGCTGCGGTACACACGCTCGGCGGGAAGCTGTACGCGCTCCAGCACCTCGATACAGCGCTGCTTGCGCGCCTTGCGATCTTGTTTGCCGTGGGCGCGCATCAGCTCGTCCAGTTGGCTGCCCACACGCAGAAAGGGGGTGAAAGCCCCATGGTAGTCTTGAAAAATGTAAGATATTTCACTACCAAGCAAAGAACGTCTTTGTTTAGCGGATAGATCCAGCAAATTATTGTCCTTCCACGCAATGATACCTTCCGCTGTAACAGAAGAGGGGAGAAGGCCGCCGATAGCGAACGCCGTCATGCTTTTGCCGCTACCACTTTCGCCGGCAAGAGCACACCATTCCCCCGGACGAACGGCAAGCTCCAGTTGCTCTACAATCGTTTTTACATTGGTCCGAATCGTTAAGCCTTCAATAGTCAGCATGTGCCAATTCACTCCTCTGTCCGGGTTTTAACATCATAACGGTCGCATAGTTTATCTCCAAATACGTTTGCCAGTAGCACGGTTAGCACGACAGCTATCCCAGGAACCAGCATCAGGTGGGGAGCCATTTGAAAATACGCTCGTCCTTCATTCAACATAGTACCCCATTCCGGAATTGGTGGCTGTGGACCTAAGCCCAAAAAAGATAGGGAGGCAATCATTAAAATAATTTTGCCGACATCCAGCGTAGCCAGCACAAGAACATTCCCTAATGCATGGGGGAGAATATGTCGCATGACAATCCGCAGGGAGGAGGTACCCGCCAGTATGGATAACGAAATGTAATCCTTTTGCTTTTCTGCCAGCACGGTACTACGCACCAGGCGTGCATAACCAACCCATTTTACCGCAGTTACCGCGAAAATAAGATTTACTAAGCCTGGTCCGAGCAAACCGCTCAGCACAATGGCAAAAATATAATCTGGTAATGTCATGAAGGCATCGACCACCCGCTTGAATACACGATCCATCCAGCCTCCAATAAATCCTGAAAACAGACCAAGAGGGACCCCGACAACCAGCGAAACGGCCAAAATCAACAAACTGGTTCCGACAGTCGTCCGAAGTCCAGCTATGACTCTCGATAGTACATCTCTGCCCAAATGATCCGTTCCCAGCCAGTGCGTAGCGCTGATCGATTGTAGTCGATTCCCCATCTGGATACGATACGGATCTTGCGGTACAAGAAACGGAACGACTGTAATTGCTGAAAGAATGAGCAGGATGGAGAGCGACACGATCCATGTTTTGGACAATCGCGTTCTAGTGAGCTGCCCGTTTTCCGCATGTACGGATTTTATCATGATAAACGTTTCTCCTTCAAAGCGATTTCAGGATTGACCCAACGGTAGGACAGCTCTACCAAAATATTGATACATACAATGAATACAGCCATAAATACGGTATAGCCCTGAATTATGGGGTAATCCCTTGCAGCAATGGCATCCACAATCCATTTTCCCAGCCCCGGATAGGCGAATAGCACTTCAATTACGACTGTGCCTCCCAGTAGACTGCCTATACTCTCACTGAATACCGTAATGAGTGGAACTAGACTGTGACGAAGCATGTGTCTGAAAAAAATGCGGATGGGGCTGATTCCACGCGCTTGCGCCGCTTTGATAAAGTCTTGCCCCGAGCTTTCAATCAGACTTGCGCGAATCATTCGTACATAAACGGCCGCCATTGCTAATCCCAAGGTAAGAGAAGGGAGTACCAAATGAAAAGCGGTTCCTTCGCCCATAGACGGCAAAATGCGCAATTTAACTGCAAACCATTCGATAAACAAAAGCCCCAGCCAAAAGCTGGGAATCGAGGAGCCGATTAAGGCAAACACACGACTGGCGCTGTCAATCCAGCGGTTACGGTAGAGCGCAGCCATCGTTCCCAAGGGTAGAGCTATTAGCAGCAAAATGAACAGAGAGCCTCCGGTCAGCAGCAGCGTATAAGGCAGTTTTTCCATAAACTCTGTGAATACCGGACGATGGGTTAAATAAGATTGTCCAAAATCAAACTGAAGCAACTGAACCAGCCACTTACCATATTGCACAGGTAATGGTTGGTCCAGCCCTAGTTGGCTGCGCATATCCGTAATTTGCTGATTGGACACAGCTACATCATCGACTCGGAGAATGCTCCGGACGGGATCGCCCGGAACAAGCTTAAGCAGACAGAAGCTCACAAAGGAAAGAATAAGAAAGAACAAAACTAGTTCAAGAAACTTTTTGGCCATGGATTTGAACATGCTAATTCACATCCAGGTCCTGGGTTAGCAAGTAATATTCACTTTGGCTAGTTACCCAGTTATGTACGTAATCGCGATAGGCTACTACGTTGTTTGGATGGACCAGAAAGGATTGCAGATTTTCTTGGTCAATCAGTGTGACAGCTTTCAAAGCCAGCTTGTTGCGTTGTTCCTCATTCACGGTTGTGTTCAGCTGTGAAATCATACTCGTGAGTTCCGGTACATGCACACGCCCATAATTTAGTGCTCCTTCAGGCATGTAAGCCGCATTTAGAAAATAGCTTGCATCGCCGCGCGGGGCTGTAATGCTACTATAAGTCGCTAAATCCCAATCCTGATGAGCGGCAAGATATTCGTCAATATTATCAACCTGACGGATATCAATCGTAATGCCAAGTTCTTTAGCATTAGCCTGAATCAGCTGGGAAATGAGTGGAAGTTCCGCTCTCGACTGGTAAGTTAGTAATGTAAGTTGAAGCGGCTTGCCGTCAGGGGTTGCAACTTTTCCGTTCTGCACTGTATATCCAGCTTGCTTGAAGCCTTCTCGTGCAGCATTTAAATCAAATTTTTTCGTAATATATTCCGGCGAAAATGGAAAGTCGGGCAAGAATGGCCCTTGAGCAGGGGTTCCCTGGCCGGACATGATACCGCTGGCAATCTCATCACGGTTGATCAGGTTATCGAATGCCTTACGCACAGCCGTCTTTTTCAGATCGTTATTGTTCATATTGTAAATAAGTTGATGCGTTCGCAAACTAGGAAGTGAGTCAACCTTAACGGTAGAATCAGCTTTCAATAGCTCCAGACTTTCAATTGGCGGGCGATACACAATATCAGCAGTTTTGGCTTGAAAAGCAAGCTGACGTGCATTGGCGTCTTCGTTAAACATGAATTTGGCATGCTTCAACTTTACTTCACCGTTCCAATATTGTTCATTGCGATCTAAATTCAGTTCACTTCCAGCACGGAAGCTGGCAACCTTGAACGGTCCCGTCCCAGATGGGAGGTCACCTGTAGCTGTGGTGTCTATAATAGCCGTATTCGGATGAACCAGCTCAGACACAAATTCTGGGAAAGGCTTGTCTGTCGTAATGGTCAAAATCTGTCCATCCGCATGAATATCACGGATATGTAGCGCATTTTTGACCGATGGATTGAGCTTTAAC
Organism: Paenibacillus sp. EKM206P; assembly: GCF_011066155.1. Classification (NCBI taxonomy): domain Bacteria; kingdom Bacillati; phylum Bacillota; class Bacilli; order Caryophanales; family Paenibacillaceae; genus Paenibacillus; species Paenibacillus sp. EKM206P. Next base: position 112,665 of record NZ_JAAMNQ010000003.1, on the reverse strand, counting down.
GCTCTTTCCAAAGAGGCTTTGACAGCAGCAGCATTGACGGTTTTACCGCTGTGGAAGTTCACACCTGATCGGATGTTGAAGGTCCAGTGCTGTCCGTCCTTGCTGTTCCATTTGTCTGCAAGCCAAGCTTCCAGCTTAAGATCCTTGTTCACTTTGATCAGTGTTTCACTTACTCCAGCACGAACAGCTGTGTAATTTACATCTGAATGGGGGTCTATAGTAGGGCTTTGCACGTTGAACAATAAGGTGACACTTTTATCTTGTGGTGCAGCAGATGGAGAGGGTGAAGCTGACGGAGATGAAGCGCAGGCTGCCATCATCACCGCCATTACCGCAGGTATAAATAGTTTAAAATAAGAACGTTTAAACAACAGGGAGTCCTCCTTAATAGTAATCGTAATTTTTACGCTTTAACTCATAAATCATATCGTAACCAAATGAAGGTGCTTTGTAAATATGTAATTGACGAATGTGTATGTAAATTCATATCAAAAAGACTGCTAACCAATAGTGATATGGTTAGCAGTCTTTAAGTTTATTCACATATTTTTAATTTGGGGTCACATGAAAATTATGAATTAGTGCATGGGAGCTTTGGCAGTGCCATGTTCAACATGAACTCTGCGGATGAAAAAGGCAAGGATCAACCCGATCACACTGATGATCATCGCAAAGAAAAATGAATTTTGTGATCCGATTGTCATGGCATTGGCCATTTCATTTACGGATTCAGGCATACTGGATTGGCTCAAATAGCCTTCCATACCTTTGGAGAGAATGCTTACCGCTACAGCTGTACCGATTGCACCAGCAACTTGTTGGAGCGTACTCATAATGGCTGTTCCGTCTGGGTATAGATCCATAGGGAGCTGATTTAGGCCGTTTGTCTGAGCTGGCATCATAATCATGGAAATGCCGATCATCAAGCAGCTATGAAGCACAATAATGAGTACAAGAGTTGATGTTGTTGTAATGCCGGACAGGAAAAACAAAACAGCAGCTACAATCACAAGTCCTGGAATGACAAGCCACTTGGGACCGAATTTATCGAACAATGAACCCATAATAGGAGACAAGAGGCCGTTGATAATCCCACCGGGCAGAAGTACTAAACCTGCTGTTAGAGCAGACAGAGCCAGCCCCTTTTGCAAAAAGAGTGGAAGAATCAGCATCGTAGAAAGGATCGTCATCATACATAGGAACACCATAATAACGCCAATAACAAACATAGGGTATTTAAATACACGCAAATTCAACATAGGCTGCTTCATTTTCAATTGACGTACAGAGAACAAAATCAACGATATCAGACCGACAATCACAGGAAGCAGAACCATCAGGCTAGCCCAACCTTCGCCACCTTCTCCGGATTTACTGAAACCGAACACGACACCGCCGAAGCCAATGGAAGATAACAGGATAGATAAAAAATCAATTTTGGGCTTGGTCGTTTTTGAAACGTTTTGCATAAATAAAATACCGCAAATCAGTGAGAGAACCAAGAACGGAAGGGAGATCCAGAAGATCCAGTGCCAAGACAGATTTTGCAGTACCAGTCCTGCAATGGTAGGGCCCACTGCCGGTGCGAACATAATGACCAATCCGATGATCCCCATAGCCGCGCCTCTCTTTTCAGCTGGGAAAATGATCAAGATGGTGTTAAACATCAATGGCAATAACAACGCCGTGCCAATGGCCTGAAGAATACGTGCGATCAATAGCACTGAAAAAGTAGGTGCAAGCGCAGCAACGAGACAACCAGCTATTGAGAACAGCAACGATGTCACAAACAGCTGTCTTGTCGTAAAGGTTTGAATCAGCAATCCCGATACAGGTACTAAAATACCAAGTGTAAGCAGATAAGCGGTTGTCAGCCATTGGGCTGTTGCAGTTGTAATATGCAAAATCTGCATCAAATCATTCAGTGCAATGTTAAGTGCCGTTTCACTGAACATCCCAATAAAGCCGCTAAGGAGCAGCGCAATCATAATAGGTAGCACCTTGAACGTTTTGGGTTCAGAGGGTGAACTTGTTTGACTCATTGTACTCATGTTGTTTTTGTTCCTCCAAATAAATTAATAGTGTTGAATTATAACAATCGGTCTATATATAATAAACATGTTGTTATTTTTTTGTCAAAGTATAAGTTGTAAATATTAAATAATGAAGGATGCTGTATATGGCTGCTAAACCCGAATCATACGAGAATATCGTACAAACCGCATCGAAGCTCTTTTTTCATCAGGGGTATCACGCGACCGGACTGAATCAGATTCTTGCGGAGAGTGGATCACCGAAAGGGTCACTTTATTATTATTTTCCGCGTGGTAAAGAAGAATTGGCTTTGGAGTGCATAAGAAGAGGGAATGAGTTTATAAAGCAAAAATTAAAACAGACACTGGACGGGAATGATAATCCAGTGCTAGCCATTCAGGATTTTATTCGTAATACAGCTGAGGAGGCAGACCGTACCGGCTTTAACGACTTCATGCCGATTGGCTTCTGGGCTGCTGCGGAAACTTCCTGTATTAGTGAATCGCTACGTCATGCTTGTGTGAATACGTTTACAGATTGGCAGCACATCTATATGGAGCGTCTTCAGGAATCGGGCTGGGACGAGGAAAAGGCACGCAGTCTGGCGGTACTTATCATTTCGATGCTCGAAGGTGCATTGATTTTGGCCGTTACGCAACAGAGCAGTGCTCCTATTTATAATATCGTGGATTACATTCCACAGTTGGTCAAATAATCCTGTCTCTTCAATTTTCAATCTCTCCTAATGAGCTCCAACAAGTAACTTTAGAGAGCCGATGTTCTCGTTTTTGAGAACTCGGCTTTTTTGTGGTTCTGAGACGTAATTTTACTCACATTACCAGCACCAAATGATGAAAAGTATGGTAAAATAGAATGAATTTGATTTTGATTTTGCACGAAAGGAAGGGTGATAGCAAGTGGCAAAAGCGAAGGTACCCAAACGGCCTACTCGGGATGAATTTGTACTGGAGGAAATCGGGAATCAGCTTGTAGAAGCACAACGAGAGCAATCCGAGGTTGTATTGACCGTATGGGGACGCGCAGAAACAACCCGCGGACAGATTGTTAAAATGGACCCAAGAACAGGGAAGGTTCATGTAGAGAGTAATGGAGAAACGGATAAAGTTCCTTTTATGGATATTATGAGTGTAAATTACCCGAGAGATTAGTTGTTGTGATTACATAAATATAGCAGAAAGGGACAACAAGAATGACAAAGTTAGAGTCTCCCTTACTGCGAGGGAAAGTAACAATTTAAAATTCGCGTATACAAAAACAACCGAGTGGTTTAGAGCCATCGGTTGTTTTTGTATACTGCTGCATGAGTGGGAAGAGAAAGCCGCGTTGTTGTATTGGCACTTGCCCTTGTATATGCTTATGCAGCTTTTATCGGGCTGGTATGACTCGCACGTGCTTCGGCTTTCTTAAGCACCTTACGATCAAAAATGAAGGGGCCAAACGGCAAAAGTGAGGCAATCAAGGCAGCAAGACTTTGCAGTAGCGTTATTTTCCGCATAATCAGCATGACCACAGTCGCTACAACATAAGCCACGAACAGTACCCCATGGATCATACCCACCCAGCTTACCATTTGCGGTATTCCAGCTGCGTATTTAAGTGGCATAGCGATACACACAAGCAGTAGATATGAAATTGCTTCAATATTACCAATGACACCAAACATCTTAAAGGCATTTTTGAACATAATACACCTCTTTCTCTTATTACTTAAAATTTAATATATCCTATAATGCATTGTTATTAAACGGTAGAAAGTTACGATATATCGAATATTTACGGCAGATGCCAACGTCACACAGCTTAGCGCTCCTGGAAACGATAATTGTAATTTCATTTAACTTGTCAAAATGTGTATCCCTATTGTATGCGCGACCCCCTATCAGTAAAAATACGGTGTGAAGCCTAAACATTTTGTATGCAAATTCCGATAACAGTTAAATGAACGTGTGTACATTATGGTACATATTTTAAAAGCTAGATTGCAGCAGAAGGGCTTGTAAGCTTAACTTATTAGTTTTTGACAAATAAAATTTCCATACTGGTATCAAGGAGAGCATAGAATATGAATAAAAAACGTTTGCGTCAATGGATGGCTCCGTTCGCAACGGCTACACTGATTTTGAATACGGGATATGGCATTTTGACACCCGATGCAGTGGCTAGCGCGTTGCCGACTGAGAGGCATTACTCAAATCTGACAGGCCTAAATACAACACAGTTACATACCAAATTAGCAACCGCTCAAGGTAGTCAAGTGCCTGTTACTTCAGGTCCGAAAGTGACTACGTTAACCAAAGGTTATGGTCAGAACACCTATCTTAACCAAATGCTAAAAGTAATGTCGAGCCAAATGGTGACTGCGAATATCGCGCCGGCAGAGGTAAGCAATCTGACAGCGGTTCCTACAGAAACAACAAAAGTAAATTTGTCCTGGAACAATCCGTCGGACATCAATTTTGACCACGTAAAAGTGGTTGGTGTTACTAACGATGTGTATGTAGATAACATTAGAAGTAACTCTTATATGTTAAGCGGTTTACAGCCGAACACGACATATACCTTTCGCGTGAAAACGGTGAATAAGAGTGGAAATGAATCTCTCGGTACAACAATACAGGCTAAAACGGCTTCCGTTGATGGTCCTGTGGATAAGACACCACCAGGAGAAGTAAGCGGACTGGCAGCGACGAATGTAGGATATAATGGATTTACCATCAATTACATATTGCCTAAGGATGCTGACTTAAGCCAAGCGATTGTCTATTTAAATGGTACAGAAATTCAAAGAACCACAGGCACGTCTTACACGTTTAATGTCTTGAATGCTGCCACAGCCTATACCGTAACGGTCAAAACGATAGACAAATCCGGAAATATATCTCAAGGAGTTAGTATTCCAGTTACAACTTCTACGGTCTCTACCGATATCGTGCCCGATGTGGCAGGTGCTTCAGTGACATCAGTTAATAACTATAGTGTTACTGTTTCCTGGACAAGGCCTAGCGGAATTAGTACGGTCAGTCTGTATAAGGACGGGCAACTGGTAACCGATTCAACAGGAACATCCTATACTTTCAACAATCTTTCGGCAAGCCAGACCTATACGTTCACGATAAGATCTAAGCGAAGCACAGGTACATTGTCCTCCGGTGTGAGACTAACTGCCACAACGGACAGTACGTCTTCCAATTCGTCAGAAGTGTCCAATCTTGAAGTAGATAGCAAAAGCGACACCTGGATCAAAATCACCTATGATATGCCGAGTCGAGCCGACAAGGTGAAGATATATGTGGATGGTGATTATAAGGGGACTACAAGCTCTGAGTCCTATAAAATCACGGATTTGCGAGAAGGACGCTGGTATGAGATTAAGGTCGTGACTGTCAATAGCAATGGAAGAGAATCTAGCGGTGTAAAGATATCAGAACGCACAGATTCGGATGGTTACTACTCTTCTTCATCTAGTTCATCGAACTATGAGAAAGCAAGAGATTTGATGCGAATTGCGGAAAACAGTCTAAATGCGTCCGACTGGCGTTCTGCCAGAGATGCAATCAGTGATCTGCCGAGCGGAACCCGTAAAAGCGATCTGCTGGATCGGCTAGAAGCTATTCGCAATAGAGCGATTGGTACCGGTAGTTCATCATCCGGGACGAGTTCTACTACGACAACCACTTCTGGTACAACGTCTTCATATCCTAACAATGCGGTTTCCTCCTATTCATCTTCGTTCACCCTGACACCAGGAGCTAAATCAGCTTATGTCGATGGTCGTGCTACGACGATGGCTCAGGCTCCTCGGATCATTAATGGGGCGACGATGGTCCCGCTGCGCTTTATCAGTGAACGGATAGGTTACGAGGTGAATTATGAAAAATCGACCAAAAAGATTATTCTGAATCGACCTACAGACGGCAAACAGGTAGTGCTTCAAGTCAAGAATTCGACCCTTGCCGTATATGAGTTAAACAACTCCCGAAGTTATTCGACGAACATCACAGCTCCGGTTATTGTTAACGGCTACACGCTGGTTCCATTACGAGTGATTAGCGAGCTTTCGGGGTATCAGGTGAACTATAATACTGCATCCAAACAAATTACGATTACCAAATAAATGCATCTGTTAAAAGAGTTCTAAAGTGAAAACTTTAGAACTCCTTTTTGTCTACTATCCAATAAGTGTACGTAAAATGCGAAAAGGGGCGCTTTATAAGCGCCCGCTAATAGAGTTATAAATTGACAATCAGCTACTCTGTAAACAAGTTATTTTGACTAAAATGATATTAAGCTGCTTAAGATCTTCTACAGTTAGTTGAATACTCAGCGTTTGAAGATTAGTTTCGATCTGATCAGGCTTGGTCGCACCTGGAATGATTAAGGTATACGATAGGATTGATTCTCGCTTGTATGATTCATGCACTGATTGGTATCTCAATGCTTACCTGTCCGCCGCTTGTCTGGGTGGAGTTGGTGATGATCAGTTGTCCGCCATGTAGGTTGACAATGGATTTTGTTATATACAGGCCCATACCGTAATGTCCACTCAATCTTCTGGATGAATCACCCATATAAAACTGCTCGGCGGCCTGTTTGAGACCTGCTGGAGAGAAGCCCGGGCCTTCGTCTACGATGCTGAACCGAATACAGTTTTCAACAGATTCTACGATCAGCTGGATCTCGCTGTATTCAGGCGCCTGATCTACCGCATTAGAAGCAACATTCATAATGGCACGCTCAAGTAGCACTGGGTCTGCATACAGCGTCTTAGGGAGGTTATATACAGCGAATGCTACAGATATTTTTTTGACAGCAGCCAAGGCCATTATCTGATCTTTCACTTTCGATAAATAGAAGTCAGCGTCCATCGTTTCCGCCCGCAGGGTGACTAGTGTTTCCGCTTTTGAAATGTCAATGAGAGTTTTAATATACTGCTCCATCTGCCTGGTGCTTTCCGCAATATAATCCGTATAGTTCTTTTGCTCTTCGGACTGTTCGGTCTCGGACAGTAGCTCTACGTTTCCACGAACGATAGTGAGTGGTGTTTTGACATCGTGTGCTAGAGCGGAAATTTGCTCGCGGCGGGATTTTTCGAGATTCCACTGTTTCTGAAGCGATGTCTTTAAAGTTTCTTTCATTTTATCCATGGAATGCAGCACCTGATCGATCTCCATCACGCCACTGAACTTGATTGAGAAGTCCAAATCCTGTGCTTGAATTTGTTTGGTAGCCTGCTGCAATCCGATCATCTTACGTGCCAGCTTTCGTCCGAAGGAGGAAGCCAGTAAAGCACCTCCCCCCAGGAAGGCGATACAGAACACGGCCAAAAAGGACAATTCTGCGTTCGGCAGATATTGACGCAGGATAGGAAGTTCAAACTGTGCCGAGACAGAATAGCGCATCACAGTAATTTCATCATGATGTGGAACTTTTACATAGTTATAGGGAAATTGATACGCAGTATTGCTCTGCTGCGTAACACTCCAAGCGGCTTGGGCCTGGTTTTCAGAAAGATTTCCTTCAATGAGGCGGCCTTCCGAAGTGAACAACGCGTACTTATACAGTTTTATCTGAGAATTCGGTTGCAGGGTCTTGCCCGCTTCAATGATTGACTTGTCCTCCCGTACCTGCTTCTCCGCATAGTTCGCGGGAAGAATGGCCCCATAAGATATCAGGGCATAGAAGATGAGGACCAGGAACAGAGCGAGCGCAATCGTCCCAATACAAAACATAACTAAATAACCCAGGAAAATGGTTCGTAATTTGGTAGTCTTGCGTGCTTGTTGTACTTTGGTTACTTCCATCGGTAGCCGATCCCCCAAACCGTCTCCACTGGAGAAACCTCTACTTTGCCAAGCTTGGCCCGGATATTTTTGACATGCTCTACAATGGTGGCGGAATCGCTGTCCCCATCCAAGCCGAAGACCGCTTCGTAAATCTGCTCCTTAGAGAATACCTGCCCCCAGTTCAAAGCTAGAAACTTACATATCTCATATTCACTTTTGGTAAACGGGACTACAACATTCTGAACGGTGATTTCCTTGCCAGACAGATTGAAATGAACTTCCCCGATGCAGAATACATTACGCCGTTCACGATTCTCCCGTCTGAGATGGGCGTTGATTCGTGCGCGCAGCTCTCCAGTGCCGAACGGTTTGACAATATAATCGTCGGCTCCATCCCCAAGCCCCAACATCACATCGTTCTCCATGGATTTTGCGGTAAGAAACAGTATCGGACAGTCTACCTTGCTGCGAATTTCCCGGCAGAGTGTGAATCCGTCCATGGTAGGCATCATCACGTCAAGCAGTATAAGATCAAATGCTCCGAGCTGCATGGTGAGAACCTGTGGGGAGGCGGAGACCACCGTGACAACATGGCCATCTTTCTGCAAAATATTTTGAAGGAGTGCCAAAACGGCGGGTTCGTCATCAACGGCCAACAAGTTTGCCATGCTTTATTCACATCCCTTGCTTTCTTTACTCTAATCTTTACTCCAACGAACTTTGTCCTTCCCAACGACAAATCCATAACCCTAATAATACCATGATGACTAAGGTCCCTACTACGCAATATCTGATTCCCAAATCGAGCTGTATAGCTTCAGGGATAGAATCAGCTGAGCTTACGCCGTATTGCACCCAGATCGTGATGAACCGGGCCGCCCAAGCAGAGGGAACGAATATCCAATTATGATCACCCAGCCCTGTAAGAAGCAAAGCGGACAATAGACTCTCCATAATACCCAGGCCGATGGAAGCTCCCTTACCGAACCGCAAACTAATGAAAAAATGCAGAATATAAAGGAACACACTGGACACAAACAGAATGCAGGCAGCCAACACATAAAACTTCAAGCCATACGGGGACTCTTTCATCAAATATATATAGCCAGCCCCAAAGCCGCCTGAGGCAAGCAGCACACTGCCAAATCCCAAGCACAGGAGTAGGCTAAGCTTGCTCAAAAAAGGTAACAGCTTCACCGGCGAGGTCAAGAGGTGTTGGAAATTTCCAGCGACTGACTCCTGCTCAACAGCAATGGAGCATACAATACCAATCATGATAGGAAGAACCACAGCCAGGACCTGCAAATAGCCGTCTATCTTCGAAATCGGTGAATACGGAGTAAAGGAATAGTAGGCTAGAAAAATTGCTATCCCCAAGATCGGCACAAGCAGCTGCACGAGCAATAAGGGCTGCCTTCGAAGTTTAAGCACGTCAGATTTCAGATTGCGGAAGAAAGATATCATCTTACTTAGCCTCCCGTTTACGGAAAGACATGGCCGTCAGCACTGACAGAATCATGAATAGACATACTGTGATCAACAGGCCGGGAACAATTATGCCTCCATCCAAAAGTGGATCTCCTGAAGGAACGGCAAGCCCATTAGGCAGCACTTGGATGACGGCGCACATCAATCGCGCTGGTATAGCATAGGGTACCGCCCACCATACAGAAGACGTAGCGAACAAGACGGTGCAGGCTACGTTGCCCAGCATGTTGATGATTAGGGTGGCAAACATGCCTATTCGATCCGTCAGGAACAGGCAAAGTGGAACTTGCCACAAAAAGGTGATGAAGAGGATCAGAGTTGCAGCGACGCTTTCTGCTAGTGTCACGGAAGTTGAGAATACGAATCCGCCAAGAGTTATCCCTATAAATAAAATAATAGAGGAAACCATTAAGAGTCTTACGCAAACCCCGATTTTACCGTACCATACCTGAGCCAAATCTACAGACATGCCAAGGACAGCACGGTATTTCAGCTTCTTGCCATCCTTTTGGATCACTCCTGAGCATATTAAGGTGAGCGCACCTGGCAGCAGCATGAAATACCACCAATTGTAGCTGGCGCTTTGGAGCATATGTCCCCCCATGAGCACGGTACACAGAAGAAGAGTAACGATGGGGGCCAGCCAGACCAGCTTTTTCGTAAAGGTACGCTTTAATTTTAGATGCTCGGCGGCTATATATTGCTGCATCCTACTCATCCCCTTTTCGGTATTCCTGTGCAATCTGCATGAACAACGATTCCAAGTCTTGTCCTGGTGTAACCGCCTCTTGGTAAGCTAATATGCCACCAGCGATAATACCGACATGGTCAACGATTTGTTCGACTTCGGATAAAATATGACTGGAAAGAATTACGGTAATTCCTTGCTTCGGGAAGGAGCGAATCAGCTCGCGTTGCTCCTGAATGCCAATGGGGTCAAGTCCGTTGGTTGGCTCATCTAAAATTAGTAGTTTGGGATGGTTGAGGAGCGCAATAGCAATGCCCAGCCGCTGTTTCATGCCCATCGAGAACTGGCCAGAGCGTTTTTTCCCGGTATGAGTCAAATCAACAATGTTCAGTACTTCATCAATTCGTGAATCAGGTAGTCCGAGCAAGGTTGTACGAACCTTTAAATTCTCTCTAGCAGTCAAATTCTCATAGAGTGGAGGAGATTCGATCAGTGCGCCGATCTGAGCGAGATATTTTCGTGACCAGGGTTTTCCTTGGAATAAAATTTCACCGCCTGTCGGACGTAGCATACCAGTTAACATTTTCAAGGTGGTTGATTTTCCAGCCCCATTTGGGCCAAGTAGCCCATAGACGGAATTCTCCTGAATAGACAGTGTGACGTTGTTCACCGCCTGTTGCCGTCTAAAGGTTTTGCAGAGATTTTTAGTCTGTAAAATAATGTTATCCATATCAGTTCATCCTTTTCATTCGTTCTGACAACTACTTTACAGATCAATTCTAAGAACTTTATAAGGATAGAAATATTAATGTTTCAAACTTTATGCATTCATGCGGTATTCGCTATAATGGATACAGTGATTTAGGAAAGGGATGTATTCATGAAGAGGGTTATCGTAATCGGAGCAGGAATTCTGGGGGCATCGACAGCATACCAGTTAGCAAAATTGGGCGCTGATGTCATTCTTGTAGACCGCAAAGATAAAGGACAGGCGACTGATGCAGCTGCTGGCATTATTTGTCCCTGGTTATCACAGCGACGCAATCAAGCTTGGTACCAGCTCGCCAAAGCGGGCGCACGTTTTTACCCCGGATTGATTGAAGAACTTAAAAGCGAGGGGGAAACAGAAACTGGCTATGCTCAAGTTGGAGCTCTCAGTATTCATAATGATTTGGAGAAAATTAAAAAAATGCAGGAGCGAGCACACTTACGACAAGCGGATGCGCCAGAAATCGGTGAGATTACGCAACTAAATGAAAAGGAAACCCATGAACAATTTCCTTTGTTAGTAGAAGGTTACCATTCTGTTCATATTAGTGGTGCCGCTCGTATAGATGGTCGGGCGCTGCGTGATGCGTTGATCCGATCAGCACAAAGAAATGGGGCAACCCTTATCCATGGGGATGCTGTGCTTCAATACGATTCCGACCATGTAACCGGAGTGGCGGTCGGTGCAAACAGCTTCTCATCTGACGAAGTCATTGTTTGTGCAGGTGCATGGGCCAATCAACTGATGCTGCCTTTGGGCATTCGCTTTAAGGTTAGCTTTCAAAAAGCACAAATCATGCATTTACAGATCCCTGATGGGCAAGATACAGGCACCTGGCCTGTAATCATGCCGCCTTCTGATCAATATTTGTTAGCGTTTGATCAACAGAAGATCGTCATAGGGGCGACTCACGAAAATGAAATCGAAGGATACGATACAAGAGTAACAGCAGGCGGGATGCAGGAAATCCTAAATAAAGGTTTAGAATTAGCACCTGATTTAGCAAATAGTACTTTTCAGGAGGTAAGAGTTGGTTTCCGTCCTTTTACCCCCGGTTTTCTACCGGTGCTTGGAGCTGTGCCTGGCTGGAACGGCCTTATAGCTGCCAATGGGGTTGGAGCATCCGGGCTGACCATGGGTCCCTTTATTGGAAGCCAACTGGCAAAGTTAGCACTGGGAATGGCTTTGGATATCAACATCGATGATTATGATATTCGAAATGCTATTGATGAAGATTGATCCTTGAAGCTAGACAACAGTAGATATGCATAAGAAGCCGCCATACTGGCGGCTTTTCTAATAATATAAGTTCTTTTCCTGGCCCAAAGATAGAGCTTATGTCGATTTTTAAGGTTACTCGTTTCTATTTTAGTCTTAGACCTAGTAAAACCCCGCTACGTAGGAACAAGATTAGTGACACACCGAAACAAATCACAGAAAACAGGCTAACGGAAATAAAACCACCGCTGTGAGCGTATAGCATTCCTGCTGTGAAAGAGCCAACCATTGTTCCAAAATACATAGAAGAATTGGCAAGTGATGAAACTGTTCCGCGTGCTGTGGCAGATAAGGTTTGAAGCATACTCATCATAAGCGGAAAAATCATTCCAAGGATAAGGAAGATCAGAAAATATGTAATTTCGACATAGGTCACACTAGGTAAATAGGGCAGAAGCAAATAAAGCAGACCGATGAAAATTACGCCATAGATCAAAGAGTGCTTAGGCCCCACTTTGTTAACTAAGCTGCTCCCAAATAAGCTACTAATCGTATTTCCTAAACCAAGGAATAATATCACCGTACCAATATCTGCAACATTAAGGCTGAATTTGTCGGACAGCCATGTGCCAATAAAAGAGAAGGCAGCAAAATTTCCGAGTTGGAACAGGAAGTAGGCCAGAAAAGCGACCTTAGGTGTTGACCCCTGCAGCAATGAACGGTATCTGTTCCTAATCGAGGGAGCCTTTTGCTTCTGTATAGAAGGAGGCAAGGCGGGCAAGAGAACAGCAGTCCAAATAACGATCAGGAAGGTGCAGCAACCAATCATAATAAAGGGTGTTTGCCACCCGGCGGTAGCGAGATAGCTGCCAATGGGAACGCCTAGCATTTGGGAAAAAGCTAATCCTGCGGTGACAACTCCCATGGCTTTTAACACTTTATGTGGTTGAACTAACTGAGGAATGGCTGCCCAAACTTGAGGTGAGGCAAAAGCGGCACTAATGCCAGCCAATAAGCGAAAAGCAAACATGGTCCAAAAATCAACGACAAAGCCGCAAAGTAGAGTGAAGATACCAAAACCAAGTAAGCCGAACAGTAGTACTTTTTTTCGATTCCATGCATCTGACAACGGTCCTGCAATTAAGGCAAACAGAGCATACCCTAAAGCATAGGCTGAAACAATCCAGCCTGATTGTTCGATAGAAATGCCGAAGCTTTCACGAAGAATAGGTAGAAGAGGCGACACAATGAACGTATCTGTACCAATGAAAAACATGATCAAGAAAAACAAGGTGATAATTTTATTCAAAACGAAACCCTCCATTTGTTCTATAGTTCGAATATTTTCGAATAATAGAAATATAGCATTCCAATATGCTATAATGCAACTACAATTCTTTGTTAGGCAGGTGAACGGATCTTGAGAACGCTGTATCATCCCAACGTAATTGAAATTACTCTACCTACAGTTTTATATGCTCTAAGTGACCCCATTCGGCTTAATATCATCCAGATTTTAGACGAAAAAGGGGAGCAATCCTGCAGCTCGATAGATATTTCAGCTCCAAAGTCAACCTTGTCTCATCATTTTAAGGTTCTTCGGGAATCAGGGGTTATTCATACGAGAATAGAGGGAACCCAACGCTTTATCTCTATCCGTTACTTTGATTTGAATGAACGCTTTCCTAGCTTGCTGTCGGCCGTACTGATGGGCTTGAAGCAATAAAAGAAAAAAGGTCTAGTTAGCATAAAACTAACTAGACCTTATTTGTCGAAGAACAACCATATATAATTATAAATTGCCGCTTATTTTGCAGTTAGAGAGAAGCTAATCCCTCTACACGTCATTCATCATGTCATTGAGATGCGAATTCTTCAACGATTGTGTTGCGAATTGCATGTTTTTTAAGTAGTCAATTTTATAGATACAGGAGTAGATCACATTTAATACATAGTCAAAGGCAATTTGCGACGAAAATGTACCAATCTTGGCATGTTTTACTTCGTCATTAGGCACCTGAATACAGATATTACTGAGTTTGGCCAATTCATTTTGACTGGTTGCTGTAATTGTGATAAAGGGAATATTTTCATGTGTAAAGTGCTTTGCTGCTTTTAAAAAGATCGGTGATTTTCCGTGGTAAGTTAAAAAAACAGCGCAATCCTGTGGCGTAAGATTAGCCGTATGGTACGCCCACTCAGACAACTCCGTAGCTATAACCACATACTTGTTAATTTTCACTAATTTATTTTGGAAACTTTTCGCACGGATTTGTGAATCTCCTAACGCATATATAAAGATCCTTTTCGCTTGATCCAGCAATAGGGCCGTTTGCGACAATAAATCATTATCCATGAATGTAAAGTTTTTTTCTATCGTTTCCTTCATTAATTCTGCAATTTCTTTCGCCACTTGAAGTGGGGATTCATCAAAACCAAATGGATAGTTGGGGTCTACATTGGAAATGTTCTGGGTATTCTGCTGAAACTCCCGAGCAAGTTTGATTATGAACTCCTTGAAGCCAGATAGCCCAAGTTTATGAGTTAATCGATTAATCGCGGAATGCGAAGTATATGTTGCCTTTGCAAGCTCCTGAATATTTAAGTGCAGGATCCTTTCCTTATGAAGCAAAATATAGGATGCAATGCTTTTTTCGTTTGGTGTAAAGTTTTGCATTTCGGATAATTGCATCAGTATTTTCAACAGGTTCACTCCGGTTCAATTGAAATGACGTTTGATAAAGGATCTAAAATAAACATTTTGTTTGAAAATAAACAAACATTTTTAAAAATATTCGGTTGATTGTACCATTTTGGCGGCAAATCCTTTACGATCAACGTTCTTCTTCTATAATAAATGAAAAAGAGCCTAGGGGGAATTAATATGCTTAACATCGGTTATATTGGGAATGGCAAAAGCACCAATCGGTATCATCTTCCTTTTTCATTGACCAGAGATCATTTGAACGTAAAGACGATCTACGCCCGTAATCCAGATAAAGGGGAGTGGGAGAAAATCCCTGGTGTGCAGTATACTGATAATCTTGAATCTCTAATGAACGATAAGGAAATTCAGTTGATTGTTATCTGTACACCTGTAGAATCCCACTACACTTATGCGAAAATGGCACTCGACCACGGGAAAAATGTACTTGTTGAAAAACCCTTTATGTTAACGAAAGAAGAAGCTGTGTCCATCTTCCAATATGCCAAAGAGAAAAATCTGATTATACAGTGCTATCAAAACAGACGTTACGATTCGGATTTCCTCACTACCAAGAAGGTTATTGAATCAGGAAAACTCGGTGATTTGTTGGAGGTGGAAATGCATTTCGATTATTACCGCCCTGAGACCCCCAACTCCACCTCTCATTTTTCCAAATATAACAGTTACCTCTATGGACATGGCGCTCATACCATTGACCAGGTTCTTGCCTATTTTGGGAAACCTGACACGATCCATTACGACGTGCGCCAATTGCTCGGTTCTGGAAGAATGAATGATTATTTTGATCTAGATTTTTATTATCCCTCACTTAAGGTATCCATTAAATCCAGCTTTTTTCGTTTAAAAGAGCGGCCGAGTTTTGTTGTATACGGCAAAAAAGGCGTTTTTATAAAGCAGACAAAGGATCGTCAGGAGGAGCATCTTAAATTATACTATCTGCCTAAGGGACACGCCGATTTCGGCATCGACCAGCCTGAGCATTATGGCATTTTAACATACCTTGATGATAAGGGCGAGTATCATGAAGATAAAATCGTTTCTGAAAAGGGAGACTATGCCCGAGTGTATGACGATATGTATCAGTCGATCGTAATTGGTAAAGAAAAAGTGATTAAAGACGAAGAAACGATAATGTGTATGGAAATACTTGAAAAAGGTATAGAGGAGTGCAGCTAAAATGAAGTTAGGAATTGTCGGAGCAGGGATGATCGTAGGGGATCTATTAAGCTTTATTCAGGAAATCCCGACCATTTTACTAAAGGGCATTTGTTCTAGACCTAGCCACAAGGGGAAATTACTGGATTTACAAAGTAAATATGGAATATCTCAGATTTATTCGGATTACAGCGAGATGCTGATGAGTCGTGATGTGGATACAGTTTATATCGGGTTGCCTAATCATCTTCATTATTCATATGCGAAAGAGGCATTATTGAGTGGTAAACATGTCATCTGTGAGAAGCCGTTTACTTCCAATTTGCAAGAATTTCTAGAGCTAAAAGAAATTGCTCAGCAAAGAAAACTGGTATTGGTGGAAGCCATAACGAATCAATATTTGAAAAATTATTTGTCAATGAAGGAGTATCTACCTAAGCTTGGTGAGATCAAAATAGTGGAATGCAACTATTCTCAATACTCATCTCGGTATGAAGCTTTCAAAGCGGGAATAATCCAGCCTGCGTTTAATCCGGAGATGTCTGGTGGAGCCTTGATGGATATTAATTTATATAATATTCATTTGGTTGTTGGATTTTTCGGGAGCCCGAAGAAAGTGCAGTATTGGGCGAACATGGAGCGTGGAATTGATACTTCAGGTATGCTGCTGCTTGATTACGGTGACTTCAAGTGTGTCTGCATAGGTTCAAAAGACAGTACGGCTCCCAATGCAGTGAACGTTCAAGGCAATAAGGGCTATATACACATGGCAAGTTCAGCAAATATATGCGACTGCTTTGATTACACTGCGAATAAGGAAACGCCAATCCGGGTAGATCAGAAAGATCATCCCCATCGAATGTATGACGAATTCGTTGAGTTTGACCGTATCATCGAGGAAAAAGATTTGGAAAAAGTCTCAGAAATGCTTGAACACAGCGAGAGGGTCATGAATGTCATTGAGAAAGCAAAGCAATCCGCCAATCTTGTATTTGGTCCTGATAAATAAAGAAGCAGCTCAATTACTGAGTTGCTTCTGATCCGTAATTCCCACACAGCGGACACTGCATAACGGATAACCACTTCTTCGTTTAATCCTTGATTTCTCTCTTCAGTCATGTCTTTGATATCATTACTTCAAGTCATAATCCAATCACGAGGAAGTCTCTTTAGTTAGAGTGAATAATTCAGATGAAAAATCATATTTCTCCGCAATATTAAAATCCTGGTCAGCCTTATAAGGCGGGGTGAGTATAAGTCCGATGTTCATTAACTCGCTGCCTGTAAAACGTCGGTCCAATTCTTCCACGAAATATACTGCCATTTCGTCCAGTCCGATGAGCTTTAGCCGTGAATAAGCTGCATTGGGGCGTGAGAGAACCTGGTACCAGCCGACGAGAGCATGCTCACGTTCTGCATCAATGGTCATCCATGCTGTTTCATTTTTTTCAAAGGGACTTAGCAGACGGTAAAAGGTTCCCTGTGTAATTAATCGTCGGTGACGTTTATATACTTGTATTTGTTTTTTAATTACATTGCACTCTTCTTCGGACAACGCCAATGGGTCAAGTTCATAACCGAATATACCAAAGTAGGCGACATTGGATCTAGTTTGCAGCGGTGCCGTTCTGCCTACCTGGTGGTTCGGGATGCTTGACACATGAGCACCCATACTGCTAAGCGGATAGGCCATGGAAGTGCCATACTGAATCTTCAGACGTTCTATAGCCTCGCTATCGTCGCTTGTCCATGCTTGCGGAGCGTAATAAAGCATCCCTGGATCAAACCGTCCCCCACCGGAAGCACAGGACTCAAACAAAATCTCAGGGTGTTCGGTAATCAGCTTCTCATATAAAGCATATACACCCAGGACATAGCGGTGAAAAAATTCGCCCTGTCTTTCCTTGCCCAGAGATAACGAATAGGCTTCTGAAATACAGCGATTCATATCCCATTTTACGTATTCGATCCGAGCAGAAGAGAGCACGTCATCCATTAACTTAAACAGGTAATCCACGACAGGCGGTTGGGAATAATCAAGAACATATTGATGACGTCCATGCTTGCGTTGACGGCCGGGTGTTCCCACAACCCAGTCTGGATGCTCCCTCATAATATGAGAGTCGGAGTTAACCATTTCCGGCTCGAACCAAAGACCGAATTTCATCCCGAGCTGATTGATCTTCTTTGCCAAATTCGAGATCCCGTTCGGTAGCTTTTCAGGATTTTCAAACCAGTCACCGAGGGAAGAGGTATCATTGTTTCTTCGACCGAACCATCCGTCATCCAAGACAAAGAGTTCAATCCCCAGTTCACCTGCTTTTTTTGCCATATCAACTATTTTCTGCTCAGTAAAATCAAAATAGGTCCCCTCCCAGTTATTGATCAATACAGGTCGTTCCCGCTCGGTCCAACTGCTGCGAATTAAGTGTTTATTGTACAGGCTATGGTATGCTTGGCTCATGCCATTTAAACCGCTCTCAGAATAGACCAGAACTGCTTCAGGCGAATAAAAACATTCTCCTGGCTTCAGGGTCCAGCAGAATTTGTCAGGATGAATGCCGATCATCAATCGGGTAGTTGAATAGCTGTCCACTTCCGCCTGGGCAAGAAAGTTCCCGCTGTAAACGAGATTAACCGCATATACTTCTCCTTGGTGTTCCTGTGATCCGGGTTTGGCAAGCGCCAGAAATGGATTGTGAACATGACTACTAATTCCTCGAGTGCTCCCAATCGACTGTAGCCCAGGTCTCAATGGTGTACGCTCCACATGACGTTCCCTGCCCCAAGCCCCTGATAAATGAATAATTTCATATTCGGCTTCAGGAAGATCAAGACTCAGGCTCATTAGACGGTTGACTCTCAGGGGATTATTCCCGGAATTCGTTATGGATACGGATCTCGTGATCACGGGCAGTTCGCTGAAGATGGTGTAAGCAAGCACGGCCACCGTTCCTGTAAGAGAATCGGTCAGCGTGATGAGGAGTGTCTCTGCTTCATGTGCTTCCTTACAAAACGTAGCTGGAAGATGAGGAATTTTAGGTTTTCCAGTGATTACCTCGTAATGGTCATAAGTGAACTCCATTATATGAGATCCGTCCTCCTGTATGATCTCAATTGCTGGCTCTCGAAAGTCTCCACTTCCCGCAGAAGGAAATTCCTGCTTAATACTTTCCAACGATGTCACCAAGTCACTATCAAACTCACCGACAGACACGGGACGATAGCTTCGCTCGATAAAGCGGTCATATTGACCAAGGTACTCTATTTTTTTGCCGTAATATAAATGCTCCAATTGCCCGTTCTCCATGACACGGAAAAGATAACTACAGTATTTGTTCGTTAAGTGAAATGTCCGTTCCTTTTGGTTAACTTGTAGACTAGCCATGTACATAGCCCCTTTCAAAATATGTCGAACCACTTGAAAGCGTTATTATTGAATCAGCATAACAAAGATAGTGATAGTAAATACATGACTTTTTTTAAGTTGGATATGGGAAAAACAAAGAACCTTACAAAAAAATATAGTTTAGAGCCAAATTTTTTCTGGACATTTGTCATCCTTAACTTATGCTATACTGTTAAATTAACAAGCATAGGTTCTTTATTTGGAAAAGTGAGGAGGATGCCAATGGGCCAGAATATGATTCAATATGTTGATACGTATACCAGTTCAGAGCATAAAAATATATCAGATTTGATTTTGTATAACTGTGGCACAGAGCTCTGCTTATCCAAACAGGATTTTGGACCCATCGCCCGCGATTTTAATCTGGTTCATTTTGTACTAAAAGGACGAGGTAGGCTGGTGATTGACAACAAAAATTACGATATAGGAGAAGGACAGGCTTTTTTAATTCCGGCCAATAGGGTAGCTTATTACCAGGCGGATGAAGCCGAGCCTTGGGAGTACAGTTGGGTCGGCTTTATGGGCATTAAATCCGACATCTACCTGCAGAACATATCACTTCCACACCAGAACCCTTATATAATTGATATCGAAGATATTACGTTCTTTCATTCCACGATTATTGAGATGTTGCGGATCGGAGATAACACGCTTTCTTCATCGCTGGCTATACAGGGGTATTTATTCCATATTCTTGCCAAACTTGTACACAATTTGGGGGAAACGATGTCGATAAAGGAACAGCTTCCTTATTCGGTGCAAGCGATAAACTTTATTGAGAAAAACTACATCAGTGGCATCCAGATTAGTGAAGTAGCGGAGTACCTTGGTCTACATCCGAATTATCTGACCTCCGTTTTCAAACTAGAAACTGGTGAAACGCCTAAACAATATCTGATAGTCCTCAGGATTAAAAAAGCGTGCGAATTGCTGCAGCATACAGACTATTCGATCCAGGTCATATCTAATTCGGTCGGCTATACCGATCAGTTGACCTTTTCGCGAGCTTTTAAAAATGTAATGAGCATATCACCCAGCGCGTATAGAAAAAAATTTCTTTGATTTTGCTATATAAATCTATAAAAATATTTGTATTTAGAAGCGGTTTTTTTTGCTATCGTAAAACTGTGGATTTTTTCCTGCATGGCATTTTAACGATTGTAGGAAGAGTACTTTTTACGGGAGGAGAATTTCGCGCGTGGATTTCATTATTGCTTTTATTCCAGCCCTTGGCTGGGGAGTTATGCCGATACTGGCGCATATTACAAAAGCCAGTCCCCGAGAACAGCTGACAGGTACCGTTATTGGTGCTGTGCTGTTTTCCCTGTGCTTGTATACCATTCATCCTACCTCATTAACACCGATTCATTTTGTGGTAAGTTTTATATCTGGTATTTTTTGGGCCGCTGGACAATTGCTCCAGTTTCAAGCTTTTCAAAAAGTAAGCGTATCGATCGCCATTCCTGTGATTTGTGGTCTGCAGTTGATAGGGACGACGCTATTTGCCGCACTTATTTTGGGTGAATGGATAACAGGGTACCAATATGCGATAGGCGTTGGTTCTCTTCTGTGTATATTGGCAGGAGTTCTGTTAACCAGCTATCAGGGCAAGTCTGCTGGATTGCCCAAGCCTTTGCCGGTACCCATTATCATAATGTTGGTTTGCTCGGGATTAGCGTTAAGCAGTTATGTCGTGATTAATCAGTTTTTTCATATATCCGGGCTATCCGTCATTCTGCCGCAATCGCTCGGTATGCTATGCTCAGCCATGGCCATGAATCTGAAGGGCAAAAAGCGGCTACGATTCTCTCTGGTGGTTCGCAATTTGTCGACAGGATTGGTTTGGAGCATTGCGAATCTAGCACTATTTATTTCCAATGGGCTGATCGGCATGGCGGCTAGTTTTCCGATCTCTCAAGCGAGCATTGCTATTGCCTGTGTTGGCAGCATTTTAATATTTAAGGAAAAGAAGAGTCCTCAGGAATGGATAGGTATACTTGCGGGAATTACAGTACTGATGATAGGAGTAGGAATGATCAGCATGCTCAAGCCTTAAAGAATCATTTTGTATCTTGTATATGATCAGGTGTTTTGACTGTTTGCCAGTAGGAACCACGAGACCACGTTCTTTTAGTAACGAAAAGAGCTTATCCATCTATGGGGTACGCTTTTTGGGATTGACAGAGGTAGGACTGCATGAGAAAATGTACGCGCGTACATAAAATGATTTGGAGGTGGGTAATATTGTTTCGCGCAAGGAAGTAGCCGAACTTTCCGGCGTGTCTGAAGCGACAGTATCCCGGGTCTTGAATGCGGTAGGTCCTATCAAAGAGGATACGCGAAGAAGGGTTCTGGACGCAGCCAATCAGCTTGGATATGTTCCCAGTGCGCTGGCCCGTAACTTTGCCCGAAGGAAGAGTGGCCATCTTGGTGTGGTTATGCCTTATGTCCCGAAGGCGCACTTGTTCTCAGCCTATTTTTTCTCTGAGATGCTGAGCGGTATCGGAAACAAGGCTAGAGACAGCGGACTTGATCTGCTTCTATTGTTCCGGAAGCCGGGGGAACGGATTGATTACAGTAGTCTTTTCCGTCAGCAAAGGATCGATACCTGTATCATCCTTGGAGCCAGGGATGACCACGATGAGGTGGAAGCTCTAAAGAGGCTTCAGGAAGAAGGACGTCCGTTCTGCGTCATGAATCACCATTTTGAAGGGCAATCGTTCTGTGAAGTGGATGCAGACCATGTAGAAGGCAGCCGGGCGGCTGTAAGTCACCTCATCGAGCAGGGATACAAGCGGATTGCCTTTCTCAACGGCCCGGATATCTATTCCAATAGTACTGAGCGAATGAAGGGTTATCGTACCGCGCTTCAGGACGCTGGGATTGAATATGACCACGAACTGCTTCTGGAAGGTAACTATAGCCGTCGGAGCGGACTCGAAGCCTCAGCTACAATCGCAGACCAATTGAATGATATTGATGCTGTATTTGCGGCGAACGACCGGATGGCTCTTGGGGTAATGCAGGGTCTCCGTGAGCGCGGACTGGCAGCTGACCGGTTTCCGGCGTTTGTAGGCTATGACGATTCGGATGCGGCTGAGATGGCTGTTCCGCCGCTAAGCAGTGTCCGCGTACCTTTTTATGAGATGGGGGAGCTTGCAGCCTCGAAGCTTATACCCGATTCTCAGCATCTCATTCCGGCTCTGGAACTAACCGGGTGCGACTCAATAAGAGAACTCCTATCCACAGAACTGATTATCAGGGCGTCATCCATTCGTCAATAACACCATTCGTCAAAAATTCGTTGAAACTCAGACCCATAAGGAGGATCACGACATGTCTAATCGTCTTCGTATCGGAATGGTTGGCTACAAATTTATGGGCAAGGCTCACAGCAACGCTTACCGAAGTCTACCCATGTTCTTCCCAGATGCCCCGCTGCAGCCAGAGATGTCCGTTATCTGTGGACGCAACGAGCAGGGGGTTCAGGCAGCTGCCCGCCAGTACGGCTGGACCGAAAGTGTTACGGATTGGCGTGATCTAGTGAAACGTAACGATATTGATCTCATTGATATTAACGCCCCGAGTAATGCCCATAAAGAAATTGTCGTGGAGGCTGCCCTCCATGGCAAGCATCTGTTCTGTGAGAAGCCGCTTGCGCTCTCGCTGGCGGATTCACGTGACATGCTGCAGGTAGCAGAGCAAGCAGGGGTCAGACATATGGTAGGCTTCAACTATCGCTTTTCACCGGCTGTCCAGCTGGCAAAGCAGCTAGTCGAGAGCGGTCGCCTAGGCAAAATTTATCATTTTCGTGCCTTCTTCCTTCAAGACTGGATCATGGACCCGTCCTTCCCGCTGGTATGGCGGCTGCAAAAAGACGTGGCCGGTTCTGGCTCTCATGGTGATCTTGGCGCCCATCTGATTGATCTCGCTCGCTTCTTGGTTGGCGAGTTCCATGAAGTGATCGGCATGAGCGAGACATTCATCCAGCAGCGCCCGTTAGCTTTGGAGATGAGCGGGTTGAGCTCCAAAAGAAACACTGAAGCAAATGCTCCAATGGGAGAAGTGACAGTCGATGATGCCACGCTGTTCCTGGCACGCTTCGCCGGAGGTGCGCTGGGCAGCTTCGAGGCCACACGTTTTGCTGCCGGACATCGGAGCACCAATTCATTCGAGATCAACGGTAGCCTAGGCAGTGTGCGGTTTGACTTTGAACGAATGAACGAACTGGAAGTGTATTTCACACAGGATGAGGAAGACGTTCAGGGCTTTCGCCGCGTACTCGCCACCGATCCGGCACACAAGTATTCTGAAGCTTGGTGGCCTGCAGGACATACGATTGGATTCGAGCATACCTTCACCCATGAGATGCTTGAGATGTTGAGTGCCATCTCTGAAGGAAGGCAACCGTCGCCGAACTTCCGTGACGGTGTTGCTTGTCAGGCTGTGCTTGAAGCGGTAGAACGATCCATAGAGGAACGCCGCTGGGTATCCATTGAAGAAATGTAGTATAACAATACATTCCGAAAGGTGAGTGGATTACAGATGCGCAAGGCACTGATTGTATGGGGCGGATGGAACGGACATGAGCCGGAGCAGGTGGCGGCCATTTTTGAACGCATTTTGAAGGAAGAGCAGTTCGAGGTGGAGGTGTCTAATACCCTTGAAGCCTACCAGGATGCAGAGAAACTGCTTGACCTGGACCTGATCGTTCCAATGTGGACCATGGGACAGATTGAGCAGGAACTGGTCGATAATGTCTCCGCTGCGGTTCAAAGCGGCGTAGGTCTCACAGGCTGCCATGGTGGCATGTGTGATGCCTTCCGGAACAATGTGGATTGGCAGTTTATGACAGGCGGGCAATGGGTTGCGCATCCCGGCAATGACGGCGTAGAGTACATGGTGAACATGAAGCGCGGCTCCAGCCCACTTCTAGACCATATTGAGGATTTTCAGGTCAAAAGCGAGCAGTATTACCTCCACGTAGACCCAGCAGTTGAAGTGCTGGCAACCACACGCTTTCCGATCGTACCAGGCCCCCATTCAGCTAATGGGCCAGTGGATATGCCCGTTGTATGGACGAAGCGCTGGGGGAACGGCCGCGTCTTCTACAATTCGCTGGGGCATCACGCAGATATCATAGATATGCCTCAAGTGACCGAGATGATGCGCAGCGGATTTCTGTGGGCAGCAGCAGGCAAACAGGCGGTGGCCACCCGGGGCAGCTCTCTCGCAGAGGCTTATACAGGCATGACAGACAACCAGCAACGCTAGGGTGAACAGGATGGTATCCGATGTAACAAAAGAATGCCATTATCCATTTTTTCTGAAGAAGAAGGGAGTCTAGGCATGAACAAAATGAAAGTAGGCATTATCGGGTGTGGTAAAATTAGCGGAATTTACATGGAAAATTGCCATCGTTTCGACATTCTGGAGCTGTACGCTGTAGCGGATCTGGACCAAGGTCGGGCAGAGGAGCAGGCGGTAGCGTTCAACGTTCCGCATGTATATTCGGTAGATGAGATTTTGGCTGATCCAGAGATCGAACTCATCATTAATTTGACCATTCCGGGCGTTCACGCCGACGTATGTCTCAGAGCTCTTGAGGCAGGCAAGCATGTCTATGTGGAGAAGCCACTTGCCGTCACCCGTGAGCAGGGTCAGGCTGTCTTGGATCTTGCTCATCAAAAGGGACTGCTTGTCGGCTGCGCACCAGAGACCTTCTTCGGTTCCGGTATACAGACATCATTGAAGCTGATTGAAGACGGAGTCATTGGGAGTCCGGTAGCCGCTACAGCTTTCATGATGAGCCGTGGGCATGAACATTGGCATCCTGATCCTGAATTTTATTATGCAGTCGGTGGAGGTCCAATGTTTGATATGGGCCCTTATTATTTGACGGCTCTGGTGCAATTATTGGGTCCGATTGCTGCCATTTCGGGCATGACAAGCAAGGCGATGGATCAGCGAACGATTACGAGCGAGAAAAAGAGAGGTCAGACCATCCCGGTCGATATACCGACCCATGTGGCCGGATTGCTGCGTTTCAAGCAGGGGGCTGTCGGTACGCTCATTACTAGCTTTGATATCTTTGGTGGAAGCACTCTGCCACCAATTGAGGTATATGGTACTCATGGCACACTGCAGGTGCCTGACCCGAATACGTTCGGAGGGCCAGTTTGCTACAGGCTGCTGGGCGAGCAAGAATGGACAGAGGTACCGCTGCTGCCGGGCTATCAGGAGAATACACGAGGCATCGGTGTTGCCGATATGGCCTACGCTATCCGCAGCGAACGGCCTCATCGCGCCAGTGGTGAATTGGCTTATCATGTGCTGGAGGCAATGTGGGCGTTCCACGATTCCTCCGATCAGCAGACCTTCTATCCAATGCAGAGCACATGCCTGCGCCCGGCGGCTTTACCGGAAAACCTGCCCTTGTATACGTTAGATGCGTAAACTAATGTAATTTTTACATCCCGCTCTGAATGTTCATTTTATTGAAAAGAAGACTTCAGCTCCGCTTTGACCGCGGCTTTGGAGTCTTCTTAGTTCATTTTCAGGAAGGATCTTAATTATTCTTTACCGATCATTCTAAATATGTTATATTGTTGGCGTGGGAGGAATACACGGATAAGAAGGCAAGAGTTATGAGGATGGTGTGAGATCTTGCCGTGGAGCTCTTCTACGAATATTAGAATGATCATTCTAATTATAACAGATGGAGAAGGGATGGATTGAACATGGAATATCGTGTATTAGGAAATACAGGCCTTAAAATAAGCAGTTTTGTATTAGGTACAGGTACTTTGGGTTTTTGGGGCAACAATACGGAGAAAGAAGCTACAGTCATGTTAGATGAGGCTTTGGCTGGAGGCATTAATCTGATCGATACAGCGGATGTCTATTCAAGTGGTCAATCCGAAGAAATTCTGGGTCACATCCTAAAAGGACGCAGACAGGATGTTATTCTGGCCACGAAAGGCGGAATGCCCATGGGCAGTGGGCTTAATCAATCCGGTAACTCGAAATATTGGATTAAGCGTGCAGTAGAGGGAAGCTTGAGAAGGTTGCAAACGGACTATATCGATTTGTATCAACTACATCAGCCGGATCTCCATACTGACATTGAAGAGAGTCTTGACGCACTTACGGACCTGGTTCGTGAAGGGAAAATTCGCTATATTGGTACATCCAATTTTCAGGCATGGCAAGTGATCGAAGCACAATGGACTAGCGAACGCAAAAATACCGCACGCTTTGTATCCGAGCAAGCCCCGTATTCCATATTGAATCGAAGTATCGAATTCGATCTGCTTGCCGCAACCGCAAAATACGGAATGGGCGTAATGGTTTGGAGCCCACTTTCGGGTGGTCTGCTAACGGGAAAATACCGCTCGGGAGAAGCGGTTGCCCCAGATTCAAGAGCAGCGAGTTCTCTAGGGAAACTTTCAACAGTTGTAGATCCGAATCGAGAAGAAAATCGCATCAAGTTCGAAGCCATTGCTAAGCTCCAAACCCTTGCAGATGAAGCAGGATTAACTTTGCCACATCTTGCCATGGCATTTACACAAGCTCACTCGTCAGTTACTTCTGCTATAGTGGGGGCAAGAACAATTGAGCAACTACGTGAAACGCTAAAAGGCAGCGACATCCGATTAAGCACTGATATCCTGAATGCGATAGATGCTATCGTTCCGCCAGGAGTAACCCTGGATGCCCTGGAAAAAGGATGGACGCCTGATTGGTTACAAGCAGACAAACGAAGAATCCTGGGTTAAATATATAAGACAGACCTCATAGCTGTAATGTATTCACATATTTTAAATCGAGTTTGCCGATCCTTCACTAAATTGTATAATGATTATTCGAGGTGATGACGATGGCAAGATCAAAAGAATTTGAAGTTAATGAAGTATTAGATAAAGCGATACACCTGTTTTGGGCACAAGGATATGAGAAAACTTCAATGCAAGATTTGGTTGAGTTTATGGGCATTCACCGAAGAAGTATCTATGATACCTTTGGGGATAAGCATGCCTTATTTATGAAAGCTCTCGAACGATATGAAACGAAGCAGACCAGCAAAATGAGGTTTCTGATTGAAAAGCAAAAACCGATCAAAGAATCAATTCGGGAGTTGTTTGAGGCGACAGTAAGAAATGAAGGAGAACCTCTAGGGTGTTTTCTCGTGAATTCAGGTGTGGAACTCGGCGTGTTGGATCCTGAAGTTGCATCCTTAGTTGATGAAAGTTATTCGCGAACTGAGGAACTCTTGACTAACCTTGTTCTGAAGGGTCAACAATCGGGTGAATTCAAGGCTGACTTGGATCCTGTAGTTATTTCTCATTATTTAATGAATGCGTGGTTAGGGCTACGTACGTTGGTTAAGACAACAACGGATCAGCAAAAATTAAAGAATATTATTGATATGACACTGACCGCTTTAGATTAAAAGTGAAATTACAGCATGACAGGCAAAAGGAGTTACCTCAATGGAGGACTGTTTGTTTCCGTGATACAAGTTTTTTCTTGTCCCTCTAACATAAGAAAGAACTTGTATCTTACGCCTCAAACATGTCAAGGAATACCGCTCCAAAATTACAATTCTTAGCCACGAAAAAATTCTTTACTGTTCGTTCTAAAATTGATATGCTAATAGCTAGTTAGATCTAACTGTTTTTTTACCCTAATAAGAATGTTCGTTCTAAAATCGTCTTTAAAACTTATTTACACTAATATGCATGTTATGAAGGAGAGAATATTATGAAATATACAGTCATTACAGGAGCAAGTTCAGGGATTGGATATGAAACGGCATTGGCGTTTGCTGCACGTGGCAAAAACTTAATCTTGGTAGCTAGAAGATTGGATAAATTAGAAGAACTCAAATCAGCAATTCACAATATTGACCCTAATGTAAATGTTATTGTTCATACAAGTGACCTGTCTGTTACAGATCAAGCCTACACACTATATAACGATTTAAAGGAATACCAAATTGAGACCTGGATAAACAATGCGGGACTCGGTGAAGCTTCTTTTGTAGTTGAACAGAATTTAGATAAAGTTGAAACTATGCTACGTGTTAACATTGAATCCTTGACAATCCTTTCTACACTATATGTTCGAGATTATGCTGATGAAGAAGGAACTCAGTTAATTAACGTCTCATCCGCACTCGGATATGCTATTGCTGTTGGGAGTGTTGCTTATTCTGCATCTAAATATTACGTTAGTGCCTTCACAGAAGGACTTGCAAAAGAACTAGAAATAAAAGGTGCAAAACTAATGGCAAAGGTTTTAGCACCAGCTATAACAGAAACGGAATTTGTGAAGAAATCATTAGATGCAGAAGATTTTGATTATAAAGCAAACATGCCTAAGTACCACACTGCCAAACAAATGGCGGGCTTCATGGTGGATCTTTATGACAGCAACGAAGGGATAGGGATTGTAGACCAGAACTATAATTTCAATCTCAGAGGTCAAATATATCCGATCATTTCAGAATTTTAAATTCAATTTATAGATCTGTTGAGTTTATTGAAAGAGGAGAGTATCCAATGAAAAAGTTGTGGAGTAAAACGAAGATTGGAAAAATGGAGCTGCCACATCGTTTAGCAATGACACCAATGACACGTAGCAGATCGCAAGAAGATGGCACACCAGGAGAGCTAACACCTCTTTATTATGCTCAGCGTGCATCAATGGGACTCATTATTACGGAGGGTACACAACCTTCTGATGATGGTCAAGGGTACTTATGGACACCTGGGATTTATACGGATAAACATATTGAAGGATGGAAAAAGGTTACCGATGCAGTGCACGAAGCAGGTGGATATATGTATATTCAGTTAATGCATGCTGGTCGTATGTCGCATCCTGATAATACACCACATCATCGCCAACCTGTTGCACCATCTGCAATCGCGCCTGGTGTAGAGATGTTTACTGCTAAAGGTATGCAGGAAATCCCCGTTCCCCGTGAGTTAAGTGTAGAGGACATTCAAACGACTATAGCAGATTTCCGGAAAGCAGCAGCAGCGGCTATTAAAGCAGGTGCGGATGGCGTTGAAATTCATGGAGCCAATGGTTATCTGATTAATCAATTTATCGGAGAAAACTCGAATACACGAACAGATCAATACGGGGGATCTATAGAAAATCGTGCTCGCTTTGCGATCGAATTAACAAAAGCCATCGTCGAAGAAATTGGAGCAGAAGCAACAGGCTTCCGTATTTCGCCAGGGACACCTCTAGGTGGGATCCAAGACGGAGAACAAGGTCCTGAACTTTATCGCTATCTTGTAAAGGAATTAGCTCAATTGGATCTGGCTTACCTTCATGTCATGCATCTAGGAAATGAAAAGCTGCTCCAAGACATTCGCTCAATATGGACGAATCCATTGTTAGTCAATCGTGCAGGACGGGCTCTGGAAGATCTTAGCACGGATTTAGATAGTGGCCTTGCTGATATGGTGCCCGTTGGTGTGTGGTCATTAGCCAATCCAGATTTGGTGGAACGACTTCAAAAAGGAGCGCCATTGAACGAAGCAGACCCGACAACATTTTTTGGTCTGGGGAGTAAAGGTTACACGGACTATCCGACGATACGAGAATTAGAATCGCAAGAGGGACTACAATAGCAAAAAAGTGGAACATGGCGTACAACCGTAAATTGTACGCCATGTTTTTAGCCAATAGTTTCATGGTTATGCTATCTCCAAATTAGCAAAGGAAGAGGATGAATATGAGAGCAGCACAAATACAGAAATATTCAAAAAAAATCCAAGTGGAGTTAAATGATGTTGACATGCCACAGATCAACAACCATGAGGTGCTTGTCAAAGTAAAGGCAGCAGGTGTAAATCCACTGGATATCCTAAATTTGAATGGTAGTGTTCGGATGATTGCTGACTATAAGTTGCCATTAACTTTAGGGAATGAACTATCTGGGGTTATTGAAGCTGTTGGTGATGATGTTTTGAATTTTAAGGTTGGTGACCCTGTTTATACGAGGTTGCCGCTTAATAAAATCGGTGCTTTTGCCGAGTATGCGGCCGTAAATGAAGATGCTTTATCCATCATGCCTGAAAATCTATCTTTTATTGAAGCTGCTGCTGTACCCCTTACTGCCTTGACTGCTTATCAAGCATTGCACGATGTACTCCATGTCCAGCCGAATAAAAAGCTATTCATTCCTGGAGGAACCGGAGGATTTGGAGCTATGGCAATCCCCATTGCCAAATCACTGGGGTTATTTGTTATTACAAGTGGAAGTGAAAGAGGCAGATCACGTATACTGTCGATCGGGGCTGATCAGTTCATAAATTATAAGGCAGAGAATTATGCTAACATACTGTCCGATATCGATTATGTGATCGACACCTTGGGGACCAAAGAGATCAAAGCTGAACTGGGTATTTTAAAACCACAAGGGAAATTGGTATCATTGAAAGCCGGACCTAATTATCGCTTTGCGGTTGACAATCGTTTTCCCCTGTGGAAAAAAGCATTGTTTGGTCTGGTGGGTGCTCGCTTAGATTCTTTAGCACGCAAGAATCAAAATGAATATCATTTTTTATTTGTGCAAGCCAATGGAAGTCAATTACAAGATATCACTAAACTTGTTGAACAGAAAAATATAAAGCCCTCAATAGACTCGGCTTATACGTTTGGTGACATTAACAAGGCGTTGATTAAAGTGTCGACGGGCCACTCCCAGGGCAAAGTGATTGTGACCTTCTAAGTAAGTTCTAGTTCACATACTTCTCTATCGTGCTTCGGACTGCTCCGGGACCTGCCAGCATCTCATGAAACATGGCTTCAATCTTGTCGCCCAGACCGATTTCATATAATCGGACACCGAACAGTTTGTCATCCTCGAGGAGGCAGCGAACCTCGGAGGTCTGATCGCCCAGCTTCGTATTCTGCAAATATCCCTGCAACGTATCCAGTAACGGGTCCGGACTGAGTGTGAAGGGTTCTCCTTGATCATCCACTCCCAGCAAATAGCGACACCAGATCGCAATGGTCAAGGGAATAGCAGTCAAGTTCGTAGGATCAAGCCCTGCTGTGCTAGCATAAGACTTTATGGTTTCCCCAAAACGGATGCTCATCTTTTGAGAGGTATCTGTTGCAATCCGCTGTGGCGTATCCGGAATATAGGGGTTGGCGAAGCGTTCCTGCAATACCTCGTCAATAAATGGTTTCGGTTGGATAATACCGGGATCAACTACAACAGGCAAACCTTCCTTGTAGCCGATGGTTTCCACCAGACGACGCAATGTCTGATCCTTCATTTCATCTGCAATGAGCTCATACCCAAGCAGACACCCAGCGAGGGCCAGCGCTGTATGCAGCGGATTGAGACAGGTAGTGACTTTCATCTTCTCCACTTTGTCCACCGTATCCCGATTCGTGAAGATGATGCCAGCTTCCTCCAGTGCAGGTCTCCCGTTCGTAAACTTGTCTTCAATGACCAAATACTCGCTAACCTCAGCATTGACAAAGGGAGCCGTATACGTATGCCTGGAGGTAACGATTAACTCCATGTCGGCTAACCCCAGTTCCTGAAGAGCAGACTGTACTTGCAAGGAAGGGCGGGGGGTAATTTTGTCGATCATGGTCAGGGGGAAGGTTATTTTCTCCTCATTCTGCAGATAGTCTGCAAATCCTTCCTTTACCAGGCCTCTGCGAGTCCACTCCTTGGCGATGGCAATCATACTATCCTTTAACAGATCGCCGTTATGGGAGCAATTATCCATGCTCACAAAAGTCATTGGAAGTCGCCCCTTTAGATAACGCCGATAGGCAAGCGAAGTAGCTATGCTCATCACATGCGCTGGTTGTTCAGGGCCATTCATCAAATCCCTCTCTACAACAGCCAGATACTTGCCGTCGGGCCCGGTCAGAGCGTATCCTTTTTCCGTGACAGTAAAGCTGGCCATCTGCAGGGACGGATTCTCAAATATTTCAATCAGACGGAGGTAGTCGTCTGGACGATTCTGCTCTGCCGCGATTTCCTCAACGATGCTTGCGACCACGCTCTTGTGAAATCTTCCGTCTGCACTCATCAACACCAGTAAGGTTAAATTGTCGTAAGGCTTATAGGCTTTGTCGATCATTTCAAAATCAAAGGCTTCGGCTGCAATAATACCTGTATCCGCTTTCAAGTTATTCAGTAGTTGTTGCTGCGCATTGGCTATCAACCCTCGAAAAATATTGCCTGCTCCGAAATGCACCCATTGCGGTCGAAGTCGGGTGTTATGGGCTACAAGCTCCAGATCATATTTCGGCAATTCAATACCTGCTGCTTCCCAGGCCGCCTTATCTAAAAGGCCTTTCCGGTCAAGTTGGAGCATTTATTTCACTCCTTTGCCTTGAGAGAGACTATCCCAGACACCAAGCAAGTACATAACTCCCAGTGCACGGTCATACAAACCATAGCCTGGCCGACAATTCTTTTCTTCCCCCCATAGATGTCTGCCGTGATCTGGACGTACATATCCCTGATAGCCGTTCTCATGATAAGCTCTAACTATTTCCGGTACATCGACGCTTCCGTCCTTCCCGCGATGTGACACTTCAATAAAGTCTCCATTCTCAAACGCCTTGACATTACGAATATGCGCAAAATGAATACGATCATGAAACTCCCGAATCATGGCTGGCAAATCATTCTCAGGATTGCTTCCCAGTGAGCCTGTGCAGAAGGTTAGACCATTATATGGACTGCTCACTGCGTCTAGGATGCGCCGGATGGTCTCACGACTCCGGACAATTCTCGGCAATCCGAAGATGGGCCATGCTGGATCATCAGGATGAATGGCCATCTTGATGTCAGACTCCTCGCAGACCGGGATGATGCGCTCAAGAAAATACTTTAGGTTGTCAAACAACTTGTCTTCTGTGACATCCGCATAAGCAGCAAAAAGTTCATCCAGTCTCGCCAACCGTTCCGGTTCCCAGCCAGGCATGGTGAACTTCCCAGCTCCCTTGAGAATCCGATCCACCATTTGGCGGGGATCATCAGTAATGGCAGCCTTTTCATAAAAGAGGGCATTGGACCCGTCAGGCAGTTCCTTGTACAGCTCTGTTCTGGTCCAGTCAAAGACAGGCATAAAGTTATAGCAAATCACCTTAACTCCCACTTTGGCTAATTTTCGAATGGTGTCGATATAAATGTCAATATATTGATCGCGGGATGGTAGGCCGATTTTGATATCATCGTGGACATTTACACTTTCTACGACCGCCGAACTAAAGCCCTTGCTCGTAATCTGATCAGCTACCTCCTGAATTCGCTCCATTTCCCATACTTCACCAGCTACCTTATCATGTAAAGACCAGACAATGCCCATAACTCCAGGAATTTGCCGGATATGGTCCAGCGTAATATTGTCGTTGCCTTCTCCATACCATCTCCAGGTCATATTCATAACGATACCTCCCTGATTATATTTCGTCTGTCTTGTATACAAGATTGAGTTGATCATAAATTATAGGGTTTGTTCTTGTCAATGATAATTATAAAGGGATTTATCACCTCAAAATGCTTTATAATAGTTCTAGATTTATAAAGTGAAGGTAGGAATGAAATGTTGACGAAAGAAGAAATCAAGCAGCTTTTGAAAAATGATATTTTGTCACTGACTTTAAAGCCGGGTACTCTACTGAGTGAGACGACTTTGTCAGAACGCTTCCAGCTGTCCAGAACTCCGCTACGCGATGTATTAAAGTGGCTTGCGCTCGAGTCCTACATTGATATTTATCCCAAGAAGGGGAACATTGTGTCCTATATTGATCTGGAGTCCGTTGAGCAAATTATTTACTTAAGAAGCGCATTGGAAAAGGAGATTATGAAGGAGCTTTCTTCGCAAATTACATTAAGCGATGTGCAGGAGCTGAGCGATATTCTGGACAGACAGAGAGCTGTGATCGAAGAAGATCATGCGACGGATCAATTTCTCAGTTTGGATGATCAGTTCCACCAAACCATGTTCCAATTGGTGGGGCGGGAGTTTCTTTGGCAGCTCATTCAGCAGTCAAATGTTCACTATATCAGATATCGCAAGCTGCATATGCTGGAAACAGGGAAGCTGATGGGCATCTGGCATGAGCACCAAGCTATGCTTGAATACATGCTGAATAAGGAAACAACCAAAATGGATGATCTGGTTCATCATCATCTTAGAGAGGATATCCATTCGCTCGATTTTCTTCGGAAGTTCGCTGATTATATCAAGAAATAAGGCGGCTAGCTTAAATTAACTTGTATGAATATTGAGGAAGTGGGGGAGTCATGGAGGCTGTTCTACGAGTTGGATATATCGGTGAAAGAGCGAGTAAGAAATGCGAGACTGCAGCAAAATTTATGGGCGGAAACGAGCTGGCCTTTGTCATTCCGTTTTTGCTCGTGAGTATTGTTATTTACCGTCAGGCGGTGGCCAAACTGGAGGAATTCTCACAGGAGTTTTCAGACTTGTATACATGTCAATTGAAAAAATACTGTATTTCTATGATTTAAGTGAAAAATGCCAGACCAATTCTAGATTATAAAGGGGGTAACCGTATGTGTAGATATGCAATATGCGGCCCATATAAAGATATCTTTGCCTGCTTTACCTGCAGGAAAGTATATAAGCAGACATCACGGTTTGAAATGCCGAAGGATGAATATGAACGGATTGTCCATGTCTGTCCGCAATGCCAGGCATCCATGCATGACATGGGTCATGATTTTCAGGCCCCGAAGCAAACGGATATCAAACAGTGGAAAAAGGTAGAGCTACTATATCAACAAGGATACACTTACCACTCCTGCGGCTGTGGTGGCCCCGGGTACAGACCCTCTCGGCTGCTAGAGGTGCCTGGATTTCTGGAAACACAGCGAACGTTTGAGAATAAGGGAGAGGCGCTGCTGTACCGGCTTTTGCAAAGCTAGAACAAACGTAAGTGAAAGTAAATTTGGCAAAGGGAACAAACGTATTTTGAAGCGTATCCAACAATTCGAAGAAGTCTACTCGTGGACAGGTTTTCTATCGGAATTTGTTTGATCGAGCAAAGCAGGTGTTGTAAGGTAGATCGACTTGGAATGAGATAATATTCTATGTCATGCAGCACCTGTCGGGTAATAAGAATTTCATCCCATTCATTGCTGCGAAATCGCGGCTTTTTTTATTTTAAGAAGTGATAGCGGAAATCAAAAAAGAACCTGGATAGTTTTATCAGGTTCTTTTATATTGCATATAAAACAGACACGATGATATAATCAGATTATCTTTTATAAAGATGTAGTAGACATAAATAACACATCTTACAATTAAATCTTACCATGCCGCTAAACTCTTGTCAAATGTTTTTTTCTCAATTTAATGGTTAGGAGAGATGTTGAATGAATTCACTGGTTCTCGATTTTCAAGAAATGGATAACACTCAGCTTTTGCTTGTTGGTGGAAAAGGGCTACACTTAGGGGCATTAACCAAAATGGAAGGAATACAAGTGCCAGAAGGGTTTTGTGTTACAACAGTGGGATATCAAAAAGCCATCGAACAAAACGAAATGATTCATGCTTTGTTGGATCGGCTAACTACGCTTAAAGTAGAAGATCGAGAACAAATTTATGAAATCAGCAAGAAGATTCGACAGGCCATTATGGAAGTAGCCATTCCTTCCGATGTTGTGAAAGCAGTTGCTCACTATCTCTCCCAGTTTGGCGATGAATATGCTTATGCCGTGCGTTCTAGTGCGACCGCTGAGGATTTGCTGCATGCTTCTTTTGCTGGTCAACAAGACACTTATTTAAATATTATCGGCAAAGAATCCATCTTGGAGCATATCCGCAAATGTTGGGCTTCTTTATTTACGGAACGCGCGGTAATTTACCGAATGCAGAATGGATTTGATCACAGCCAAGTTTATTTATCTGTTATCGTTCAAAGAATGGTGTTCCCACAGGCTTCAGGGATTTTATTTACCGCTGATCCCATCACTTGCAACCGAAAGCTGCTCTCTATCGAAGCCAGTTTCGGACTTGGAGAAGCACTGGTCTCTGGCTTAGTCTCTGCCGATTGTTATCAAGTACAGGAAGGGGAAATCGTCGATAAGAGGATAGCAACCAAAAAATTGGCTATCTATGGACGAAGAGAAGGCGGAACAGAGACTCAGCAAATCGATCTCGATCAGCAAAGGACTCAAACCCTTACGGAACAACAAATTTTACAACTGGCACACATTGGAAGACAGATCGAAGAACACTTCGGCTGCCCCCAAGACATCGAATGGTGTTTGGCTGATGATACATTTTATATTGTCCAGAGCCGGCCGATCACCACTTTATATCCCATTCCTGAAGCAAATGACCAGGAGAATCACGTGTATGTATCTGTCGGTCATCAACAAATGATGACTGATCCTATTAAACCACTGGGGATATCTGTTTGGATATTAACAGGTGCCACGCCCATGTTTAGAACTGGTGGCGGAAGGCTGTTTGTGGATATCACGATGGGCCTGGCTTCACCGGCTGGCAGGCAAAATTTATTGGATGTTCTAGGGCACTCCGACCCGCTCATAAAAGACGCGCTTATTACCATCATAGAGCGGGGAGATTTTATAAAATCGGACCCATATGACACAAGCGAACCGGGCCCCGTTAAAAGCCATAAGGGTATGTCGTCTGCGGATATTCTGGAAGAAGCAGGAAACGACCCGGAAATTGTTGCTGTTTTGATTAAGAGTAGTGAGACATCGTTATCAGCATTAAAACATAATATCCAAACGAAATCAGGATTGGATGTATTTGATTGTATCCTGGAAGATATGCAGCAACGGAGGCAGCGAGCGTCAGAACTGAAAAATTTGAATGTGATTATGGCCGCCATGCATGCTTCAGCATGGATCAATGAAAAAATGAATGAATGGTTAGGTGAAAAAAACGTAGCAGACACACTTTCCCTATCTGTACCTAACAACGTCACTTCGGAAATGGGTATGGAGCTACTGGATGTTGCAGATGTGATTCGTCCCTATCCGGAAATAATTGAGTATTTACAACAGGTAAAGGATGATAACTTTTTGGATGAACTGGTTCAATTCGAAGGTGGGCAGCAGGTGCGTGATGCTATTGCTGTTTATCTCGACAAATATGGAATGCGATGTGCCGGGGAGATCGATATTACAAGAACACGCTGGAGTGAAAAACCAAGTACACTGGTACCTATGATCCTCAGTAACATCAAAAACCTTGATCCTGGTGCCAGTAAACGAAAGTTTGAGCAAGGGCGACAGGAAGCTTTGAACAAAGAACAGGACTTATTAGCCCGATTGAAACAATTACCGGGTGGTGAACAAAAAGCCGAAGAGACAAAACAAATGATCGACCTGATCCGGAACTTCATCGGTTATCGTGAATATCCGAAATACGACATTGTTAGTCGCTATTTTATTTATAAACAGGCTTTACTAAAGGAAGCGGAACGACTCGTACAAGCCAACGTTCTTCATGAAAAAGAAGATATTTACTATCTCGCTTTTGAAGAATTGCAGGAAACCATACGCACAAATAAACTGGATTACCAGGTCATCGACAAACGAAAAGATGAGTACAGATTATATGAAAAACTAACTCCGCCACGTGTTATCACGTCTGATGGCGAAATCATTACGGGTCAGTACAAACGAGAAAATATCCCTGCCGAAGCTATTGTAGGCCTCGCTGTTTCTTCGGGTATTGTAGAGGGGCGGGCACGTGTGATCCTGAATATAGAAGGGGCTGATCTGGAAGATGGCGATATACTAGTCACCGCCTTTACCGATCCTAGCTGGACTCCATTGTTTTTATCCATAAAAGGCTTGGTTACGGAGGTGGGTGGACTGATGACCCATGGAGCCGTTATCGCACGTGAATATGGCTTGCCAGCCGTTGTCGGAGTGGAGAATGCGACCAAACTGATAAAAGATGGGCAACGAATTCGCGTGCATGGAACCGAAGGGTATATCGAAATATTGTAATGGCTGAATACGCTAAGTAATAGCCTCTGTCATAATGGACGGTATTAAATGCAACCTGTCATGGATAAAAGGGCGATTATCCTATCGTCCTTTTATCCATGACACAAAGTACCCCCCAAAAATATCAACTGATTTTAATTTTTGGGGGGAATAATTTAAGAACTTATTTATTTGATGATCGAAAAAACACATTATTTAATGTGTAACAATAATCAGGAACCTTTAGGAGTTATCAATGGTTTCCCTTGCTGCGATCAACACAATGATTTATACATAGCTGATCCGATCTAAATCTCTTGTGCTGCTGTGTGATTATTTATGATCATCTAATTTATGCGTGCATGCAGAGGAAGACACACCGAAGTGTTTTTATTCAACAAAATCCAAAAGTGATTTCTATGATGTCCTACGTTATTGGGGTAAAGTGACAGACTTGACTTGAGCAGAGGTATTTCCGTAAATATCTTTAGCCAGCACGAGAATATGCAGCGTATCGCCCTGGGAGGCACCATCCTGTTTATATTTAGTAGTTGGAAGCGTTGCTGACCAATTGGTTTTATCTTCTGTAATAACGACACGAATGCCATTGACATAAACTTTAAGCTGTGCGATATCGCTTTGATCTGTGACTGAAC
This sequence comes from Paenibacillus sp. EKM206P, assembly GCF_011066155.1. Taxonomy (NCBI): domain Bacteria; kingdom Bacillati; phylum Bacillota; class Bacilli; order Caryophanales; family Paenibacillaceae; genus Paenibacillus; species Paenibacillus sp. EKM206P. The sequence goes on along the minus strand of NZ_JAAMNQ010000003.1, from coordinate 73,719 downwards.
CTTCCAAAGCGAGAACATCATCCGTGATTGAAGCATTCAACTTAAGTTCAGGGGTTCCTGTTTCCTTGCGTTTAGAGGGTGGGAGAGAAGTTTGCGGGTTATAGGAAAACGTTTCATCCTCAAGAGCTGGCGTGCGTGCTGCAATAGGACGGTTTTTGGTAGCCTGCTCATAGGAATAAGCGTAACGAAGCAGGTCGTTATCGCTGTATGCGGCACCTGCCATTGTCAGATTAACGGGCATTCCGGTATCCTTCATAGCGCCCATACTCACAGACACACTTGGGATCCCGTACTCGCGTAGAATAAAATTCGTATTGGAGAAATAGTTGCCATTCTCCCAAGCCTCCTCATAGGATGTTTCATTCACATCGGAGTCAGCTTTACCGATATTCGAATTTGCCGGGAATACAATAAAATCAAGGTTGTTTTGCTTCATCCAATTTTCAAAATCAATCTTTCGTACATTTTCAAGCCCCCGTAGTCCTTCTTGAAACTGAGGAATTTGTTCGTAAGGGGTGACGCCTTTCTTTATGGTTTCAATAAATATGTCATAGTGGCCAAGGTCTCTGCCACGTTTGGCATCTACCGAACCGGGTGGATTCGGGAAGACGGTTGCAGGGTCTATATTAGCCCATGACGGGAAATTCGGATCGTCCACACTTTTAAGGAATTCCTCAGCTGCATAGGGATTAAGCAGCCCGAATTCCTTTTCAGCCCACTTTGCCGGCATTAAACCACGTTCTTCAGGTGTTTTCGCTGTTGCCCGGTCCTTCTCGCTGTTGGCCTGCAAGGGGAAGTCAACTTCCACAACCTCAGCTCCAAGAGCAGTTAAATCCTTTACAGCTTTTTCCCATAATGCCTGTATCGAAGGTCTGAATTTGATCGGAGTTGAGGTTTCATGGTCCTTACCGATATAGATTTTCGGAACGCCAATGCGTTTGCCTTGCAAAGCTTGAATATCTCGTAGTTCTAAATAGGATTTGGGACGGACACTGTTGACAGAAGGGAGCCGAACGGCTTTCTGTTCTCGCCAGAAATCACCCTTGGTGATCTTATCTTCTACAACGATCACGTCAAGCAAGCGGAGCATGTCCTCGATAGTCCTCGTATGTGGCACAACGACATCCCGTATAGGGAAGAGCGGCCAATTCCCCCGAATGGAGATTAGCCCTCGCGATGGCGTGTAGGCAATTAAACCATTGTTCGATGCTGGTGATCTTCCAGAGGATACCGTTTCTTCCCCCATGCCGAAGGCAGCGAGGTTGGCGGCTGTTGATACACCAGATCCGTTTGAGGAGCCGGAGTACCAGGCTGCAGCCAAATAATTTGGATTGTACGGACTTTCAGCACGGCCATAAACACCTCTTTGCATTCCCCCTGCTGCCATTGGTGGCATGTTGGTTTTACCAATGAGCACCCCACCGGATTTACGTATCTTCTCTACTGTAAAGGCATCCTCCTTTGCCATCAAGTTTTTGAAAGCCGGAGATCCAGAAGCGACAGTGAGTCCCTTAACCTTGTAACTGTCTTTAACCGTGTAGGGGATGCCTTGCAGAGGCCCGGTCTTAATACCTTGTGCCCTTAGTTGATCAGCCTGAGCAGCTTCTTTTAGTACGTCGGGGTTCAGAACAGGGATGGAATTCAGTCGAATGCCACTAGAATCATAGGCATATACCCGGTTAAGGTACAGGGCGGTGAGCTCGACACTTGACAGTGCTCCTGACTTCATCGCTTCCTGCATTTGAGCAATCGTAGCCTCTTGCAATTGAAATGTGACTAGAGAGGAGGCGGGGTCACTAGTTTTACTAGAGGATGAGGGTGAAGGAGCGGCGGATGCAAGCGGGCATCCCGTGAAAGTTAAAATCATACCAACTGCAATCCATTTGCAATAGTTGCTGACTACATTCCTTGTATTCGCTTTTAGCGTTCGTGCGTACATAGCATTTCACTCCTTAAAATTAGGTAGTATCAGGAATTTAAAAAGAGGGGGATGAGAAAGGCACTTTTATAGCATAAATGTTTCTAATTATACTACTAATTTTCATGTAGAATGTCAATTTTTGTAATGCGCAATACAAGGAAATTCGCTACTTTTAAGTGTGAAATCTAGTAATCCATGATTCAGATTGTTGCATCATCGCTGATTCAAGTTTTGAAATGAAAACGACACCGTTTTGGTGCCGTTTTTTCGCGGGAGGAGGCAATAGAGGCTTAATTCTTACGTTTTAATTTATGACTTGATTCCTTTTTAACAGCTCCCATAATTGATCAGCCACATCATTTGGCGATTGAGGCATGTTATTCAGAATCCACCATTGCTTCAGAAACAAGTAAGGTTGAACGTTTGGTATAGGAATAGGTTAAAAACCGATTGGACATAATTAAATGTGTTGGTGAACGGTTCTGGAAGGAAATATATGCGTACATATCATGACATTTTAATTCCTGCACCAATGAATAAAGAAGTAATTTTAGTAGGTAACTTTGTGTCAATGTACAACAGAAGTCTACATTATCTATATTTACATATGTACAAAATACGGGTTTTGTGAACATGTATAAAGAAAACCGTATAACAGCTTGGCTTTAGCTTGGCTTTAGCGTGTTGTTGTACATTTGTACATTGACACAAAGTTCCTTACTTAAGCAGTTTAATCGGAATTTTGAGTAACTTAGTTTTTTTCTCCAAGCGAATGAGGTGATTTTTTTATTATCAAACTAAGTAGGAAACTTTGTGTCACTTATTTGACGAGCCCTACATTACTTATCCATATTATTAACCGCATTTCACATTTCTTCATCTGTTAAATGTGTATAGATCATGATTGTTTGTATTGAGGAATGTCCTAATTGGTTCTTCAATCTAGGCACATCATTGCTCTCTAAGTGGTAACGCGTTGCAAATGAATGTCTTAGAGAATGCACGATTAATGCTGGTTTTCCAAAAGCTGAAGCATACTTTTCAATTAGTTTTTCAATGGATCGCTGAGTTAAACGTCGGCTTTTTCCTTTACGACCTATGGGAGCTGCAATAAACAAAAAGCTTTCATTTTTTTCTGGGATATATCTGGATTCTCTAATCTGCAGATAAGTAACTCAAAGTTCGCATAATTTTGTAATCTCGAATAAATTTATCTTTTTCATTTGTCCTTGCTTAATGATGCTTATGAAACAATCGTTTCTGTGAGCATCATATCCAAAAAGGGAAATTAACTTATATTTCAATCATTCCCAAGAATTATGGTGTATTAGATTATTTAGATTACGACGTCTCTCCCAATTCACTTGCTCTAGGATTGGTTTTGTAGGATAAAAATCCGTATAACCTAATGAAACCAAAGCAATAGGATCAATATGTGGTGGAATATTTAGTATTTCCCGTACGTCTGTTTTCTTGTAAAAACTCACCCATCCCATAGCTATTCCTTCTGCATAAGACGCCAACCACATATTTTGGATACAACAGGCGACGGATAGAATATCTGTTTCAGGAATTGAATTTCGCCCAATTACATGTCCCCCACCTCTAGTTGGATCACATGTAATACAGATCGTTATAGGTGCTTCCCTTATACCCTCTAATTTTAACGAGAGAAATCTTGTCTTTTTTTCATCTTCATAGTGTATGGACAAGGCCTGTATTTCTTTATGACATGCATACGCCAATCGTTCTTTAACTTCTTGAGAGTCAATTACAATAAAATCCCAAGGTTGCATAAAACCAACGGAAGGTGCATGATGACCAGCCATTAATATGTTGTTTAACTTATCTTTGGATATGGGTTTTCCATTAAATGATCGAATATCTCTCCTTTCAAAAATGGCTTTAAATATTCCTTTTCTTTCATTATCATTTAACAATTTAATTCCTCCCTTAAAACAAAAATCCCCAGAATGCGCCAGTACTCAGATTATTATGACAGGGTTTCAGGTTCAAGTTTACATTGAAGTTGGTATTTTATGATATAACTCTTATGCTTGAAATCAACATTATCTCTTGCAGTTCATTATCAATCCATAGTCTAAACTGCCTGACCCTCAAAACAACGAACTACGATCACAAAATTATAAACTTTTCACAGACTGACTCAATTGAACAACCCCACATAAACTATCTGGGACTTCAAAGTCCGGCTTATCTAAAGATAAGGCTTTAACTTATCAATTGCGACTTGGAACAAATCATCCGGCAGCAGTTTATAGATATTGCCATCGATCACGTACATCTGCGTTGTCTTCCTGCGCTGACCAATAATTAAAATAGCCGAATAGTCGTTTTTCTTCCCGGCTTTGATAGCTGATCCAATGTACTTGGCAAGTTCCATTTCCTCAAACTCAGGCAACCTGTCCCAATACATGAGATTCTAAAATATGTATTCATCGCTTGCTGCACATCAAATAATAATAGTCCAAATACTCGCTCCATATAATCAGCGATTCTGCAAATACCTTGGCATTGTCAAGAACTCTTTCTATATAGGTCACAAAATCTGGTTGTAGTGCTTCTCCAAGTGCCACAGCTTTTGCTGCAATGACATTCATAAGTGGGCTCCCCTTGTATCCCTGGGATCAACACCATAAGAAACAAAATTATAAAAAAGTTATAGGAAACCATTATGATATCGCTTTGGGACTGCAAACCGGCAGCGGTAAGACTCTAGTTAGAAAGGTAACCCCAAGAAAGAGATTTTCGAAACAGTTACGAGTTCGCTGGCATTGGCGGCATCCAGATAATCCGCCCCCAATGCCAGAATTAGATTGTATTGTTCCTCACGCGACGCTTTGCCCTCTCAATGCACAGTCGGCCGTGGACAGTGGCTCCACTTTTGTGAACACGACAAAATCGGCGTCAACTTCATTAAGTGATCGTGCAACTTTATCCCAAATTCCCATTCATTTCGTGGAGGAGTGTCCGGTAACCATTATTGAATCAATCATTCACTCTTTGATATGCCTGAATCCCAATCTTCAAGCGCTGCAATCCATCAACTAGTCGTTTTTTAGGGCAGGCGTAGTTCAATCGAATGAAATCGTATCCATTGCCGCCATAAATGGCGCCCTCCGTGACATACAGCCCCGTTTCTTTCCTTATGAATTTACACAGTTGACTTACATTAGAAGTTATGTTCTGGCAATCGATCCAAGCCAAATAAGTCGCTTCCGAATGGATAATTTGGAGCTGCGAAAGTTTACTAGCCAAATAATGTTCGAGATATTGCTTGTTCGCCATGAGATATTCCAATAAGGCTTGCAGCCAGGGTTCGCCTTCCGTAAAGGCAGAGATTGCTGCTTCAATCGCAAAAAAGTTAGGTTCGGCCACTTCATCGGTGTTAATGCCACGGTGTACAAGTTTACGAATCTTCGAATTCGGCACGATAATACTTGAAGTTTGAATTCCCGCAAGATTGAAAGTTTTCGTCGGCGCCACACAGGTGATGCAATTTTGGGCGATCTCTTCCGATATTGAAGCGAAAGGAATGTATGGGTGGCCTGGGTGTGTTAAATCGCAGTGAATTTCATCGGAAAGGATAAGGACCTGATGCTTGACGCAGAGCGTGCCGAGTTTCTCAAGAATTTGTTTGTCCCACACTTTGCCTATGGGGTTATGCGGATTGCAGAAAATCATAAGCGTTGTGTCAGAATCGGCTAGCTTTTTCTCCACATCGTCAAATTCGATCGAATATCCATTGTCTTTGTAAATCAACTCACTTACTAGAACTTCTCGTTGATTGTTCTTTATGGAGTTGTAGAAAATGTTATAGACAGGCGCAAGCACTAGCACTTTGTCACCGGCTTTGGTCATTTTGCGTACGATAGATGATATTGCCGGCACTACCCCCGTGCAAAACATAATCCATTCTTTTTGGATCTGATATTGATGTCTCTTTTCCCACCAATGGGCAACCGCATTATAATAAGTATCTGGTATCGAGGTATATCCATAAATATGATGGTCTAATCTCTTTTGCAGAGCATCGACTACAGCAGGCGAAGTCTCAAAATCCATATCCGCCACCCACATCGGCAGCTCTTCTGGTTCAACATCCCATTTATAAGAGTTAGTGGCCAAACGGTTCGTCATTTCATCAAAATTAAAGGACAAATCGATCACCTGCTATATCCAGCTCATATCGGGTGTAGGCAGCGTTGATTTCTTCGTCATTGATGATGATTTCGCCGATATCCTTTGCTTTGATTTTCCCTGAGATTGGATTTTTCACGCTATCAATTGAGGTCTTGGTTTCCACATCAATGGTTGAATATTCGAATGCCAAGTCGGTATTCAGAATCGTTCCGTTCTCGATTACGAGACGGTCCATGTAGCACATTCCCTGATTGCTTTCGATAGTACAGTTGATAAAGGAGATGTTTTTCGAATTCCAGCCTAAATATTCTCCGATGATCAATGAATCATAGACGGTGACATTCTCGCAATTCCAGAAGGCGTCCTTTGAAATAATCTTCGCATTGCGAATCTCCATATCCTTAGCTCCGTCGAATGCGTAGTTCCCCGCTAATGTGAAATTGTCGATATTGATATTTGCACTATTCATTCCAAAGTAATCACCTTTTGCGGTCACATGATGCAAGTGAATATCTTCGCAATTCCATAAGGTTTCTTGCGCGTTGGGCAGATCGACATACGTCAGTCGGATTCCGCTCGAACGCCGAAATGTCTTTGGCGCCTCTATTACGCTGTCACTGATGACAATTTGATGTGTACACCATATTCCCGATCGGGCCATATCAAGGAAAGTGCTACGATTAACACGAATATTATTGCAATACCACAAGGGATACTTCCATTTAAAAATGCTATTATCGATAGTAATATCGTTGCTTTCCTTCAGGGGGGACTCGCCATCTGCAAAAATGGAATTAGTGACCATGAGGTTCTTTCTCTTGAAAAGTGCTCGTTCTCCGGTAAGCATTTGTTGATCGATCGTTTGCATAATACTGTCTCCAATCGCTCAGTACTAGCTTCAAATCTTCTCTGACCCCATAATTCACAGAATAGCAACAGAGGGTTTCAGATTTATTAGAAGCTTCTATATAAACGGCAGCATCGACGGCTGCCGTTTATATGTGTTAATTCATTTATTATAGCTTAATATATACTTCATCCAGTACGGGTTCTAACCAATCTGTTTGTCCTGGTGTAAGAGCTAAGTGAACAAACCAGCTGTCCTTTGTAGCCCCATGCCAATGTTTAATGAACGCTGGAATGTTTACCACATCGCCTGTTTTGAGTAATTGAGCTGGCCTTCCTTCTTCTTGATACCACCCCTCACCGCCAGTAACTAACAACACTTGCCCAGTGTGATGAGAGTGCCAGTTGTTGCGGGCACCGGGAGCAAAGGTTACATTCCCGATTGCTGTATTGAGTGGTGCTGGATCGGTAAACACCATTTGTAAGTACGCGTCTCCGATAAAGTTTTTTTCGACTTTTTGACCCAATGGGAAGAGTGTGCTATGGCTTAAGTGCTCGTTCTTCATTTTTCATCTCTACTTTCTTATATTTTTAACGTTATCCAACTTGAGCTGTTGGTCGAATGATCATCTCATTAATGCCCACATCCGATGGTTGCTCGATGGCAAAGGCAATGGCACGTGCGATGCTGTCTGCATCGATTGCTATCTTGTAAAAATCATCTAAGCCCGCTTTCATTGCCGGATCAGTTGTCGTCTCCAGCAGTTCGCTGGTCACAGCCCCCGGCGAAATATTGGTCACACGAATATTTGTACCACTCATCGCTTCTTCTTGACGCAAGCCTTCAGAGATTGCTCTTACGGCATGTTTGGTACCACAATAAACTGTCCCGCCTGGGTAGATGTTGTGTCCAGCCACGGATGAAAGGTTAATAATATGACCTGATTTCCGTTCTCTCATAGATGGAAGGACTGCCCCGATTGCGTACAATACCCCTTTGATATTGACATCGATCATTCGGTCCCATTCATCAACCTTTTTCAAAGCAAGAAAAGCCTGCGGCATGATTCCAGCATTATTGACTAAAACATCGATTTTTCCAAACTTGTTAAGCGCATATGCAGCAAGATCTTCCATTTGTTGGTGTAAACTTACATCCGTCACCTTATACACAGCTTCTCCACCGCTTTGTTCAATTTCATCTTGTAGTTTCTTTAACCGGTCTTCGCGGCGAGCGGCAAGAACCAATTTTGCACCTTTAGATGCCAGTTCTTTTGCAGCTGCTTCTCCAATACCGCTGGACGCTCCTGTAATAATAACTACTTTCTCTTGAATATTTGACATTTTAGATAAACACCCTTTCTTAATTTTAGGTATACTTTCATTTATAAAAAAATCTATTTTTTCGCTTAATTTCTCCTGCTATTCTGGAATGATTTCATTCACACAACTCAAAGCATTTAATGTTCTCGGAAAACCCATATAAGGAAGGCAATGAGTGATGGCAGTGATCATGATATCCTTGTCATTGCCTACATTCAGGTTGCCTTGCACATGTGCCTTGACTTGACTTTCACAACCGCCGAGACTACTCACGATACAGAGGGTCAGCAACTCCCGTGTTTTCAGATCAAGGCCTCCACGAGTATAGAAGTCACCAAAACAGAAGGCAGAAAGATAGTCTTGTATATGCTTTTGATTGTATGGAACATTCCCCCTGTTCTTTTCAATGATATCGCCAAAGATCTCTACCTGCACTGCAAGGCCTTTGTCTATCCGATTCTCTTCTTCAACCTGCTTTTGGCTTTCGAGAGGTAACTCGATATTTCTGGACTGGAAAACCTCATTAATCTCCGCGATGGCATTTAGCGTTTTAGGGAATCCTAAATAAGGCGCGCATTGGTAAATGGCCTCTTTGATTTCTACCGGTGTCAGCCCAACGTTGAGTGCAGCATGAGCATGTGCCTTGAGCTGAGGTAACGTTTGGTTCGTTACAAGCACCACCAGAGTGATAAGCTCACGTTGTTTATCGTCCAACTTACCTTGATAAAAAACTTCCCCAAAAATAAAACGGCTCAGGATGTCCTGAAAATCAGGATCAGTAGCGTATGCCGCTGGCACTGCATTATGGAATAGCTTTTTAAACGTTTCTTGGCTCTTTTCAATTCGATTCATAACTATGCCTCCTGCTTGTTTTTTTGCGGATGAGTAAGCCTGCCGAAAGAATGACGATAATTGCGACGCAGTAACCTCTAATTCCCATCTGTATGATGAAGCCAACAGGCTTAGCATGACCATTCTTCTAGACAAGTTTAGGGTTCAGCGCATAAGCCACATAATCCTTGGCACTTTGCTCTAGCTCCTCATCTGACAGATGTTGCATTACACCATACAAGATATATGGTGTCAAATAGCGTGTTCCAATCAAGTTACTGGTTGCCTGAAGAGGTCGCAGCAGCTCGGAAACGGTGTATTTAAAATTACCGTCTGGTAAATAGTTTTCTTTAGCAGCGCCGGTAGAAACGACAATCAGCAGCTCTTTTCCGTGCAGCTTGTCCCCTTTGCTTCCAAATGCCCAGCCATGAGTTAGGACTACATCCTCCCATTTTTTCAACAATGAAGGCGTACTGTACCAGTAGAAAGGGAATTGCAAAACGATGCGATCATGCTGCTCCAATAAACTCTGCTCGGCAGCGACATCGATCTTCTCATTCGGGTATGCCTCATAAACACGATGAATTGTAACACCAGCTTGCTTCTCCATTTCTTCCGTTAAGCGACGATGAACACGGGAAGCAGTTAAATCAGGGTGAAAAACAAGAATGAGTATTTTCATTTTAAATTTTCTCCATCCAAGAATTTTTTTTCTATCAATTATTTAAATGGATACCAAGTTCAAGAGCTAGTTTAATAATTGGGCAACTGTGTTCTTTATTTAGTACTCATTGATGGGAATCACGACCTGCTCACCAAAGCTCAAACAGCCATGACAAAGACGATGTACTTCTAATCCGGTATTACCAAGTTAACTATTTTACTCCTCATTTTTCAGTGGACTATTTACAGCTTTGTCTGCTAAAATCCGTCCTGCAACACCTATATTATCTAGTTCATTTTCCCTTACGAACACAAAGAATGCTTGTTCAGGTATATTCATGATAGTTGAAGCTGATGTAGTAAGGTCTTTTACTAACTTTCTTTTTTGCTCTTTAGTTAATTTAGCTGCTTCAATTGTAATTACAGGCATAATTTATTCTCCTTTATTGTGAGTTTATGTCTAATGACGACGAGCTGACACAAAAACTCATGTGCATCTCTCTTATCAAAGAGACCGTGCGACACCAATTTATATGAATTTAAAAATGACCAACGATTCGGTGCGGTACATATGGTTCTTCCAAAAACGCAATTTCTTCAGCAGTTAATTGAATAGATAGAGCAGCTTCTGCATCTTCGAGCTGGGATATTTTTGTCGCACCGACAATAGGAGCGGTTACCGGTTCTTTATGCAGAAGCCACGCAAGTGCGATGTGAACCCGGCGAACACCATGTTTCTCTGCCAAACTCGCAACCCGGTTCACCACCAATTGATCCGCATCTGTTGTTGCATCATATTTTTGTTTTGCAATTTCATCAGTTTCGGCACGATGTGTTGTTGTCTCCCGCGCCAATCTTCCTCCTGCGAGCGGGCTATAAGGAATGACCCCAATTTTTTCTTCCTTACAAAGTGGGAGCATCTCTCGCTCCTCTTCACGGTAAATGAGATTTAAATGATTCTGCATTGATACAAATCGGGTCCACCCATTCTTCTCAGCTATATGTAAAGCTTTCTCAAACTGCCATGCCCACATTGCAGAGGCTCCGATGTATCTTGCCTTACCAGCCTTAACTATATCGTGCAATGCCTCCATCGTCTCTTCGATAGGCGTGTTATAATCCCAACGATGAATTTGATACAGATCGACGTAGTCGGTTTTCAATCTCTTAAGGCTCTTATCGATTTCGCTCATGATCGCCTTGCGGGAAAGTCCAGCGCCATTGGGTCCTTGATGCATTCGTCCATGTATTTTAGTCGCGATGACAATTTCATCACGGTTCGAAAAATCCTTTAATACACCTCCAATTATTTCCTCACTTGTCCCTTCAGCGTACACGTTTGCAGAATCAAAAAAATTGATTCCAAGCTCCAGAGCTTTTTTTATGATCGGACGAGCGCGTTCTTCATCAAGTACCCATCGATGATGACCTTTTCGTGCGTCTCCAAAACCCATACAACCAAGACAAATCCGGGATACATCCAAGCCAGTATTTCCAAGTTTCGTATAATCCATTTCATGGTTCCTTCCTTTCGTTTGGTGCGATCTTGACTTGCCTCAGAACGGGTACGCGTACTGATCATTGAGTTTAGATAACTCCAAATAAAAAATGAACATTGATTGTTTAATCAACTTACGTTTATAATTCTAAACGGAAACAAAATGCTTGCAATAATCAATTTCTTTCGATGTGTGGATTACTCAACAAATTATCCGTAATTGCCGATTATCTCAGTAAGGGGACTTTAAAAATGACTAAAGTGGACAGAAGGGTACTCAAATCTCAAGAAGCCATAAAGAAAGCAATACTTGAACTGATGACTGAAAAAAACTTTGATGACATTACAATTCGGGATATTTCTGATAGGGCAAATGTTAATCGAGGAACAATCTATCTCCATTACATGGATAAATTTGACTTGCTAGATAAGATAATTGAAGAACATATAAACAATCTCCGTGAACTTTGCCACACAGCATCTGAAATGAGTTTCCAAGAAGGAAATTATGTCTGGTTCGAATACTTTGCAGACAATCATTTGTTCTTTTCAACCATGCTAAACACGAAAAGTTCAGCTTATTTTCGTACTCAATTCCTTGATTTAGTCGTCCAGGAGTACAAGGTAGAAGTCGATGTAACAGAAGGAAAAAATCAAGGCTTAAGTGAAGATGTCATTCTTCAATTTTTTGGGGCCGCGGTCGTGGGGATCGTAGAATGGTGGTTTAAGAATGGAATGTCAGTCCCCCCTCGTGTCATGGCAGAACAAACTGGGATATTGTTAGATAGAAATTTTTAAATTGCATTCCCAACAAATCTAGTAAATCGAGTAATTTCTTGTACTGAGGTTATTTAAACAAAATTCTCATCCTAATTTTGTGATGAGGGTAGGGTTTTGAATACTGTTCTCGCATTCGGAACTTGAACACTAGAGATAAGGCCCATACCCGGCACAGTACAAAAACATGAAGCGGCACCCGCTCCATGTTTTGTACTTAAATTCATAACTTTATTTCCTATTGAGAACATGATCCCGAATAACAAGAAAATGCTTACCACAAGAAGACTTGCTCATGTTAGTGAGAACAAGAGAATATATCGCATTTTAAATTAAGGGTCTTGTTTAGAAAAAGTTTGTAAGCGTCACATCTGGTCGACTGTGATTCCATCATCAACTAGCTATGGCTGTATAAACTTAGTCTAAATCTTCTCCATTGCTACTAATTACTTTCTTATACCAATTAAAGGACTTTTTCCTACTACGACTTAACGTACCATTTCCCTGGTCATCTTTATCCACGTAGATGAAACCGTATCTTTTGTTCATTTCTCCAGAGCTTGAGCTTACTAAATCAATGCACCCCCAGGTTGTATATCCTAGCAACTCTACGCCATCTTCTTTTACAGCAGCTTTAAATGCTCGGATATGTTCACGAATATACTCGATTCTGTAATCATCCGAGATACATCCATTTTCATCAGGCTTGTCCGCAGCTCCCAACCCATTCTCGACAATAAATAATGGTTTTTGATAGCGATCATACAATGCATTTAATGTAATTCTCAGCCCGAGTGGGTCAATTTGCCAGCCCCATTCACTTCTTTTTAAATGGGGATTTCGTAATGTCGGAAAGAGATTGGCAGCGGTTTGAGTATTAACTGCTGGGTCGGCACTTGTTAATCGCGAACCATAGTAACTAAATGAAACGAAGTCAACTGTATTATTTTTCAGAAGCTCCTCATCATCATCTTCCATTTTCAGATGTATATTCATTCTTTCGAACATTTTTTTGGCATAATTCGGGTATTCACCACGAGATTGTACATCCACAAAGAAGTAATGCTCTCGATCCCTTGTTATGGCTTTCCATACGTCTTCAGGAGCGCAAGTATAGGGATAAGTGCTGGCACCCGCCAACATACATCCTATCTTGAATTCGGAATTTATTTTGCGTGCAATTTCAGTAGCTTTAGCACTCGCGACCAATTGGTGATGAGCTGCCTGATACTTCACAGCTTCTTCATCTTCATCTTCATCAAACACCAATCCTGAGCTCCCGAATGGTAGGTGTAATAACATATTGATTTCATTAAAAGTTAGCCAATACTTCACTTTATCTTTGTAGCGAGTGAATAGTGTTTCGCATAGTCTTTCATAATAATCAACCATTTTACGGCTTCTCCAAGAACCGATGGTTTTTACCAAATGCATCGGCACATCAAAATGAGTGATCGTTACTAAAGGCTCTATATTATATTTTAAACACTCATCAAAAACATCATCGTAGAACTTCAAACCTTCTTCGTTGGGTAATGGATCATCCCCATTTGGATAGATTCGTGTCCATGCAATAGATAAGCGGAAGCATTTGAAGCCCATTTCTGCAAATAAAGCAATGTCTTCCTTATAATTATGATAAAAGTCGATGGCTTCATGGCTTGGATAGAAATGTTCATCATCACATTCCATCATTTTCATCTTACCTTTCATTACAGAAACGCGATCCTGTCCTGCGGGTATAACATCGACGGTTGACAATCCCTTATTCCCTTCCAAATATCCACCTTCACATTGGTTTGCAGCAGTTGCTCCTCCCCATAAAAAGTCTTTGACTAAAGTCATTTATAATCCACTCCTTGAATTTGATATGGTTACACTATTAGGACTAACAACTCATTGTTAAAATCAGTGACTGCACTACTGTTATTAGTTAGCACATCAGCATAACTGTAAGTATTCGTAACGATCACCGGGGTCTGGGTAACATATCCTTCCTCTCTGATTTTCTCCAAATCAAACGTGATTAGTGTCTGTCCCTTGGTAATTCTCTGACCCTCTTCAACATGAGCTTCAAAGTACTTCCCATTCAGTTTAACGGTGTTCAATCCTATATGGATGAGTATTTCAACCCCATCATCGGAGAGTAAACCGATTGCGTGTTTCTTGGGAAACAGCGAAACAATTTTCCCATCAAAAGGAGCGACCACTTTTCCTTCGCTTGGCTCAATGGCAATTCCTTTTCCCATTGCTTCTGTGGAGAAGGCCGCATCTTGAACATCCTTCAATGGAATCATTTCACCTTTGATAGGACTTGTAATAACCGTATTTTTAAGTGTGATGATTTTATCGTTTGTGGTGACTTTATTCTGCTCAGACGTTTCTTTCTCATATTTTAAGGTTAATAAATAGGTAAGCACTGCAGTTATAACCGTTGTAATTAATAATGCGATGAGTATATTATAGAAATTCCAAATGTTTTCTCCAATATAAAGCGGAATAGCTGGAAGCCCTGATGAACCTGTTGCATAACGTGAAACTTCCATAACCCCTGCGTAAAGCCCTCCAGCAGCGGATCCAATCATAGCCGCAACAAGAGGATATTTTTTAGGTAAATTAACACCGTAAAGTGCTGCTTCTGTAATTCCCATTAAGCCTGTAATTCCACTTGTAGTGGAGATTTGCTTGGATACTGTATCCTTTGTTCTCCAACTGACAATCAACGCGGCTACACCTTGCGAAATATTGGATATCATGGCTCCAGGTCCAATGATATTTTCATATCCCAATGTCGTGATTTGAGCCAATGATAACGGAACGATACTGTGATGAAGTCCAAACATAACAAGGAGTGGCCAGAAGGTTGCAATTATGAAAATGACCACCCATGCTCCGTGCGATCCCAAAAAATCAAACCCCATTGCCAAATATGTTCCGAAGAAAGAACCTAGCGGTCCTAGTGCAGTTAAGGAAATAAATCCAACAACCAGAATGGTAAACATCGGAACAAAAATAATTTTTACAGCGTTAGGAATGACTCTTTTAAAGAATGGTTCAATGTAGGATTGCGCCCACACGGTTAATAGAATCGGAACAACCGATGAACTGTAAGCAACAAGTGTCAATGGAATATTAAAAACGCTAACATTATTACCCGCAGTTCTCAATAGATCCAGATTCGGATGAAGCAATATCCCAGCCAACACAAGTGCCAGTACAGGGCTGCATTTTAATTTGTTTGCAGCCGAATATGCTAATAAGAAGGGTAAGAAATAAAAAATGGCATCCGACATGAAATTGATTACATAGTAAGTTTGTGACGCTTTTGAAACTACATTAAATAAGATCAGCAAAGCCAATAGCGCTTTTATCATTCCCGCGCCTGCAATAGCCGGAACGATTGGACTGAATGTACCTGAAATAAAATCGATTAATTTGCCAAAAACGCTTACATTTTTTTCGTTAGATAATGTATCATCTATATTTTCTGCATGTTTTATATATTTGATCACTTCCTCATATACTTCTTCAACATGGGTGCCAATAACCACCTGAAATTGTCCGCCGCTTTCAATCGCATCAATCACGCCATCTAAAGCTTTAATAGCGTCTTGATCGGCTTTTTTATTTTGGTTTAGTGCGAATCTAAGCCTTGTCATACAATGAGTTAGTGTTGATACATTTTCACTACCACCAATCTTCTCTACAATATCCTGAGCTAATTTTTCATATTTTTTGCTCATTAGAAAATGCCCCCTCTTCTTGTTGTTGAACAATGAATTACGCCTTTTATTTATTAAACATAAACAACTTTACCTGCTAAATAAAAAAAGTTATTTATCAGTAATATTTAAAGGCTTCATTCAAGCTGCACCTTTAAGATATCACTAGATAAATAACCTTATCCAATACCTATAATCTATGTTTTATTATGCTTGTGAGGCATACTTGATTAATTGAATTAAGTGAGAAGTAGCCTGGTTAAAAATCTTGTGTTTCTTCCAAACAATAACACAACTAAATTTGAGTTCTGGAAAAAATGGTCTGAAGCAAAGATGTTTTGAACCTGTCATCGCAAGAGCACCTTCAATACAAATAGCAGTTCCCATACCATTATCTACAAAATTAACTATGTTAGAAATTAAGTTGTATGTGGCTAGAACATGTATATTTTCATATTCATCAGCAAACCAATTAGCAATTTCATTTTGTAATGTTGGACGACTAGAAAGAAGTAAAGGAACTCCAACAAGATCATTGGGAGTAACATATTCTTTTTGTGCAAGAGGGGATGAAGCCTGTGTTAGAATTCCCCATCGTTCCTTTTGAGGCAATCTGATGAAATCGTATTTTTCAATATTTATGGGCTCTAATAAAATCCCAATTTCAAGTAATCCTTTGTCTATTTTTTCCTTTATATCATCCCCTGTTCCGCTATAAATATAATAATTAACCTGTGGATACTCTTCATGAAAAGCTTTTAATGTTTGAAATAAATAATGCGATGTTAGTGATTCGACGCTTCCTATAGAGATAGTCCCTCCAACCAGATTATTTTGATCTTTGAATTCTCTCTCTGTTTTATCCGCAATCGTTAGGATTTCTTCTGCCCTCTGACGTAAAAGCATGCCAGTATCCGTTAATGACACCTTTTTTTTCCCGCGAATAAGCAATTGAGTTCCTAAATTTTTTTCTAAGTCAGCTAATTGTCTGCTTAATGTCGGCTGTGTTACATGTAGTACATTTGCTGCATGCGTAATACTTTCCAAACGAGCGACTGTAAGAAAATAACGAAGCACTCTTAACTCCATGTTTCCCCCTGTTGACAATATGTGCTTATGAATAGATTCAATATGTCCTAGTAATTAACTTACCATCTTAAATACCGTTCTTTCAGTTTACTTTTTCACACACTTCTCTGCCATTATAACCATTCATATGTTTATATGTGGAATTGAATCGATATATGGGAAGGACTTGGGTACTGTTACGTGAACATAGTGTTGTTGGGTTTGAGCATTTTGTGATAAGGCCTCCCCAAAATTAGTTACGAATTTTCATGTTGCTGAGCCGTTCCACGTTTTCAGGATCGTGAAGGGATAAGATTAAACTCTCTTTGGAATCCAACGTAGCAATCCTTTCCATATCTTCCCTACTCATTTCAAAGTTAAAGATATTAAAGTTTTCGATAATTCTTTCCTTATGAACGGACTTTGGAATCGCAACAATTCCTCTTTGTATCAACCAACGTAAAGCAACTTGAGCCACGGATTTATGATGTTTCTCAGCTATTGATGCCAATACTTCATTTTTGAAAATGTCATTTTTCCCTTCAGCAAATGGTCCCCAGGACTCAATCTGAACATGGTGATCCTTCATAAATTGAGCATTTTCTACTTGTTGTGTAAATACATGCGTTTCAACTTGGTTTACAGTAGGAACGATTTCATGATGAACGATTAAATCCATCAGGCGATCATTTAGGAAGTTACTTACGCCGATTGCCCTGATCTTCCCCTCATGATATAATTCCTCCATCGCACGCCATGAACCATGGATATCGCCAAAGGGCATATGAATGAGATACAGATCCAAATAATCCAGTTGCAGTTTTTTCAGTGATGTTTCGAATGCTTTCCTAGCACTCTTGTAACCTGCATCCTGAATCCAAAGCTTTGTTGTAACGAATATTTCCTCTCTGGGCACGCCACTCTGCTTGATGGCACGACCGACTGCTTTTTCATTGCTATAAACAGCAGCGGTATCAATCAAGCGGTAACCTTCCATTAGGGCATTACAAACCGATTCTTCGCATACATTTTCATCATCAATTTGATAAACCCCAAATCCGAGTATCGGCATCTCGACACCATTGTTTAGTGTAACACTTTGCATTTTAGATCCTCCTGTTTTTTATACTCAAGTCTTAGAATGCTGGGGCCTCGCATAGATCTTAATGTTCGCAAGCGATTGGTTAAGTATTGGATTCAAAGCTATTTTTGGTACCGGATAATTTTTTTATCCCTTTAACCAGAATGAGATAGGTAATTATAGATAATAAACTTGTAGAAAAAATAATAATTCCAAAAGGTATAGCAGAATTTTCGCCTGCAATTCCCACAAGTGGAGACGTAACGGCACCTAATGCGAATTGTAAAGTGCCGAGCACGGCGGACGCGCCCCCTGCAATATGCCCCTGCGATTCCATTGCTAATGTAAAAGAGATGGGGCCAATGATCCCAATGGATAAAGCGAATAAGAAGATCGAAATAAACATAGCTGATAATACTCCATGTACTAGTACTATAAATAAGACTGCAGCAGAAGATATAAACGCTAGTATTATTCCGATCAAAAACAATCGACTTTCCGTTACCCGGTCTGCAAGCAGTTTGACGAATTGAGATCCCAAGATAATAGCAAGGCCATTCAACGCAAAGAGGATTGAAAACAGTTGCGGCGACACGCCGTATATGTTTTGATAAATAAATGGGGTACCTGCAACATAGGCAAAAACACCTGCGAACAATATGCCATTGACTAGAGCATACCCTATAAAAGACCGCTTTCGGAATAAGCTATTATAATTTTTCATCAACGCACGGGGACTGCCTGAAATACGTTGTTGTACAGGTAAGCTTTCCTTTAACCCCCATATGGTTATCCCAGTTAACCCTATGCCTAGCACCCCTAAAAATATAAATACACCTAACCAAGAGCTGTATGACATAACCGTACTTCCAGCCGTAGGGGAAATTAACGGTGCCACATTGCTTATCATTGTCAGCAACGATATAAACTTAGTCATTTCAATCCCACTAAACCGATCTCGAACAATAGCGCGCGAAATAACAAGTCCAGCGGACGCAGCAACCCCTTGTATAAATCTTAAAGATATAAACCATCCTATGCTTGGTGCAAAAGCGCATCCAATAGAGGAAAGGATATATAGTATCATGGAAATCAACAAAGGCTGGCGTCTTCCATAAATGTCGCTTAATGGTCCCATTATCAACTGTCCTAGCCCTAATCCTAACAGACTAGTGGTTAAACTCGCTTGAACCGCAGTTGCGCTTGTTCCAAAAAAAACAGCGATTTGCGGAAGTGATGCAAGATACATATCGACGGTAAACGGCCCCAACGCCGAAAATATGGCCAATATTAGAGCAAAACCGAGAGAATTTTTTTGGGTCTTATATTTCATTCCTTTTACTCCTATGATTGTTTTAATGCTTTCTTTAAACTAACGCATTTGCTTTAGATGTTATGGGTTTGTTACTTCTGCCCCCATAGAATGAGCGATCTCACACCATGTGTCCGAGTCCACCAAATCCAACGACCGCTATATTTTAGCCGGAATCAACACCCCAATGGCGCAGCGGCGGATACGTTGTGATCCCAGTACATAAAAGTGGAGCGGCGACATCAAGATTAATGCCGTCTAGAATTCGAACCACGAAATCCTCCGTTATTACAACGATATGGGTGGAATAACCTCCCTGCGTATATTGTCCATATCTATCGATGACTCCGTAGGTACTCGTATGTCCATTAAGACAATATTGCTCCTTTCCTCTACGGCAACTCTCGCACTCTCCACAGGAATCAACCATACAGCCAACTCCTACCCGGTCACCAACAGTATACTTTGTGACTTCCAAACCAATCTGGGCGACAATTCCAGCGTGTCCTGGAACGGGAGGATATTGGACTGGCCCTCAATCTCCACGGGCAGTATGGATGCCAGAGTGGCAAATACCCGCATACTTGATCTCAATGAGAATATTATGCGGCTTAAGATCCCTGCGCTCAACTGTAGAACCTTCTGGACCGAACACAGCACGTGCATTAGCATTAATCATATATAACCTCCAATGAATAGAATTTTTATCAGTTAGCTATTTAGAAATTAGTAATGATTATCCACACTTCTTTATTAAACACCATGTGAACACCCTCTTTTCTAAATTTAAGTTCTCCTTTTTTTAGGTAAGTAAGCCACGGAGAGCGAATAAACAATACTGGTTGTTTTATCAACTTATGTCTATTATTATAAAAAAAGAAACCTAAGTTCAATGGTTAAAAAAGCGCAATTTGTTGAAATAGCAACATCATCACGAAAAGTGTTCATTATTTTTTGATCAGGGGGAAAAGACAAGATGATTAAAGTGGATCGGAGAATCCTAAAAACGCAAGAATCCTTAAAAAAAGCCGTTATTGAACTGATGGCTGTAAAAAACTTCGATGACATTACCATTCAAGACATTGCAAACAAGGCAAACGTAAACCGCGGTACAATTTATCTTCATTATCAGGACAAATATGATTTATTAGATCAAATCATGGAAACACACATTAATGAATTAAAAGAAATGGATACGTGGGCATGTCAGACGGAGTGGGCTGATGCTCTTGTTCCATATTTCGAGTACTTTGAGAAAAATTATTTGCTTTTTTCAACCATGCTAGCAGCATCAAAAGGTACACCTTCATCTTTTAGAACGCGGCTACTTGCTTATTTCATGGAAGGGTTCAAAGGGGAGATTGACAAAGAAAGCGGGAAAAATACGGAATTAGTCGAAGATGTGATGTTGCAATATGCTGGGACTGCTTATGTAGGGGTCATTGAATGGTGGATTCGAAATGGAATGCCCTATTCACCGCAAGTCATGGCCACACAAGTTGGCACCTTGTTAGAAAGAAGTTTTTAATCGGTATTATATTCTGTAAAGAAAATGACCTTTTTCCTTTTCAATAAAGGTCACAGTATATAACGAAACACTAAAACAACGGCAGCCGATTGGCTGCCGCTTCTGCTTGTTTTTTCATTTTTTTTAAAAGAGTTTTCATATTCTTTCTCGGTTACGTTTTCTAACCGGTCTGTATCACCCCAGTGTGAGTACTAAGTATACAAATCCAACTATCCTTCGTAACCCATGCCAATATTTTACGTTCGGTGGAATGTTTACCACATCGCCTGTTTTAAGGAATTGAACTGGTTTTCCGTCTACTTGATACCAACCCTCTACTCCAGTAACTAATAAAACTTGCCCAACATAATGAGAGTGCTAGTTATTACGGGCGTCTGATGCAAAAGTTACGTTTCCGATAGCTTTATTGAGGGAGACAGGATTGTTAAACACCAATTGTAAGAAGGCGTTAGCGATAAAGTTTTTTCTTCTTTTGACCCGACGGTAAAGATGGGGCTATTTCTTAAGTGCTCGTACGGAACTGTCAAAAAATAACTATGATGGAGGTTAATACAAAAAAATCTGTGATATTAGAATTTGAATCATTGTGTCTTGTATTGAGTTAAAAATCTCTAAGTTCAACTTCTCTATCTTGCCAACTAGCATCATGCTCTAACGAACAAAGAAATTTTTAAAGCTGCGGGTATTAATGAAAAAGAGAATACTCGTCTTATAAAGAGATGCTTGATGTGGGATAAAGATACAAATATCATCTGGGGTTTTAGGGCTCTCATACCACAAAAAAGAATTTCTAATTATCAAAGAAAAGCCCAAACTTCTGTGGACTTAAATGCTCGGTCATTCTGATCCCAAAAAAACCACACTTTACACCCATATTAGAAACGACGAGCAAAATCATATGGTGATCTTCTACACTTTAATTGGACAAAAAAAATTAAATCTAACAGATACAAAACATCGATATGTATTGTAGATTGGAACAAAAAATAATCATGTCATTCCACAAAGTAACTCTAACTATAGCCGCCCCTTTACGAAAGAGGCAAACTTGTTGTCATTCTCCCCTAAATATAAAAAAATCCTGATATTATCAGGACTTAGTTGGGGTAAACTTGTTGTCATTGTACAACATAGGCAATACTTAAAACCTGGAAATAAATAACTAAATTCACAAAACCTTTATTTTTTATCTGTTGTGATTTTGATCAGTCTGTTTTAATTGAAATCCGATGTTTTCTATGACTATAAATATAGAGTATCAAGAAGGCTATCTACTTTACTGTTTGTGAGACTGGTTGGGTAGGGCAGAACAATCGGTCAAAACGGCGCATCAATCCTTCAAGCGGACCAACAGGAAGCTTAGCAAACAACAATCCCAGCAACAGTGTAACAACTGCAACTATTACGTCGCCGAACGGAACTCCGTCCAGACTGTGCCCAATCTTTGCCAGATACAGAAACCAAACTATTACAAATTGAATGGCATACATGGTCAGAGCCATACGTCCGACTGCTGCAAAAGGCAATAATACAGTAGAGGCTTTTTTGGATATGAGACATGCAACGCCCAATACCAAGAATGAAATTCCTAATCCTATCATCGTTTGGAAGGTCGAAGCGGTGTGCGGAGCCGACTGCAAGAGCATATGCCACATTGGTGATTCCGTATTAAGCGGCCAAATTGCGTATTCATCCGGTGGCTGTACAGGAGCAACTCCTTGCATCCTTACCAGCCATTGTTCAAAGTGGAGACTCCAATTCGGAAGTACAAAAGCAGCCAGTGCTTTGCCAATAACAAGCATAACGATACCACTGCCTGCGAGTATGAGAGCTGTGCGTAATCTGGTCAGGTCAAAGCGGCCAATGGCCATACCAGTAACAAATGCAGGGATCAAGGCGATAGCAGACATTGGACCTCCTGCAATATCACCAAGAAGATAAGCTTTTGAGAAAATACTTGATCCCAGAATCATTAGCGGCGGGGCTGTCACGAGCAAAACTGCTGCTGTTGTAACAATGGTGCGGGTCGAACGGCGAAATAACATAAGGGCCAGCACAAACATAGCTGAATAGGCAGGCAAAATGATGCCATATGGAGTGTTCAGCATAATAAGCAAATAACCAATAATATCAACAAATACTGCACGGGCTAGCATTCGCGCACGGAAAGCGGCCGTATCCGCTCCCCGTTCCATCATGCGCTGTGCCATAATGGAATAAGATATCCCCCCGCACAATACGAATAATAGTGTCGTGTTTCCGGAAACAATCGCAGAAACGTTTGGGTTCGATCCGAAGTGCTGCAAATACATTCCCAGCACCGCCATTCCTCGTACTGCATCAAGTGCTACAAGACGCCCGGTGCCCCGCCTTCTTTTCGACTCTTCTACAGAGCTTCGAGAAGGAATATCGGTTTGTGTAACGTCGTAGGATGAATTGGATATACCTGCTGTATCTACTTCTTTATCATCTAATTTATTAGCAACCGTCTTTTCATTTACTTGATTTTCATTCAATTGGCTATTTACGGAAAAGGCTCGTATTTTGATATTGGCCTCTTCCTCATACTCTCTGACGGATCTGCTTATCAGTTTGATACTGCTTAGCAACTTGCATTCCTCCTTGAAAATCCTGGACTCGTATTTTTCATCAACCCGCATGTACAGGATGATGTTACGCTATAGTCCAATATATCCTGCAGATGTCGCTAAAGTTTGATCAAGTTGTAAACAAAATGTCACAGTAGGCGAAACCGTTTTATCGCGAAAACAGCCTTATTCACAGTTGATCACTGGAATAAGGCTGTTTGCAAAATTACTTAGGATTTGCTGGGAACAGCATTAAAAATGGAATTGGCCAGCAAACGGAATTGTTGCTGCGAATGAGCACCATTGGTGAGATCATTAGAGAACACAGTAATATTCTTTTTGTTTTCTATATAGGTGAAGGCCATAATCTTTCCTCTTGCAGCATCGTGACCTGGCCACCAGCCCGCTTTGAAGAAGTTTTCTTTATTACTAATGGTTGCAAGAATTTTTGCAGCTTTAGGTAGTTTCGTAATGTAAGAACCTGTAACGGTGTAGAAGTATTCTTCGTTATCGTAAGGGGCTGTAATCACATTATCCTGTTTGACATTCGCTAGGAAGACCCCTTCGTATCTTTCCCATGTCGGTCCAGCAAACGCAAATTGAGGAATACAGTTTTTCACGTTACCCATCCCCATATTTCCATAAGCAATGTATGGTTTCCCTTTCTCGACAAGTTTATCGGAATCGAATGTATTCACCAACACATCGGCATGCTGCTGATCATCGGTCACTTTAAAACCGAGATTTTTGAGCACATAAGCCGATTCGCCGAGAGCGGCTACCGTAGAAGGTTTAAGAACTTTACCAACGGGTTTGTTATTGCCGAATGCCGTGACATCAAGATAGTATTTCGAGGCCAGCGGGTTCAGATCATCATAGGCGACTGCAAAGTCACCCGCTTCATATCCTGTTCCGCTTTTGGATAGCATCGTAACCACTTTGCCGGATTTAAGCAATTCATTAACCGTTTTGATGGCATCGTTATTGGTGTTTAGGATTAAGACATAGGCAGAATCATTCGGCATTGGTGTGGCCGGAATCGATACGGAAGTCACCGGAGAAGTTTTGCCCGCAAACACTCCGGTTTCTCTAACCACATCACGTTCAAATCCTCGCAGGACAGGAAAATCCTGCACAATCTCGCCAGCTACGGAAGCATAATCTGAGACGTTAATACCATCATATAAAACCATGTTTGCAATGCCGTGTTTGGCCTGGTGCATATTTATGATAAATGAACCCGCAGGGTAGGTTTTGCCAGCAGTACTTACAGCTTCTGTCGAGCGTTCAACCGTTACTCCATTGCGGATAAGATATTCAATCATCCGATAAGCTTCCAGCGGATTTTTTTGAAGACTCTTATCGATCGGCAAAACGTAATACTCAGGAAAAAAATTCTCATTACCGTGACGAGGGCGGCCAATAACTTGATTTTTGACATTGACTAGATACCGATCTACGGCATAATCATCGATGTTATTGATTCCACGTTCATATACTTTTAGCTGGTTCAAAAATAAATTTTCTTTCTTTTGCATAACATAATCGGTTGCTGCAGCGACACTATAATACAATGCTTTGGTCGACTCTTCATTCGATTCAGGTGTTTCCAGCGTATGTCCCATTGCACCATGGTGCATGGCGAAGACAGCTGTATAGGCTGGAGACGCATCGTCCCATCCTGAAGAAGTCCCCTTGGAAACATATTTAGGATTTTCGACTGTTTTACGATGTTCTTCATAAGGAATATGGTAGTAATCATACTTTGTGTTTGCTATACCTGCTTCACCCATCGCTTTTGCCTGTTCTACCATGTTATCCATAAGCAGATCGTATTCAATATTCGGATCGTGAGGCGGTGTGGTAGGCTCAATCAGAAAATTCTTATCAAAGCCATGCAGATCTAGGAAAGAAATCGGCGACCACTTGGCAATTTGCTCTGTAACACTGCGTGTTTCAGGCTGGGTTTGATAAGAATTATCCCGATTCAAGTCAAAGTATTCAGCATTATAACGTTCGGTATGCACCCTTCCATCTGGATTTTCCGTATACAGGAACAGGAAAAACACATGTTCAAGCGCATCATCCATATTCAGAGTGACCGTACTCGATTTTCCATTGGACGAGGTGGTCTTGTACGTAACATTTTTATCGAGAGCCATGGTCTTAAAATAATTGATAATCGCATCAAAGCCCGGCGCTTCATTTGGATGAATATTGTTGATCCAGATGGGCACTTGATAATCTCCGAATGCACCTGATTGAATATCGTTCTCCAGCTTTGCAGGATCATTCAGCATGGCAGGATGAGTTACATTCTGATATTTGTCAATCGTTGCTTGATCTTTGGCAACCACAGTCATATACATATCGCGGCCTTCAACGGATTTGCCGATCGACATCGTTTTAATGTATCTGTCGTTTTTTTGAGCTGCTTGTGCCGTAATCGCATCAATCTCCGGCTTCAGTTCATCATACGTACGGAAGCTGTCGTATGGGACCAACTTAATGGGGGCCTGGGCAACGGTTTTGCCGTTGACTGCTGCAGCCAGTTCATAGGTTCCCATCAATGAGGCGTACAGTGGACGCTGTAGACTCGGTTCGGCAAGATTTTCCGTACCGTAAGTAAGACCAAAATTGATATTGGCAGTGACTTCTCCGTTTTCTGCTTTGACCTGAGTAACGGTGATAAAGGGGGCGCCATTATAATCGTGATCCTTGTACGATTTCCATTCCGATAATGGCTTGCCACCATAAGTCCAGCTTATTTTCTTTATATTGGTACCCTTCGGAAGCTTAAATCTAGCTTTAATGGTTCTTTTCTTCGTCATGGATGCCAGATTGTTATCCAATTTCAGTGTCGGGATATTTTTAACCTGCGTTGAGATTGTTTTTGTTGATTGACTCTGTTTATCGTTTAACAACGTGCTTTCTGTACGTTGTGCAGCATCAGCCATAGCCATGTGCGGAGCAGTGATCTCCAGAAGCATGGCGGCGGATATGGTTAACGCCAAGCAGAACCTTACTATTGGTTTTGTACCCATTCTTTTTCCCCCTATGGATAACCGGAAGACCATGTTGTGCTCATAAAGAGCATTTAACAGACTATTGTCCGGCAAATTACGATTTTATATATTGTCCAATCCTATTCAAGATCTGTTTTCTGCCCGGAAGGATTGTCTGTCATCGAATGAGAAGCGTCGGAGTTTATGGTACTTTGCACAAATTGCTTCAAATCAGTTCGACTTTTTACATCCAGAACAGCTGCTTTGCCCACATAAGTTTCTTTTAATAGCTTCATTGGCGGTATTTGTTCATTTCCCTTTAACGTACTTTGATACCCTACCGAAGCCAAATTCCACATATCGGAGACTGACAAATTGGTATCGATATACGGACTGATTTCCTCTAGAATGGAAGGAAGCTTCATAATGGAAGTCGTTGTTTTGACCTTCTCGGCTAATGCCGTAATAAATTCGCGCTGTCTTTCTGTTCTGGAATAATCGGACATGGCATCATGACGAAAACGAACATATTGAAGCGCCGTTTTGCCGTTGAAATGCTGCTGTCCCTGCTTTAAATTAATATCGTACTCATGCAGATCGGCCTTGCTTTCATAGTACATATCCTTTTCGACATAAAAATCGAGTCCGCCTACAGAGTCCACGAGTTTAATAAACCCCTGGAAATCGGTATATACATAAAAATGAACAGGCACCCCCAGCAATTCACTGACTGCTTTCATCGCCGTATCCGGCCCATGCGTAACAGCCGTGTTGATTCGGTTTTTGCCGTATCCGGGAATATCCGTATAAGTGTCACGCAAAATCGAAAACACATGGATATGCTTATCGGTAGGATTCAACGAAACAACCATCATGCTGTCGGATCTGGGTACCTCGCCCTTGTCGCTTCCACGGGCATCCACACCCATCAGCAAAATATTGACAGGCTCAGTTCCCTCCCATGCTGGAGCTTCCAGAGCTTCGGTATTATCGGTGCTTACATTAATGAACGGGGAGTTTGCCGGAGCCTTATTAAATCCTTCCAGCCCTTTGTAAATCGAAAAGAAATAATAAAAAATAAAGCTTACAGCAGCGACCACAAGTAACAATGTTACAATTAATATCCTCTTTTTCCTCTGTGTCATGTCATTCTTCCTTTCCGAATTATGAACGCGCCTGTCCCTTCTGTATTTAAGATTTTTGCAAGGCTGCTACGAGGAGTGAAGTGTAATATCGGCTACCCCCTGGTTTTAAATGGACGCCATCTCTATAAAAGTATTCATCTTTGCCTACACTGGCCGAATACCAGTCCACCACGCTGACGTTGCTAAACTCATCGGCAACCTGTGCAATCGTGTCATTCACCGTGTTTTGCCATCCTTTCGGAACCCGGGTGGTGAGCAAGATTACCTGTCTGGCTCCAGAAAGGGATTGCAGTACGTCGTGCAGTTGGTCTCTGCTAAACGGACCATTGGTGCCGAGTTCGATAATGACTTGGTCTCCCAGTTTGCCTTGGGTGGCTAATTCATTAATGACTTTTACAGCTTGAGACATCTGCCGGCCAACCTTGCCGTCTACCGTCATATTCGGAAGCTGCTCTTTTAAATAAGGCTCAATTCCGACCGTAACCGAATCTCCAATCATCGTGACGCCCTCGCCGTTTAAGGACGCGGATGGTTGAGCTTGTTCTCCGCTGGTACTGGAAGCCCCAGGCTTTTGTGCAGCAGGCTGCATCGCATCAAGATTGTATAGAGAAGAATCCTTGCCGCGTGGTTCGTTATCATCCGAATTTTGCTTTGAATGTAGATGGAGGCCTATGGCTCCTATGACGATAAGAAGAATCATAAAACCCCATAATGCCCTCACTTTTCTGACATTTTTTTTGTTCATACCTAGTTCATCCTTTCCTTTAACATGCTAGTAGGTTTTATCCTGTTTGATAGCATCAATCAAAACCGAGGCATAATACTGAGCTCCTTCTGGTTTCAGATGGACACCATCGTCATAAAATAGATCGTTGCGGTTTTCGCTGGCCGAATACCAGTCGATAAGTCGTACATTTTGAAATTCACCAGCAATTTCACGCAGATTGTCATTTACGGTATTCTGCCACCCTCTCGGTACTCTGGTCGTTATCAGATAAATTTGCCGAGAATCCTGTAGTGAAGTCAGCAAGGACTTCAGTTGACTCTGGTTAAACACGCCGTTGGTGCCGAGTTCAATAATAATTTTATTGCCAAGCTTGCCCTGTGCCCGCAGGTCATCAAGCACATTCCCAGCCTGTGACATTTGCCGTCCCACCTTGCCATCAATGGTCATACCGGGGAGCTGCTTTTCCAGAAACGGGGCGGCATCCAGAATGACGGAATCTCCGATCGCCGTGACCTTCTCTCCTTCTGCGGAATGGCCTGTATTTACATCGGAAAATCCGGATTGCACCTTTTCTGTCTGGACGGGTTCCCGGCTTACAGTTGCTGGAGCATCAGGCACAGGATCTGGTGAATTCGTCTTCCATGATGTCAGGACCAGAATAATGGCGATAACAATGACGACAAGGCCTAACTGGCTGCCAGCGCCTGACCTGCGGAGTGATTTTAGGGTCCCGCGACGAATGGGCTCTTCGATGTATCTGTAGGAAAGACTTGCCATTATGAAACTGGCCGTTACCTGCAGAGCAATACGTATATAGCTGGCATCTTCGGTATTCACCACCGGACTTGACAAAATAATGATTGGATAATGCCAAATATACAGACTGTAAGATCGCTTACCGATCCAGCTCAGAGGCCGGCAGCCGAGCCATCGTTCCAGTCGATTGGCCGGATGAACAAGTACAGCAATAATAACTGCAGTAATGAGTGATAAATAAAGAAAACCGCCGCGATACAGCGAATCATCAAACTGGTTGGTCTGACCGATCATGATAAACAGCATTACAATGCCCAGCACGCCAGTCATATCCAGCATGGTCCGTGACGAAGAGGATA
The DNA here is from genome assembly GCF_011066155.1 of Paenibacillus sp. EKM206P. Lineage (NCBI taxonomy): Bacteria > Bacillati > Bacillota > Bacilli > Caryophanales > Paenibacillaceae > Paenibacillus > Paenibacillus sp. EKM206P. The sequence continues at coordinate 44,405 of NZ_JAAMNQ010000003.1, read as the reverse complement.
CATTTTCGCTCAGTCTCCAGCTGGGCCAGATTATCGCCAGAGCCGCTCCGATCAAAATGGCAAACACCCGCGTGTCCGTCCCGTAATACACCCTGCTCGGATCTGTTCCGGGTTCGTATATCACGGCCATGGCTATGGCGGATACGGCGGCGCAACCCAGAATGTATAACATCAGTCTTCCTCGTCGCGGCGCAAGGCACAGACCGATCAGTAGAACAAGCGGCCAGATGAGGTAAAACTGTTCCTCAATGGAAAGCGACCAGAGGTGACCGATTGGAGAAGGCGGGCCAAAGCTCTCGAAATATGAAACATGATGAAAAATGAGATACCAGTTGTTTACGTAAAAAAGCGAGGATACAAAATGGCCTCTTAACGCCTGCAGTCTGGAGAAATCAGTAATTAAAAGCCACAGTGCCACTGCAGTCAGCATAAAGATCATGGCCGGCAGTAGTCTGCGCATTCGTCTGATCCAGAATTGTATAATGGAGAAACCACTGCGCATCCTCCATTCGAAAAGAATCTGATCCGTAATCAGATATCCTGATAGGACGAAGAAAATCTCCACCCCCAGCAGCCCACCTTCTGCCCATCTGAAATGAAGATGATAAGCAATAACAGCAAGCACAGAGATGGCTCTTAGCCCATCCAGGCCGGTCATATAACGTTTTATGGGTTGATTCAGGTGCAAATTCCGGTTTCCATTCACTATGGTCCATTCCTTGTCCTTATAGGCTAATGATCTTGCTTCATTTACTATAAAAAAAAGATGTCGCGAAAGTTTGATCAACATGTAAACAAATTGTCACAACGGTTGCAAAAAGAAAAACCTTATTCCGGCTGAACAACCGAAATAAGGTTTTTGACGTCTACAAACATGGCGATCCTCACCGCTATTTCAATTCAATGATCAATGACTCCTTGCTAGGAGAATCCGTTGACGCAGTCTGCGAGGAATCCAATTGTTTTTGTCCTTGAAGCAGTACACTTTTATTGTTCGGATTCCAGTATATATGCGTCGGCACAATTCCGCGATACACCGGTTCCTTATACAGTATATTTCTTCCCTGCACCTTGCCTACGTAAGTAACATTTTGATCATACTCGGTGTATGCGATATTTTTCCTGTCAGGCGAGAATTCAAAATCAAACACTTTTTCCAGAATGACGGAGAGTTCGCCGTTTCGCCGATCATATTCATACAGTGAATTATCCGTTCCGAGAAACACAAACTGGTCGTTATTCATCCAGGCTACTGAATCTCCACCAATCTGACGCTCGTATTGAAATTCAATATTCTTCCCGGAAACCTTCCCCATGGTTAGTATCTTTTTCTGACCTTTTTTTGCACCAAACAACTCCACCAGTATGCTGCGGCCATCATTTGCAATGTTAACACTCAAAAGCGTGTCTTCCTTCATAATGCCTTTTAACTGATACTTGCCAGAAGTTTGAGACCCCATATCGTAGATGTACAGGCTATCCGCTCCATTATCAAACGGATTTTCTACCAGGTAGCCGATATACGAACTGTTGGCCGACCAGGAAACATATTGTACATAAGACTCGTTTCTAGTACTGATCCTGTCTATTTCCTTTTCCTTGCCATCCTGCAAGGAAATAAGCCTTAGGGTTGTCTCCGAGGAAGAACGAGAAAATTCGCAAATATATTTCCCATCGGGAGAAAGTGTCGTATTGGAAGTTACCTTACCGATTCCGGGTATGGCCTTGCTCTGCTCATACGGATAAGTTAAACGTTCCACCGTGCCTCGCTTCAGTATGGTCATGGCTCCGAACGATGCGATAACGGCATTTCCAGACGACCATCCCAGTAGCTCCCCCCGATTTGCAAAACGATCCGGAAGCCGATATATTTTTTGGACCTGAAACGGCCGAGAGCTTTGATCGGTACTGGAAACTTCATTGCTGTCGGCGATGACGACGGTCTCTGTTTTTGGTTCTGAACCGCATCCTGACAGCAGTAATACCACGAGAGATAGGACCAGCAGCATTACAACATATTTATTGCCCATTATTCATTCTCCGTTCCCCGCGGTTTCCAGCGCTTTAAATTCTACCGTAACGATGGTTTCATTATGCTCGTTTGCAATCGAGATGGAACCCGCAAATTCTTCAACGATGGATTTCACAATGCTGAGCCCCAATCCTACACTGCCTTCCTCCGCACTGTCGGAATGAGCTGGATAAAATGGCTGTAACAGGTGTGACAGATGTTCTGCCTCAATCGGATCGCTTGGATTGCTGAAAATCAAGCGGATCTTTTCTTCTGCCCGTACTGCTTTTACCGTTACTACCGAAAACGGCAAACTATATTTTATCGCATTATCTATCAAGTTGATGAACAGCTGTCTGATTCTGTCCCTATCGGCCAACATCATCAATTCCTCATTCATCTCATATTCAATGGTCTTTTTATAGCGCTGTGCCCGGATCATCATCGATTCACACACATCCTGCAGAATTAGCCCGATATCTACCCGATCAAGCTCATTGATCATGATATTTTTGCGTGAAACTTCCAGTAGTTTTAGCACCATCGCATGCAGGCGCTTGCTCTCCTCGATAATATGATTCATCCCTTTGCCAAAAAAAGCACGGTCTTTCTCACCGTTCATTCTGATCAGCTCCGCATATCCCAGAATGGAGGTTAATGGCGTTTTCAGTTCGTGAGTAATATTGTCAAAAAAGCGCTTTTCCTGCTGGTGAAGCTCTTTCAAATGGTCCCGGTCCTTCTCAATAATATGAATCTGTCTACTAATTTGATCAATCATATCGTTAAAATTCTCAGCCAGTCGGCCAATTTCATCCCTGCGTTTAAAGTGAAGGCGGATATCCAGATTCCCGTTTTTCACCTCAGTGGAGGCTTGCGTCAGTCTGGTCAGCGGGATGGTAATATGCCTGGAAAGAATATAGGAAAACAGAAAAGCTGCCGCAAAAATCGCCAGGGCAATATAGAGGGTAATCTGCCGAATCTGTCCGGTTTGTTCGTAGAGTGAGCTGAAATCTTTGTAAAAACGCAGTATGCCCACCTTTGAACCGTCTATAACAACCGGATAGGAGAAAAGGACAGTCGTCTTATTACGATCATAAGTAATGCTGTACGCTGTATTGCCACCAATCGCCTGCTGCAGATCGCTTTGCATGTGCTGCTGAAAAATGGAGCTGTCCGGGGCATAAAGCAATTTGCCCTCCACCGTATACACGCCAATACTGCTGTCCGTGGTATGGTTCAGATTAGTTGCTATTTCCCTCGCAATTTCTCCAAAATACAGCTCATTGCTACTGAAATGGTTAATCAGGAAAGCCTGACGCACATACACGTTGCTGTTATTTTTCAGTCCGATCAGTTCGGAGGTAACCAGATTCTGATTGCTTGTCCGGATAAATTCCTTGACTGTCTGATTGAGCACGACAAAAGAAAGCGAAAAAATCAGAAAAAAACCGATCAGGAATTTGATGCTGATTTTACGTATCATGCTTATCCACCCATTTTTTTAAATTTGTACCCGATTCCGAAGACGGTAGTAATGCATTCGGTGGCGTCTAGCTTTTTGCGGAGTCTCTGGATATGCGTATCAACCGTACGGGTATCTCCGACAAAATGATAGCCCCACACCAGATCAAGCAGTTCGGAACGTGTAAAGGTTTTGCCCTGATGTTTAACCAGCATCATAAGCAGATCAAATTCCTTGGGGGTCAATTCAACAGGACGGCCTTCTATTTGGACGAGTCGTTCTTCTTCGATCACTTCAATATTGTCAAACCGAATGACGGCTTTCGTGGCTTCTTCCCTGTCCGAGCTGTTCGCCTGCTCCACTCTGCGCAAAATGGTTCGAATGCGTGCAACAACTTCGCGCAGATCAAAAGGCTTGGTAATATAATCATCGGCACCGAATTCAAGGCCTAGAATTTTATCGGTAATGTCCGATTTGGCTGTAATCATGCAGATCGGTATGTTATAGTCCGTTGTCACCTTTTTGCAAATGTCTAGACCGCTCTGGTCAGGTAGCATCCAATCTAACAGCAGCAAATCGGGCTGAAACGACTGCAGCTCATGCATTCCCGTTGCTCCACTGGCCGCTGTGCGTGTCTGGAACCCCTCTATAGAAAGCCCGTACGAAAGCAAGTCGGCAATCGGGGCATCATCTTCGATAATAAGAATCTTTGCTTTATTCATCGTAATCCTCATCTCTTTTTTTAATACGGTAGGTTTATGACATTGTCCATTATATTAATCATTCAGGGGAAAACAATCAAATGTATATTGTAAATCCTCATACCCACTATCAGCATATAGCCCCACCTTTTCTGTTATAAGAAGCCGTACCATGAGCGTTTTTCGATAAAAACTTAAGCAACATAAGCGATAAACAAACTAAGGTTGCTTATAGGAAGTTCATCCCAGTTCCAGCTGTTATTGGCCTATTCGAAAGGTCAATCATAAATAACGAAATCTTCGCCTGATGTGAAAGTGATGTGTCCGTTGTTTTGGAATAGCTGTTTGTTACCTAGCCAGCATTTTGTCCAGCAAGTCCTCCAGCTCGGTTGAAGGTCGTTGTGACTGAACCCGTTGAGTAAGAATTGCTCACGGTTCCGTTAGAATTGTATCCGACTAAACCACCAGCGCGGGACAGTCCATCCACTTGGCCAGTCGCATAACTTTGGCTGACGGTGCCTTGAATATTATAGCCTGCAATTCCTCCAACATATCCAGTAGATTTGGCTCCCCTCACGTTGACAGCCGATATAGACTTAGTAATCGACGCGTTGTTAACACCCGACCAGACCACTCGCATAATCATAGGTGCCCTCTCCGAGCGCTTCTACACTGCCGGATGCAAATACATTACTGATTTGACCGAAACTTGTACCAGTAACACTTCCTACGTTCCTATTTCCGATTATGTTAACATCCATTAACCGAACGTTACGAACAATACCTGTAGCCATTAAATTGCCCAAAAAACCGACATTCATTGACAAGGGCTGATTAATCGTCAAGCCGGAAATCGTGTATCCGTTCCCATCGAACACACCCGAGAAATTGGCAATCGGGTTCCAAGTACAATCCGTTAATTGGATATTAGCACCCAATTTGTAATAAGCGTTCGGATTAGTCCTGATACCATCCAGCATCGCCGCTGTCGTGATGATATAAGGGTTCTGTTCCGTACCGTTTCCCGTTCCGTAAAAAGCATGTGCCCGTGAAGGGGCGACGGGAACAATAGCTGCGGCAAGAATAATGACCACTAGGATTAATTTTAAATAAGAAGTAAGCTTTTGGTTTAGACGAAATTCCTTAATTAATGGTAACAATAAAAGTTCCTCCTTCTTATGCGACAAATAAAATCATCTGAATTGTTTAGGCTAATGCCACCTCATCTCATATAGTACTAAGTACAGCAACGCTATTTTCTCTCAAGGAAAAATTTAAATTTAAGCATGAAAAATAACCGTTCATTGAAAGAACGGTTACCCGCTTTTCAGTTTGTTTTATCGTCGCTGCCTTAAATAACATTCCCCTGGCCTACTAAAATCAGGATGCGATTATATGCATTGCAATATCGACATACATTAAATAAATATTATATATGAAACGATGCTGCTTTCCTGTTCACACAATCACTGTCTCCTTTGTAGGTTTTGGCTGTTATTTTGATACGAAGATTTTAGCATGGTATGACTGAACAAATTTTGAACATTCACACTTCTGCTTCTTCGAAGAATGCTCTAATCATAAACCTGGCTTAGATATTAATGAACCGAGAAGACTCAGCTGATATGTGACGGTTTCATTGCCCCTAAAGCCTCCATTTAGATGACTTCTAGAGCAACTTTGTATTGTCTACCAACAACAGCAAGCCACTAATCCTAGACTAACAGATTAGTGGCTTATTCGTGGAGTTTATAAGGGACTCATATTAAAGTTCTCAGCGGAGTTTCTTGTTCAACGGGTCCTTAAATTTCTTTCCCATTTGACTCAACAACTTTTTTGTACCAATAAAAAGAATCTTTTTTATAACGCTTTAATTGTTTGATATCATCATCTGTTCGATCTATATAAATTAATCCATACCGTTTTTTATATCCGTTACTAGTGAATAATAAATCGATGGCAGACCACGGATTATAGGAAATGACCTTTACACCAAAATCAATCGCTTTTTTAACTGCGAGGATATGTTTTTTCAAATAATCAATTCTGTAATCATCATGAATCCTCCCATCAATGGTCAACTCGTCGTATGCACCAAGACCATTCTCTGTGATCATCAAGTGCATATTATATCTTGTATAAATATCACGCAAAATGTATTCCAGTCCAGTTGGATCTATAGCCCAGTCTGTAGTCTCCAGAGCAGGATTCTCGCACATTTCATAGAAGCCCGGATGTGTTTCGAAGCCAGATATTTCTCCCTTGATACCAGAGACATTAACTCCCGACCACTGTTCATCGGCAACCTCTGGACAGGCTTTGGCTGTGTCACTGGCATAGTAATTCAGAGTCAAAAAATCAGATTTTAAATATGAGTGGTTGATTTCAAATGGTTTTTCGCAATAATTTGTTACCTCTGGATCCATTCCAATTAATACCTAGTGATCATATTCTAGCTCTCCATAAAACGTGACTTCTCAGTTAAGCTTCTTACTAAAAGCAAACCATCTATTTACCCCAATCTTATTTAACTTGGTAGGTGTGTACATACATTCACCCCATTATGGGAGAAATTGTATCAATGGAATGATTCGTCAAATACTTCAATATTCCTTTTTCTAAGAGAATCTAATTATGTCGAAATAAATCCTATAATTTCGATTAAAGCGAAATTATCTTATGTCATTCCCATAAGTAACTCTATCTAATAGCCGCCGCATTAAATATTACAAATTCCTCGTAAGGGATAAACTTGTTGTCACTGTACAGTTGCGCCATGCTGCACTTGACGTGTATATTTTCCCCACATATAATTGAAGTCAATAAAACATATGAACAGTTGCTCATATGTTAATAAAATAGAAAGCTGGGATATGTATGGCAGGACATAATCATGGACATCGACACAACAATAAAAAAGTTTTGCTGATCTCCTTCATCATCATCACTACTTACATGCTGGTCGAAGCTTTTGGTGGATTTATTACCAATAGTTTAGCTTTGTTCTCGGATGCAGGTCATATGTTATCGGATTCTCTTGCGTTGGCGATCGCTTTGTTCGCGTTTAAGTTTGGAGAGAAAGCTGTCAATAAGGAAAAAACCTTTGGTTACAGGAGATTTGAAATATTGGCTGCAATGCTAAACGGTGTTACTCTGATTGCGATTGCCTTATACATTTTTTACGAAGCGATTGAAAGGTTTATAAATCCTCCAGAAGTAGCTACAGTAGGGATGCTAGTTATCAGTATTGTTGGCCTGTTCATTAATATACTCGTTGCCTGGATTATGATGCGAGGTAGCGATACAGAGCACAACCTGAATATGAGAGGTGCTTATCTGCACGTCCTCAGCGATATGCTGGGATCTGTTGGAGCGATTATTGCCGCTCTTCTGATGATGTTCTTGGGATGGGGTTGGGCAGACCCACTTGCTAGTGTAATTGTCGCAGTACTTGTCCTTCGCAGTGGTTACTTTGTTAGTAAGTCTTCCCTGCATGTGCTTATGGAAGGAACACCCCGTAACATTGATGTAGAGGAAGTCGTACAAGCCATTTCGCAGTTCGAAGGTGTGAAAGCCGTACATGATGTGCATATTTGGTCAATTACTAGCAACTTAAACGCTCTGACTGCGCATATTGTAGTTGATGGAAATAAAACAGTGTATGAAACCGAGGCCCTACTGCATAGTATCGAGCATATGCTGGAGCATAAGAACATTCCTCACTCTACTTTGCAGATCGAGTCCGAACAGCATAGACACGATGAATCCATTATGTGCACTATAGAGTCAGGTGCGCCGGATGCACATGCACATCATAGCCATTAATAAAAGGAGGACTGTTTGACTTTTTTGGAGCGGCTGAATCCTCGACCGCTCCCCTAAGTACCAATGCACTCCTTGGAAATTTGTTCTGTAGACTTAGATCCAAGTCTGTTAACGCAAAATGGGTCATTCCTTCTTAAATGGAGCGATGGCATCTAGTATAAACCTCATTATTTTCTCAAAAGTCAAATTCATATCTGAATCGAGATAATTCAAGTCTGCCCACCATCACAATACGGTTTTTCGTACGCATCTTTACCTACGCGATTGCCCTTTGATACGATTCAATGAGTGATTCAAGGTGACCTTATTATTTTTGAAATGGTGACTTTTCCGTTCTCTTTACATATTAATAGCACCTGAAGCTATTCCCTCTGACTTTTCCAATCCAAAAAAGAACTGACCGTCGTAGCTTCTTTCTTTTATATGTCCAGTAGTATATAAATAAAGATTAATAAAATGAGTGGACTGTTTAATCAGTGCCTTTCATAAAATTCTGAGTCAAATGGAGTGAAGTCTCTTTTAGAGTATTAATAAAAATACGTGTCGCAGCACTCAGGTATTTATCTTTCCTGTAGATAATTCCTATATATCGAGCAAGATTAACATTTAAAATGGGAATAATTCTGATACGAGGATGGTTAAGGTACTCTAAGTAAGGTCGCGGTAATATAGTTACCCCTATCCTATCTATAACCATATTAATTAAAGATTGCATGGTTGTAATTTCAAAGACCGGTTCTGGAATAAACCCCACATCTTTACAAGCTTTATTTATAAGCTGTCTTATAAAATATTGTTCAGGAAGTAAGATGGAAGGTGTTGTTTGCAAGACTTCTATACCTAATTTATCCTGATTCTCTAACGGGTGTCCAACAGGCACTGCAAACGCCATTTCCTCTCTATATAAAGAAATGGTTTCTAATTCATCCCCTTTCATAGGTAAAAAAACAATGCCTATATCCAGCTTATTTTCTAACAGTTGTTTTTGAATATCCCCAGTACGTAATCCAAACACAGATATCTTAACACCAGGATATAGATGATGAAAACTACGTAATGTGGGCGGAATGAGGTAATTTTCAACGGTTAACAAGGTGCCTATAGAAATGGTTCCTCTTTGAAGGCCATTTAGTTCATCTATTGAGGTTTTTGCCTGTTCCAGTTCATGAAAAATGTTACGTGTATACTTTAAGAGTAATTCCCCTGATTCCGTAAGAGCCGTCTTTTTACCAATGCGATCAAATAAAAGTGTGCCAATTTCATGTTCTAACAAACGAATTTGTTGACTTAAAGAAGGTTGAGAAATCCCTACCTTTTCTGCTGCTCTTGTAAAATGTAGCTCTTGGCACACAGCGTAAAAATATTCAAGTTGTCTTAACTCCATTCTTAAGCCTCCTGATTTAAACGGTAATAGTTCCTACCTTTACATTTTGCAAGTTTATTAACATGAATTTCAATAGGAATACTATAAACAATCTTAGATATTACACATTATATCATAGTTTAAACCTATGGTTATTATATAAATAATTGAATTGTACTATTGATTGAACTGTCTTAGACTATTAGTTGCACAGAGATCCATTTAATCCTAAAAGTATAAATTCTTTAAACTGTGTAAAAATTTTGTGGGGGTGATAAGATGGGTAGTCAAAAAACAGAGATTATCTACTACAGTGAGTTTTTAATAAAGAGTAGTAAGCCTGCCGTTCGAGCATGTTCATGGAAATGGAAAGACATTTATCCATTACTCAATTAATCTGTATCGGAAGGCTTTCTTTAAAGTGGCCGTGGAACATTGTCACTCATTCATAATCATACAGGGGATACGCATGGAACTTCATCAACTATGAAAGTAGTCGTCCACATTTTTAAACCTGGTGGGCATAATAAAGCTCATCGTCATACTAATGTAGCTCTCAATCTAGTATTTCAGGGCGAGGGTTATAGTATCGTGGATGGAGAAAAGATTGAATTGAAAAAAGGCGACCTATTCTTAGCTCCTCCTTGCTCTGCTCATGAGCATTGCAACACTTAGCAAACAGAGGATGCTATTATTTACACGTTTCAAAATGTACCGGTTCTTACTTCAATGGGCACTTGGTTTTTAGAGAAACCGGTGGGTAATACACCTCGTCACATAGTCAAACCAGATACACAAATAAAGAATAACTAGAAAAGATTAGCTAATACTTTTGGCCTGAAGAATGTAACCAAACTTTAAACAACATGAACATAGAACAATTTAGTCATTCAAATATACCTTTTAAAAATTATCTGAAAGGATTTAGTATTTGACGTTATGTACAAATAGTTCTTGTAATGTATATACACTGGAGGATATAACTGATGAAAAATTTTAATGTTGCTATTCCAACTCCCTTTCGTGATGATGAGAGCTTATATTTAGAAGGATTCAATCCTATTGTTAAACATTTAACAGATAACGGGATAGATTCACTACTTGTGTCTGCTACGACAGGCGAACAAAATTCAATGAGCATTGAAGAGCGTATCCATATTATTGATTATTTTAATCAACAAAAATTTGAAAATGTTGAACTGATGTTTGGCGTATCAGCTACAACAACAAGAAATGCAATAAAACTGGTTAAAAAGCTTGAGGAATCTGTTTTTGATTCTATTCTAATTCAGTTTCCACCTTACATTCAGCCGACACAACAACAAGCTATTTCTTATATCAATGAGCTGCTACAACATACCACCAAAAACGTTGTCCTTTATAATAATCCTTTCCGAACAGGATTTGAGCTAAGTGCTGAATCATTAAAGACTGTTATTAACCAGAAGTACTCTAACCTTGTAGGACTTAAAGAAGAGAGTGATGCCAAACGTCACCATAATACTGACTTACCAGATGATTTCATCATGTTCGCTGGTGGAGATGTAAATCTTATAGAAAAGATAATGAATGGATGTAATGGACTTTCTAGTATGGTAGGAAATGTTTACCCACAAGAAATCAAACAAATTTTTAATGACTTATTAATGAATAAACCAGTAGACCTTTGGAAGATAAAACAATTAATTAATAAAGTTACAAGTGGTCAAGCCATCATAAACATAAAAAATCACTATAATTCTTTAGGTATAAAAGTAGGGGCTTGTCGTTCTCCTATTAACTAACGGGAGAAGTCCAAAAATTCGCTTAATTTAATTAAAATGTTTAAAAGTAACCGTCAAGTAGAAAACAACATTTTATTATGTTCTCTGCTTTACGGTTACTATTGTGGAACAATATGGAAGTGTGGCAATTCAAACAATAAATGAATTGATTACCTAATTTAGAAAAGCTTTAGTATTAAATACGGAGGATCTATAGCGATCATGGGTATTTCACAAAAAACCAATCAACTAGGACAACCGAAACCGGATCTAAAGCCTAGAATAGGATTACTTATTATAGGTATCATCCTAATGGGAGCCAATCTCAGAGCCCCACTAACTTCAGTGGGTCCACTAATAAATTCTATACGTGACAGTTTAGGCATATCTAGTATACTAGCAGGGACAATAACTACAGTACCTTTACTTACTTTTGCATTCTTATCCCCTTTTGCCCCTAAGTTAGCTCAACGTTTTAGTACGGAGTTTATCCTATTTATTTCTTTAATCTTATTAACCATTGGATTCGGAATACGTTCTTTTGGTGGTGTAATAACCTTATTTATAGGAACAATCTTAATTGGTTCATGTATTGCCATTGGTAATGTATTACTCCCCAGTCTCATTAAACATAACTTTGCACAAAATGTAGGAATGATAACAGGGATTTATATAGTCTCTATGAATTTATGTGGAGCTATTGGATCCGGTATAAGTATCCCCATCTCCTCAATATCAGGGTTAGGATGGTCAGGAGGTCTCGGATGCTGGGGAATCTTATCTCTTCTTACACTTTTCTTTTGGTTACCACTAATACAAAATCAACATAAATCTATTAGATTTGTACAAACTAAAAAGAAAGTTAAATCTATAAACTTATGGCATTCTAAACTAGCATGGAATGTCACGTTATTTATGGGTTTTCAATCCTTAATCTTTTATACCATGATAACGTGGCTTCCTGAAATTCTTGAACAAAAAGGGCTGAACACTCATGAAGCTGGCTGGATGTTGTCTTTAATGCAATTTGCTATGCTTCCTACTACGTTTATTGTCTCTATTTTAGCTGGACGTTTAAAGAAGCAGCATCCATTAGTACTGGTTTCAGTCATCTTGCTTATTGGAGGGGTATTCGGTATCTTACACGGAAGCACGATCCTTATTCCAATATGGATAATTATGGTTGGAATTGGAGTGGGATTTGCCTTTAGTTTAGCTATGATGTTTTTTAGTTTACGTACTCAAGATACGAATGAGGCAGCAGAATTATCCGGTATGGCTCAATCATTAGGTTATCTTTTGTCTGCTATCGGCCCTGTCTTATTTGGATGGTTGCATGATGTGACACATAATTGGAATACTTCCTTACTGATGTTAGTTTTAACTTCTGTTATTATCTTTATCACGGGTATAGGCGCAGGAAAAAATGAATATGTAGCATAGGATACCAGTCAGTAAACAAGAATACTTGGTTTTTAACCCAGTCTCAAAAACATTTGTTTTTGGGACTTTTTTGTAATTGGTATTAATATATAAAGGGGAATGGATAGTTGAAAACAAGAGAACTTCTTACCGACTGTCGCTATTTTATTGAACTAACGTTTCCCGTGAGTTGGACAAGATTATTAGAACTGAATGCTAATCCGTTGAATTTATGAATCCCAGTTCCAAATTTGGCGAGATCATTTCTTTATTTCCTGGGATCTTTCGAATTGATCCACTTAATCATTAAGCTCCCTGGAAATGATTTAGTTTCCTCACTCAAGCTCATGGAAGCGCTGCATGCTATTGTGCCGAACGGTACGACATATTTCTTGCAAATTACAATTAATATCTATTTTACATTACTTTCTCATAACCTCTTATCTACGAATTTCGCAAATATCTTTCAAATGTAAAGTATTCGCGAAAAAATTGACTATCCTGCCCTTTAGTTTAATAAAAGGGCGTCTGTCGCCTTCGATGAAATCCTATCGGGAATGTAACAATGTTCTTGTCACCCGACAAATGATAAATTGTCAATTAGCTGGAGAATATTATTTAAAAACACACCTAATACAAAATGCAACTCACCTCCATCTAGAAGTAAATGAACTTTGCCAAATTATTTTCTGATCTTGCTGATGAAAAATGGATATTTAGGGACCTTTTCGTATTATTTCCTATGTGAATGTGATATTTAGTATACTTATATATTCATTAAACTTGACTTTTGATGCCCATAATAAGAACGTGCATCACTAATCCCTTCTGCTCTTCTGCATTACAGGTAAATAAGCTCTTCACTACAAATCCAGACGACCAAACTCCCAACCTAACTTTCCTCATCTCTTTTGTAATCTGTCGTGCTGATTGAGCACAACAAAAAGAGATCAACGGTCGGAACACGTTGATCTCTTTTTGTCGTCTCACTCTGCTTTTCTTTTTCTACCGTTCTCGTCACTCGCAGACCGAGGAGATATAAACTCAGTATCCTCAGGGTTATGTGTCCCCCTCTGTTCTATTTCTAATGCCTACATTTTTTTGGTGTTTGGATATCCAATGTCACTGGATCATTTCAAACGGACAAAATGTATTTCTCCAAGCCTATTTTCAAACCGTCTTCATCATTACTCGATGTGACCCAGTCGGCAATTTTCTTAACTTCCTCTGGCGCATTCCCCATTGCAATTCCTAGGCCTGCGTACAAAATCATATCCATGTCATTATAGTTGTCTCCAATGGCCATCGATTCACGATAAGTAATATTAAATATCCCCTCGAGTTCCTGAATAGCATACGATTTGGACACCATCTCATCCATAATTTCCAGATAGGTTCCCTTGGATTTATAGACACTGATACCAGTAACTTCATTTTTGATTTGTTGTACAAGCCGCTCAACGTCTTCGGGAGGTCCCATGCATAAAATTTTGTGAGTATCATGATCTTCTTCTATATATGAGGAAAGCACCCTCTGTATGGGAGAGCCATTAATAATTCCCGCTTCCTGAATTACCCAAGGATTTTGAGTGTTATCAACGATCCACTGGTCATAGCCATATAAGTTAAAACTAATAGAAGGATAATGATCCGATACAATATCGTATATTTGTTTAATGCTCTTTTTCGATAAACAGATGCTATGGAGGATTTCCCTATTACAGCCCAATATTAGACCACCGCTATAACAAATGACGGGAGCGTTAATATTGAGCTCTTGCTGAAGAGGAAAAATGCTGCTTGGCATTCTCGCTGAAACGAGTACAAAAGGGATATTTCCTCCCACAACCTTTTGGATTGTATTTTTGGTGTCGAATGTAATTTGATGTTTTGAATTTAACAACGTCCCGTCAATATCGCTAAAGATTGCTTGTATCATGGCCCATGCTCCCTTGCGATTTTTTATCACTTTTCTTCCTCAAGCACCTTGATAACTTCTACTCCGCTATCCTGCAACATCAGCAATGAATGCTTCGGGGCATCCTGATTTGTAATTAGAATATCAATTTCGGAAAAATTCAGACCTTTAAACGGGCTTGTTAAATTAAATTTTTTGAAATCGGCAAGTAAAAATACTTCTCTGGCACGCCTCGATACCAGCTTTTTAACTAAAGCATCATCACGGTTCGCAAAATACACTCCGTCTTCCATAATGGCGGCAGCTCCTAAAAAAGCTTTGTCAAAAAAAACATCGTTCAACTGCATAGCCGTGTCGTAGTCATAAAAAAAACGGTTTTCATGATTAAATTTGCCCCCGAGCAAATTTATGTTAATTTCACTTTTTGCTGATAAAGCTTCTGCATTATCCAACGAGTGTGTGTAAACCGTCAGATTCTTGTCCAATTGCCCACAGAGCAGTTGAATGGTAGTCGATACATCCATGAAGCATACATCTCCGTCAGCGATATGCTCAGAAGCTGCTTTTGCAATAAGCATCTTTTGCTTTGTTGCTGAGGTTACACGTTCCTTGTAGGCTCTTATTTCTTCTTTTAATAAGGGTAAGGCAATACCTCCATGGGTTCTGATAACCCCCCCTTCATGAACAAGCTTAATAATATCCCTTCTTGCCGTATCTCTCGAGATGTTCAATAAATCGCAAATTTCCGAATTTGATAATTGGTTACGGCTTTGGAGATACTCCAAAATTTTCAAAAGTCGTTCCTCTTGGTGAATATAATCCCTCCCCCTTTCCCTATATTCATTATAAGCAATTTAACGCTTTTTGTTAAGTGTTTTTAAGTGTTTTTTTCAAAAATTAAGCAAACCGCTTATATTGAGTATTTCACATGATAAGTCCCCGATCCGCATGCACATCGCATTAAGAGTCCAGGGACTTTATTCATTTTGCCTATTTATTGATAAATTCAATCTTTTGACATCTGCAGTGTTGGTTTTTACTTTTCGCAGTTGCGTGTTTCTCGCACATTTAGTTTGAAGTGGATTGATTATAAAATGCTTGCACTCCTCGCGTATTAAAATAGGAAACTAATCCACATCTAATCCTACAACCGGCTCCATAACACACTCCCTAATATTAAAGTTGCGGCCACTCCCACGATGGTTCCCCCATAGCTTCGCTTGTGATACGAGATCCCTGTCTCAACCAGCTCAAACATGGTCATTGAGGGCAGTTAGAGAACTGTTTTCACGACGGGGCCCGCCCCAATAAAGTCAACGTTCTCTCGGCTACCGCCATCATATGATGCCTAAGAAAAAAGGCCAACCAGAAATCTCTGATTGACCTAATAACACGAAATAAAGTCCTAGACTGTCGCTATTTTATTGAGCTAACGTTTCCCGTTAGTTTGACAAGATTATTAGAACTGAACACTAAATCCGTTGAATTTATGAATCCCAGTTCCAAATTTGACGAGATCATGTTCCCTCAGAAATTTAACTGCAATTTTTACTTCATCTAAAATTATTGGATTAAGTCCTAATGTATTGTGAGAACCGTATACCATTTTGACGTTGGGTATTCTTGCAATCTTTTCTAATGAATTCACTAAATCAACAGGGTTCGTTGAAGGATAAAAGGCATATATTGGCACTTCATCATAGAGCAGATCGCCAGTAAATAAATACCCTTTTGTTTCATCGAAAACTGAAATATGGCCAGGAGAATGTCCTGGAGTGTGATATATAATTAATCTTCTGTCCCCTAGATCGAATATATCACCATCCTTCAACAAACCTGTCGGCTTTCCTTTAAAGGGTTGGTATGTATCCGGATTAAACCTTTCTGGAGTAGGCAAGGTTATATCTCTTCTAATATTCTTCCTGATTTGCTCTATTGTTAAGCCTTGAATCCCGTTAATTAGCCAGTCTTCATCTCCTTTATGGACAAAGATCCGTTCAAATTCGCCATGGTTACCTATGTGGTCAGTGTGGACATGTGTCGTAATAACTTTTAGAGGTAAAGATGTCAACTGCTCTGTTATTCTTTTGATACTATCAATCCCAAGCCCTGTATCAATTAATACCCCTTCTTGATCTCCCAATAATAAAAATGAATGTACTTTCTCCCAATGTCCGTATTCACTAATTGCGCATGTATTATCATCAATCCGTTGCACTGTAAACCAACGATCTCTAATCATAGAAGCCTCCAAATTAGATTCTTTACGTCTTCTAAATTATACACTTAGCATTGAAATTTTGCCCGTTAGCTTAATGAAGCATCGTCAGTCTAAAACTTTATTTTCTTTTACCCGCCGCGATCTAATAACTAACTCCATTTGCTTATTCGTCAGGGGCTACACTAATCTGCAGTGGGTCGATCTGAAAATCCTCTCCCTCCTGGGAAAATTGTTAAAAAACTTTTCCAATGTTCCCTTGTAAGACAGGTAGGATAATAGAAATTCCAGTCGCTCTCCCCCTGTTAACGCTCTCCTGATCATAGTGTAGCCTTCCTCTCGCAAAAACCTACAACTTAAAATGGTTGCAATATGTCGAATGCTGAAGTAAAGTTTTTTTAAGCTCATTTCATATAGGAGGATAACAATGATTTATAGAAACGCTACTGTTGATGATATATCTGCTATAGTGGAATTACAAAAAAAATATCACATTACAACCATTAGTGAAAAAGACAAACCTGATGGCTTCGTAACAACCTTATTTACAGAAGAACAATTTAAGGAATTAATTGAAAAAGAAAATGGAATTACAATTGCATGTCATGACCAGAAGATTGTTGCTTATGTGATGGCTGCCTCATGGAAGTATTGGGCTAAGTGGCCTTTTTTTCAATTTATGATTGACGATTTGAAAGATACAGAATATAAGGGAACTACGCTTTCTACTGAAAACACTTATCAGTATGGGCCAATTTGCATTGATATGGATTACAGGGGGACGGTAGTACTCCGAAAGGTTTTTGATTTTTCCAGAATGCAAATGAGTAAAAAATATCCGATATTGATAACTTTTATAAACCACATCAATCACAGATCATACGCTGCCCACACCAAAAAGCTTGGTCTTGACGTGATTAAAAGCTTTGATTACAACAATAATACTTACTATGAATTGGGTTGTTACACATCAGAATGATTGGATGTAATTGTAATTTTGGACCATCCATAAGCCTATTTTACCATCTCAATACCAAACCTCATGGAAATCGCCCTTCAACTAGCCTACCAGGCCAGTTGAAGGGCGATTAGAATTAGAGATATTACCGATTAAGATCGAAACGACTAGCATTGAATCAGCTTAACTTACCGGTCAAAAATTGTGCCTCCCCCAGTCCAAAACTCCAATCATCATCATTATTTTCAACAATAGATACCATTAAATCGGTTGGTGCGATGCCGCATTCAGCTTCTAACCTTTCAGCCAGCAAGGAATAGAGCTTTTGTTTCTTCTCTTTTGGCCGGGCTTTGCTTATTATGGAGAGAATAACTAGACTATCGGTACGGTTAAATCCTGGCCCAGTATCCTCAATAATCATATGGTCCGCCGGGTGTTCGTGAATGATTTGGTAACGATCTCGCTCTGGAACGTCAAAAGCTTCCACAACAACTTGGTGAGCAACATCCAAAAGTTTTTTCAGGCTTGCTTTATCTCGTCCTTTAATAAGATCAAAACGAAGTAATGGCATTTTAACTTCCTCCCTTTAATGAAAATTATTTTTCCCTATTTATTATCACCCATTCTAAATAAAAGAAAATTTCCGGACAAGAACACTGGCTTGATCAATGGTTTGTTTTACAATTGAAGCGGCAGGTTGGTCGCCTGCTAACCGAAGACCTTGGCCCGCCCAAAGTGACATATACTCGGGGTCGTTCGCTTTTGCAGCTGCCTGACGAATGTCCCGGGTCATCGCGTTTTGAATGGGGTAAGTCGGGATTGTTCCGGGGTACTGATGCATGTCAATCATAAATTTTGTTTGAATGCCTCTTGAAGCTCTTCCAGAGTAAGCACGTGTAATTTCAGTGGAGTCCTCATTTGACGAGAGGATTTTCTGGTTGTACGTTTCATGGGCGCCGCTCTCGGGGCAGGCTAGAAACGCAGTGCCCATCTGTACTGCGGCGGCTCCTAATGTAAGGCTTGCTACAAGTCCACGCCCATCCATGATTCCTCCTGCTGCGATGACCGGGATCGACACATGGTCAACGATCTGCGGAACAATAGCCATAGTGCCTATCAAAGCATGGGAAGGGTCTTTCATGAAGGTCCCCCTATGCCCGCCTGCTTCGCTCCCTTGAGCCACAATTGCATCTGCGCCAGCTGCTTCCAATTGCTTGGCTTCATCAACAGTTGTTGCAGTTCCAATGATGAATATTCCATGCTGTTTCATGGTTTGGATCACGT
The DNA here is from genome assembly GCF_011066155.1 of Paenibacillus sp. EKM206P. Classification (NCBI taxonomy): domain Bacteria; kingdom Bacillati; phylum Bacillota; class Bacilli; order Caryophanales; family Paenibacillaceae; genus Paenibacillus; species Paenibacillus sp. EKM206P. The sequence continues at coordinate 25,480 of NZ_JAAMNQ010000003.1, read as the reverse complement.
CTTGGGATGGTACGCCAAAAGTGAAACTAAATACAGGTACACGCTCCTCCAACACTACCTGTAGCTGCTCCTCAAATGATTCTGAAAACTTCATAAGAGATGGATTTTGAGCCGTGCCAAGTTTGATGCGGTATTTATTCAGATAATCTGTCATCCGGTAAATTGCTTCTTCCGAATCTTCTGATTGCTCAGGCACAAACAAGTTTACTCCAAAAGGCTGGTCCGTTCGTTGCTTGATCTTTTGGATCTCGCTACGGAGCTGCTCCGGTGTTAAGTATCCGCCCCCTAGGTTGCCTAGCCCACCGGCATTTGAAACAGCCTCTACTAATTCGGGCGTCGAAACGCCACCAGCCATCGGCGCTTGAAAAATCGGGTATCGAATTTTAAGAGCACGCGTCAAAGCAGTAGCAGTTACTAAAACTCGTTTATCTATATTTTTTTTGTTTTAACAGCTGGTTTTACGGCAGGCTCCATACCAATGATTTGAATACTGTATTTTGCCCTTATTTCTTCGATTGCTGCGCTTGTGGCAGTATTACAAGCAATCACTATCGCTTTTACTTTTTGCTGGCTAATAATTTCTATAGCATCTAAAACATACTTTTTAACTTCATCTTTCGTTTTGTGCCCATATGGAACATTTATTGTATCTGCGTAATACATATAATCTTCATTAGGTAAAACTTTTAATGTATCATACAATACAGTAATGCCTCCAATACCAGAATCAAAAAACCTATTTGCATTTCTATTCCTCCAATAAAGGAATCAATTTATATATCTAACGGTTAATTCAAAATTAATTCACCAATTCCATTTGTATCTGGTTCCAATGTAAATTACCCAGGATCTAACTAAGCTCTTGATTAGGATGAATACGAGCATGGTTTAAATTTCCTATCGCTCCTTTTTGACTTGAAATGACTGCACCGGATAGCAATATTATAGCAGCAACAACAAGCACTAAAGTGGCAAGAAGTAGTGATAGGCTCTTCGGGATCCCCAGGTTATGAAACCTGCACCAAAGGCAGCGATAAGGTAACCCAAGTTATTACTCCCTGCCAAATATCCGGATTCCGTAGCGGATAGATGAGCTTGTGATTGCATCAATGGAAGTATGGAAGTATATGAAAAACGTCCGATTCCCATTGCAATAATGAGCATAACTAAACCACCGATCATGGTCTTTGTGGAATTAAACAATTTCGCATTTTTAGCTCCTGAATTCTCCATGAGACTGACCTGTCACCCTTCTAAATTCAATTTACCTCTCAATACATCAATTAATATGAACATAAATCCTAGTTAACATTAAAAAAATCAATTCCTATAACAAGAAATGACGGTAGAAACCATCCGGGATTTACCAACTTTTGAATCTTCAAATTCTATTGTTTTCCTAAAAAATCCAACATTAGTTCTCCATTTTCATATGCATGTGTTTCCAATGCAAAGTGCCCAGTATCTAATAAATGAATCTCGGCTTTAGGTAAATCTTTCTTAAAAGCCTCAGCACCAGCCGGAATAAAGGAAACATCATTTTCACCCCAGACTGCTAGCAAGGGCGGCTGATATTCACGGAGATACTGTTGAAACTCCGGGTACATTTTTACATTATTTTGGTAATCAAAAATTAAATCCAATTGTTTCTCATCATTTCCCGGCCGGGACATATAAGCAATATCTAGAGTATAGCCATCTGGGGAAACTTGACTTTCCTTTGTTCCATCAACATATTGGCCCTTGATTGTGTTAGGCGCAAATGCTGTCCTATAACTTTCCCTTTTTTCTTTAATGGAAAGTTCGCATATGCATGTTGTGAAAAAACCTTTTATATGTCCTACTCCGTTTAATCCAACGACATCTAATAACTTCATAACTTCACTCCTCGCATAGGGATTTTTTCGTCTTTTAGAGAGCTGGATTAAACCAGTTAAAGGATACATAGAATCAAATGCATATTTATACATTTTGAGTTGTAGTACTTGAGTCATAATGACGCACGCTTTTCAATAAAAAAAGAGCAACTTAAAAGAAATCATACGGGACTCGATTGAATCCTGTAATGAAATCTTACAAGTGCTCTTTTGCCGCCTGGCTAGAGCTCGATGCAACTCTTGTCACATCTCGCATAATGATTCATAGTCATACGTTTAATTTAATTATTTTACCTAGTCTTGTCAAGATAATATCCTTACTTCGGTTTAAATTCAAAACCGACCCTACCTTCTTCCTTTTTCCAGACAAGTGCGGCCTCGAAAGTTTTGTCACCTTTTTTGAATCCCTTAATAAGGTTTGTCCTCCCTTTCCCCAAAAACCTCTTGATCTGCGTTTCTGTTATGGTTTTACCCAATACTTTTTTAGAAAATGAAAAATCGCATCGCGGCCTTGCCGAGCAACTATAAGCCGCCCCTTTATCTATAACATCCTCTTTGCATTTCGGACACGGACCAAGACCTAAACCTCCAGAAACCTTATCCGCTTTTTCAGTCTGCTCTTTACTCTCCATACTTTTTGCTGTAAAAGTCCAAGTCATCGAGTTTCGAATTGCATCATCGACAATTTTTTGCGACAATCTTTTAGCCTGCTCCATAAACGATTGCGGGGACGCATTGCCTTGCCCGACATCATGAAGTCGTTGTTCCCACTTGGCTGTCATTTCTGCGGATGCTAATATGTTGTCGCCTAAAGCATCGATCAATACAATCCCCTTGCTTGTAGCATAAACCATGTTTTTCTTTACCTCAATATACTTGCGGTCTTTAAGAACTGAGATGATACCGGCACGCGTGGCCTCCGTGCCCAATCCTTCTGTTTTTTCAAGAATTTTCTCTAACTCTGTGTCTTCAAGATGCTTTCCAGCCGTCTTCATTAAAGTAATCAATTGCCCTTCGGTGTATCGCTTTGGAGCCTGAGTTTTTCCTTCTTTTACAAGTAATTCTTCAACTGTTCCTGAGTCGCCTTGCTCCAATGGAGGTAATACATCTGGTTCGGATTCTTCCTGAGAATCAGAATCATACAGAACTTTTCGCCAACCTTCCTGCACAATAAGTCTTCCTTTGGTGAGAAATGTTTCTTGATCACCTACGACTGTAATTAAGCGCGAATAATCAATAATAGCCTTATCATAATGCGCAGCTATCAGCCTCTTGACAATCAGCTCGTATAAATTACGCTCTTCTGGTTTCAATCGTCCGATTTGGGGGATCACTTCTGTTGGAATGATCGCATAGTGATCACTTACTTTTGCCGCATTGACAAATCTCTTATTATTGGCAATAGATTGTATGGGCAAAGGAAAGAAATCCTTGAATGATTCTTGACGACTTAACTTTGAAAGAATCTCAGGAAATTGCCTGGCTTCTTCAGGTGTTACATAAGCCGAATCCGATCTCGGATAGGAAATGTATCCTTCCAGATAAAGCTGCTGCAGCGCATTTAAACAATTTTGAGGCGAATATTTATAAATTTGATTGGCAACTGCTTGCAATGAAGATAAGTTAAAGAGCTGTGGCGGTTGAAATTCTTTTCGCTCTCTCTCAATTTCATTGACTGATGCCAGCTTATTTTCACAGTTTCTTTTGACGGACTCCGCTTCATCCCGACTTGCAAACCGTGTTTGCTCCTCCCGAAACCATGTGCCTTCATAGACAGTATCATTTATTAGGAATTTGGCTTTTAATTCCCAGAACGGTTCCGGTTTGAAATTCTGAATTTCTTTCTCGCGTGCTACGATTAGCGCCAATGTCGGACTTTGTACACGCCCAGTTGAGAATACTTCTCTAATTCCTCTACGCTGGAACAGAAGTGAATATACCCGTGAACCATTCATTCCTACGAGCCAATCAGCGCAAGAACGGCTAACGGCTTCATAATATAAGGACCGGGTATCCTCTTCACCTTTCAAATTCATAAAACCTTGTTCGACGGCTTTGGGTGTTAACGATGATATCCATAGCCGTTTCATAGGTTTGTTCACTCCAACAAGCTGAACCGCTATGCGGACTATGTACTCTCCTTCCCTCCCGGCATCCCCGGCATGGACGATTTCTTTGATATCTGGACGCATTAAAAGGGATTTAATCACTTGAAATTGCTTGGCTTTAGAAGGAGAAACGCGATGTCTAAATTATTCGGGTAATATCGGCAAAGTGTCTAGACTCCACTTCTTAAGACTAGGATCGTATTCCTCTGGAGGCACCAATTCGCAAACATGACCAACAGCCCAAGTCACTAGGGCTCCTTTTGGAAATGTATCGTTCGGTGAGATTTCAATATACCCTTGTTGTTTTTTTATGTTTAAAAGGTGAAGCCAACTTCGCCCCTTGATCCGGTTTTTCCGCAATAATAAGTTTCAATATGTCACGGACCTTTCTGAGAGAACTATAAATTGATTATATCAGCAAATCGGTTCAATTTCATGACTTAGAATTATATACAGCAAAATGATAATAAGTGGTATGAAATAGTTGCTGGGCTTCACTCCCTCTTTTTTTATATCCATTCTTAGGTAAATTCAATTTTCTTTTCAGACATCACATTGAATCTTGATAATTAGGGCTTTCTTAGCGGATCATGTTTTACGATGTTACGAGCAAATGAACGGCGAGCCTTGACAAAAACCATTGCAAAAGAGGCAAAAAGAGACCCCGAAGTCTCTTTTCAGGTTCATCACCAGCAGTTGTGTAAGCGCAAAATAGCCCCCACCTTGTTCCCAAGATGAGGGCCTGTTAGTCTTAGTTTGATTGAAATAGGCGGCACGTCAGTGGGAGCGAAGGCGACCATGGCAACAATTCGTCTAGCTCAACCGGATCTTTCGGATTCGCAAGCTGCGGAAGCTGTTCGAGCAGGTCCGTCAAATACTTGAAAGGAAGGATTTAGCCCGTTTTTCTTCGCTGTTTCAATGACACTGTAGATCGTTGCACTGGCTTTTGCTCCGTGTGGCGCATTGGAAAAAAACCATTTTTTTCAATGATAACGAGCGAATACCAGCCGCTTCCGTCCGGTGAAGAATAGACGGTCGAGTACGCAAACCACATCGCCCCGGCATCGTGTCCGCTGTCGATATGCAATTTCACCTTCAATTTGTCATTAGTCCTATTGGCGATCCGCCAACATTTTAACTTTATCTTGACTAGCTTAAACCATGCTATTAATAGTAAACAAAGTAACGAATTTCACCGATAATGTTACTTTGTTTACGGGATATCTTAACTCTGTAAACAACGTATTCAGCGTAGTGGTGCCTTTACAATGAGAGGCATCGGATAACCTTGCTAGGTAGGGCTTGCTGAACGGGTCACATTTTACAGTGGAACGAGCAAGCGGACCGCGAGTCTCAACCACAGCCATTGCAAAATAGACAAAAAGAGAACCCGAAGTCTCTTTTCGAGGTTCATCACCAGCAGTTGCAGCCCGATCACGGTCTCGCTCGTCGTCTGAAGGTGTGCTCGAATACGGCCAAACCCATAACTGCGCTTGCCTTCGCCGAACTTGCCTTCCACCGCATTGCGTGCGGCTGCATCCGTCTTGGCGATTTTCTTTTTCTCCTGCTGATCGGCTGACGGACGACCCAACTGCGGTCCGCTTAAGCGAATTCCCTCTTTGCAGAAGCGCAAGTTGTCGCGGGTTCGATAGATCTGGTCGGCCAGCACCGCTTTGGGATAATAACCAAATCTGGCGCGGTAACGCTCTACGGCGTCCTGCAATGTCTGCCCTTCGTTGTAGCTATCCCACGACAGATGCTCGCGGAAAGCGTAGCCGTTCACCACGCTAATCGCCAGCTTCTCTCCGAACTCGACGTTTGCCCTGGCTTTGCCGCGCACGATCGGTCTGACATGTGGCTGTGCGATACTGACAATCCGATCCGATATGCTGTGTGTCCGCTTGTCATACATCGTTTGCTGCTGACAATAAAGCTCTTGAATGACCAGCAGTTCCTTGTACAAACGCCGCGGCAGGCCGCTCGTCATATCGGCGAGTTCGGCGATCATGCGTAGATCACGGGAAACGAACCTGAGCTGCTTGCCGATCGCTTTTCGTATCGCGCGCGGCTTCACGCGCCGCTGCTTGGCAACCGCCAGATAGGCTTTGCGGGCACGCTCTCGGTATGTTCTGGGCTTGCGGGTCTTTCCACGTTCCGGTTCGTGCAGGATGTCGATGATCTTCTCCAGCTTTTCTCTGGCCTGATTCAGTAACGACAAATCCGTCGGGTAGGCGATATCCGCCGGCGCGCAGGTAGCGTCCAGCAGCAGTTCGCCCTCGTTCGTCAGTTCCATCTGCTGTGGCTGCGTTTCTGAAGGCTTACCGGACGCTGCGTCAGTTCCGCTGCCAGGTTCATCGTCGTCCGATGAATCATCTGACACTTGCGCGCTTCTTCCAGAGCGATCCATTCATTCACTTCATCCAGAATTTCGCCACCCAATCGCTTGCGGAAATGCGTCATGAGAGAATGATGAAACGGGCGGCGGTACCGATATTCCGGCAGACTGAGGAAGTACTGCAGATACGGGTTCTCCAGAATCTGACGAAGTGTCTCCCGATCATCGGTGCCAAGCCGCTCCTGGATGATGAGTGCGCCGAGCGCGATACGGATCGAAACGGCTTTTTGGCCCTTGAGGCTTTTCTTGAAGTTTTTCGCATACTTCTCTTCGAGCATCCACCACGGAATCATCTGGGCCAGCAGCACCCAGCGGTTATCTTCTGCGAGCTTTCCGCCGAACGGCAGAAAAAAGTCGACGGGCAGGTTCATCTGGTTCTCGGTTCGCTGATACAATCCTGACGCCTCCAAGTGCACGGTTTTTCACGGGGCTGCCCCGTTTTCCTTCGACATAAGAGGCCCTAAACCCTTGTGCCTGTTGGAGTTTTGATTCGTTCAGCAAGCCCTAGGTAAACCGTGTCCTATGGGCATCGGCGCACGTGTTTAGACTCCGATGCCGCGAGGCTCATTGTCAAGGCGAATACGTTGTTTACATGTCTTCGATGTACACGCCCTTGATAATCAAGGATTTTCTAAAAGCGAGTTGAGATAATTAACGAAAATATACGCTAAGTATTAAACGGATTAATGACCCTTTGGCGGCTCAAACATCATATTGTTTAACTGGTTCACAAAAATACCTTCGTTCGGGCCCGGGTTGTTTCGAAATACTTTCGCTTCTTCCACTAGAACCTCGTCCGCATCCGTACCAAGTACCTTCATCGTTTCATCAATGAATGATGCTAGTAGCATAGAGCTCGGATCGTTATTGAAATACGTTTGAACCCCTGGCGGCGCAATTTCCAGGATTTTCACCGATGTGTCTTTAAGCATGTACCGTTGGGATAGCGTATAGGAATGGAGCGCTGCTTTCGTCGCACTATAAACAGCAGCACCCGCCAGTGGCACGAATCCAAGTGACGAAGTCGTGTTGATAATAACCGCTTCTTCTTTGGACTTCAAATGCTCGAGTATCTACATAACTTTTCACAAATAGTATATTGTACATATTTTTTAGAGAGAATGCCTGTTTTAGAACCTTCTCTTTGTTCTTATTCAAAAATTTAATTGTACAATTCTCTAGGGCCTGTACGCAAACCTATTTGAGCCATAAACGAATTGAAAGCAGCGTCAAAAAAGCCATGAACATGTGCGCTGTTTTTTCATAGCGAGTGGCCAAGCGTCGATAGTTTTTTACTTTGTTGAAAAAGCATTCAATTAAGTGTCGCTCTTTATACGTTTCAGAATCTAACGGGCGCTTTACCCGCCGATTGCGTTTGCTTGGGATAACCGGAGTGATCGCTCGGCTTTGCAAAAGCTCCAGAATGGCATTGGTATCGTAGGCGCGATCAGCCAACACTTCGCCCGGGCAGAAGTCCAGTTCATGAAGAAGGCGATAGCCGATGACAGAATCGTGGTCTTGTCCTGGCGTCAATTCGAAACGCAGCGGATAGCCGAGCGCATCCACCATCGCATGAATTTTGGTAGTTAATCCTCCGCGCGAACGTCCGATTGCTTGCCGGTCCTGCCCCCTTTTGCGCCCGCTCCATGTTGATGGACGCGGACGATGGTGGCATCGACCATGACCTGCTCCCAATCCGGCTCGATGGCGACATGCTTCAGTATTTCACCCCAAATATTCGCTTTTTGTAGCCGCCAGAAAAAGCTGTAGGCTGAAGACCAAGGGCCATAGTAACTCGGTAAATCCCGCCATGGCGTGCCCGTTCGAGCAACCCAAAGCACGGCATTGAGCATCTGGCGCCGATCCTTGGGCGGACGTCCTCCCTGTTTTTTTCGGGCTGGGGGCAACAGGGGGTCAACTATATTCCATTCTTCATCCGTTAACTCGTATCTTCGTCTCATGTGCCTTATTTTACTAGATTTCTACGAGTTGTACAGTTTGCGTACAGGCCCTAAAAAAATCGGGCTGAAAAAACGCATTTTTCAGCCCGATTTTGCTTATCTTTTTTTAAAATCCACCTTAGTTCTTACCGCCATAGCCCTTATAAGTAGAGTAAACTGCATCTGCATATTGATTGGCCAGAATAGGACGGCCATAAGAATCTGTAGCTCCCGGATACCAGTAATCTCCTCCGTTATAGTGTAATAAGCCGTTATATATATTGCCGAATTTAATAATCTTTTCATTTAAAATCAGGGCGCCCAAGTATACCTGATCTTGTTCACTGCCGTGATTATAAGCAGGGACAAATTTTGAACTGAATTGAGATAAATAAGCATTACGTGTGTTTGGTTCTACCTGCATCAATCCGTCGCCGGCTGATGGACTGCCTGGTAAGCCTGCTCCAAAGCTGCTTTCCTTTTTGATCACAGCACTCAGCAATAAAGCAAAATCTCCGCCTTTACCGAATTTATCGCCCGCATTCATTGTGTATGTCCATATGTGGCTTGGAACTTCGGAAGGCTTTGTTACTGAAGGACCTGTTGGTGGCGTTGTTGGCGGTGTTGTAGGTGGCGTAGTTCCGCTGCCGCCTTTCTCCCATAAAGCAGGAACAATAGGTGGTTCCCAACCTACGAGGGAAGTATGTGCCTGACGACAGGTATAAGTACTTCCACTATATGTTACTGTATCATTTACTGCATAGGCAGTATTTGGTGCCCATGCTCCCCTAGCGGCTGCGCTCACCGGCAAGACTGCGCAAAAGGTGGATAAGAATACTGCTAAAACTACCAAAAGTGATGTGGCTTTAAAAGAAAACTTTTTGCTAGTCATTTTCAAACCTCCTTGTATTTTTCTTCTGATATTTTCCTGTGTTGCTCATTTTCAACATTTATCAGCACTATTTCCCCCCTTTGTTTTCACAAATACTTCAAGTTCATTCCATAATTAAAGCGCTTAAACAAATGATTACAATTCTGGTAATACAGAAACATGAAAATAATTCCAATAGGACGTAGGTTCTACTTTCTTGAAATTTTTGATTAGACTAGAAAGAGGCTAAGTCTACAGGTCATTAAAGTCAACCTAAAAACTTAGCCTCTTGATTTCATATTAAATTTTAAATAAACTTCAGTCTTCACATACCATTGTCTGCAAAGTCGATGAGACTACTATTTATTATTGCTGCTACATCCTTTTTGTAATCGTGTATAAAAAAATGATCCCCGTCAAACATATGAATTTTACAACTTTTGGACGTATAATCATGCCATTTTGCAACGTCAAAAATAGTGGCTCCCTTTTCTCTTTTTCCCCACAATACACTTATATCGCAGTCAAGCTTAGCGTTTTTTTCAATGTGCCTGTATGTGTCAGTAATTCTAAAATCCGCTCTGAGTATCGGTAAAAACAACTCCATTAATTCATTGCTTTTCAGAACCTCTTTGGGCGTGCCTCCCAGCTTAAATACCTCATCCACAAACTCCTTATCCGGCAAATCATAGAGTACCTTCTTCTTACTTACAAAACCCGGAGGATATCTGCCGGAAATAAACATATGGACAGGATATGGATGTCCGAGCTCCTTTATTCTATAGGCAAGTTCATATACAAGTACACTGCCCATACTGTGGCCAAACAACGCATAAGGTTGTTCTTCAAGGTTGCTTATGATAATACGGTGTATATCTTCAAGCGCTTCCTCAACACTTCCGTAAAACGGTTCACCAATCCTGCTGCCTCTTCCCGCAAGCTCAATCGGGAAAAGCTCAATCCTATCATGCAAGTATTGTTCCCAATATTTATATACTGCTGCAGAACCTCCTGCATACGGCAGACAAAACAATTTAATCTTATCCATTATATCTACCCCTTATATCTGAACTATTGGTTGATCTCTTCCAATATTTCTTTAATAATAGCCGCATTTTTATCTATATATCCTGTACTTAACATATCAAAATGACTGCCAAATCCGTTATATACTTTGAACTCTCCCGTTGTTGCCTCTCTCCATCCTTCACATAAATCAGCTTCACCTTCATTGTCTTGCTGCTGTGATATAATAAGATGGATATTGGAGTTTATCTGTCCCGAGTTTATAACACTTCTAGTGTATTTATGATAATTTCTCATTCTTTCAATGGCCTTTTCAATAACTGCCTGGTTATCTCCAAACATGCCTTTTATAAGTTTCTCATTTTCTTCTATAAATTCTTTATCCTGTTGCTCAGCAAGTTTCTTAGCATCTTCGCTTTCTTCCTCAATAAGGACAAATGATTTAGCCGAATCCAGAAAGATTATATCGGATACATGATGTCCAGTTTCAATTAATACTTTAGCAACTTCAAATGCTAGATTACCTCCTGCCGAGTAACCAAATAGAATATATGGGCCCTCGGGTTTGACAGAAGTAATTGCCTTCACATACTCCTCCATCCTGCTCTCATTTTCTATAAAGTCAAAGGAATATATGGAATAAGCATTCATTTGTTTTGATAAACTACCATAAGCTATTCCATTTCCTCCTCCTGGAGGGAATGCAAACATAAGACTCTCCATTGCTGAATTAAAATGAATTGCCGGACTTGGTGTAATATAATCATTGGCGTACGTATTGTGTATAAAACGGGCAATTTCCTTTATGGTTGGGGCCATATAAAAGTCTTTTAGTGGTACCTCAACATTTAACTGTTCATAAATTCTGCTTATAAGGGATATTGCCTTCAGTGAGTATCCTCCCAGTTCAAAGAAGTTATCATTCACACCAATTTTTTGTACTCCAAGGGCATCATGCCACAGCAGTGCAAGCTTCTCCTCAACTTCACCGCAAGGCTCTACATACTCTACTGATGTAGCTAAAGTACCGTCATTTTGGGGTAAATTATTCCGATCTATTTTGCCATTGGCTGTCAAAGGCAGCTTTTCCAGCTGAACAAAGTATTGTGGTATCATGTAATCGGGAAGTTCTTTTAAGAGAAGCGCCCTTAAATCTGATATTGTAAATTCACTTTCCCCTGCTATATAAGCACACAAATACTTGTTGCCCTCCTGGTCTGTCTTTGCAATTACCGCAGCTTCTTTTATTGAAGGATGCTTTAATAGCTGCACTTCTATTTCCCCAAGCTCTATCCTAAAGCCCCTAATCTTTACCTGATGGTCTACTCTGCCTATAAATTCGATGTTTCCGTCAGGAAGCCACCTTCCAAGATCACCGGTACGATACATTCTTTCTCCAGAGCTGAAAGGATTAGCTACAAATTTTTCCGTAGTCAATTCAAGTTTGTTCAAATAGCCTTTTGCCAGCCCATCTCCAGATATATATATTTCACCAGTTGTATTAACCGGTAAGATATTCATGTCTTCATTAAGTATATATATCTTATAATTCTGCAATGGCATACCTATAGGTATACTTGTTAGATTTCTCACCTTCTCACGGCTTAAATGGTAATAAGTTGAATCTACGCAGCATTCTGTTGGACCATAAACGTTTGTTATAGTAGGGTTATTATCTTTAAACCGATCATAGAAACCTTGTATACCTTTACATGAAAGTTCTTCCCCTCCGATAATAAACTGCATAACTGAAAGACTTTCGCCAGGACTGGCAGTATCTGTTAAAAGCTTTATATGTGCTGGTGTTCCGTCTGAAACAACAATTGAATTCCTGTTATAGTACTTTAGAAGGCCCTCACCATCTAGCCTTGTATCCTCAGGAACTATAAACAGCGTATGGCCAAGGAGAGAAGCCGCAAATATTTGTTTTACAGATGCGTCAAAAAAGTAAGGGGACACAAGGGCAACATTTAAATAATTATCATAATTTTCATAGACAAGCTTTCTTAGTCCATAAACCAAGTTAACTACACTTCGATGCTCTATCATTGAACCCTTCGGAACTCCAGTAGATCCCGATGTATAAATGATATAAGCTAAGTCCTCTGGTTTATTTATTTTATCAAGGTTTTCAGCACTTCCAATGTATATTTCAGGGGAATCAAGCAGTAATATATTACCGTAAAACTCTGCTTTATCCGCTAAATGTGATTGCGTCAACAGCATAGTTGCATTACTATCTTCCAGTATTTTTTTTATTCTTAGTTCAGGAAGTTTGGTTGAAATTGGTAAATATACACCTCCTGCTTTTAAAATTCCCAGTATTCCAACCTGCATATCTACGGATCTTTCTACCATTATTCCAACTATGCTGTTTTGCTTTACACCATTACTTCTTAGTGCTCTGGCAAGCTGATTTGCCTTTTCATTGAGCTGCCTGTAGGTTAATTGCTTGTCCTCAAACACTACAGCTACATTATCAGGTGTCCTTTCCACTTGGTCTTGGAACAGCTCATGTAGAGTCTTATCCCTAGGGTATTCTGCCTTTGTATCATTAAAACTATTTAGTATTTGCTGTTTTTCATCCTGAGATAGTATATTTATTTCGGACAGCATCTTTTCGGGGTAAGCTGTGATCTCTTCCAGTACATTGATGAAATGGACCCCAAGTTTTTCTATTGTCTCTTTCTTAAACAGACGAGTAGCATACTTTAACCCAAATACAATATTATTCTGGGTCTCTTGGGCGTTTAGGGTCAAATCAAATTTGGACGCCCTGAACTCATTATCATAGGGCATGAACCTTAGCCCATTCATCTTAAATTCTGATGCCTCTTTATTTTGCAAGACAAACATAGTATCAAACAGCGGATTTCTGCTCAAATCCCGCTTAATGCTAAGCTTCTCCACAAGTTCCTCAAATGGGTAATCCTGGTTTTCATAAGCCCTTAGAGCGTTTTCTTTTACTACCATCAAAAACTCGCTGAAATTCTTTTTACCTTGAGGGTAATTCCTCATAGCTAGGGTATTGACAAACATGCCTATGATGTCCTGCAAATCTGTATGTGGCCTTCCTGCTATAGGGCTTCCAATTACGACATCTTCCTGTCCGGTGTATTTGAAAAGAAGCACATTGTATGAAGCTAGAAGCACCATATACAGTGTTGCTCCATGATCCACGGCAAGCTTGTTCAGTTTATGTGCAAGTTCCCGGCCTGTTTCAAAACTGACCATATCGCCTTCAAAACTCTGTATAGCCGGCCTTGGGTAGTCTACCGGCATATCAAGTACTGGTATTTCTCCCCTAAATGCCTGGAGCCAGTATTCTTCTTGTTTACTGATTGTGCCGTCAGCAAACAATTTATTCTGCCATACGGAATAGTCCTTGTACTGAATCTGAAGTGCTGGAAGATTCATTCCTTCATACAAGCTTATGAATTCTCTTACCAGTATTTCATCCGACACCCCGTCAGATATGATATGGTGTTTATCAAGCATCATGACATGCCTGTCTTCTCTAATTTTTACGAGCCCTGCTCTTAGTAAAGGAGCCTTGCCAAGGTCAAATGGCCTTATGAATTCATTTGCTGCTTCTGAGGCTTTTTCTTCGCCGGTTTCCATGTACATGATACTAAATTCCACCTCATCATGGACCTTCTGCACCGGTTCACCATCTACCATATGGAAGGAGGTCCGGAAAGCCTCATGCCTTTTTACCAGCTGATCTAAGGCTTTCTCAAAACGTTCTATATCAATACTGCCTTCTAACAACATAAACTCTGGCATATTGTATACCACCCTTGCTCCTTCAAGCTGATTTAATATATACAGCCTTCTTTGGGAAGACGACATAGGATAGTATTCCATTTCTCCAGTGGGCTGGATAGATTGATAAATACTCTCTTGGGCTTCCTGGATGTACTTGGCAATTTCTGCAATTGTCGGCAGCTTGAATATCTCCTTAAGAGATATATTTACATTGAACTCTTTGTGAATTTTGGCTGCAAAGTTTATTGCTTTTAATGAGTGCCCCCCAAGCACAAAGAAATTATCATTTCTCCCTATTTTCTCAATCCCCAGGATATCCTGCCACAATTGTACAAGCTTCTCTTCCACTTCACCTGAAGGTGCTTCATACTCTACTCCAGTATTTAAATGAGCAGCAGGGTGGGGCAAGTTCTTCCGGTCTATCTTACCATTGGCTGTCAAAGGCATTTCATCCAGCTGCATGAAGTATGCCGGGATCATATACTCGGGCAATTCTTTTGAAAGGCATTCCCTTAGTTCAGTTATTGTCAGTTCATTTTCCCCAACGAAATATGCACACAGATCCTTGTTCTTCTGTTGGTCTTCCTTTACAATAACCACAGCTTCTTTTATTGAAGCATGTCTTAATAGCTGAGCCTCTATTTCTCCAAGTTCTATTCTAAATCCCCTTATCTTTACCTGGTGGTCCATCCTGCCTAAAAATTCTATATTCCCGTCAGGCAGCCATCTTGCCAAGTCCCCAGTACGATACATTCTTTCTCCCTTTATAAACGGGTTAGATACAAATCTTTCTGCAGTAAGCCCCGTCTTGTTTAAATAGCCTTTGGCAAGACCATCCCCAGATATATATAATTCCCCAGCGATACCTATAGGATTTACTTCTAATTTCTTACCAAGTATGAATGCTCTGGTGTTTGGCAAAGGACGGCCTATGGGGATATTATCCAATCTACTAAGCCCCGCCGCAGTAATCAAATATTCCGTAGAATCCACACAGCATTCGGTAGGACCATAAACATTTGTGATGCAAGGTTGCACATCCTCAAATCTGCTTAGGAAGTCTTTTACTGCATCAAATGGAAGAACATCTCCGCCTATAATAAAATGTCTCACTTTTAGGTTATTATCTATAGGAGGAGAATTTAACATCATATTTACGTGTATGGGCGTTCCATCCGAAATATCAATCCTATTTTCACTATAGAAGTCCAGCAGCTTTTTACCGTCTTTCCTTGCTTCCTCCGGTACAATGTACAATGCATGCCCCATTAGCAGTGCTGCGAAAATCTGCTGCACCGAAGCATCAAAAACATAAGGGGCAATGAGGCAAACATTCAACGGTGATTCATATTTGCTATATATTCTCTGGAACAGACCCTCTACCAGGTTTAATACACTCTTATTATCAATGCAAACACCTTTAGGGTTTCCCGTTGAGCCAGAGGTATAGATGATGTACGCTGTATCACCAGGCTTATTTATACATTTTATATTCACATCGTTTATAAAATTATAATCATAATCAGATAAATCAATAATCTCACCATCGAAATCATCACGATCCATAAGATGATTTTGGGTGAGTAAAATTTTGGCCTTGCTGTCCTCCATCATATACCTTTTTCTTTCCAATGGATAATTAGGATCTACAGGAAGGTACGCCCCCCCAGCCTTGATTACTGACATTATACCTATAACCATTTCAGGCGAGCGGTCCACCATTATGCCTACAATATCATCAGGCTTTACTCCCTTTTCTCTTAATGCCCTGGCCAATTGGTTTGCCTTTTGATTCAGTTCTCGGTAGGTTAATTGTTTACCTTCAAAAACCACTGCAATATGATCAGGAGTCTTTTTCACTTGCTCCTCAAACATTTGGTGTATGGTTTTATCCAGGGGATATTCGAGAGCAGTATCGTTAAAGCTGTATAATACTTGCTGTTTTTCTTCCTGTGATAACATTTCGATTTCATAAAGCCTTTTTTCGGGGTATGCTGCAATTTCTTCCAGCAAATTGATGTAATGAGCCCCAAGTCTTTCAACTGTTTCTTTCTTAAACAGTCTTGTACAGTATTCGAGTTCAAAGGCTATACCATCCTCAGTCTCAAATGCATTTAAGGTGATGTCAAATTTTGATATTCTGCCTTCTATCCGTTTGTTGTACGGCTTGAAGCTTAGATCAGACGTTATGAGCTCTGCTTTTCCAACATTGTATATGGCAAACATGGTATCAAAGAGGGGATTCCTGCTCATATCCCTCCTTATGTCCAGCTTATCCACTAATTCTTCAAACTGATAGTCCTGATTGTCGTATGCTTTCAAAGCATTTTCTTTAACTTCTTTCAAGAATTCAATAAAAGTCTTTTCTCCTTGCGGGTGATTTCTCATGGCCAGAGTGTTTACAAACATACCTATGATGTCTTGAAGGTCAGCATGAGGCCTTCCAGCTATAGGACTTCCCACAATAATATCTTCCTGTCCAGTGTATCTAGATAACAGCACATTGTATGCAGCAAGAAGCGTCATATATAATGTAGCTCCATTGTCTGATCCAAGCTTGTTAAGTCTAACCGCAAGCTCGCTATCAGCTTCAAAGCTGATGTAGTCTCCTTCAAAGCTTTGTACTGCGGGTCTTGGGTAGTCGGTGGATAAATCCAGCACAGGGATCTCTCCCTGAAAGGTCTGGAGCCAGAATTCCTCCTGCTTACTTATGGCAGCTCCTGCAAACAATTCCCTCTGCCAAACTGAGTAGTCCTTGTACTGTATACGCAGTGGAGGAAGTATTTTCCCTTCATATAAGCTTATAAACTCTCTTACCAGTATGTCGTTGGACACTCCATCCGATATGATATGATGCATGTCAAACACCATAATATGTCTGGCTTCTCCAATCTTTACAAGTCCAACTCTTAATAGTGGAGCCTTTCCAAGGTCAAAGGGCCTTATGAATTTCTCCACTATTTCGGGAACCTTCTCTTCACTGGTTTCCAGGTACATGATACTTAGGTCCGCCTTGTCATGGACTTTCTGAGACAGCTCTTCCTCGATCATATGGAAGGAGGTTCGAAAGCTCTCATGCCTTTCTATCAGACTATGAAAAGCCTGCTCAAAACGTGCTTTATCAACAGTACCTTCCAGCAATATTATGCCAGGTATATTGTAGGCGATTCCAGCTCCTTCAAGCTGGTTTAATATATATAGTCTTTTCTGGGCGGATGACATGGGATAATATTCCATATCCCCAGCACGTTGAATGGACTGATATAGGCTCTCCTTTGAGTCTTCAATGTAGCTGGCAATTTCTAAGATGGTTGGTGTCTTGAATATTTCCTTAAGAGGTATGTCTACATTGAACTCTTTGTGAATTCTTGCTACAAGGCTTGTTGCCTTTAACGAGTGTCCTCCGAGCATAAAGAAGTTATCATTTCTTCCTACCTTCTCTATTCCAAGGATGTCCTGCCACAGCAGCGCAAGCCTTTCCTCCACTTCACCTGAAGGCGCTGCATACTCTGTTCCTGTATTTATTCTTCCATCAGGCAGCGGCAGCGCCTTTCTGTCCAATTTTCCATTTATGGTTAACGGTACTTTTGCTATCCTCATAAAATAGGATGGAATCATATAATCGGGCAGCTCTTTAGATATAAGCTCCCTTATTTCGGTCACTGTCACTTCTCGGTCAGACACTATATAAGCGCAAAGATACCTGCCTACACTTGAATCCTCCCGGTCAATGACCACCGCCTCATTTATATCAGCATGCTTCAAAAGGGCTGCTTCTATTTCCTCAAGCTCGATTCTATACCCTCTTATTTTAACCTGGTGGTCTTTTCTGCCGGCAAATGCAATATTCCCGTCAGGAAGCCACTTTGCAAGATCTCCTGTTTTATACATCAGTTCTCCAGGCATAAATGGGTTCGGTACAAACTTTTCCCTGGTAAGTTCCGGTTTTTTCAAGTATCCTCTCGCCAATCCTGCCCCGGAAACACAGAGTTCACCCTCAACACCTATGGGCTTAAGATTATTGTTTTCATCAACTATAAACACCCGGGTATTGGTAATAGGTTTACCAATAGGTACCGACTTATCGGCCGTCTCACAATCATCTGCTTTCCATACCGTTGCACATACGGTTGTCTCAGTAGGTCCATAAGCATTTATATATGAAATCCTGTTGCTCCATTTCTTTAAAAGTTCGGGAGTGGAAGCCGAACCTGCTGCAATTACCTTCTTTAAGGAAGTTACTTTTTCCGGGTCCAGATTTGCCAGATACGGAGGTGGTAAAGTAGCAATAGTTATCTCATTTTCATTTAGGTATTCTTCAAATCTTCGATAGTCATTGATAATATCGCTTGAAGATATATATAGTGTTGCTCCTGCCAATAGTCCCATAAATATTTCCCAAACTGCAGCGTCGAATGAAATTGATGCAAATTGAATAATCCTATCGCTTTCACTTACATTTAAGCGGGTCTTGAAAAACGCCTCCAGATTTGCTACCCCTTTATGTTCTACCATAACCCCTTTAGGTTTTCCTGTAGACCCAGATGTATAAATGATATATGCCAAATTTTGCGGTGAACATACCACTTCCAGGTTCATAGGGTTTCCGGCATAAAGGCTTTCATCTTCTATGTCTATATACTTCCCGTAAAACTCCACTTTCTCCAGGAATTGCTTTTGGGAAATCAGCCCCCCTATCTCGCTGTCCTCGAGTAAATATTCGATTCTTGCCTTAGGGTAGTCAGGATCTATAGGCATATATGCCCCTCCGGCTTTAAGTATGCCAAATATACCTATGACCATCTCCAGTGAGCGTTCTACCATAATACCCACTATGCTGTCTGGTTTAACTCCCTTATCCCTCAACACTCTTGCAAGCTGATTTGACTTCTCATTGAGTTCCCTATAGGTTAGCTGCTTACCCTCAAACACCACTGCCGCATTGTCAGGTGTCTTCACCGCTTGTTCCTCAAATAGTTGGTGAATGGTCTTTTCCCTGTGGTATTCCTCCGTTGTATTATTGAAGCAGTGTACTATTTCTTTCTTTTCCACTTCGGTGAGTATATCAATATTCCTAATATGCATATCGGGACTATCGGTTACAATTTCTATTACCGACTGAAAATGTCCCTTGATTTTTTCTATGAAATTACCATCATATACCAGTGAGTTGTAACTGAATTTAATAGATAATTCCTTACCGCCATCAACGAGTATCCCAAAATCATAATTCGTCTGCTCGAATATTTCCATTCCAACTACATTTAAAATGCCATTACTGGATGAAGCATTAACCGCTTCATCCATAGGGTAATTTTCAAAAGCCATAACATGATGTATCAAGGCATCTTTCAAGCATGTTTTTGACTGCACATCCGCCAGAGGATAGAAACTGTACCGGTCAGATTCAAGCACCGATTGCTGCATCTCTTTGATCAGTTCGGTAAAAGTTTTATCCTCATCACAACTCACCCTTACTGCAACGGTATTTATAAATAAACCCACCATGCTCTCAATTCCCTGTATTTCATGAGGCCTTCCCGATACCACCTCACCAAACACCACATCATCGGTATTGTTATACCGCTGTAATAATATCCCCCATATGGTCTTTATAATGGTACTCATGGTTGTATTGTTTTTGGCTGCAAACTTCTCAAGATCGCTAGTTATTTGTTCAGATATTTTAAACTCCGTTTCTTCAATCCTGAAATCATCACTTGCAGACTTGCCGTTTTGGGGAAGGACTGTCTGATGCTCGTAACCTTTAAGATAGGTTTCCCAGTAATCTGCGGCCTCGTTCTGATTTCTGCCTTCCAACCATTTGATATAGCGGCTGTAAGGATATACCTTTCCTGACTCCGGCTCCCGGCTATTCATCAGGGCTTCATAGTTTTCCATAAATTCTCTAAATATATTTGCGAGACTCCACCCATCAATAATGATGTGATGAAAGCTCCATACCATGTTATAAGATTGGTAGCCTGTTTTAATTACACTTAATCTTGTTAAAATATCCCTTGATAAGTCAAAGCCCTTTTTTCTGTCTTTAACCCTGTATTCTTCTATATACCTATCCCTTAGTTCTTCGGCAAGGGAGGTAATATCCTCATAGCTGACAGACAGCTTTCTTTCCTTCATGACTACTTGTAAGGGCTTGGCTACATTTTCATACAAAAAAATTGTTCTCAAAGCGTCATACTTTTCAATAATGATATTAACGCTCTTTTCAACACAATCAATGTCCAGGATGCCTTTTATAGAAAGTGATATCTGCTCAAAGTAGGCGTCTGAATTTTTATCCATCATATAGTGGTACAATATCCCTTGCTGCATAGGAGTGAGCCGGTACATATCTTTTATGTTTTGTTTCTTCAAATCACTCATAAGTACTCCTCCTTAAATACAAACTCTTTTTATTCGAAGTTATTCAATACGTCTTCAAACTCATCCATATTCAGATCGTCTACTGTAAAATCACTGAGTGTAGCTTCTGAATAGTCCATTTCTGCACAATGGGTTATTATGTTTACTAAATGCTTTTTAAAACTCACCGCTACCCCTTCAATAGTACTCTTCTCATACTCGCCCTGGTTGTAGCTAAAGTTTAATTCCAGCTTCCCGCCTTCTACAGTTCCGCCGTTAATATCAATACAATACTCACTTTTATAGTTTGGTCCTGTAGACTCTCCGGCAGGAATATCAGACACTCCAAATAAATTGTCTACATTATCCTGGTTGAATTGACCGAGGTAATTGAAGCTTATTTCAGGGTTTAGATTAAAATTTAAATCGGCTTTGTTTTCCGGCAAGGTAAGATATTTTAGTATGCCGTAACCTATCCCTTTGTTAGGTATCTGCCTGATGTTTTCTTTTACCGATTTGATCATGCGGGAAATATCGAGTTGTCCGCTGACATCTAACACCACGGGATACTGGGTGGTGAACCATCCCACGGTCCTGCTTATGTCAATGTCTTTAATGATTTCCTCCCTGCCGTGCCCCTCCAGACTGATCAGAACCTTATCATTTCCGGTCCATTCCCTCACTGCTAATCCCAAGGCGGTAAGCAATATGTCGTTTACTTCTGTGTTATAAGCATGGTTTACCCGCTTTAGCATCTTCTCAGTCTCTTCAATACTCAGCTCGATCTTGACGCTATTGTTATTCATATACCTTCTTTCTTCAATCTCTCGGTCTTTTGGAAGCGGTATTGTTTCAGTTTTTTCCAAATTGGTCCAGTAATTTATTTCTTTTAATAGTTCAGGGCTATTGGCATACTCATCAAGCCTCTGTGCCCAATCTTTGAAAGAGTCGGTCTTGTTGCTGAATTTTATTTCATCATTGTTTAGCGCCTGTCTGTATCCTATGTCCAAATCTTCCAGTATGATTCTCCACGATACCCCATCAACTACAAGGTGGTGAATAGCTATTAGCAGGTGGTCCCCTTCTTTAGTCTTAAACAGACCAACCTTAACTAAAGGACCGTTATACAAGTCCATGCTCCTCTGAATCCTCGACGCTTCCAGCTCTATTTTTTCCCGGTAATTATAGCTGTCCCTAAGGTCTACAATTTCCAATGAAAAATGTTCACCTTCAAGGTTTTTGTTGTATTGGAGTATATTTTGATCCTCTATTTTTACCACTGTTCTAAAAATATCGTGGTGCTCTACAAGCTTTGACAATACTTTTCGAATAATAGCTTCTTCAAATCCGTTACGCCCATATATCATTATTTCCTGATTAAAATGATGGATATCCTTGCTGTCTTGTTTATACAACCATCTTTGTATAGGTGTTATCGGTACTATGCCTTCTACCGGGCCTTGATGAATTCTTCGGCTTGTAGATTGTATATATTCGACGAGTTCCTCAATTACAGGATGTTTGAATAAGTCCCGCATTTCGAGCTTTAGCCCATGGACGTTAAGACGCGACATTACCTGTATGGCTTTTATTGAGTCTCCTCCAAGGCTGAAGAAATTATCTTTTACCCCGATGTTTTCAGTTTTTAGTACGTCTTCCCATACTTTGGCCAGTATTTCTTCTCTTTCGTTTCTAGGAACTACATGCTCTACTCCGGTATTAATATTCCCCTGTGGTTCAGGCAATGCTTTCCGATCAATTTTACCGTTGGCATTAAATGGCATCTGTTCCAGCTGCATGAAATATGCTGGTACCATGTAGTCAGGTAGTTCGTTTAAGAGATGCTCCCTTAGCTCGGAAATGGTCAATTCATTTTCCCCTACAATATATGCACACAGGTACTTCTTCCCTTGCTGCTCTTCCTTTGCAATAACCACTGCTTCCTTAATAGCAGTGTGCTTCACCAGATGTGCTTCAATTTCTCCAAGCTCTATTCTAAAGCCTCTTATCTTTACCTGGTGGTCGATCCTGCCCATGAATTCGATGTTCCCATCAGGAAGCCGCCTTACTAAGTCCCCTGTGCGGTACACTTTTTCGCCGGGAATAAACGGGTTAGGTACAAATTTTTCTGCTGTCAGTTCAGGTCTATTCAAATAGCCCCTTGCAAGACCGCTTCCACCTATCACAAGTTCACCGGCCACTCCTACAGGAGTTAATTGGTTGTGCTTGTCCAGTATATAAAGGTATACATTCTGTAAAGCTTTCCCTATAGGTACTGTTATAAGTTCTTCTGCTATTTTCTTTGTTATACTGTAACCCGCTGCATATATCGTGGACTCTGTAGGCCCATAGATATTTTCCAGAGATGTGTTCTCTGAGACATCGAAAAGCTCATGGACAAGCTTTTTGGGCAGCGCTTCTCCAGCAGCAAAAATATACCTGAGAGTTGATGGCAGTTTTATACCATTATCTTTTAAAGTTTGTACCATTATATTCAGCATTGATGGTACAAAGTTTACATGGGTTATCTTATGCTTGTTTATTACCTCTACTAACTCCATAGCTTCCTTTTCCACACCTTGGCGTGATATTACAAGCTTTCCTCCGTTGAGGAACCAGCCAAATATCTCAGCTACGGATACGTCAAAGGTATAAGTTGTTTTAAATAGAAAAGCGTCTTCCGCTTTAAGCGGATACATGGCCTGGAGGGCTGTAATTATGTTTACAACGCTAGTATGCTCAATCATTCCACCTTTGGGCTTCCCTGTCGAACCTGATGTATAAATGACGTACGCAAGGTCCGAGGGTTTGTTTACATTTTCAAGCTTTGAGTTCTCTTCATTTAAATATTCTTCCTCCAGATATATAATATCCGCATCAATCTGCTTATTTTCCATAAAGGTCCTGGAGGTCAAAAGGATCTGGGAACCACTATCGTCCAACAAATACTTTATCCTTGTATCAGGATAATTAGGATCTATCGGCAGATACGCCCCTCCAGCTTTCAATATGGCAAATATCCCCACAATCATCTCAAATGAACGTTCGGCCATAATTCCTACAATACGGTCAGGCTTTACCCCTTTGTTCCTCAATACTCTGGCCAAATGATTTGCCTTTCCGTTCAATTCCCTGTAAGTCAAGTGCTTGTCTTCATATACCACAGCTATGTTGTCAGGTGTCCTTTCCACCTGCTCAGCAAACAGCTCATGTATGGTTTTGTCCTGCGGATAGTCTTTCTTAGTATCATTAAAGTCTATCAGCAACTGCTTTCTTTCTTCATGACTTAATATAATAAGCTTGTCAACTGACCCTTTGGGGTTATGGATAAACATATTTAAAATATTAATAAAATAGTCTATACACTCTTCTGCCTGTTTTCTTTCCAATACTTTGTCCGAGTAGATCAAGCTTATATTAAGATCATCGAATGTATTACTTACTGTAAAGTCAAGACTTGTATTGGTTGCTTCATATTCATCAACTGAAATTCTATCTTTAACATCACCGATTTCTTTGTTTATTATCTCGTTATATATATGAAAATCCACATAATTGAATATGGTATCAAATAAAGGATTTTCCTCTTTGTTTTCTTTTCCGCCCAGGATATTTATGATCTCAAATAAAGGCAGTCTTCCATAAAGCTTTAAGTTTATTAATTTCTTTTCTGCAACTTTTATCAATTCCTCCCATATATCGATTTTATCAAAATACATTTTGACGGGAACCGTATTTAAGAAGCACCCCAGCATCTTATCTCCATCTTCGCATACAGGTCTGTTATTTTCTACCAAACCTACGACAAAGTCATCCTCGTATGAAAGCATATTGAGCATATAAGTGTATGCAGCAAAGCAAAGTGTCTTTAAGCTTACATCATATCTTCTGGCAGTACTTCTTAAATCACCTAAAAATTCCTGACTTAAATGACGTGTTACATGGTCTACTTTATAAGATTTTTTTGTTTTTCCATGAATATTTGCAGGCATATTCAACCTTTTATATTCACTTAATTCCTCTCTCCAATAATTAATTACTTCCTGGTTGTCCTTAATTGTCATTTGGTCTGCTATATAATCTTTATAGCTGCATTTAAGCCGTGTTGGTATATAATCTTTTTCTTGCTTAAGCTTAGAGTATAGGTTTGAAACTTCCGTAATCAATGAAGCAACACTCCAGCCATCCAGGATAGCATGGTGGAATATCAGAACCAGACAAATATGGTTTGCGTCAAGTTTGAATATTCTTATCCTCCAAAGGGGCTTTGATATATCAAACGGATTCGCTCTGTCATTTTCCAAATATTTGTTTATATACTCAACCTGCCCTGTCCTGCTAAAATTCATGATATCTATCTGCTCAATATCAAGACTACTGCCCTTGTAAACAATTTGCACAGGAGTTTCAAAATCCTCTAAATTAAAAACCGTCCTTAGAATATCATGTTTTGACGTCATTAGAAGCATCGCTTCTTTAAATGCTGGGAAATCAAAGTCTTTGTCATTCAGATGAAATGCAAATTGGTCATGATAAACTGCATTTTCATAGTCTTTTTTGGAATGATAAATCATACCCAGCTCTATGTGACTCATCGGATATATATCTTCCATGTCCGAAGGTAACTTTTCTGAGAGAGTTTCATTCATCAATATTCGCTGTTTAAATAACTCCAGTTCTTCCCTTGCTTTACCCATCTTACTGTTAAAAGCTTCCGTATCTTTTACTTTTAAGAATGCAGACAATCTCTCAATATCAGGATTCATGTATATATCCCTGATTTGGATGTTTATATCCAACTTTTTGCATATTGTGCTGACTAATGATATTGCACGTATAGAATCTCCGCCTATTTTAAAGAAGTTGTCCCTTATTCCTACCTGTTTTGCTCCAAGCACTTCCTGCCATATTTCAACCAGTTTCTCTTCCACTTCATTCCGCGGCGCTACATATTCTGTTCCCGTACTCATACTTCCGTCAGGCTCGGGCAATGCTTTCCTGTCTATTTTTCCATTAGGGGTCAATGGCAGCTTTTCCATCTGCATAAAGTAAGAAGGGATCATGTAGTCCGGGAGCTCTTTTGACAAGTGTTCCCTCATCCCCTGTACGGTTATTTCTTGATCCGGTAC
>NZ_JAAMNQ010000029.1:0-7088 GCF_011066155.1 Paenibacillus sp. EKM206P | reverse complement strand
CTGAACCGTCCGGATCTGACGGCGGAGAAGTTCGTCGATTCCCCGTTTGCGGAGGGGGAGAAACTGTACCGCTCGGGCGACTTGGCGGCTTGGCTACCGGACGGCAACATCGAATACCTGGGCCGGATCGATCATCAGGTGAAAATCCGCGGGTACCGGATCGAGCTGGACGAAATCGAGACGCAGCTTCTGAACGTCGAGGGCGTGGAAGAAGCGGTGGTGCTCGCCCGTCAGGACGGCGGGGGCGAGAAGGCGCTTGTCGCCTACTTTGTGGCGGACCGGATGCTGACGGTCAGCGAAATGAGAACCTCGCTGGCCCAGGAAATTCCGGGGTACATGATCCCGTCGTACTTCGTGCAGCTGGAGCGCATGCCGCTGACGACCAACGGTAAAGTGGACCGCAAAGCGCTGCCGGAGCCGCAAGGCGGCATACAAACGGGCGTCGAATACGTAGCGCCGCGTAACCGGACGGAGTCCCAGCTTGTGAAGATCTGGGAGGAAGTACTGGGCTACTCCGGCATTGGAGTCCTGGACAATTTCTTCGAGCTCGGAGGCCACTCCTTGCGGGCGACGAACCTTGTCAGCAAGATTCAGAAGGAAATGAACGTCGAACTTCCGCTGCGCGATGTGTTCCGCTATACGACGGTAGAGTCGATGGCCGGGGCTATTGCCAGCTTGGAAGAAACGCGGCACTGCTCGATTCCGAAAGCGGAAGAGAAAGCGTACTATCCGGTTTCCTCCGCGCAAAAAAGGCTGTACGTCCTGCACCAGCTGGATAGTTCGGAGCTGAATTATAACCTCCCAAGCGCCTTGCAATTGGAAGGCGCTTTGAACGAGGTCAAAGTGGAAAAGGCGCTGACTACTTTGGTGGCCCGGCACGATATGCTGCGCACCGGTTTTGAAATCGTGAATGGGGAGCCGGTTCAGCGTATTCATCCGCTCGTAGCTTTCAAGGTCAAGAAGCTTCAAGCAAGCGAAGATCAGGTTGCGGCCATTCTTGAAGGCTTCATTCAGCCTTTTGACTTGACCCAGCCGCCTTTGCTGCGCGCCCTGCTGATCGAACTGGAGAAAGAGAAATTCCTGCTCGCGCTGGATATTCATCATATTGGTTCCGACGGCCTTTCCATGGACGTGCTGCTGCGCGAATTCGTGCGGCTTTACAATGGGGAAGAATTGCCGGAGCTGCGGATTCAATACAAGGATTACGCCGTTTGGCAGCAATCCGAGGAGCAGCGCCAGCGCATCAAACGGCAGGAGGAATACTGGCGCGGGGTATTCAGCTCCGAGCTTCCGGTTCTTGAGCTGCCTCTCGACTTCTCCCGCCCGGCCGTTCAGCAGTTTGACGGTCAAACGCTCACGTTTACGCTGGATGCGGAGAAAAGCGAAGCTCTCAAACGGCTTGCCGGCGATTCGGGGGCAACGCTGTACATGCTTCTGCTGGCTGCGTACTCCGTATTGCTTCATAAATACGCGGGACAGGAAGATATAGTGGTCGGCACTCCGATTGCCGCCCGTTCTCACGCCGACCTGCAGCCGATTATCGGTATGTTCGTCAATACGCTGGCCCTTCGCTTGGGTCCGGCGGCGGAGCGGACGTTCCTGGATTACTTGCAGGAAGTGAAGGAAACGACGCTTGGAGCCTACGAGCACCAAGACTATCCGTTCGAGGAGCTGGTGGAAGCTCTTCAGGTGAGCCGGGATTTAAGCCGGAATCCTCTGTTTGACACCATGTTTTCTTTGCAAAAGCACGAAAGCTTGGATTTAACCCTGGAAGGCTTGCAATGGTCGCTGTTCGACATCGAGGAAAAGACGGCAAAGTTTGATCTTAGCCTTGATATCGTGGAATCCGATAACGAGCTGGTTTGCAAGATTGAGTACGCTACTTCGTTGTTTAGACAGGAAACGATGGAACGGCTGGCGGGTCATTACGAGCAGCTTTTGGCGTCGATCCTGGCTCAGCCGGGTGCGCGGATTTCGGATTTGGATATCTTGACGGACAGCGAAAAGCATGATTTGCTGGTCGGGTTTGACATGTCGTCTTCGGCTCTTGCGAAGCAACCCGCCGCAGAGGGTACAGGTTTGGAAGCGAATGAGTCGTGGAGAGAGAGAACTTTCCACGAGCTGTTCGAGGAGCAGGCGGAGCGCACTCCGGGAGCGCTGGCGGTTGTCTACGAAGACAGCAAGCTGACGTATGCGGAGCTGAACGCCAAAGCGAATCGTCTAGCGTATGCACTGCGGGCGTGCGGGGTGAAGCCGGAGCAGGTGGTCGGCATTCTGGCCGGTCGTTCGGCGGAGCTGTTGATCGGGGTGCTCGCCATATGGAAAGCGGGCGGCGCTTATGTGCCACTCGACCCGGACTATCCGACGGAGCGGATCGAGTACATGCTCGCGGACAGCGGGGCGTCGGTACTGCTCACGCAGACCTGCCTGCTGGAGCAGGCGGAAGCTTGGCGCAGCGAAGGAGCTCTAGTGCTGCAAACGGTGCTTGCGCTTGACGACGCCGCGACGTACAGCCTCGGAGCGGCTGTGGGTGTACAAGCTTTGGGCGAAGCAGGCGCAGAGGCGGAGGCTTTGGCGCAAGCGGAAACGGCTTCTGCCGAAATGTCCGCCACGGCAGAAGCCGAGAAGAACGTACTAGCGGCGGATCTCGCATCGAATCCGGCGAATGTGAACAAGCCGCGCGATTTGGCTTACGTCATCTACACCTCTGGTACGACGGGCAAGCCGAAGGGCGTGATGATCGAGCACCGCAGCCTGGTGAACACGGCGGCGGGCTACCGGCGGGAATACCGCCTGGATCAGTTCCCGATCCGGCTGCTGCAGCTCGCGAGCTTCTCGTTCGACGTGTTCGTCGGCGACATTGCGCGGACGCTGTACAACGGCGGCACCATGGTCATCGTGCCGAAGGACGACCGGATTGATCCAATCCGCCTCTATGGCTGGATTCGCGACTACGCCGTGACGGTGTTCGAATCGACTCCGGCGTTGATCGTGCCGTTCATGGAGCATGTGCATGCCGAGGGTCTGGACCTCAGCTCGATGCAGCTGCTGATCACAAGCTCGGATGCGTGCAGCGTAGCGGATTACTGCACCTTGCAGGAGCGCTTCGGCTCGCAGTTCCGTATTATTAACAGCTACGGCGTAACGGAAGCGGCGATTGACTCCAGCTTCTATGACGAGCCGCTGGAGAAGCTGCCGAAGACGGGCAGCGTGCCGATCGGGAAAGCGTGGCTGAACGCCAAGTTCTACATCGTGGATGCGAATCTGAAGCCGGTGCCGATCGGGGTGTTGGGCGAGCTGGTTATCGGCGGAGCGGGTGTGGCCCGCGGTTACTTGAACCGCCAGGATTTGACGGCGGAGAAATTCGTAGACAGCCCGTTCGCCGCTGGGGAGCGGCTGTACCGGACGGGCGACCTGGCGCGCTGGATGCCAGACGGCAACGTGGACTTCATCGGCCGGATCGACAACCAGGTTAAAATTCGCGGCTATCGGATCGAGCTTGGTGAAATTGAAGCGGCCATGAAAAATTTTGCCGGCGTGCGTCAAGCGCTTGTCATCGACCGGACGGACGAGCGGGGGCAGAAATATTTGTGCGGGTATGTCGTAGCGGATTCCAGCTTCGATCTGGAAAGGCTTGTGGCCCATCTGGACGCCGCGCTGCCTTCCCATATGGTGCCTTCGCGCATCATGCGCCTGGATCAAATGCCGCTTACGCCGAACGGGAAGATCGACCGTAAAGCGCTGCCTGTGCCGGAAGGAAGCATTCGTGCCGAGGCTGCATACACGGCGCCTCGTACTCCTGCCGAGCAAGCACTTGCGTCGGTCTGGCAGTCGGTGCTGGGCGTGGATCAGGTCGGCACGATGGACAATTTCTTTGCGCTCGGCGGCGATTCGATCAAGGCCTTGCAGGTATCGTCCCGTCTTTTGCAAACGGGGTACAAGCTGGTCATGAAAGATTTGTTCCATTACCCGACGATTTCCGCCCTTAGTTTGCATCTGCAAACGGCGGAGAGAACGGCAAGCCAGGCCGAAGTGACGGGAGAGGTCATCTTGACCCCGATTCAGCGCTGGTTCTTTGAACAAAATCCGGCTGACGTACATCACAGCAACCAGGCGTTCATGCAGTTCTCCAAGCAAGGCTTTGACGAAGAAGCTTTACGCCAAGCGGTGCGTCAGCTTGTTGTGCATCACGATGCTCTCCGTACGGTTTACCGCCAAACCGAGAACGGCTATACCGCATGGAACCGTGGCGCCGGGGAGAACGAAGCACTGTTCGATCTGGAAGTTGTCGATTTCAAAGGAGTCGGCGACGTGAAAGAAGCGGTAGAGGCTAAGGCGAATGACATTCAAGCGAGCATCGATCTGGAAAACGGTCCGCTGGTGAAGCTCGGCTTGTTCCGCTGCGACGACGGCGACCACCTGCTCATCGCGATCCATCACTTGGTCGTAGACGGCGTATCCTGGCGGGTTCTGCTTGAGGATTTTGCTGCCGGCTATGAGCAGGCGCTGCAAGGGCAGCCGATCCGTCTGCCGCTCAAAACGGATTCATTCCAAACGTGGGCGAAACAGCTCGCTGATTATGCGAACGGTCCGGCGATGGAAAGCGAGAGAGAGTATTGGCAACATATCGAGCAATTGACCTATGAGCCGCTTCCGAAGGATTTTGAACAAGGCAGATCCAAGCTGAAGGACAGCGGGCTCGTGACCGTTCGCTGGACGGCAGAGGAAACCGAACAGCTGCTGAAGCAGGCACACCGTGCTTACCATACGGAAATGAACGATTTGCTGCTTGCTGCGCTTGGCCTCGCGGTACAAGCTTGGAGCGGCCGGGAACGCGTGCTGGTGAATCTCGAAGGCCACGGCCGGGAAGATATTTTGCCGGATGTGGACATTACGCGCACAGTAGGCTGGTTTACAAGCCAATTCCCTGTCGTTCTGGAGCCGGGTCACGCCCAGGCGCTCGGTCATCAGGTGAAACAGGTTAAGGAAAGCTTGCGCCGCATTCCGAACAAAGGAATCGGCTACGGCATCCTGCGTTATTTGTCGGCGTCGCGTGACGGCGAGCGCTTCGCTTTGGAGCCGGAGATCAGCTTTAACTATTTGGGTCAGTTCGACCAGGATTACGAAAGCAGCGACTCGCAGCCGTCTCCGTTCAGCCCGGGCTCCGATTCAAGCCCGAATGCAGTGATGGATTTTGTCCTCGATATTAACGGTATGGTGTCGGAAGGAGTGCTGGAACTCACGATCCGTTATGGGGAAACCCAGTATAAACGGGAAACGGTAGAGCGCCTGGGCACCCTGCTTCAATCGAGCTTGCGTGAAGTCATCAGCCATTGCGTATCGAAAGAGCGGCCGGAGCTTACGCCTAGCGACGTACTGCTTCAAGATGTGACGGTGGAAGAACTGGAGCGGCTGTCCGAACATACGGCGGCGCTCGGCGAACTGGAGAATGTATACACCTTGACTCCGCTGCAAAAAGGGATGTTGTTCCACAGCCTGCTGGATGCCGATTCGGAAGCTTACTTCGAACAGGTGACCTTCGATCTGTACGGAAGCCTGAATGTCGAAGCCTTCACCCAAGGATTGGATACGCTGGTGCAGCGGAATGAGGCGCTGCGGACCAACTTTATTACTGGCTGGAGAGACGAGCCGCTTCAAGTGGTATTCCGCGAGCGGAAGTGTGAAGTGTACTTCAAAGATATTCGCTCGGTAAGCGATGAAGACCCGGAGAAGACGATAGCCGATTTTGTCAGCGCAGATAAAGCGAACAAGTTCGATTTTGCCCGAGGCTCTCTTATGCGCGTGACAGTTTTGCGCACGGGCGACGAGTCCTACCATGTGATCTGGAGTCACCATCACATTTTGATGGACGGCTGGTGCATGTCCTTCATGATCAAGGAAGTGTTCGACACCTACTTCGCGTTCCACGAGAAGCGGACGCTGGAGCTTCCTCCGGTTACCTCGTACTCCCGGTATATCGAATGGCTGGAAGCTCAAGATGCCGCGAAAGCTTCGCGTTACTGGTCCGAGTATTTGGCGGGTTACGATCAGCAGACCAAGCTGCCCCAGGAGAAAACGCAGCTGAAGCAGGGCGCTTTTGAAGCAGCTGAAATCGATGTGGAACTCAGCAAGGAACTGACCGGGCAAATCGAGCGGGTGGCGCGCCAGCAGCAGGTGACGCTCAATACGTTCATGCAGACCGTATGGGGACTGGTTCTGCAGGTATACAACAACAGCGAGGATGTTGTATTCGGCTCCGTCGTATCCGGGCGTCCGGCGGAAATTCCGGGCATCGAAAGCATGATCGGCCTGTTTATTAATACGATCCCGGTCCGTATTCAAGGCAAAGCCGAGGAGACGGTAGCCGATATCTTGAGAAAAACCCAGGACCAAGCGCTGGCATCGGGAGCTTACGAAACGTTCCCGCTGTTCGAAATTCAGTCGCTGAGCGAGCAAAAGCGCGACTTGATCAACCATATCATGGTCTTTGAAAATTATCCGATGGAAGAACAGATTGAGCAGGTCGTCGGCGGAGACAAAGAAGCGCTGAAAATCGCTAATATCCATTCGCCGGAGCAAACGAACTACGACCTGGACATTACCGTCATTCCGGAAGAGCATATTTTGCTGCGGTTTACGTACAATGCGCTGACGTTCAGAGAGGAAGACATCAGGCTGATCCACGGTCATTTTGCCCGGGCACTGGAGATGGTTGCGGCTAACCCGAACATCCGCGTGAATCAGTTGGAGCTTTTGACGGCGGCGGAAAAAGAGCAAATTCTCGGCGCGTTTAACCCGGCGCAGCCGGAAGCGGCTCCTGCGGACGCATTCCACCGGCTGTTCGAGGAACAGGCGGAACGCACGCCGGAAGCGGCAGCTGTCGTGTACGAGAACGACCGGCTGACGTATGCGGAGCTGAACGAGCGGGCGAATCGCTTGGCGGCCACGCTGCGCGCAAGCGGCATCGGCCGGGAGACGATCGTCGGCATTCTCGCCGAGCGTTCGGTGGATTTGCTGGTGGCCGTGCTGGCCGTCTGGAAAGCGGGCGGGGCGTATGTGCCGCTCGACCCGGATTATCCGGCGGAGCG
>NZ_JAAMNQ010000028.1:0-9822 GCF_011066155.1 Paenibacillus sp. EKM206P | reverse complement strand
TTGTAGGCCCGATGAGCTTGTTTCAAGAATTGTTCTGTTTCTTCTACCGTCCACGCTACGGTCAGCGTCCGATCATCGCGAAGCTGTGGCTTGGCCTGAGATTTACGATTGTAATCCTTAGGCAAGGATGCCTGGCTTTTCCCTGCTTCCTCAATTTGCTCCCAATACGCACGCTCCTTCTCCAATGCTGTGCTGTTCGCATAAGCTGACAGCTGATTAGCCCAAAGGCGGAAGGAATCCGTTTTATTCGGCAAACGGACAGACTCGCCCCGTAAAGCCTGTTCATAGCCGGTTGCCAAATCCTCCAACAAAATACGCCAAGACACACCGTCAACCACCAAATGATGGATTGCTACCAACAAATGGTCTCCATCGTTGCAACGGAACAGACCCAGCTTTACCAGCGGTCCTTCATCTAGAAGGATGCTGCTTTGGATTTCGTTGGCGTTGTTCTCCAGCAAATGAGCAAAGTCAGACTCCCTTGTGTAATCCACCACTTCGAGGCTATACAGCTCTCCTTCTTGCACGCCTCGGTTCCATGCTTCATACCCACCGTCTGCATTCTGGCGGAATACGATGCGCAAAGCGTCATGATGCTCGACAATGCTTTGCAGTGCCTGACGAAGCGCCGTTTCGTCCAGTCGATCCTCACGATACAGCATCAGAGCCTGGTTATAGTGCTCAGGATTGGATGGCTGCTGTTCAATGAACCAGTGTTGAATCGGTGTCAATGCCACGGTTCCACTAACTTCTCCTTGATCGGAAACGCGGGTCACCCGCTGCACCCGTCCATTCAGCTCAGCAATCGTCGGATACTGGAACAACTCCCTCATTTCCAGCTTGTAACCATTTTGCAGCAGTCTTGAAGACACTTGGATGGCCTTGATCGAGTCGCCGCCCAAATGGAAAAAGTTATCCAGAACACCAATCTGTTCGATTCCCAGTACAGATTGCCATACCGATACCAATGTCCGCTCTACCTCATTACGGGCTGCTACATAATCCTCGCCGGAATCCACGCTTCCCTCCGGTTGCGGCAACGCCCGACGATCCACTTTGCCATTTGGTGTTAACGGCAATTGATCCATCTGCACAAAATACGACGGCACCATATAACCCGGCAATTCTTGGCTCAAGGTGCTTCGCAACTCACTAGCCGCGATATCCACAAGGGTGACTACATATGCGCAGAGTTGTTTCTGTCCCTGCTCATCCTCACGTGCAATGACGACAGCTTCTTGTACCGCATCTAGCTTCAAGAGCTGCGCTTCCACCTCGCCCAGCTCAATCCGGTAGCCCCGGATTTTCACCTGTGCGTCGATCCGTCCTTTGTATTCCAGCGTTCCATCCTCATTCCAGCGAACCAAATCGCCTGTACGGTAGCAGCGCTCTCCGCTACGGAACGGACTATCTACGAACTTTTCAGCCGTTAAATCAGGACGGTTCCGGTAGCCACGTGCCACCCCATCACCGCCGACGATCAGCTCACCCCATGCTCCAACAGGCTGAAGCTGCATGGAACGGTCTACGACATACGCTGTGGAGTTGTGGATCGGACGCCCAATCGGCACCGATTCCAATTGCACGCTGGCAATCGTATGAGTTGTAGAAAAAGTTGTATTTTCCGTCGGACCATAACCGTTAATAATCCGCAGGGACGGATGAGCCTCCAGTACCCGGTTAATATGCGGTACGGACAGCACATCACCACCGACCAGCAGTTCTTCTACCCCCTCGAACAGCTCCAAGTCCTGCTGAGATAGCTGGTTAAAGAGCGGCGCAGTCAGCCACATTGTCGTGATACCATGGTTGCGCACGGCTTCCTTGAGCTTGGGAGCGTCCAAAATAACATCCTGACTCACCAGCACGAGCTGTCCACCATTCAATAGCGCACCCCAAATTTCGAAGGTGGACGCGTCAAAGACAACGGCGCCAGTTTGCAAAATGCGCGTGTCAGCACCCAGTTGCGCATAGTTTGTATGCTTTACCAAACGCACGACATTGCGATGTTCTACCATAACTCCTTTGGGCTGTCCCGTCGTGCCCGAAGTGTACATCAAATAAGCTAGTCGGTTTCCAAATTTACGTTCTTGTGTCCCAGCAGTGCTGTCTACGACAGACGAGGACGATTCCTTTAAAATCTCATTTTTCGGATTTGTATAATCGGCATAATCCACATGATAAGCCTCGTTTTGCTCCCCATGTACGGTATTCAAGCATTGGTCATCCTCTGCCGCGTACACCTTAGCATCGCTTAGATCCAGCACGATTCCGGTGTATTCCTCCGGTTGCTGTTCTGCACGCTGCACCAGCAACAACTTCGCTCCCGAATCTTCCAACAGGTAACGTACACGTTCAGCGGGATAATCAGGGTCAATGGGTACATATGCACCGCCCGCTTTGAGAATCGCCAACATGCCGACGATCATATCCGTGGAACGCTCAGCAACGATACCTACAGTTTGCTCGGCGGTAACACCGTGTCCGCGCAACGTGTGAGCCAGTTGATTTGCTTTTACATTCAGTTCGCCATAAGTTAAACGGGCATTTCCAAACACAACTGCTGTCTGATTCGGTGTATGTTCAGCCTGTTCCTCAAACAACTCATGAATGCCTGCTTCGTGTGGATATTCCACCGCTGTAGCATTGAATACGTCGACGATTTGCGCCCGTTCTTCCTCACTGATCAGCGACAATTCCTGTATCCGCTTGTGTGGGCCCTGCACCATATGCTCCGCCACACTCAAAAATTGCCGAATAATTCGAGCAATTTCCTGTTCACTAAACAGCTCGGTACGATAATCCAGATACAGCACGAGTCTATCATCATCCAGCATTTCAACCATGTGAATATCGAAGTCGTTCACCGTATCTCCGCAGAAATCGTTATCCACCTGCTGAATCGCTTCATCAAACCGGGAGAAACTCAAGGTGCGGTACTGAATGGAAGCACCAAACAGACGCTGAATGTCCAGGCTGCTTTGCTGTTCACGCAAATCCTGAATAATTTTGTTGTACGGGTAACGCTGATGCCGCAAAATGGACGCCTGCTCCTTCCCTACACCTTGCAGAAAGGTCAGCAGTTCGGATTCTGGTTCGACCAACAGACGCGTAGCCACGGTGCTGACGAACATACCGATGGTATCCTTTTCCTTCTTAGACGTACGGTTGGCATAGAGTGTCCCCACGGTTAAGTCCTGCTCCCCCGTCACTTTATGCAAATAAATATACAGAGCCGCCAGGAAGAACGTGAAAATACTAATTTTATGCTCTTCGCAAAAAGCCGTAACACCACGATACAACTCATGTTCCAGTATAAAGCTCTCCCGGCGTGCAGCTGTACTCAGTGTCAGCGGGTTATATGATTTCAAACCTGTAGTCTCAGGCAAATCGGCAAACTTTTCCGTCCAGTACGTTTTGTCCTTTTGATAACGGTCTGATTGCTCATAACTTTGCTCTACCTGGATAAAATCCAGATAGGGATTGCCTTTGGTCGGCGCATCTTGGCCTGTACCATGCACAATATCCATATAATGTCCTGTGATTTCATTAATGGCCTGATTCATGGACACGCCGTCTGAAATAATATGATGCATTTTAAAATTAAACCAGGTTTCTTCTGTTCCGAGCTGCAAGATAACAAATCGGTACAGCTGCGAATCCAACAATGAGAACGGCTGTGGATTATGATGCTTTAACCATACATTCGCTTCTTCCGGGGTAACTTGGATCGTTTCTATACTTTCTGCCGTAAATGGCTCTACATATTGATATGGAATCCCATCCTGAGCAGTAATTTTGATACGAAAAGAATCATTTTGGGCAATTACCCGATTCATTGCTTGCTGCAAGGCATCTATGCGAACAGTTCCCCTGATCTTTACAGTAGCAATAATTGTTGAAGTGTTCCGATGAGGATACAAAAGCTCCGTATACCAAATACGTTGCTGTGGCTGGCTTAAGGAAAACAATTGAACATCTTGCTGTGTCATCCGTCTCTCTCCTCACAAAATAGATATTTGGTAAAAAGGAAATTCGCATATTCATGCGGTTTGTTCCTCGGGATGCTTTCGAAATTGAAGCTCATACAGCTCTGCATAATGGCCGCCCTCGGCAAGGAGCTGATCATGGGTACCTTGCTCTTTCAGTTCGCCATCGGCAAGGACACAGATCGTATCCGCCCGTTCAATCGTAGACAATCGATGGGCAATAACTAATGTCGTACGATCCTTCATCAACTCATTTAAGCCCTGCTGGACTTCATATTCCGATTCTGCATCCAAAGCCGAGGTCGCTTCATCCAATAGCAAAATCGGTGCATTTTTGAGCAAAGCACGGGCAATTGCAATCCGCTGTCTTTGACCGCCGGACAAATTGGCTCCGCGTTCACCGACAATCGTGTCGTACCCCTCTGGCAACTCGGCTATGAAGCCGCTGGCATAGGCTGTTTTGGCTGCAGCCTCCACTTCCTCATCCGTGGCAGTCGGTGAGCCAAAACGGATATTATCCGCTACTGTACCGTGGAACAGCGTAGCCTCCTGTGGTACATAGGCCATCAAATCCCTGACCTCATCCAACGGAAATTCTTCTGCCAAACGACCACGAACCCGCAGCACACCTTCATCCGGTGGGTAAAATCCCAGCAACAACTTCATGACTGTGCTTTTGCCACCACCACTCGGACCGACAAGTGCAGTGACCTGCCCTTCCGGCACGACCAAGTTTAACCTTTGCAGCGTTGGATGGTCAGGCTGATAGCCAAAGGTGATGTCGTGCAGCTCCAGCGCAGCCGGAGTCTGTTCAATGGCGTGGTCTGAACCTAAGGTTTCAACATCGCCATAGAATTCCCCAGATTCACGGGCTGATAAAGCTGCCGTCTCGGGATCGCTAAGCCTAGTCAGCGGTCCCTTCTTTTTAGCCGCGGGGAACTGTTCCTCTTCCTTCGACTCATCCAGAATTTCGCGGATACGCGCCAAGCCTGCCAAGGAGTTTTGTAACAGTGTTACAGCCGCCCCTAGCTCCAAAAATACCGTTGAAATACCGGTTTGCAGTTGTACAATCTGTCCCAATACTCCCAGTTCCATTTGCTTCTGCGATACCAGAATCAATCCGGCGACAAGCACACCGCCCAGCGTAATGAACTCTATGACAAAATTGCACATATCCTGCAAGCCCATATGACGTCCCTGCCGGATGCTGATGCGATTGATGTCCTCGCTTGCATCGTTACATAGTCCACCTACCTTTGTCCTCAACCCAAACAACTTCACCGTCTGCAAACCGGAAAGCAAATCACTCAATCGTTCCGTGAACCTGCTCATCCGTCCCTGTAACTCTTCACTCGTCTTTCGCATTTTCTTCGCGAAATGAGCATTTATCCAGGCTGAAGCCAGCCCAAGTACAACCGCCATAATCCCAAATCGCCAATCCAAAGCCATCAAAATGACCAACGAGCCCAAGAAAAGCGAAATTTCCAGTATAATCGAGCGAATATGAACGGTGTAAGCCTGCTCTAGCGCCTGTACATCGTTCGTCATACGGGATACAAGATCACCCGAATGGTGTTTTTCGGCTTTTTCGTACGATAGCTTGACAATGTGGCCAAATAGTTTCATTCGTACATCAGCAATCGCCAGCTTTACACACCGTTTATACATATAGCTGCACAGGGGGGAGATAAGACTTAATGCCAAAAATGTACCACTGACCAAATAGACCGCTCGGTATAGCTCCTGTACATTGCCATTAACCGCGAAATTCAGCAAATAATGCACCACAAAAGAAAGTAAAATCGTGATGCTGGCATTGGTCAGACTATTGCCAACCAGCCCGGTAAAATACCATTTTTGGTGCGGCTTCATCAGGGACATCAACTGCTTAAATTCATAAAACCCCTGCTTGAAGGTCACGACGCTCACCCCTTTCCTCAGGCAACGAATTACCGTTTTCCGCCGTATGCTGTTCTTCTTCAAAATTTTTCAAATACAGCTTTCGGTACACACCATCACGACCCAGTAATTCCTCATGAGAACCCGATTCCACAATGCTCCCCTGATCGAGTACAATAATGCGGTTCGCCTGACGTACGGTTGACAGTCGATGAGCAATGACCAGTACCGTCCGGTTTTGCATTACCGCATTCATCGCATTCTGCACCTGAGCCTCCGACTGACTATCGAGTGCTGAAGTCGGCTCGTCCAATAGAAGTAGCGGAGCATTTTTCAATAATGCTCTTGCTATGGAAATACGCTGTTTTTGACCGCCAGACAATCCGCCTCCCCGCTCGCTCAACAGGGTTTCATAGCCCTCGGGAAGTTGAACAATAAAATCATGCGCATGTGCCGCTTTCGCCGCCTCGACAATTTCTTCTCGAGTCGCCTCCAAACGTCCATATCCGATATTTTCTGCAATGGTGGCCGGAAAAAGCGACGGCTCCTGAGATACCATCGAAATATGACTGCGCAGGCTTGTTAAATTCCAATCTGTCAAACTCTTTCCAAATAGTTGAATGGTTCCAGCATGCTCTCCAGGTTCATTAAATCCGCAAAGCAGCTTGAAAATCGTGCTTTTACCCCCACCGCTGGCACCGACAATCGCGACCATATCCCCTTGCCCTGCCTGGAAGCTGATATCCTTCAGCACTGTGTTCCCTTCATCGTAGCCAAAGGTCAAATGCTCAAAGCTGACTACAGCAACACTATCAACGTCATCATCACTTTCTGCTCCGCCTTCACTCATTCGGTTGGCTTCCCCATCTGCATCGTCTTTCAAATGAGGCGCCCTATTCTCTCGCTTCTGATCTACCAAGGTCATTTCGCCGTCCTGACGTTCATTCTGCCAATCCAGCACCTCAAACAAATGCTTTGCAGCTCCACCCGCTTCCTTCATTTGCGAAATGATCGTCGGCAGCATGGCAATCGGCTGCAATATGAACGAAATCAGGTATAAAAAAAGTACAATGCCTCCAGCATTCAACTCTCCATGTTGTATCAGGTATCCTCCGTATACAATGACCAAAATAATCGGTGTTGCTAGCATCATCACACCTACCGGAGTAATGGCTGCATAGCGCTTTTCTAGCCGTAAGCCGCGCTTGACGACCCCCTCCATAATCACCATATACTTCTTCAACAGCACAGCTTGCATATTGAATGCCTTGACGATAGGGATTCCTCCGATTGCATCTTGCCCCACAGCGTTCAAATGAGCAATTTTCTCCTGAAGATCCGCTGAGTATTTTTCAATTGGCTTGCTCATTAGTGATGTTATGATCATTCCTATTGGCATGAGCGCAAGACTTGCCAATATCAGTTTCCAGCTTGTCAGTAAAAGCAATATGAGTGATGCCGTAAACACGAGCGGTAAATAGAACAGATTGGCAAACTGCTGGATAAAAAAGTTCTGTAATACTGCCGTATTATTGGTTAGACGGGATACCAAATCTCCGGTAAATTTCCTTTCCACGCTGGAAACCGGTAAATCGCAAAACTTATGTACGAGATCGCCTCTCAAGTCGCGCAGAGCACTAACACTAAATCGCGCTGAAGCGTACCTCATCACAAACTTACAGGGCATTCCAATTAGCGTCATACCAACAACCAGATAGATCATGTTCTGGGTAGAGGAGAATGTCCCCTGTGCCATTTGCTCAATGGCCTTACCCAAAATAATGTCAATAGCTGCCAAACACAAGGAGGTGATCACCGTTATGAAAACCCATAGATTATACGGCCTTACATAACGTGCGAGTCTCCGAAAAGCAGAATTTAATCGAAACAAGGGCATCCCTCTTTTCGCTGCCCACACTTTTTCAGTGCGAACTTTTTATATTGGCTGTGGACGTCGTTGAGATAAACTCTGGGTTTGGATGCATGAGTATCCGTACAGAATAAAATGCGATTTTGAACTATGCTGGAATTTGCATCTTGGTGTGGGTTGGTTGTTGATTGTTGCTGAGATGGTAATAACGAAGTGTATCGTGATGTGTGGGACATTTAACTCTGTCTGAATCGTGGTTGTAGGGTGCTTGTGTTGTAAGCTGTATGAGCTCCCGCCGCGTGGGCCATCGGCGAGGATGTAGAAAGAATGTTCTCGACTGTGCTCATAACCTCTTGTTCTTGTTCATGGATGAAAAAGTGATTACCTTCGAACATTCGAACATCCATAGGTGATGTCGTATGCTGTTGCCAGGCATGGAGTGAATCTGTGCTAACCTCAAAATCCTTCATTCCGCCTAAAACAGTCATCGGACATATCAATGGATTTCCCGGCTGATAAACATAAGTTTCACATACCTTAAAATCTGCACGCAGACGAGGCATAATAATTTGCATCAATTCTGCATTTTGCAGCACCTCTTCAGGTGTTCCTTGCATCAAACGAAGCTCTTCGGTGAAAGAATCGTCTGCTAAATCATGGAGTCGTTTTTTGGAAT
The DNA here is from genome assembly GCF_011066155.1 of Paenibacillus sp. EKM206P. Lineage (NCBI taxonomy): Bacteria > Bacillati > Bacillota > Bacilli > Caryophanales > Paenibacillaceae > Paenibacillus > Paenibacillus sp. EKM206P. Next base: position 1,388 of record NZ_JAAMNQ010000028.1, on the reverse strand, counting down.
ATGGAATATGTGGTGCGGATTTACCGGATATGATGATATGCACAGGTAGTTTTCCAGTTTTGCTGTACAATTGCCGTGCTGTTTCAAATGCAATCAGTGCTCCCATACTGTGTCCAAAAAAAGCGAACGGCTTATGTATGTATGGAGCCATAGCTGGAACCAACGATTGAACGATGTCTTGAAGAGTATCCATTGGAGCTTCTGTTGAGCGGCTTTCACGTCCTGGAAGTTGTATAGGCAACACGGTAATGTCAGGCGCAAACCTGGACTTCCAAGAGTTAAATATATAAGCACCACCACCGGCGTAGGGAAAGCAAAATAGTTGGAGCTTCGTAGTCGGTTGGACCTCTGTTTTCGCGAACCAAGATTGTGATCGAGTTGTCATAAGAATTCCTCCATCCTCTATGCAGTTCATAATTTTACAGTAAATCCTTATATCTCTTTTTTTCTTCCAACACTTTCTAACTGTTTTTAAATATACAAACTTTAAAACCACTTGGCATGGGACAAAAGGGCTAAATTGATAGAGCTCATAAAAATAAAATAAAATCCATATTATGTTATTTGTTTCCAAACTTCAAAAGCAACAATTTCACTTTTTGTATGAGTTATCTGTCAATCACGATCTGTTAATTTAGTTTAAAACAAGATTTCAGGTTTTCACGAATTTTGTAAAACTGAACTCATTTTGATTTACATTGAGGTCCCAACCCCTTATCCTACAACAATTTTATCTTTACATGCCATTAACATAAATGTAACAAATTCAACCTGATATCATCCGACAAATTCCGACTTTTTCCGCAGCTCTCTTCAATCACCTAAATATTGGATTGGATTTGTATCAAGCTCACATAAGCCAAAATTAATAACTCTTTATTTTTGTAATAAATATTGTTATTCCATAGTCCTAAAGGACCATTTTTTGCATATTTTTTTCTGACTCTTCGTCTAAAAAATCCAGTTTGGATTGAGTTTTTCTCTCCTACATCTATGAATTTTCTTTTCAAACTCTAATAAAAACGTTTCTATCTCGTTTCAAAAGTACCTGTTCTCTAGAAATTTATAGCCTTACTTTTAATCTTTCACCCTCTCAAAAAACAGTAACGGCAAACAGCAAGGCTCCCTATTGTTGGAGACTTGCTGCTTTATAAATTTCATTATGTTTGACTTCACTATCGGTCAATATGCAGAGTGTTGTAAGCTTTATTGTAGTTATCCCCCAATCTTATTAATTTAGTGGAATGGAGTATATGTATGGGTTCATGTATATATAATTTCCAAAATGCGAAAGCCTTATGGTATACAAAAAGAGCACAGCCCATTAAGGCTGTGCTCTCTTTTATCGTGCTTGGCGACGTCCTACTCTCCCAGGACCCTGCGGTCCA
>NZ_JAAMNQ010000027.1:0-10497 GCF_011066155.1 Paenibacillus sp. EKM206P | reverse complement strand
GTTTCCCCAAATAAAAAATAAAGTGCCGGAAAGTCCGTTGGACTTTCTCGACACTCTGAGAGCCTGAGATCAGGCTCTTTCTTTTTGTTGTTGGTTTTACCCAATTTATTTTTTTCCAAAAAAATGATTCTGGTATTAGAACCTGGTACTAAGACGTGTTATACTACAGTAAGAAAGTGGATCTCATCTTATGTATAAAGGGGAAGGTATAATTTGACAGATCAACAACAATGGCTTGCGCCTGAATATTACAATATGACTTCGGAAATGGAACACCATGAGGCTGATAAAACAGCACTTAAGTGGCTGAGTGAGACAGGAGAATACGAAGAAATCACCTATGGAGAGCTGTTGAAAAAGGCTAACCGACTGGCTGGAGGACTCGCAAGTCTGGGATTTAACAAAGGTGACAGAGTTCTGGTCGTAGTACCACGGCGTATTATTGCGTATGTAATTTATATAGCCTGCTTGAAGCTGGGGCTTGCTGTCATTCCATCTTCAGAAATGCTGCGTGCCAAGGATATTGCATATCGTCTTCGCCATTCTGAAGCACGCGCAGTCATTGCCTGGAACGGAGTAACAGGTGAAGTGGACAAAATAAGCGATGATTTGCCTACTCTGGATTATCGTATCGTGGTCTCCGGGGACGACACGCCAGATGTATCTGGCTGGCTCGTGCTGAATGAGCTGATGGATGGACAGGAAGATACTTTTGAAGCTGTGAAGACGCACCGTGACGACATGGCCATTCTGGCCTATACTTCGGGCACCACGGGAAATCCTAAAGGTGTTGTACATAGCCATGGCTGGGGATATGCTCATCTGCGGATAACATCACCATGGTTGGATATTCGAGCTTCAGACGTAGTATGGGCTACAGCTGCACCAGGATGGCAAAAGTGGATTTGGAGTCCGTTTTTATCTGTACTGGGGAATGGAGCGACCGGATTCGTATATAATGGTCCGTTTCGTCCGGGTCGCTATTTGCAGTTCATGCAGCAGTACGGAATCCAAGTGTTGTGCTGTACGCCGACAGAATATCGGATTATGGCGAAAACGGATGGTTTGGATCAATATGATCTATCCCAATTGCGCAGCGCAGTTTCTGCGGGAGAGCCTCTCAATCAGGAGGTCATTAATAAGTTTCAGGAGCAGTTCAACATTACGATTCGTGACGGCTATGGTCAAACGGAGAGCACATTAATTATTGGTAATTTAAAGGATGCACCTCTGCGTACAGGCTCGATGGGCAAATCTATTGCACCGGGACTCGTTGAGGTCGTAGACGAGGATGGCATTCCGCTGGCTCCGGGGCAAGTGGGCGATATTGCGGTACGCGCTGATCTGCCGGCATTATTCCAAACGTATTACCATGATCCAGAACGCAAATTAACTAGTGTCCACGGAGATTATTTTGTTACGGGAGACCGGGCTCGCAAAGATGAGGATGGATATTTCTGGTTCGAAGGACGTGGGGATGATATCATTATCAGTTCTGGCTATACCATTGGTCCTTTTGAAGTAGAGGAAGCGCTTATGAAGCATGACTCCGTGCAGGAATGTGCTGCCGTAGCCAGCCCTGACGAGATCCGTGGACATGTTGTAAAGGCTTTTGTCGTACTCAAAGCTGGGGTAGAAGGATCACCGGCGTTAGTGAAGGAACTGCAACATCATGTGAAAACATGGACGGCGCCTTATAAATACCCACGAAAAATAGAGTTTATTAAAGAACTCCCTAAAACCAGCTCAGGCAAAATACGAAGAGTGGAGCTGCGTGAACTGGAGAAGCAATCCGTACTGTAATGATGAAATTATTCAATATAATCAAAACGGAACAGGAGCGTGGAAAAATGAGTACATTTGAATCATTGTTGGAGCAATACGCAGAACTGGTTGTAAGAGTAGGGGTTAACATTCAGCCTGGACAGGTGTTTTTGGTAACTGCACCACTGGAAACTGTTGAGTTTACACGCCTGATTGTCAGCAAAGCCTATGAAGCAGGCGCTAAATATGTACAGGTAGAGTTTGAGGATGATTCCATTACACGTAGTCGTTTTGAACATGGTGACGAAGCTAGCTTCGATTACTACCCTGCTTGGAAGGCAGAAATGATGGAGAAATTTGCCGAAGAGGGTGGAGCCACACTAACGATTAAAGTGCCGAACCCCGATTTATATCAAGGCATTGATCCACAAAAGGTATCTCGTGCGACTAAGGCGGCAGCTACGGCGAGAGAAAGTTTTTCCAAATATACCCGAAATCATAAAATTAGCTGGTGTTTAATTAAAGCGCCGACGAAGGCTTGGGCCGATAAAGTATTTGCAGATGTAGCAGAAGAGGATCGTATACGTGTCATGTGGGATACAATCTTCCAAATGAACCGTGTAGATGGCTCTGATCCTATTCAGAATTGGCAGAAACATTTGAAAAACCTTGAACAGGTACAAGACAAGCTGAATCATAAAAAGTATAAAAGTCTCCACTATCGTGCACCAGGAACAGATTTGCGAATTGAACTGGCTGACGGGCATATTTGGCGCAGCGGCGGTGGGGAGAACGAGCGCGGAGATTACTTTGTCGCGAATATGCCGACAGAAGAAGTGTTCACGATGCCTAAGCGTACAGGTGTGAATGGTCATGTCACAAGTACCATGCCACTCAATTTAAATGGACAACTGGTGGATCGCATAACGTTTACCTTTAAGGACGGTAAAGTCACTGAATATACAGCAGAATCCGGCGAGCAGCATCTGACTCATTTGCTCGCTACGGATGAAGGGGCCAGCTATTTGGGAGAAGTTGCGCTGGTGCCGCACGATTCACCGATCTCCAATCTCAATCGTATTTTTTACAATACAGGTATCGACGAAAATGCCTCCTGTCACTTGGCCCTAGGCAGTGCGTATCCATTTAATATGGAAAATGGGACACAAATGAACCGGGAGGAGCTGCTCCAGAACGGTGCCAATGTCAGTCTGACTCATGTTGACTTCATGATCGGCTCAGCTGAGCTGGATATTGATGGCGAACTGCAAGATGGAAGTAAAGAAGCCGTGTTCCGCAAAGGAAATTGGGCTATTTAGTCCTTTTCTCAACCTCAATTCAATCAACCCGCAAACGATCTCATTCGTATGCGGGTTTTTCTATTCCCTAAATCTCAAATCACTCCTTGTTTTGTGAAATATAAAGTGCTAAACTGAGTTCAAACAAAAATTTAAACAATGTTTTAATTGTTGTTTGAAAAGTTGCTTATATAAAGTTGTCCGTTTCATTTGTCCGTTATGATTGAACGAAACAGGAGGAGGAAAAACATGAATCACCCAGACAAAAAACAACAAACCAAAGAAAAAATCTTAGACGCTACGCTGGAATTTATTCAAAAGGAAGGTTTTGAGGCGGTTACAATCCGAAAAATTGCCGATCTGTCTGCTACTAATATTTCATTAGTTAATTATTATTTTGGCTCCAAGGAAAATTTGCTCAGTGAAGCTATTGAAGTGATATTAAATGGCTTTCAACACACCTTTTCTATTTTGGATAATACAGCGATCCCCCCCCAAGATAGACTGAAACAATTTTTACATAACTATTTACAGGTGATTCGTCAATATCCAGAGCTTCTTTCGCGAATTATTGCCATGGGTAGCACGCCCTTCACATCTCAACAGGAATACGGAAGGTTTTTAAACATAATGGGATTTCCAAAGGTTCAGAACACGATCAAGGAGCTGACAGGCGAGCAACAGCCGGAGCGCTTGTTAGCGATGATGCTGCAAATATTCGGAGCTATTTTTCTGCCCGCACTGATGAGTCCGATTCTTGAATCAGGGGCAGTTGTGAAAATACCTTCAATAGAGGAACAATTAAATCTGCTGTTTGAAAGATATTTTGATCAAAAATAAAGCATAGGAGTGACTAATATGAATTATTTGAGAAAATATTGGCAAGATGCAGGGGCTATAATCGGTGTGGTCGTATGTGTTGTTTTGCTTATGAATCAAGCTATCCTTTCGGATATAACAGGCAGGTTATGGTTGAGTTTTGTAGCTATATTGTTTCATCAATTTGAGGAGTACCGCTGGCCTGGATATTTTGCTGGTTTATTTAACAACGTTATGTTTAAAAGTGAAGCACCCGATCATTACCCCTTAAACACTCAATCAGCGATGATTATCAATGTTGCAATTGCCTATGTGTTTTACCTGCTCCCCGTATGGTTTCCGCAAGTAATCTGGCTTGGACTCGCACCCGTTTTTATGGGATTTTTTCAGGTCGTCTGGCACGGTATCGTCGTAAATATTAAAGCAAAAACCCTATATAATCCTGGCTTGTTTACGGCACTTCTCCTGCATGTTCCAGTCGGAATTTGGTATATACATGCAATAGTACAGCGAGACATCCCAACGGCAATAGACTGGATTGCGGGTACGATCTACTTTGTTTTTGCTGTATACATCTTCATCATTAAAGGGAATATATGGTTGAAGAAGAGTGACTCTCCTTACTCCTTTTCTAAACAACAGCTGGGATCTTATGGTCGTAAATAGTGTATATTAGAAAATCATTAATGTCCTTGTTTACAAGTTGGAAACAAGTAGAGGTATTCTGGAAACGAGGTTCGGTTACACTTGGTTTGTACCCATGAACAAGGAAAGAGTGATCTTATAATGAAGCATACACATCAATTTTATGATCGTAAAAAGTTGGCTTACAAGCTAATCACCACTAGTGCTTTATTGGCGATAGGTTTTGCTGTGATGACAGGATGCAGCAATAGCGGGGAAGCAAAATCAACTGCTCCTACTAAAGCAGAAACAGTCACATCGCCTGCTAGTTCTACAGATCAAAACACGGATCTCAATACTAATGGGCAAGGCTCAACCTCAACCTCAACCTCGACCCATCAAGAACCTGCCAATAGTACAGCTACACCTCACAGTAAACACAGCCCTGCAGCCGCTATATTTAGCGCAGCCAAGCAGGGAACCTTACCGAATTTGCCTAAAGGTCTTGGCTTGGGAACTAGCAGCGCTCTTTTATTTGAGCTGTGGGGGAAATCCGAGTCTGGTTCTACTGGCCCTATGAGAAGCTACGCTAAGTATCATACAGACATCATGCTGGATGGAAGCGATAAAGTTACAGAAATTACATCTTCCGATCCAGAATATAAAAAGTTGCTTATCAAACAAATTGTTGACGATTTAGGCCAACCTACGGAAACCGTTGATACCTCTAGAGACATACCTGACACAGCAGAAGCTAATTATACGATCAATAACACATCAGGACTTAGTTATAATTTAGTATTTTCCTATCAAACCAAAACGCAAAAGGTCAATTATATCCGATTATATTTTAACTCTAAAACGCCATAATTGGATGCATATAACAGAGTCGTTTCCGTTAGAATTGCGGAGGCGACTTTGTTCAAGCTCATTGCATTTTTAGGGTATGTCGTTTATACTATTTTGTAATTGATTAATCACTAATCAGAAAACTGTGTTAAATAAAAGGATGAAAAAACATGACTAAAGCTACGTCAACATCTATAAATCGCCAAAAGGAAATCATATCTGCTGCCATTGAAGTGTTTGCTGAGATGGGCTACTACCGAGCTACAACAGCCAAAGTTGCAGAACGGGCCAATATTTCTCAACCCTATGTCTTTCGTTTTTTCGCTACCAAGGAAGCATTGCTTGTTGAAGCCCTGAAGGTTTCATTTACACGTATCATAGATTCTTTTCACAGCGTCATTCATTCGGCCTCATCTGAGCAGCTCGAGCAAGAGCTAATTGCAGCCTATTCGCAAATTATGACGGAATACCGTAATGAAACACTTTTGCAAATGCAGGCGCAGACGATCCGCGAGGATGAGGTTGTAAGCGTGATGCAGCAAGGGTTACGTGAAATTCATACGACGGTGTATGATGCTTTCCGACGGGCAGGTATTGAACAAGCAATGGAAAGAACGATGCTTTTTCTCGCTAGAGGTATGCTGTGTAATATTTCAATGTCGCTGGATTTGCCAGAACTGATGAAAAAAGACGATTAATTTTGGTTTATGTTTATGCATTAGAGTCGCGTTTTTGCGCGGCTTTTTTTGCTTTTAATTTTATTTGTTTAAGACATGATTTTGTTTGCTTCTGAGAAAAAACGGCCAAATAAGTTGACAAGAGAAGCGAGTATCGTTATTCTGATACCCATAGGGGTATATGTATAAAAGATTTAACTAAGCTAAGCCCCTCAAAAAACAGGCGGAGGTTATAGAATGTCATCAACTAACAATATCCAAGCAGATCATATTCTTGATTGTAAAGGGCTAGCTTGTCCTATGCCTATTGTAAAAGCAAGAAAGGCTATGAATGAGCTCGTTCCTGGAAAGATTATGGAGATTCAGGCGACTGACAAAGGTTCATTAGTCGATTTTCAGAGCTGGGCCAAAAACACCGGACATCAATATTTGGGCACTCTCCAAGAAGGAGATGTAATGCGACATTATCTACAAAAAGCAAATCTAGCTGAAGTGAAGAAGGAGCAAGTATTTTCTTCTACGATAAGCCATGAAGAGCTACAAGCAAAATATTCTGACAAAGAGAACTTCATTTTACTCGATGTTCGTGAACCCGCTGAATTTACGCTTAAACATATCCCTGGATCTAAGCACATCCCTCTTGGCGAACTGGAGAACAGACTTTCTGAACTGAACTTGGAAGAAGAGATCGCAGTGATTTGCCAAGCTGGAGCACGCAGTGAAATGGCTTGTCAGTTATTAGTTGCCAAAGGCGCTAAAAAAGTCAAATCTGTGCTTTCAGGCATATCCGAATGGGCTGGAGAGACTAAAGGAAGCGAATCCATATGAGCACACCCAAAACAACGATTGTATTATTCAGCGGGGAGCTGGATAAGGCGATTGCTGCATTCATTATTGCGAACGGAGCGGCAGCATATGATCACGAAGTAACTATTTTCTTTACTTTTTGGGGGCTAAATACGTTACGCAAGGATGAAATCGTGAGCACTAATAAGGGGATACTCGAAAAAGCCTTTGGTTGGATCATGCCTCGTGGACCCAAAAAGCTTGCACTATCCAAAATGAATTTTGCCGGACTCGGTCCACAGATGATCAAGCATGTCATGAAAAAACACAATGCGCTTTCCTTGCCGCAGCTTATAGAGTTGGCACGAGAGCAGGGGATCAAGCTCGTCGCCTGTACCATGACCATGGATTTGTTAGGGCTGCAGCAAGAAGAGCTAATCGAAGGTTTGGAATATGCTGGGGTAGCCGCCTACTTGGGGGATGCTTCCCAGGGCAAGGTGAATCTATTTATTTAGGGTATCCTATTTATTTTTTTGGTTTATAATATACCTATACGTGTATATGGTAAGTCAAAAAAGGAGTGCATTACTTATGGATTACAATTACAGTGATGAACTGAAAACGCGCCTGAGGAGGATTGAGGGACAGGTGCGTGGGGTACTTCGTTTAATGGATGAAGGAAAATCGTGCAAAGACGTCGTTAGCCAGTTATCTGCCGTACGTAACGCATCAGATAAAGCGATTGCCCAAATTGTAGCAGAGAATCTGCAACGATGTATATTGGAAGAGCAAGAGGCAGGAGGAGACACGGATAAGCTGGTTAAAGAAGCGATTCAGCTTCTTGTGAAAAGTAGATAATCTGACTCCGGAGTCCAAGCTAGCGGGCAATGATGTCACTATGCACAAAATTACGGGAGCTGGCATATTGCCTTTGATTAAAGATTATATACTAGCCGTAATTAAAAAGTTCGCTGCCTCTAGTTGGTAGCGGACTTTTTTATTCGGACATTTCAGGAATAATCCTCTGTTTATGCTGAGGTAGGCCGGTGTAAATAACACATAACAAAACAACTTCTTCCGGGAGGCCTATTTATGGAGGTATTTGTTTCGATTGGTGTCAAATTGATCATCAGCTTTTTTGGCTTGTGGATCATTACTTTTATTACAGGGCGGAAAACACTCAGTCAGTTAACACCACTCGATTTCCTAACATCATTGGTGTTAAGCGAAATTGTGGGAAATACGTTATATGACGATAAGGTGACCATTGGACAGCTTTTATTTGCTTTGGCACTATGGTGCGCGCTGGCCTACTTTTTTGAAAAAGCGACGACCCATTTTGTGAAATTTGGATATATGGCAGAAGGTCGAACAGTGCTGCTCGTGGATAAAGGGCAGGTTAATCAAGAAATGCTGGAGAAATATGACATAGAATTTACACAGCTACTCTCCATGCTACGCCAGCAAAATATTTTTTCTCTGCGTGAGGTCTGGTACACTACGTTAGAGACGAACGGCTCCTTGTCAGTCATGCGGAAACCTGAATACGAGCCACCCGCCGCTCAGGATATGGGAATAGATTCACAGCCTGATCTTTTTTCTGTTACTGTCATTGATAAGGGAAGGTTGCTAAATGAATCTATGCGTGGGAAAACAATTGATATTGAAGAGATTAAGGCTAAAGTGCGAGAGCAGGGATATAATAGTATCGATGAGATTGCCTATGCAGAGTTAAGCGAGGATGGAACACTTCATATCGTGCCAATGAGATAGAAAAAGCATTAAAAATAAGACCATTTTGATAATTAAGCCAAAAAAGAGGAGCGAGGTGAAAAGTCAGGGTTGTACTTCCCAGCTCAAACAATGAAATACAGATGATCAACTCTGATACCCTGAGTGTATTTTTACTCATTGCTTCCATTCACTGCTCCATATTTATTTCATGCATTTAATTATCATTTTTAGATCCCAGCAGTTCTTTAAAAGATTTTTGAAATAACCCTATAGAATATTTGAGTCCCGGATTGAGGAGACTACCTCATGAGTTTGAAATTTTTCAGAAAGTGGTGATCAGATTTGAGTTTCTCGGATGATCAGCTTATCTGTCTCCGATTTGAGGACGAACTAGGGTGTTTTGCTAAGGCTGCTGCTCCTCCTATTTATGAGACTGCTCCATTTTTCTTTGATACTTACGAAGATTATGCTGAAGCGGCTAATAATGAAAAGGAGCATTATGTCTATTCGAGGGGAACCAATCCTACCGTTCAGATTGCAGAGCAAATGATTGCTGCACTGGAAGGTGGGGCGGACTGCAAGTGCTTTGCTTCCGGAATGGCTGCTATCAGTGCGGCTTTAATGTGTAGTTTATCCGCCGGGGACCATCTGATTCTGGTCGGACACATATACGAAACCTCCGTCAGCCTAGCTAAATACTTATCGAAGTTCAATATAAATTATACAATTGTACATTCCATTTCTACGGAAGCAGTTGCTGATGCCATCAACCCGCAGACCCGTGCTATTCTTATGGAGTCTCCTACCTCATTCACATTCGATATGGTAAATATTCAGGAGGTAGCTTCGCTTTCCAAAGCGAAGGGCATCCGCACAATCATAGATAATTCATGGGCTACACCCCTTTTTCAAAAACCATTAGAATGGGGCGTAGATATCGTTGTTCACTCCGCATCCAAGTACTTGGGTGGTCATAATGATTTAATTGCAGGGGCAGTGATCGCTTCTAAAGAGATAATAAATCGTATGTATGCTGAAGAGTATGAGTTGATTGGCGGCTCGTTGGCCCCTTTTGAAGCATGGCTACTCATTCGGGGGCTAAGAACACTCCCGCTCCGAATGGAAGCCCATCAGAGAAATGCTCTGTTGGTTGCTCGTTTTCTATCAGATCATCCGGCCATTTCAAAAGTGAATCATCCCGGACTTCCTTCTCACCCACAACATGAGCTGGCATGTAGGCAACTCAAAGGGTATGCCGGATTATTCAGTTTTGAACTAAAAGATTCGGGTTATGAGGATATATGCAGAGTGATCAATAAACTGCGACTGATTCGGATCGGTGTATCTTGGGGGTCTATGGAGAGCCAGGTGATCTCACCAAACTACGGCTTCAATAAGCAGAGTCTAGAAAAACAACACATGCCCGAATCGCTTATCCGCCTAGCTGTAGGGCATGAGCCTGCTGAACTTCTGATACAGGATTTAGCTACAGCTTTAAGCTAAGCTAACTTTCAGGATTTTATCTAAAAAAGCGGAAGTAGCGGTTCCTCCAATACATAAAGAGCTTCTGCTTTTCTGATTTATGATGTTTATACCTGATCAACTTTGCACTTGAAGTAGGAGATAAGAGAGTCTCAGTTGTTCCAGGTAAATCACCGTGTAGAAATACAAACTAGTAAATTGGGAAATATTACAACTTGCCTGATAGGTATACACGTGATAAATTATATATCCAGCCAGTTAAACGGCTGTTGACTTGATCTTTGAAAACTGAACAACGAGTGAGTACGGATTTTGCTTGCAAAATCCAACGCTGAAATTTTGGTACATGCCTTCCAGGCTGTATAAAATGGAAGCAAACAAGAGATGTTTTTTATCTCGTCAGTTTCAACATGAGCTTATCGCTCTTTCTATAAACCAACTTCGGTTGGTCTTTAATGGAGAGT
>NZ_JAAMNQ010000026.1:0-13946 GCF_011066155.1 Paenibacillus sp. EKM206P | reverse complement strand
CGCACGGGAGACTTGGCGCGGTGGATGGAGGACGGCAACGTGGACTTCATCGGCCGGATCGACAACCAGGCGAAAATTCGGGGGTACCGGATCGAGACGGGCGAGATCGAGTCGCAGCTGCTGCGGGTGGAAGGCGTGCGCGAAGCGGTGGTGCTGGTTCGAAGTGACGCGAACGGGCAGAAGGCGCTATGCGCGTATTACACACCGGATACCGGAGCGGAGCTGGCAGTGAACGATCTGCGCGGCGCGCTGGCGCAGGAGCTGCCGGGGTACATGATCCCGTCGTACTTCGTGGAGATGGAGCGCCTGCCTCTGACGCCGAACGGAAAGATTGACCGGAAGGCGCTACCGGCGCCGGAAGGGGAAGCGGGAAGCGGAACGGAGTACATCGCACCGCGCAATGAGCTGGAAACGAAGCTGGCGGCGATTTGGCAGGAGGTGCTGGGGCTTGCGAAGGAGATTGGCGTTCACGACAACTTCTTCGACATCGGCGGCCACTCCCTGCGGGCGACGACGCTGGCGGGCAAGGTATTTAAGGAATTAAACGTCAACCTGCCGCTGCGCGACGTATTCCGTCACTCGACGATTGCGGCGATGGCCGAGGCGATCGCCCGGATGGAACGGCGGGAGCATGAGGCCATTCCTCAAGCGGAGGAGAGAGAGTACTACCCTCTGTCCTCCGCGCAGAAACGGCTGTTCATTCAGCACACGCTGGATGGAGCGGATCAGCTTTACAACATGCCGGAGCTGGTGCAGGTGGAAGGCGAGTTTGACTTAGACCGGTTGGAAGCCGCCTTGCGGAAATTGATAACACGGCATGAATCGCTGCGCACCGGTTTTGAAATCGTGAAGGCCGAAGCGGTTCAGCGGATTTACCCGCAGGTCGATTTTGCTATCGAGCATCATCAAGCGGATAAAGAGGATGCGGCTCAAATCGAGCAGATCGTCCGCAGCTTCGTTCGTCCGTTTGATCTCGGCAAGCCGCCGCTGCTGCGCGCCGGGGTCATCGAGCTGGAGCCGAACCTGCATATTCTCCTTTTCGACATGCACCATATGGTGTCCGACGGCGTATCGATGGCGATTGTGATCGATGAGTTCTCGAGTTTCTACGCCGGGGAAGAACTGCCGCCACTGCGCATTCAATACAAGGATTATGCCGTTTGGCAGCAGTCGAAGGCCCACCGAGAGCGGATTGGGCGGCAGGAAGCGTACTGGCTGCAAACCTTCGAAGGCGAGTTGCCGACGGCGGACCTGCCGATGGACTACGAACGGTCTGCGGCTCGCAGCTACGAAGGCGCGCATCTGGAGTTCGACGTCGAAGCTTCTCTCTCTGCGCGGCTGCGCGAATTGGCGGCCGAGCGTGAAAGCACGCTGTTCATGGTGCTGCTTGCGGCTTATACCGTGCTGCTGTCCAAGTACAGCGGGCAGGAGGACTTGGTCGTGGGTACCCCGGTGGCAGGAAGAACGAACGCCGATTTGGAACCGGTCATCGGGATGTTTGTCAATACGCTGGCGATCCGCAATCGTCCGTCGGGCGACAAAACGTTCTTGTCCTACCTGGAAGAAGTGAAGGAAACGGCTTTGGGTGCTTTCGAGAACCAGGATTATCCATTCGAGGATCTGGTGGAGCGTTTGAATGTGAAGCGGGAGCCGGGCCGCTTCCCGCTGTTCGATGCCGTTTTCGACTTGCAAAATATCGAAGAACGAGACGCCGAGCTGGAAGGGGTCAGCCTGAAGACTTACGAGCTTGACCATTTGGAAGAAGCGAAGTTCGATCTGACGCTGTTTATGTATGAAAACAACGGGGCGCTGAGCGGGGGCTTCTTCTACGCCACCAAGCTGTTCAAAGAAGCGATGATCCGCACCTTGACCGAGGATTACCTGCGGGTACTGTCTCAAATTGCGGAAAATCCACAACTCGAGTTAAGCCGGATTGAATGTCATAAACCGGCGGCAGGCGCAAAGAGTGCCGTCGATACGATCGAATTCGCGTTCTAATCCTACAAGCGCGCCTCCGCCGTCAAGCGAAAGCGGCGCGCATCCCAAGGAAGACGGCGAACAACGTCCAAGCCCGTAAACGCGCAGGCCGAAAGCATGCTTTTTCGGACCTGCGCCGGGGCATGCGGTCACTTCATTTTTAGGGGAGGTACAAATGAAATCTTTGTTTGAAAAGGAAGAACGGTACTGGAGCGGCAAGTTTGACGCCGATGACAGCCTGAGCTTCCTTCCCTACAGTCAATCCTCCAAATTATACGCCGACGGGGAAGCTGTGGCCGAGCCGGGTTTGCTTCACCGTACTCTGCCGAGCGAACTCTCGGAGAGAATCATTTGCCTCGCCAACGGTTCGGATTTGGCTTTGTACATGATTGTTTTGGCAGGAGTAAAAAGCCTGCTGTTCAAATATACCGGGCGGGACCAAGTGCTGGTCGGCATGCCTTCTTATAGCGCAGACCCCGACGGGACTCCGCCGCCGCATGACATCTTGGTGATCAAGACGTCCGTAAGCCGCCAGACTACGCTGAAAACGCTGCTCGGGGGCATCAAAGCTTCCATCGGCGAGGCGCTGGAGCATCAGCACCTGCCTTTTCGGAAAATGGTGGAGCCGCTCCATCTGGACTATACGGGGGACGGCCTCCCGGTCGTCAACACCGTCGCATCCTTCGCCCCGATTCATCCGGAACCGCTGGGTAACCGGGTGGCGGCCGATACGGTTTTTCGCTTCGACCGTCAAAACCACTCCATTAAGCTGGAAATAAGCTTTGACGGGCAGCGGTACGAGCGGGCATTTGTGGACCAGGCGGCCGACCATCTTGTTCGGCTGCTGTCCGTGCTTTTATTTCAGCCGGATCTGGAGCTCGGACAAGCCGATGTGCTGTCCCCAGACGAGAGGGAGACGCTGCTGAAGCGATTTAATGACACCGAAACCGGGTTCGAGCGGGGGAAAACGATTTACGGCTTGTTCGAAGAACAGGCGGAGCTTTACCCGGACAACGTGGCCGCCGTCATGAACGAGCGGCAGCTGACCTACCGCGAGCTGAACGAGCGATCCAACCGCCTTGCGCGGAAGCTGCGAAAGACGGGAGTAGAAGCGGATCAGCTGGTAGCGATTCTGGCCGAACGCTCGCTCGATATGGTCGTCGGCATTCTGGCGATTCTCAAAGCGGGCGGAGCCTACGTGCCTGTCGATCCCGACTACCCGGAGGAGCGCATCCGCTTCATGATTGAGGATTCGGGCGCGCCGTTATTGCTGATTCAGAAGCATCTGCATGAGAAGACCGACTTCGCAGGAACGCGCCTCGAATTGGACGATTTCGTTTGGGGCGACAGTGGGGCGGACTCCGCCGATGCGCTGGACGCTTCGAACCTGGAGCCGATTTCCGGGCCGGGCAACCTGGCATATGTCATCTACACGTCGGGAACGACCGGCAGACCGAAAGGAACGCTGATCGAGCATAAGAACGTCGTGCGCCTCCTGTTCAACGACAAGAACCTGTTCGACTTTGGGCCGTCCGACACGTGGACGCTGTTCCACTCGTTCTGCTTCGATTTCTCTGTCTGGGAAATGTACGGAGCGCTGCTGAACGGAGGCAAGCTGGTCATCGTACCGCCGCTGACGGCGAAAAATCCGGCCGATTTCCTGGCGCTGCTGGGCCGCGAACAGGTCACGATTTTGAACCAGACGCCAACGTACTTCTACCAGCTGCTGCGTAAGGTCTTGGCGGACCATCCGTACGATCTGCGGATTCGCAACGTCATCTTTGGGGGCGAAGCGCTGAGTCCGCTGCTGCTCAAGGGCTTCAAGACGAAGTACCCGGAGACGAAGCTGATCAATATGTACGGCATTACCGAGACGACGGTTCACGTGACATATAAGGAAATCACGTGGGTCGAAATGGAGGCGGCGAAGAGTAATATCGGCAAGCCGATCCCGACGCTGAGGGTGTACATCCTTGATGAGAACCGCCGCCCTGTGCCGATTGGCGTAGCGGGCGAAATGTACGTGGCCGGGGAAGGCCTTGCGAGAGGATACCTGAACCGTCCGGATCTGACGGCGGAGAAGTTCGTCGATTCCCCGTTTGCGGAGGGGGAGAAACTGTACCGCTCGGGTGACTTGGCGGCTTGGCTGCCGGACGGCAACATCGAATACCTGGGCCGGATCGACCACCAGGTGAAAATCCGCGGGTACCGGATCGAGCTGGACGAAATCGAGACGCAGCTGCTGAAGATCGCCGCCGTGCAAGAAGCCAAGGTGCTCGACTGCGACGACGCGAACGGCCATAAGCAACTTGTCGCTTATTACGTCGCAGAAACGAGGCTGGCGGCGAATGAACTCAAAGAGGAGCTCGCCAAGCAGCTTCCGGGTTATATGATTCCTTCGTACCTCGTGCAGCTTTCGCGGATGCCGCTGACCCCGAACGGGAAAATCGACCGCAAAGCGCTGCCCGCGCCGGAGGAAGCCGCGGACGGAGGAACGGAATATGTCGCGCCGAGAACGCTGCTCGAAATGAAGATCGCCCGCGTCTGGCAGGATACGCTTGGCGTTCCGCAGGTCGGCGTAAAGGATAACTTTTTTGAGTTGGGTGGCAATTCGTTAAGTCTGATGAGGCTCGTTCAAGCCGTTTACGATGAAACGGGCATTGAGATACCGCTGAACCGCCAATTCCATCATGTAACCGTTGAGGCCATGGCTTTCGGAGAGGGGGATCAGGGCCTGGATAAAGGGGGAGACTCCTTCATTAAGTTGAATAAAGCAGGAGATCTGAACGTGTTCTGCTTCCCTCCGGGCAGCGGCTTTGGCATCGGTTATCGAGAGCTTGCAAGCAGGCTCGACGGCGGGTTCGTGCTCTACGGCATTGATTTTATCGACGATGCCGTCGATTACGAGGCCATGCTGAACCGTTATGTGGACGAGATCGTCCGCATCCAGCCGGAAGGACCTTACGTGCTGCTCGGCTACTGCTTTGGAGGCAACCTGACGTTCGAGGTAGCCAAAACGATGGAGAAAAGAGGCTATTCCGTAACGGACGTGCTCATGGTGGACTCGTGGATTAAGGACACGCTGACGTCTTCCGAAACGTCGGAGAAAGAGCTTGAGGAAATGCTTGCCGATTTCGACGAAGAAGAGAAGGAATTAATGAGCAACCCGCTCGTGCGGGAGCGGGTTCATCGGAAGGTCAAAGCGACCTTGGCGTACGAAGCGCAGCTTATTAATTCCGGCACGATCCCGGCCCGGATTTACGAACTGATTGCGAAGGACAGCGAAGCGTTCCGCCTGGAGCACCAATTGCCTTCCTGGCGGGGGGCAACGACGCAAGCTTACGCCGATTACCGGCTGGAGGGTGCGCACGAGGAATTGCTGGAACTCGCGCGCGTGGAAGAAACGGCCGTCGTCATCCGGGACATCTTAGAGCAAGTCAAGCGGCAGATCGAAGCGGAGGCCGGGGTACTGCATGGAAGCTGACCGCCAGCCGTCTGTTCTAGAACAAGGCACAGCGGCGCCTTCCAAGCGCCAAACCGCTTACGCCGCCTGGAAAGCGTTCCGCTGGTTGATGTCCTATGTAAGCCGTCACAAAGGCTGGATGATCGTCGGTGTCTTGTCCGCGATTGCCGCCGCCGTTATTGAGATATGGACGGGAAGTTTGATCGAGCAGCTGACCACCCAGGCCGAGAAGGGGGCGGAGCCAATCGTTCTGCAAATCGTGTACACGGTCTTTGTGGTCATCTTGATCGGTGTGCCGGCGAAGTTTTTCATGAGCTTCGGCGTGGAGCGAAGCAGCGCCTCTGCGGTGCAGGATATCCGCAACCATGTCATGCGTCATATCGGCAAACTCCCGGTCTCCTATTTGGAAAAGCAGCACTCCGGCGACGTATTGTCGCGGATCAACAACGACCTGCAGCTCATCCAGCAGTTTATGATTCGGGACCTCGCCCAGTGGTTTTATCATCCGCTGTTGTTCATCGGCTGTTTCACTTATTTGATCTACCTCCAATGGGAGCTGATGCTGTACAGCCTGCTGTTATTTCCCGTAGCGCTGCTGGTTTCCCAATGGATCGGCAAGCAGTTGGAGCGGTTGACGGAGGAAGCCCAGGCGAACATGGGCCGAATGAACGTCAACCTCCAGGATACACTTGGAGGTATGCCTATTGTAAAAAGCTACCTGCTATCCGGCATGTTATCTCGCTCCTACCAAGTGCTGCTGCAATTGACGGCTCAAAAAAAGCTGGCCGTGAAAAAGCGGGAAGCCTGGGTCAACCCGCTGCTTTCCACGCTGATGATCAGCCCGATCATTTTCGCCGTCAGTTACGGAAGCTATTTGATCTACAAAGGGCAGCTAGGCGCGGGGGAGCTGATCGCCTTCCTGTACTTGCTGAATCTGTGTCTGGAGCCGCTGGAGCATATTCCCGAGCTCATCACGCGGACGTTCGAAATGGCCGGTGCCCTGAGAAGGGTCTCCGAAATCGTCGAGCAGCCGACCGAAACGGAAAATGGCCGTTCGCTTCCGAAAGCGAGCGCCGCCCCCATCGAGTTTCAGAACGTAACCTTCGGGTATGAGGAGAGATCCCCGATCCTGCGGAATGTTAGCTTCTCGGTGCCGGAAGGGAAGACGATCGCGCTTGTCGGAGCGAGCGGCGGAGGGAAGAGCACGGTGTTTAAGCTTGTATACGGCTTTTATCCGCTTCCGGAGGACCAGGGCGAGATCCGCGTGTTCGGCAGCCTGATCCACGGCGCCGATCCGGAGCAGCTTCGGTCGCATTTTTCCGTGGTAACCCAGGATTCATATTTGTTTAGCGGCACGATCGCTGAAAATATCGGCTACGGGCGGGAAGTAGCGTCGATGGACGAGATTATCGAAGCCGCCAAAGCCGCTCAGGCGCATTCCTTCATTATGCAGCTTCCCGACGGCTACCAGACGTATGTCGGAGAGCGCGGAGGCTTTTTGTCCGGCGGGCAGCGCCAGCGCATTGCAATGGCCCGGGCTTTTCTGAAGGATGCTCCCGTTCTGCTGCTGGACGAGCCAACGTCGGCTCTTGATCCGGAGTCGGAAAGCGCGGTTCAGGAAGCGCTGGGCGTATTGATGAAGCAGAGAACGACGATGGTTATTGCCCACCGGCTTTCTACAGTACAAAACGCCGACGAAATTTGGGTCATGGAACAGGGGAGTATTGTTGAAAAGGGCACTCATGAACAATTGTTGAAGATGAAGGGACTGTACGCCCAGTCGTACTATCAGGAATTTACTGAGTCTGCCGAACGCAGGGAGGTGGCGTACACATGAAAAAGGGCGGATGGCTCTCGCAAGTGAAAGAACTCGGCTACTTGCTGATGTTTATGAACCGCAAGCGCAAAACCCAGTACGCCATTGGCCTGGCCGTGACGGCGCTCACCCAGACATTGTTCCTGATCGCCTTCAGCTTGGTCGTACATAACTTGGTTGATTTCGCCGTGTCCCGAGATACGTCCCTGATGGTGGAAGCCTTTATTATTTTGGGCGCGGTCTTGTTCCTGGAAAATGTGATTTCTCCCTGGTTCATTTACTTATACCAGCGCAGTGTCGAGCTGACTGTGCTGAATATCCGCGAACGTCTTTATGACAAGCTGTGCCGGGTGCGGCCGAGATTCCTGGAGCAGACGCACCATGGGGACTTGCTGTCGCGGGTGAACAACGACGTAACGACCGTTGAGTTTACATTCTCGCAGGTTTACTTCGTTTTGCTGCTTCAAGTTGTCTTTTGCATCGGCTCCATTGTCTCCATGGTGTTGATCGATTGGCGTTTTGCCGGCGTATCCTTCGTCATTCTGCTGCTGTCCTCCGTGGTCAGCCTGAAATTTGCGCGGGATATTCGCGCCTTGTCCGAACAAGGCTTGCAAACGCTCGGTAAAATGACCGAAAAATTCAAAGATTTTATGGGCGGCATTCAAATTGTGAAGCTGTTCCGCATCCGCACGATTTACGGCCAGTACGAGGCGTTGAACGAACAAATGACGCAGACGCTTCGGCAAACCGCGCAGAAGAACGGCATGCAGGCTGCGGTGAATCATTTTATCAGCTACGTCACGTTCTGCGGCATCATCGTCATCGGCAGTCTTCTTTATGCCTACGGACTGATGGGAATGGGAAGCGTCGCCGCCCTGGCGGTTCTGCAAGTGAATCTGACGCACGCCTTGTTGAACTTGGGGATGGTTCTGTCGATGACCCAAAATTCGCTCGCGGGCGCTCATCGGATTCAAGAGGTACTAAGAGAGGAAGAGGAACCGGAGCGTTTGGGATCTCCTCATAGCGAGCTCGTGTCGGAGGCTGCGGTGGAGTTTCGCGATGTGGAATTTTCCTATCAGGCGGATAAAAAGGTGCTTGTCGACATCTCCATGCAGGTGTTTCCCGGCCAGGTCGCCGCTATCGTGGGGGCCAGCGGCAGCGGCAAAAGTACGCTGATCAAGCTGCTGCTCGGCTTTTATCCTGTGGACAGCGGAGAAATCCTGCTCCAAGGCAAACCGTTCGGCCATTACACGCTGGACGAAATCCGCAGGCAGATTGCATACGTTCCGCAGGAGCCGTTCTTGTTTACCGGCACGATTGAGGAAAACATCCGCTACGGCAACCCGGATGCAACGGATGGAGAAGTGATCGAAGCGGCCAAAGCGGCGTACGCTCACCATTTCATTCAGGAACTTCCTGAACAGTATAAAACGCCGGTGGGAGAGAGAGGAGCGTCGTTGTCGGGCGGACAAAGGCAGCGAATTGCGATCGCCCGGGCGATTCTCAAAAACGCCCCGATTCTGCTGCTGGACGAAGCGACTTCCGCGCTGGATAACGAATCCCAGCATTGGGTACAGCAGGCCCTGAACGTATTGATGAAGGGGCGCACCACCATTCTAATCGCCCACCGTCTCAGCACCGTGGAACATGCGGATTTGATTACCGTCATGAACCAAGGGACGGTCGTCGAGCGGGGCCGCCATCAGGACCTGCTGGCGCTCGGGGGTTATTACGCCCGGCTGTACGGCTAGACCTGCTTTACGGCGGGCGGCTTCTTGCTCGCGAATGCGACAGAGTCTTTTAGTAATCCAAGGTATGACTTTATAACCGGTAATTACCAGAAAACGTAGACACGAAGAAGGAGGAAGAGTCCAAAGGAGCCGTTCCGGGAATGGCCTGCGCGGTTCTTCTAAGAGTGACTAAGTGACATCTAGGTACAAAGCCTATCTATAAAGAATCTCTAAACCGGGAGTGTGTCGATGTGACAGAGAATACCAACGAGCAATATGGATTAACGCAAGCCCAGCGCCGAATATGGTTCATGGAAATTATGAATCCGGGAACGTCCATCACGATGCTTTCCGCGACCTACCAGATTACGGGCGAGATCAACACACAGCTTCTGAAGCAAGCGGCGGCAGAGATCGTCAAAACCTATGACGTTTTCCGAATCCGCATTAGCGGGGATTTGCAAAATCCAACGCAGTGGTTCGAAGAGCCGGAGAATGTCCAAGCTAGGATAAGCCGCCTCGAAATAGGCACAACCGAACAATTCTATGCTTGGGTGAAGGAAGTAAGCGAAAAACCGGCCAGCGTGTTCGACGAACACCTCTACGAATTTACGATTATTCATTTTGCGAACGGCCAAGTATGGCTCAATTTGACGGTAAATCATATTATCGCCGACGGCTTGTCCGTCAATGCTTTGCTGCATGCGGTGATGGAAAAATACCTGGAACTGCGCAAAGGCACCTCCAGCAGTTACCAGCCCCCTTCCTATCTGGATTATATTTCCGCGGAGCGTGAATATGAGCAATCGCAGCGTTATCAAAAAGGCAAGGAATACTGGCTGACGAAGTACAACACTTTGCCTGAAACAACCGGCATTAAATCGTATCCGCCATTCTCGATCGGCAGCGAATCCAATAAACTGGCCATCACTTTGGACGGTTCCCGGTATGAACGCATTCTGGCCTTCAGCGAACAATATCAGGTCAGCTTATATACGTTATTTCTGTCCGCCATGTACGCCTTATTGTACAAGCTGACCGACAGCACCGATGTTCCGGTCGGCACGGTTTTCGCCAATCGCACCAGCAAGAAGGAAAAAGAAACGATCGGCATGTTCGTCAGCACCGTGGCTACGCGGATTCGTCTGAATCCAGACAGACACGTGCTTTCCTTGATCCAAACGGTTTCCAAGGAAAATACGGCGGATCTGCGGTATCAGAAATACCCTTATAACCAATTGATCCAGGATTTGCGCGAACAACACGGCCGCAACGATCTTTCGGGGCTGTTCCGCACGTCTCTGGAATATCTGCCTTTGAAAATCGTGGAGTACGAAGAAATCAAGGTACGCCTGGAGGCCCACTTCGCTAGGCACGAGATGGACGATTTGCTGCTGCGCTTTGACCATATGCTGAATGAAGGCCATGTAATTCTCCATGCTTCCTATCGTACCGGCTTGTTCGAGACGGCCGAGATTGATCGGATTATGGAACAGTATGTAACCGTTCTGGATCAGTTTCTTCAGACTCCCGAACTGCCGGTACGCGAGATTTCTCTGCTGAGCGATGAGGAGAGACACCGCATTCTCAACGTTTTTAACCCGCCGGTGGCAGGGCTGAGCGAGGGAGAAGCGTTTCATCGGTATGTTGAAAAATTTGCTCGGGAAATTCCAGATCATCCGGCAGTCGTCTACATGGACAAACAGCTGACCTACGGCGAATTGAACGAACGCGCCGAGCGACTGGCTTCTCTCCTTCGCGAACAGGGCGTGGGAAGGGAGACGATTACGGGGATCTGGGCGGAGCGTTCGGTGGAACTGCTGGTTGGGGTGCTCGCCGTTTGGAAAGCCGGCGGAGCCTATGTACCACTGGACCCCGATTATCCGGCGGAGCGGATTGAGTACATGCTCAGCGATAGCGATGCATCGGTGCTGCTTACGCAACGTCATCTGTTGGAGCGGGCCGGAGGTTGGTTGGCCGATGACCGGCTGAAACTTCAAGCTGTCTATGCCATGGACGATGAACAGATTTATAACGGGGATGCCTTAGCCGTGGAATTTGAATCTGCCGACAGCGCCCCGCAAGACTTGGCTTATGTGATTTACACCTCGGGTACGACGGGACGCCCGAAAGGCGTCATGATCGAGCACGGCAGTCTCGTGAATACGGCGGATGCGTACCGTCGCGAGTACCGGTTGGATCAGTTTCCGGTGCGGCTGCTGCAGTTGGCCAGCTTCTCGTTTGACGTGTTCGTCGGAGACATCGCGCGGACGCTGTATAACGGAGGCACGATGGTGATTGTGCCGAAGGATGACCGGATTGATCCGAACCTCTTATACGGCTGGATTCGGGACCAAAACATTACGGTATTCGAATCGACGCCTGCGCTCATCCTGCCGTTCATGCAGCATATTTATGAAGAAGGGCTGGACGTTAGCTCCATGCAGTTGCTGATTACCAGCTCGGATGCTTGCAGTGTCACCGATTACCGATTGCTGCAGGAAAGATTCGGCGGACAATTCCGCATCATCAACAGCTATGGAGTTACCGAAGCGGCCATTGACAGCAGCTTTTACGGTGAGCCGCTGGATAAGCTGCCGTCGTCGGGTCATGTGCCGATCGGCAAAGCTTGGCTGAACGCCCGGTTTTACATTGTCGATGCCGCGTTAAAGCCGGTTCCTGTAGGGGTTCCGGGCGAGCTTGTCATCGGCGGCGCCGGGGTGGCGCGCGGGTACTGGAACCGTCCGGACCTAACCGCCGAGAAGTTTGTGGACAGCCCGTTTGTGCCGGGCGAACGTCTGTACCGGACAGGCGATTTGGCCCGCTGGCTGGAAGACGGCAACGTCGACTTCATCGGCCGGATCGACTATCAGGTGAAAATTCGCGGGTTCCGGATCGAACTCGGCGAAATTGAAACGGCCCTGCTGCGTTTCCCGGGCGTCAAGCAGGCTGTGGTGACCGACCGTATGGATGAGCAGGGGCAAAAGTATTTGTGCGGCTACGTGGCGGCGGATGCTTCCTTGCAGCTGAGCGATCTGCTGTCCCAATTGAAGCAAAAGCTGCCGGCCCATATGGTCCCGGCCCGGCTGGTGTCTCTTGATAAGCTTCCGCTCACGCCGAACGGCAAAATTGACCGTAAAGCGCTGCCTGAACCGACCGGAGAGGTAGAAGCAGGCCGTGAGTATGTGGCTCCTCGCACAACGCTGGAAACAAGACTTGCTCTCATTTGGCAGCAGGTGCTGGGTATTGCGCGAGTTGGAGTCCAAGACGATTTCTTTGACTTGGGTGGTCATTCCTTGCGGGCCTCCACGCTGGTTTCCAAGATTCGGAAAGAGCTGCAAGTCGAGGTTCCCCTGCGGGAAGTTTTCCGCTACACCACGATCGAACAGTTGGCCCAAAGAATCGGCGGTTTAAGGCAGCAGGAGACGTATGAGATTACAAAGGCGGCTGAGGCCGAGTACTATCCGGTTTCATCCGAACAAAAGCGTCTGTACGTCCTGCGCCAGCTTGACGGGGCCGAGCGCAGCTACAATATGTCGGCGGCGCTTCTTCTCGAAGGCAAGCTGGACCGCACGCGCGTCGAGCACGCGTTCCGGGCGCTGATTCAGCGCCATGAGACGCTGCGTACCGGAATCGAGCAGGTTCAAGGCGAGCTTGTCCAGCGCATCTATGATGAGGTGGAGTTTGCTGTAGATTATTTCCAGGCGAGCGAGCGGGAAGTGGACCAAGTGGTGGAAGCTTACTATCACCCGTTTGATCTGACCAAGCCGCCACTTCTCCGCATCGGCCTGATCGAAGTCGCCGAGGATCGCCACATTCTGCTGTTCGATATGCACCATATCGTCTCGGACGGCATTTCGACAGCGCTGCTCTTCGATGAGTTCAGCCGCCTGTATCGGGGCGAGGAGCTGGCCCCGATACGCATTCAATACAAAGATTATGCCGTTTGGCAGCATTCCGAAGCTTACGGGCAGATGCTCCAGCCGCAGAAGGAATACTGGCTGGAACAGCTGTCGGGCGAGCTGCCGGTATTGGAGCTGCCGACGGACTTCCCGCGGCCTGCGGTGCAAAGCTTTGACGGCCGAACCGTGAAGTTTTATATCGAGAAAGATCGGACGGAGAAGCTGAAAGAGCTGGCGGCACGGACAGGGACGACCCTGTACATGGTGCTGCTGTCGGCTTACACCATCCTTATGCATAAATATTCGGGTCAGGAAGATCTGATCGTAGGAACGCCGATTGCCGGAAGAACGCAGGAAGAAGTGCAGCCGATCGTAGGGATGTTTATCAACACGCTGGCCATTCGCAGCCGTCCGGAGCGTTCCAAGCCGTACCTTTCGTACCTGGAAGAAATCAAGGACATCACGCTCGGGGCTTTCGAACACCAAAATTATTTGTTCGAAGACTTGGTAGAAAGTCTTCACATTCCGCGCGCGACCGGCCGGAATCCGCTCTTTGATACGTTCTTCGCCCTGCAAAATACGGAGAACGAGCAAATTGTCATCGAGGGGCTGGAGCAATCATTTTATCCGCTGGAAAACCGAACATCCAAGTTCGAGCTGCTCCTGGACATTTCGGAGCTAGACGGTCAGCTCGAATGTCGGTTGGAGTACGCTACGGCTTTGTATAAGCAGGAGACCGCGGAGCGGTTCGCCAGACATTATGACAAGCTGCTTGAAACCATCGCAGCAGCGCCGGACGGGGATATTACCTCGCTGGAAATGCTCAAGGAGGAGGAAATCCGCGAGCTGGTGCGCGGTTTCAACGATTCGGAGGCGGACTACCCGCGGCAGCAGACGATTCACGGCTTGTTCGAAGAACAGGCGGAGCTTTACCCGGATAACGTGGCCGCCGTCATGAACGAGCGGCACCTGACCTACCGTGAGCTGAACGAGCGATCCAACCGCCTTGCGCGGAAGCTGCGGGAGACGGGAGTAGAAGCGGACCAACTGGTAGCGAT
>NZ_JAAMNQ010000025.1:0-20004 GCF_011066155.1 Paenibacillus sp. EKM206P | reverse complement strand
TAGGCTCCGCCCGCTTTGAGAATCGCCAGAATGCCGACGACCATATCGAGCGAGCGTTCGGCCAGAATCGCTACCAGTTGGTCCGCTTCTACTCCCGTCTCCCGCAGCTTCCGCGCAAGGCGGTTGGATCGCTCGTTCAGCTCGCGGTAAGCCAGCTGTCGCTCGTTCATGACGGCGGCCACGTTGTCCGGGTAAAGCTCCGCCTGTTCTTCGAACAATTGAACGAGCGTCTTCTCGCGCGGAAATTCCGTGGTGGTGTCGTTAAAACGTCCGAGAAGGTCGGCCTTTTCCGCCTCCGTCACAAGTTCCAGCTCGCCCACTGTAATTTCCGGGTTATCCGTCACCTGCTCCAGCAGATGGACGAGATGCCCCTTGAGCCGCTCGATGCTGTCTTTATCGAACACTTCGGCGTTAAAGTCGAACCGAATTTCGATTTCGACTCCCGGCACCACGGTCACGTTGAAGTTATAGTTCGTCTGCTCCTCCATCTGAACGTCAGCGATCGTCAGGTCGCCGTGCTGCTGGTCGCCCGCCTGCTCCATCTGCTCGTCCACCGGATAGTTCTCGAAAGCGATGATATGGTTGATCAGGTTCTGCTTTTGCACACTGCGGGCTTGAATTTCATACAACGGATAGTAATCATAACGCCCGGACTCCAGCGCCCACTCTTGGAGCTTCGCCATCAGGTCGGCGAACACGGTGTCCGCTTCGCTCGTGACGCGGACCGGCACCGTATTGATGAACAGCCCGATCATGGACTCGATACCCGGGATTTCCGCCGGTCTTCCGGCCACGACGCTGCCGAATACGGCATCGTTTGTTCCGTTATATTTTTGCAGCATAACGCCCCAAGCGGCTTGCAGCAGCGTATTGACCGTAACCAGGCGCTGTTTCGCCACCCGGTCCATCCGCTTGCTCAAGTCCTTGCCCAGCTCGGCGGTGACGTGATCAGCCGTAAATCTGCCGTTCGGCGCCGGTTCCTTTTGTCCCGGGAGTACGGTTTGCCCTTCATAACCTGCCAGGAATGCCGTCCAATAGCCGGATGCCGCCTGATCGTCCTGTTTCTCCAACCATTCGATGTAAGCGCCATAATCCGATCCCTTATCTCCCGCTGGCTGCTTGCCGGATGCCAAGGCCGAGTACGTCTCAAACAGCTCCTGCGTCAGCTGCGGCAGGCACCAGCCGTCCATCAAAATATGCTGGAAACTCCACAGCACATGATAGCTTTGCTCTTCGGTGCGCAGGATCGTAACCCGAACGAGCGCGTCATGTTCCAGGTCGAAGCCGCGAAGCTTGTCATCCTCGGCTTTTTTATCCAAGTACGCTTGTTTCTCGTCCGCCTGTAAATGAAGCAGCTCTTCATATTCAAAGCCGACCGGCTTGTCGCGGTATATGATTTGCAGCGGCTCGCCCGCCGGTCCTTGCACAAAATTCGCCCGCAGCACCAAATGACGTTTCGCAAGTTCCGTCCAGCTCCTCTCGAAAAGCTGGACGTCGAGTACTCCCCTCATCGTAAATCGCGTCTGCTCGAAGTAAGCGGCCGTTTGCCGGTCAAGCGCGCTGTGGAACCACATGCCCTTCTGCATCGGCGTAAGCGAGTAAATATTTTCGATTTCCCCGAGATGGCCCGAGCGCTGGGCGATTTGCTCTAGTTCGGCGATGGTCAAGCCTTTAAATTGCACGTCGCTAGGCGTCAATTCGGTATTTTCTTTGCCTGCGCAGTGGATAATGAGCTCTCGTAGACTTTGCTCAAGCCGCTGAGCGAAGGCTTCCATCGTTACCTTGTGATACTGCTTCCGGCTGTAGCTAAGATCAAGCGATAAAGCGCCGTCCAGCACCATGCCGTTGATATCCAGCACAAAGCTGCGGGCCTGCCGGTCGCTGGCCGGGCTGCCGCTGGAATAAGAAGATATACCGATCTCGTCCTGGTTGACATCATCGTCGAATTGGCCGAGGTAATTAAAATTAATTTCCGGCTCTGCGCCCCAAACAAAGCCATCCTCCGATTTGGAGAGATAGCGGCATATGCCGTACCCAAGCCCTTTGTTCGGAATGCGGCGCAAACTTTCCTTGACCTGTTTAATCTGATAGGCCAAATCCCGGTCGGTTACCGGCTCCAGGACGACCGGAAACTTGGTCGTAAACCATCCGACTGTGCGCGTGATGTCGATATCCGTTCCGATCGATTCGCGTCCGTGTCCTTCGAGATTGATCCGCACCCGTTCGTGTCCCGTCCACTTGCGAACGGCTATGCCGAGCGCCGTTACCAAAATATCGTTCATTTCGGTGTTGTAGGCCCGGTGAACCCGCTTCAGCAGCAGCTCCGTTTCTTCGGGAGTCAAACGGACGAACAGCGATTCGCTGTCCTGCTGCGTCGTAACGTCCGCCTCCAGATCCTTCGGCACGGCCGGAACCGCAATTTGTTCCACGGCCTGCCAATAGGCCCGTTCCTTCGCCATCTCCGGGCTTTGCGCGTAAGCAGCCAGCTGCTCGGACCAAGTGCGGTACGCATCCGTTTTCGCCGGGAAACGAATTTCCTCGCTTTTGCCGGCCTGCTCGTAACCCAGAGCGAAATCCTCCATCAAGATGCGCCAAGACACGCCGTCCACCACGGCATGATGAACCGCGAGCAGCAAATGATCGTCGTCCGCGCACCGGAACAGTCCCGCCTTCACGAGGGGCCCGTTCTCCAGATCGATGCCCGCTTGAATGTCCGTTGCCTTCGCTTCCACAGCCTGCGCGGTATTCTCCGCATCCTTGAAGTCGAACACGTCCAGCGTGAACAGCCCGCCTTCCTGAATCGCGCGGGTCCGCGCGCTAAACCCTTGTTCCGTCTTGCGGAACACCATCCGCAAGGCGTCATGATGCTCGGCCAGCTTTTGCAGCACCTGACGCACCGTCTCTTCGTCGAAGCGTTCCTTCCGGTACAGCATCACCGACTGGTTGAAATGATGCGGGTCCGCAAAGGGGCTCTCGAAAAACCAATGCTGAATCGGCGTCAGCGCCATTTCACCCGTTATTTCGCCTTGATCGATGGTACGTCCGATCGGTTTCACATGCAGGCTGAGCTGTGAGATAGTCGGATATTTGAACAAATCCCGGATTTCCAGCTTGTACCCGGCTTGATGAAGCCGCGAAGATACTTGAATGGACTTGATCGAGTCTCCGCCCAGCTCGAAGAAATGATCCGTTACCCCAACGCGATCGGCGTTCAATACCGCCTGCCACACATCGGCAAGCGTCCGCTCCGCTTCATTGCGGGGAGCTACGTACGCGCCGCCGGTCAGTGCGTTTCCTTCCGGGGCGGGCAAAGCCTTGCGGTCGATTTTGTCGTTCGGCGTGAGCGGCATCCGCGGAAGCTGAACAAAATGCGCCGGAATCATGTAATTCGGCAATTTTTGCGCCAGCTCGCTTCTCAGCTCGCCGAGCGTAAGCGGGCGGCCCGCGACCAGGTAAGCGCACAGTTCTTGCCCGCTTTTGCCTTCCCGTGCGATTACGATCGTCTCCTGCACGGAGTCGATCTTCAGAAGCTGCTCTTCAATCTCGCCGATCTCGATCCGGAATCCACGGATTTTCACCTGATGGTCAATCCGGCCCAAGTACTCAATATTTCCGTCCGGCAGCCAGCGGGCCAAGTCGCCCGTCCGGTACAGTCTCTCTCCGGGCTCAAACGGGTGTTCGATGAATTTCTCCGCCGTCAGATCCGGCCGGTTCCAATATCCCCGGGCGAGGCCGACGCCCGCGATGCATAATTCTCCCTCCACTCCGATAGGCGCTAGCTGATTCTGTGCGCCCAGTATATACAAGCGATGGTTCCAGATCGGACGTCCGATCGGTATCGCTCTGCGTTCGGTGTCATACGTAGACGCCGCCCACACGGATGTGGCGATCGAGGCTTCCGTCGGACCGTACGCGTTATAGTACTGTACCTTGTCTTTCCACTGCTGCACGAATTCTGCTGAAACGGCGGAGCCCGCCGTGATGAGCCTGCTCAGACTCGGCAGGCGGTCTGAATTCAAATAAGCCGCATAAGTTGGCGGCAAAGTGGCGATCGTAATTGCATGCTCGTTCATGAAACGTTCGAACAGCTGATCATCCAAAACCGTCTCGGTTGACGGTATATATAAGGTCGCCCCGAAATACAGGGCGTTGAACATCTCCCAGCACGACGCATCGAACGATAGGCTGGCGAATTGCAGCACTCGATCCTGTTCGGTCGTGTGAAGCGTATGGGCAAACGTCAGTTTCAAGCTGACCAGCCCGCGATGCTCCAGCATGACCCCTTTGGGTTTGCCCGTCGTACCTGATGTATAGATGACATAAGCCAGATCGTTCGGACCGCTGGCCGGCTCCAGGTTCGAGCCATCGTCGCTGTAGGCCTGCTCGTCATCCAGCGCCACCACGGTCCCTTCGAACGGCACCTGCAGCAGCAGCTCCCTTTGAGTCAGCAGCAACTGCGCGTTCGAGTTCTCCAGAATGTAGCGGATGCGTTCTTCCGGGTATTCCGGGTCGATCGGCACGTAGGCACCGCCAGCTTTCAGAACCGCCAGAATGCCAACGACCGTCTCCAGCGATCTCCTGGCCATCAAGCCTACCAGCTGATTGGGCAGCACCCCGACCGATCGCAGCGTCCGCGCCAGCCGGTTCGCCCGTTCATTCAGCTCCGCGTACGAAAGCCGCCGCCCCTCAAAGACAACCGCCGTCGCTTCGGGCACCCGCTTCGCCTGCTCCTCCACGAGCTGATGAATCGTCCGATCACGGGGATAGTCCTTCTCGGTATCGTTAAAGCTTTGCAGCAATTGAAATTTCTCGTCCTCCGACAGCATGTCCGCCCGCACGATGTCCAGCTCCAACTCGTGAAGCCCCACGGCCAGCAGGCGATTCAGATGGCCGACGACCCGAGTCATGAACTCGGAGTCATATAAGTGCTCGTTATATGACAGCGCTAGCTGTATCGTCCCGCCGGTTAAGCTGAATTCAAAGGAACAATCCGTGACCACGTTTTGCCCGATTTCGTCCAGATGCAGCTCCTTAAGAGATACTAGCGTATGGATGACGGGTATCCCGTCTGCATATTGCAGGTCCAGCTTCTCCGCCATTTTCAAGAACGGAATATGTTGGTGCTGAATCGCTTCCGGCAAGGAAGTCCTCAGCTCGCTCAGAAGCGTTTTAAAAGTCGCACCCACCGAAAGCGAGTTTTTCAAAATGACCGTATGATTAACGGATCGGCGCGTCTCCGTCGGTTTCCGTACAACCGGCATGCCGACCAGAATGTCAGAAGCGCCTGTATATTTATGCAAGAGCGACTGAACACCGGCGAGCAAAATCATAAAAGTGGCCAGCGGAGCGCCCTTGCTCATTTGAAGGACGCGCTGCGCCACTTCCTCCGAAAGCGAACCGCCGACGGTTGTCATAATGGGCGCCAGGGAGCTTGAAGCTTTGCTGTAAGGCAGACGCGTCAAGGTATAATCGTCGCTACCGAATTTTTCGTTCCAAAACAACGTTTCTTTTTCAAAAGCCATCTGGATCGTTCCCCTTTCTTCATCGGCAAAAGCAATCCGGCGGAGCATATGCCGCAGCAACGCTCCAGCCTCGCTCCCCGCCTTTTCAAACATGTGACAACAATGTCAATGGCTCTCGCCAAGTCACCGCTTCGCTTGCCCGGTTGATCGCATGCGGCAATCCTCTGCCTAGCAGCTGTCCCGCTCGGCTCCCATACGTGAAAGACAACAAAGAGCATCGTTCTATGCAAGAGATGCGGCTGCTTTCGGCTCCTCTGCTTCAATATGCTTGCTGCGGACGAGCCGCCCGAAGACGGGCTTTGGTTTAACATTGGGTTCGGAATTGGATTTGGGGGTGGACAAGGGATGTTCCTCCCATCGATGTAAGACTTGCTGTAGGGTTCCGGCCGGCCAGCACAAAGTCGGCCGTACCTCCGGATTCGGCACCGGAGCTGCCTTTGTCGAAGCTTATGTTTAAGGATATTGATACACTCTATGTACAATTTGTGTATTCCCCCGCCTGGTGTGGATAAGTAAAGATCCGGCTGCGGGGTAGTGAGCCTTTCCTGGCGATTAGATGTGACGATGGTGCTGCATGAGGCTCAAAGAATGCTCCGTATGGCATGAACGGGACAGCCCTTGGATTGGCGGTGAATTCCAGCTTTTCAAAAATGCTCACGCGCTTCATCTTCCATCGGAATTGGGATAAGGTTGGCTTCATCCTTTCTGGACCTTCTGACGTCATGAAGCAACATATTCTCGACTGTCATTTTCCACAATTGTCGGTCTCCGCATGCCAGCTTGCTGGGTTGCCAGTGGACTGGTCTCTCGCGGCACAGCTTGGACAGGTATAAAAACCATCCAATTCTATTTTCTATCATAATTGGAAGGTTGACCTAGGTAGAATTATATCAAAATTTCCAATAATGTATAGTAAAACTTTAGTTAAATTGGGTCTTCCCAACATAAAGTGTTAATATTTTGCCTAAAAAGAGCGAATGGAGAAGAAACACTGGGAATGGCTTGCCATCAATCGGGGAATTCGACGCGTGTCGACACTGAGGCGGGGTGCCGGCCAATTTGGGAGATCTTCCCTGTATACATTCTCTGCTGGTGCTCCGAATCCTTGCGCTTGCGTCTATTTTCTAAAATAATCATGGATTGTAGAGTAGGCTGTATTAGATGAGTCATATCCAGTACCCACTTGGTAAACCAAATAATTCATCTTGTTCTCTTGTAACTTTCGCAAATGGTTTTTCACTTTGTTGAATAGCATAATAGAGATTATCTTCGAGACTATTTATATGGTGATTTGACAACTTATCGTTGTTTTTAGCATTATGAAGCCATTCGACATTCCTGAATAAATTGTAGTTTATCTGCCTTTCCGTAATAAGTGCCCACTCTATCTTTTGGTCTTTAAAGAACTCTTTTTCAATCTGTAATTTCTCTACAACTCGTTTTGTCAACTTGTTAAAAGGTTTGATAGAATGTGCAATAAATTTTATACTTTTTTCTTGTTTTACTGTAAGTAACATATCTGTAGTCATAATGATGGGAAGCTTATTCTTGGGGTCAGTTGGATGTTTAACTTTTATGCAATATAGAGGGTTTTATCTAGGGGTAATAAAGGAAATTGTTCGCGAATATCAATCACTTGCTCTGACCACTTCCATTTGGCAATGATGTGCCAATTCAAAGTGTTCAGACAGATAATGGTGAAGTCGACCACTTTTCCAACCAAGAATTCGAGTAACTATCCCTATTGAAGGTACATCATGTACCGTCAACCAAGGTTTATATTCCGAAAAGTGGCCTTGACCTCTTCCTTCTTTGATTTTCCGTTGAATAGATGCTATAGAGTTACTTGATCGAATTTTGCTCATTATTCACCTTCTTTTTAGAACTACTAAATCAGAGTAAAGTTCAGTTATCTTTTTCTACTCCTAAGATATATTTTAGTTTTACTTCAAAATACAAATGTAGAATATAACAACTCACAGCTTTATACAATAGCAAAGTAATATTTTTTAGCTATATTTTACTTCGTAGCCTATTCATAGGCTACTCGTAGGGTACAGTAGGGTATGAATAAGCTATAATATGGGCTATAAGTAAGTATAATTAGTAAGCAGATGGGTCGGGTAAAAGCTATTTGATTTTCTCAATAGAGATGAATTCATGAATACTTTGGAACAGCGATGTAAAAATTTGAGACTACTCCATGAATGGATACAAAAGGAAATTTCTAATAAAATCGGGGTAACTAAACAGGTTGTTTCTAATTGGGAGCGAAACGTAGCACGGCCTAAAATTAATCATTTAATATCTTTAGCAAAGGTTTTTGACGTTACAACTGATTATTTACTTTGTATTGCTAATCGAATGACGTTCCCTACTGTGTGGGCTCAATTGATACAGGTGTATCTCCAAAGATTAACCATTCTATATGGGAATTGAAGCTTTCCTTAATTGCTATAATTAAATCAAGAGAGGGTCTATATTTATCTTGCTCCAGCTCACTCAACGTTCCTTGAGAAATTCCAATTATATTTGCAAACTTTATTTGATTTAAGTTGTTGTTTTTCTAATAGTTCGAATTCGTTGGCCTATTGTAGACATAATTGCCCTCCTAAGCTAAAAAGATCCCGATATATCATCGGGATCTTTCTTGATGTTTGTAAAATGACTAGTTCCAGACTTTTTTTACTGGTTCCACAGTTTTTTTATTGGTTCCATACATCTTTTACTGGTTCCACACTCTTTTATCACCAGACAATTAATTTAGAATTTTACTAAAGCTTATTCTACGGTAACGCTTTTCGCCAGGTTACGTGGTTTATCAACATCATGACCCAGCGCAAGAGAAGCGTAGTAAGCCAACAGTTGGAGAGATACAACCGAAATTGCAGCAGACAGAATTGGAAGTGTTTTCGGAATGGCAAATACCTGATCCACGGACTTCAACAACTCAACTGCGTGCTCTTCGTACGTAATCGCAAGAACATCTGCACCACGAGCCTTGACTTCCTTAATGTTGCTCACGGTTTTCTCCAACACGGATTCCTGTGTTACCAAAGCGATAACTGGAATTCCCTCTTCGATCAATGCCAGTGTACCATGCTTCAGCTCACCAGCAGCATATGCCTCGGAATGAATGTAGGAGATTTCCTTGAGCTTCAGGGAGCCTTCCTGTACTACAGCATAGTCCTGACCGCGACCAATAAAGAACAGGTGCTTGTGGCTTGCAATTTGCTCAGCATAGGATTTGATCGCATCTGCTTTACCCAGCATCTCTTCCACTTGCTCTGGCAGAGATTCCATAGCAGCCAGCACATGGGCTACTTGCTCATCTGTTTGTGTGCCACGCACTTGAGCGAGATACAAACCAAACAGATAGAACGCAATCAACTGCGAAGAATAGGCTTTAGTGGAGGCTACGGCAATTTCCGGTCCTGCCAGTGTAACCAACACATCATCTGCATCACGAGCGATGGAGCTACCGACTACGTTTGTAATCGCCAGTACATGAGCGCCGTTTGCTTGTGCTTCACGCAGTGCTGCCAACGTGTCAGCAGTTTCACCGGATTGGCTCACCACGATCACCAATGTCTCAGGCGTTACGATTGGTGAACGATAACGGTATTCGGAAGCCACATCATTTTCTACCGGTATACGAGCCAGACTTTCAATAACGGTACGACCAATCAAACCAGCATTGTAAGCTGTACCACACGCAACAATTTGAATGTTGCGGATATTTTTAATTTGTTCTTCTGTCAGCTTCAGCTCAGGAAGAACAACTTTTTTAGTATCTTTATCGATACGGCCCAACATTGTGTCACGATAAGCCTTAGGCTGCTCGTGAATTTCTTTCAGCATGAAATGCTCATAGCCGCCTTTTTCCGCTGTTACAGCATCCCATTCGACATGAATCATTTCCCGAGAAATAAATTGGCCTTCGATTGTCATTAATTCGACAGCATCACTGGTCAAAACAGCCATTTCGCCATCGTTCAAAATAAATACATTGCGTGTATATTTCAGAATAGCCGGAATGTCGGAACCGATAAAGTTCTCGCCTTCTCCCACACCAATAACCAGCGGGCTAGCTTGACGAACAGCAACCAGCTTATTAGGCTCATGCTCTGTCAGCACACCCAGTGCAAAAGCACCGCGCATAAAGGTAATTGCTTTTTGTACTGCTTTAACGATATCCCCTTTATATTCACGCGCAACCAGATGGGAAATAACTTCGGTGTCCGTTTCGGAAATAAAGGTATGACCTTCGCTGATCAGCTGCTCCTTCAGCTCCAGATAGTTCTCAATAATTCCGTTGTGAACTACAGAGAACTTTTGGCTCTCATCCAAATGTGGATGGGAGTTTTCATCAGAAGGCTTACCGTGCGTTGCCCAACGTGTATGTCCGATGCCTGCATGGCCTACCAACGGCGTACCATCCAGTTTAGCTTCCAGATTCGCCAGACGACCTTTAGCCTTGGCTACTTGCAATCCTGAATCAGTAAACACGGCAATACCCGCAGAGTCATAACCGCGATACTCCAGCTTCTTCAATCCGTCAATCAATACCTCTTGCGTATTCTGATTACCAATATATCCTACAATGCCACACATATTCGTTATCCTCCCGATCATCATTTCACAAGACGACTCATCACAGGACTAACGTGTGCGGTAGATTGTGGAATAAAGTTCATTCATCTATGAAGTTGTCAATGATAACTATAGAATTTACAGGCATCTCTTCACGAATGTAACGAAATTCCCAAACCGCGCACGCCAATGATGATGGCCGCACATTCATGAAATGAATCTTATAATTTAGGTTATAAAATAATAAAGGCATCTACCGGTGCGTTGTGTAAACAGTTGCCTGTTCATTTTCCGCTGCCGGTTTACGGCTTGATGCTTCACCGGAAGGTCCCCGCCGAATGTTTCGAACACCTTCACCTCGTCAGCTTGTTTTGTCGTGAACCGATCTGCAAGCAACTTTATTTCAACTGAATCCGTTGCTTCTCCACCAAGTTCCCCCGCACAAAATCAAGCTCTGGCGCTTGTATTACGTTACCTTACAACCCTCGCTTTCTCTATCTGAGTCACAGCATCCCTATATTATATTCAGCTAAGTATCATTTGGCAATGACACTTTATTCATAATTACACCATGAAGGCAATAAATCGTTAGTAAATAACCGCAAACGCCGTTGCCTGCTTCTTTTTCACAGGCAACCGACGTTTACAAAATTTTAAACTAATTCTTTCTTCACGACATCTACGATCTGACCGACAAATTGCTCCAGCTCATCTTTATCCGGGCCTTCGGCCATCACACGAATGAGCGATTCTGTGCCTGAAGCACGAACCAGTACACGCCCATTATCGCCCAATTGTTGTTCCACCTGCTCAATTGCTTCTGCAATAGCAGGATTCCCCTCGTAATTGCGTTTGTCCTGCACACGCACATTTACGAGCACTTGCGGATACTGTTTCATGAGCGACTTTAGCTCACTCATTTTCTTGCCGGAAGCTTTCAAGGTATCTACCAGTTGAATCCCAGTCAGCATGCCATCGCCTGTCGTATTGTGATCCAGAAAAATAACATGACCAGACTGCTCACCGCCTAGGTTAAATCCACCCCGACGCATTTCTTCCATCACATAACGGTCCCCGACCGCAGTTTTTGCAGTCTTGAGTGCCAGCTTTTCAGTAGCTTTATAAAAACCGATATTACTCATCACTGTCGATACAATAGTACTGTCCTTGAGTTTTCCAGCGCGGTTCATTGCATCTCCGCAAATGCAGAGAATATAGTCGCCGTCTACCTCTTCCCCGTTCTCATCAATTGCGATCAGACGGTCGGCATCGCCGTCAAAGGCCAGACCAATATCCGCTTTCAAGCGACGCACTTCCTCTTTCAGCTTTTCAGGATGAGTCGAGCCGCAATGATCATTGATGTTCAAACCGTTCGGCTCGGCACCGATAGTGTGTACCTCAGCTCCCAGTTCTGCAAAAAGCTTCGGCGCCAGCTCATAAGCTGCTCCGTTTGCACAATCCAGTACAATTTTTAACCCTTCAAAAGAATGGCTAATTGTTGTTTTCAAGAACTCCAGATAATCGTAACGAGAATGCTCGTCTACAACAACCGTTCCCAATCCGCCGCCAATCGGACGAGGCAGTTGGTCTTCTTTTGCATCCATGAGCTCTTCAATTTTCAATTCCGTTTCGTCTGTCAATTTAAAACCGTCACCGCCAAAAAACTTAATGCCGTTGTCTTCAACTGGATTGTGTGATGCTGAGATCATTACACCAGCGTCAGCTTTCAATTGACGTGTGAGATATGCCACCCCAGGTGTCGAAACAATACCTAGACGAACCACATTAGCCCCAATGGACAGCAAACCAGCTACAAGAGCCGATTCCAGCATCAGTCCGGATATCCGTGTATCCATACCAATAACAACTGTCGGTTTCTCTACATTACCTGCTAAAACATATCCGCCGCAGCGGCCAATGCTATATGCCAGTTCGGCTGTAAGTTCCTGATTAGCAACGCCTCGTACACCATCTGTACCAAAATATTTCCCCATGTAAAATGACTCCCTTTTTTTGTCTAATAAATCTTGATTATTTACTACAGATAAAGCATGTTATGGCTGACTGTTCTCCGAGGTTCCATTCGCAGTAGAATCTGCGCCGTTATGAGGATTTGTTTTATCCTCCGCAGCTGCGTTGTCCCCGGTCTTAGCGTCAGAGTTTCCACTTTGATTGCCTTGCCCCTCCTGTGGCCTCTCCTGCCCCTTTTCGCCACTACCAGAGGGGTTTGATTCATTCTCACTATTCGGATTCGTTACAGCAGGCGTAGAAGGGCTCTCAATGTTGATCGTTGCCTTTAGTTGGCCTGCATTTCCGGCTTGCGTAATATATTTAGGCAAGCCTACTTTCAGAGTTACCTCGTGTTGACCAGCCGCGAGGCCACTTACATCTGCCACCAAACTAATATCATCATTGGTTAAATTGTTTACCAGATCCTGCGGGCCCTTCACAGTAACATCCATCGTCTTGCCTGCGGGCGCTGTAACAGTCGCAGTCGCTCCATCTCCTGCACCTTGTAAAACGATTGGGATGCCTGACAGCGTCCGTTCCGTATCTGTGACTTCATTGGAAGGAACAACAGTCACCTGAATTTGTATGGACCCTGGCTCGATTTTATCAGAACCTGAGGGGGCTGCCAAATTAGCTTGAACTGTACGAGTCCCCGCTTCCGTAAATTGGCTTAAATCCAATGTAGCCGTGACGTAAGAGCTAAGGCTGCTCAATACATCCTGCGATGCATATACCGCCGCTTCCTTCACGTTTGCATTCACTTTAGAAAGCACCAGTCCGTCTGGCAACTCTCCGGAATAGACAATCTTAACAGGCACAGACTTCGCCTGCTGAGTTACCGGAATTTCAACGGACACAGTAGACGGCTCAATGACCGCTCCCGTAAGTTCCTGTCCCTTTTTATTATAAGCCTTCAGTTTTACACGCTTCTGTTCAAACTTTTCTGAGATGCCATCCGTATTAACAGCCCCCAGAACGGCAGTGACGGTACTCAACTGGCTTTTGGGCAAGGTGACCTTTACGGTCTGAGGAGCAATCACAGGCTTACCAAGCTGCAGTCCCGCATCTGGGTTTCCTTTAGGAACTATAGATACATTAAATGATTTCGTTTGTTTTTCCTCAATCGTCACTGTAACACGGTTAGGAGTCATAGATACCAACTCCACTCCATCCGGCAAGTCCGGTTCGAGTGACAATGTTTTAGTACCTGCTCCTAAGCCGTTTAAGTTTAGCTTTGCTTGATAATTATCCGCAAAAAAGGAAGTCAACACAGAACGCTGTCCTCTGACCTCCATCTTAACATGGTCAGTATCCATGGTTGACAATACATATTTTGAATCATCCAGACCACTGGCCTGAATGGCTACATTATCAATCACTTTATTATTATAAGAAACGGTCAGCGTAGATGAAGGTGTACCTGTATCTAGATGGACCATTCCCCACAGCAGGATAGCAACCGCAAGCGCCAATATCTTGGAAATCGTATTATTGTTAATCCATTTGTCCATCATGAATTTCCACGGCCTCCCCTCCGATTCCAGAATGAGCCGCGTTTTTCCTTCAAAGACGGTGTTGGCCGCAACTCCTCATACAGCTTGGAGATTAGGGATTCTTCCTTAATGTCGCGCACGACCTGTCCATTAATGGCCAAAGAAATTTGTCCTGTTTCCTCCGATACCACGACAGTTACGGCATCCGTTACCTCACTCACCCCAATCGCAGCCCGGTGACGGGTTCCCAGCTCTTTGCTAATGAACGGATTTTCCGATAATGGCAAATAACAGGCCGCAGAAGCAATCTGTTTATTTTGAATAATCACCGCACCATCATGCAGAGGTGTATTAGGAATGAAGATGTTAATTAGCAGTTCAGAACTGACTACAGCCTGTGTCTTGATACCAGACTCCGTATATTCGTTTAGCCCGGTCTCGCGCTCAAATACGACCAAAGCTCCTATTTTCCTACGTGATAAATAATTCAGCGCCTTAATCATTTCTCCGATTAACTTGTTAATCTCTTCATCATCCGCAGACGAACGCCCAAATAATTTGCCACGCCCCAATTGCTCCAGTGCACGACGCAACTCAGGCTGAAAAATAATAAAGATAGCCACCACACCAAAGGTGAACATCTGATTCATCAACCACTTGAGCGTATACAAATCAAACCAGGTGCTAACCGCCCAAATGACAACCAGAAACAGAATCCCTTTCAACAATTGAACTGCACGCGTTCCGCGAACAAGTAAAATAAGCTGATACATAATATAGGTTACGATCAAAATGTCGATAATATCTTTAATGGACTCTTTCCAAGTCAGGTCCGCAAAATAATCCAACATGCGCATGCCCCCGCAATTTTCTGTAGTGAGTGGGTGTAATATGTACACAGTGTGCTCTCTCTATCTAGGTTATAACGATCAGGCTCACGTTGCAAGCTGTGTGACAAAAGAACCGCCAAAATCAGTAAAATACAGTACAATTCGCCAGCTTCATATACAAAAAAACGCCTTTTCCAGCGGAAAGAGGCGCTCGATATCGTCCTTGCCATTTCAAGCTTCTTTTATGGAGAAGAAGGTCCCCCGAATAAATCAGTAACCTTGTACCAAATCCAATCCAAGGTTTGATCAATACTTTTAACCTGTCCTGCAATATGGGCGGTGGACGCTTGATAATAAGAACCATCAATTACAGTGACATTTCCTTCCACTTCACCGTATACACGGGCTTCACCATTTTGCACTGTTAAATCTCCGGCAATGGATTTCCCCTCAGGCACAATCACAGTATCGCCCTGAATAACAACTTGATCCAGATGACTTCCTTTGACTACCAATTGATGGTCCGTGCCAGAAAAGCTGGCCATGCTTGAGCATATAACAATAAGGAAGAAGGCGGCGGCTGTTACAGCGGGATGCCTTTTCACCCAGGTCAGCATAGGCACCGCAGTCTGTCTTTTATGCGGCGGCAAAGCATTCATAATGCGAAATGTCAGCTCATCCGATACACACGGCACTTGATGATAGCGTGTACCGTAAAGCATCGCATCCGTCCGCTCCAGCTCTTTAAAACGCATGCGGCATTCCGGGCAGTCTAACAAGTGCTGTTCCAACTCATGTTTGTCCTGCTCAGACAGGTCGCCATCTAGATAGTCATGCATAAAAGAGACGGCTTGTTTGCAATCCATATGAGCCAATCCTTTCTAATATTCTTCCGTGTTTCTCAACATAACATGCTCCGGCTTAGAAACTTTGCTCATCTTACATACGTTACAACGAGCATTATGTTTCATAAAAACATCTACGCAGACTCTTTTCCTAGAATCTATGCGCATGATCTATAGCTTGTGCTCCAGTTTTTTGCGCAGAAAATCCCGTCCCCTGTGTACTCTTGTCTTAATAGTGGTGACTGGGAGATTGAGCACATCGCTGATTTCCTGTAAGGAAAGCTCCTGCAAGTACCGTAAAACCATAATCGTTCTGTATTTATCCGGAAGGCTGTCGATGGCGTCATGAATCAAGGCCTGTGTTTCAGACAGAAGCGTGCTCCCCTCAGGGGTAAGCTCTTCACTGGCGAGCATGGCGTACCCATCGACACCTTCCTGATCATTCATTTCAGCATCAAGTGAGTATGTAGGTTTTCTCCTTCGCAGACGATCAATGCACAGATTTGTAGCAATTCGATAAATCCAAGTTGAGAATTTCTGTCCATGATCGTATTTTTCCAAATTACGATACACACGCAAAAAAGTTTCCTGCACCAGATCCTCCGCCTCATGGCGATTACCTAGCATCCGGTAGGAAAGATGAAAAATCCGATCTTTATATAACTCGACTAACTCCGCAAAAGCTCGCTGATCGCCTTTCTGTACCAGCCTTACCAAGCGGCTTTCCATATTATCCACTCTATACTCCCCCAGACTTGCTGATGGGTTACTTATTATATGTTTATGATTATTCATCGTAGTTTAATTTTATCCGGAAATCAACTGTAGTATTGTTAATAACTGCAAGCACGCCTGCCATCAATATACAAACAGCACAATCGGGCACCCCATGAGTACCCGATTGCCTGTATTCGTACAACCGTACTATATCAGCCCGTATTTCTCAAGCCTGCGGCAATTCCGTTAATCGTCAACAATACCTCACGTAGCATCTCCGTATCATCACCGTTCTGATCCCGCAGCTCACGTAGCTCACTTAGCAATTGAACCTGCAAGTAACTTAACGGATCGACATAAGGATTACGCAAGCGGATAGATTCCTGAATAACCGGCACGTCGTCCAAAATCTCGGATTGTCCGGTTATTTTCAAAATCAACTCAGATGTCAGCTTAAACTCCGCTGAAATCTGCCCGAAAATACGCTGCCGGGCCTCTTCATTATCCGACATCCCAGCGTACTCTTCTGCAATCAGTAAATCCGCTTTAGCGATTGCCATTTGCAATGTATCAATAAGTGACCGGAAGAAAGCAGAGTCCCTAAACATCGTTTGCAGCACTTTAAGGTTATCCTCATTGTTTTGATAGAAGCTTTGCAAACCTGTTCCAGCCGCATACCATGCAGGTAACAAGTAACGGCTTTGTGTCCATGCAAAAACCCATGGAATGGCGCGCAAGTCCTCAAAACGTTCGCTGTTCTTACGCTTGGATGGACGAGATCCAATGTTGAGCTCGCCCACCTCAGGCAACGGTGTAGATTCTTTGAAGAAGTTGAAGAAATCTGGATCTCGGAAAATCAAATCCTGATACTTATCCAGTGATACTTGGGAA
Source organism: Paenibacillus sp. EKM206P (assembly GCF_011066155.1). Classification (NCBI taxonomy): domain Bacteria; kingdom Bacillati; phylum Bacillota; class Bacilli; order Caryophanales; family Paenibacillaceae; genus Paenibacillus; species Paenibacillus sp. EKM206P. The sequence continues at coordinate 3,103 of NZ_JAAMNQ010000025.1, read as the reverse complement.
ATGCGGGCGATAATCTCCTCCCAGCTCTCCTCAAACACTTCCTTCTTCCCGGAACGATGATATGCTACAGCCGTAATCAGCGCCGATGTTGCCTGCTCCAAGCTCCGGTACGCGATACCTCTGAGCGAGTATCGGGATGATAGTACTTCACCTTGCTCCGTAATCTTGATTCCGCCTCCAATCGTATGAGGAGGTTGAGCCAAAATACTGCGATTAAGTGGCATTCCTCCACGACCCAGCGCACCTCCACGACCGTGGAAAAACTTCACTTTTACGCCAAACTCATTAACTACTTCCGTAATGCTGTTCATAGCGACCCGAAGTTCCCAGTTCGCTGTAACCACACCGCCATCTTTATTGCTGTCCGAGTATCCCAGCATAATCTCCTGAAGCTGGTCCATCGCAGCCACAGATTGTCGATATACAGGCAAGTTCATCAATCTTCTCATAATATCAGGTGCAGCGTGCAGATCATCTATCGTTTCGAACAAAGGGACAGATTGCAGCGTACAGATAACAGTGCCATCCTTCTCGATGCGGAACAGGCCTACCTCTTTGGATAAGACCATAACCTCCAGTAAGTCACTAGCTCCCTGAGTCATACTGATCAAGTAGCTTGTAATGGACTGCTTGCCGAATTCCTCCTGAGCCAAATAAATCGTACGATATACATCAAGACATTCCTGTGTGCTATCGCTATATTTTAAATAAGGTGAAGTAATCGGACGAGGTTCATTCAGCAGCTTTTCCAGCAGATTAATTTTTTCTTCTTCTGACAGCTTACTGTAATCCGACACAATATTCATTTTAGAAAGAATTTCAGTCATCGCATTTTCATGTTCCTGACTATGCTGACGGACATCCAGCGTAGCTGTATGGAATCCAAACAACTCTACCTGGCGAATCATCTTTTGAATATACGTGTTTGCCACATAATCGGCAAAATGATGACGCAGACTGTGGTCAATAACATTTAGGTCTGCAATGAGCTCTTCCGCAGAATTGTAACGCTCATTGGTACCCTGTTTGCTTTCATCCAGGATGTTGTTCACTTTAGCAATCATATATGCCAGTTTAATGCGGTAAGGCTCTTTTTCGTTATGCCATACTTCCATCTTTTTAAGTGTAATGTGAGTACGGTCTTCTTCAATAGAAGCCAGCAGAGCATCGGAAACTCGCACAATGCTGGTGCTGAAACTCAAGTAACCCATGAGTTCCTTTAACGTGTGCTGATATTCTCTCAAAGCCAACTTGCGCTGCATACGTAACGTTTCCCAAGTCACATGAGATGTCACAGACGGATTGCCGTCCCGGTCTCCACCGATCCAGGAACCAAATCTCAGATAAGTGGGTATGTGCCATTTTTGTTCGGGATAATATTTGTCTAAACATCGTTCCAATTCTTGATATACATCTGGCAGTACATGAAACAAGGTCTCGTGAAAATAATACATTCCATTTCTTACTTCATCTAATACAGTTGGCTTGCGATCACGCAGCTCATCTGTCTGCCACAGCGTAATTACTTCGTTTAGCAGATTCTCCCGTACCTGTTCCCGCTCACGCAAGGTAAGCATCGGATTATCCAGCAGCATGACGTCCTCGGAAATGCGCTTATGGATATCAAGTATTACTCGTCGTGTCGCTTCTGTAGGATGTGCGGTCATGACCAGCTCCAAAGAGAGCTCATTCAGCAAGTTACTAACGTCCTCAGCGGAGAAGCCCCCTTGTTTAAGCTCCTGAACGGAACTTTCAATGGAACCAGGTTGAACATCTTCACCAGCCGAATGCTCATAATCCCGCTTACGACGAATACGATGGTTTTGCTCAGCGATATTCACCAACTGAAAATAAATCGCAAACGCGCGAATAACCTGGTGACGAATATCCGTATCCAGTCCGCTGACCATTTGTTTGAAATTCTCATACAACTCCGGCTGATACCCGGCACGTAACGATTTACTTGTCTCACGTATTTTCTCCACGATATCCAAAAGTTCGTTGCCACCCTGATGAACCAATACCTCACCAAGAATATTCCCTAGAAAACGAACGTCCCGCCGCAGCAGATTGTTGGATTGGTTTTTGTTAGCGGTTAACGTAAGCTCAGTCATGCTTTTCCCCCCATCTGATCTGTTCCACACCATATACAGTTGTAGAAAAGGTACGTATACACACGAAATTTGACACTTTCTTAACATCATACAATAAAACCGCATGAAAAGCTGCAAAATTTACAGTAAAAAATCATCTTTTTGAATTACTTCTTTCGAGAAAATATTGGATTCTTATGAATAAATATGAAATTAATAAATAGAAATTAATGTATACACTAGTGATACGTGAAACATTATGCACAGTCTCTTATAAAGAGTGTGTTTTTAAAGGTACAAATTCATGCAACGTAGTGTGTATATGTTTATTATTTGTTGACAAAGTCAACTCCATTAGCCTTCTATCCACAAAGATATACACAAATTAGCCATTTTCTCAGTGTTTCTAAGGTATTTCCTCATTAACACTCCGATTTTTACCCACATAAATAAAGGGAAATGTGCACAACCCAAGAGCAACTGTTGAGTTATCACCATAAATTCGCACCATAATAGCTATAGGATTCCTATATTTAAAGGATTTGATCACGAAATTAGCCTTACTGCAGGAGAAAGGGGTACGTTAGAGGAGGAAATTCGAGATCTAGGTGTCAAAAGTAACAAGAGCCTATGTACAATATACACAAGTCATCCCCAACTGTGCATGACAGGAGACATATTTGCATTGGCCTATATACATAGAAGTAAATGTAATGTGGACAAAATAAAAAGAAGCCTTTCGGCTTCTAGGTAATCGGTAAGCGGGTGATGGGAATCGAACCCACGCTATCAGCTTGGAAGGCTGAAGTTCTACCATTGAACTACACCCGCAAATTAGTATCGGGATGACACGATTTGAACATGCGACCCCCTGGTCCCAAACCAGGTGCTCTACCAAGCTGAGCTACATCCCGATATTATACTTTTTTAAATATGGCGCGCCCTGAGAGATTCGAACTCCCGGCCTTTTGATTCGTAGTCAAACGCTCTATCCAGCTGAGCTAAGGGCG
>NZ_JAAMNQ010000024.1:0-23374 GCF_011066155.1 Paenibacillus sp. EKM206P | reverse complement strand
GCATGCTTATTTTTCACTATACCATAAGGTTTCTAATTATTTTGCTGGAAATGTTGACAAGCTATTAGCTGGTATAGCTTAAACAAGTACCGGCAGTCTAATGTGGTGTAGTGCTTATGAAAAGTAAATAAGCCCATAACCGTATTTGGAAGCAAATGAATTTTCCAATTTATAAGGGTATGGGCTCTCTTTGATCCTAAATAAGGCAGTGTAGGTTCTTATCACTTATAAAACATCATCGTCTGCTAATATACATTAGCATGTTGCTCTTATATGGTAAAAGCAATTTGTTGAGATATCGTACCCGTCGTTCAATGCCAATCCCATTCCGAATAATGGTGATTATTAGGCCCTGTTAGAGCCTCGCGAACGTGATGTAATCGACTTGGACAGGCTCTACCGATTCGATCCGAAGCGCCCGGTTGATCTGTCCCCGGTGATATTGCCCATGTAAGAGGACCTGTGACAGGATGTCCCGGACGGACGTTTGGAACGGAACCCCGCTCTGATTCGCATAGTCGATCATCTCGTCCAACTCGGATTCCTCAAGTCCTTCGATATAGACGCGATATTGCTCGGCGTTTTCTTCGAACATCGTCCGGATCGCCGTCAGGTCTTCTGCTTCCTCCCACAACGAATATTGGGCGCTGCCCTTGCCCGGCAATCGGGACAGCCAGACTCGTTCCGCGACCGCGACGTGCCGAACCAGCTTCAGAAGGTCCTTGTTCTTCGTCTCACTCTTCTCAAGCGCGTCCAGGATGCGTCCGTCCGCCCAGTACAGGTGGTCCATCATGCACTTGATCGTCTTCATTTCGGTTTCCCCTCTTCGTCTCATCGATTACTTGAACCTACTATTAACCGTTAGTTTAAGCATTTAAATGAACTAAAACAACCTTTACACCAGCCTCATTTTTACGTTCAGCCTTGAAAAATCTTTGATACTTTAATTTCATAACTCTTCTCAGGCAGTGCCTTTTTTAAAAAAAATCATTTGGCTAGGTCTATTTTGTTATTGTCTTTTTCGGGTTTTTAGCTGCTTTAACTTTCATGGGAGTTCAATAAAAAAGGAAGCTCCAGCGCCAAATATTAATTAAAGAACATGCGCGGGTAGCATGTAGTGCTTCTAAAGGAGCCTTATATTAATCCAAGCACTAAGAAAACGCTTTATTTGCTCAGTCTACAACTTTATTTTCTTTAAACAAAAAGAGAACCTCCACAGAGGTTCTCAGAGTGTCGAGAAAGTCCAACGGACTTTCCGGCACTTTATTTTTTATTTGGGGAAACTCAACTTTTAAAACAAAAATCGATTTAAAACGATCTGAGGACCCATTTTTATTTGATCAAAGTGGCCATTTTAAACCTGATTAAAAAACAGGGGGTTTCTCGACAGCCTGAGAACCTCCACAGAGGTTCTCTTTATCCTATATGTTGCTGCTACAGCAATGCTTTTGCCGCAATGTCCGTACGGTTTTGTTTACCTTCAAAGGTAATACGATCCGCCTGTTCGTAAGCTTTGTCACGTGCCTCGGCAATGTCACGCCCCAAGCCAACCACGCCTAGTACGCGTCCTCCGTTCGTTACCCACTCACCCTGTTCGTTGATGCCCGTTCCAGCATGGAATACAATAGCTTCGTCTACCTGTTCCAATCCGTGGATAGGTACGCCTTTGGCGTAAGCTGCAGGATAACCTCCGGATGCCAGCACCACGCACACTGCCGCTTCGTCCTTCCACTCGATCTCCACCTGATCCAGCGTGCCATTTACAGCAGCGAGAAAAATATCGAGCAGATCGGATTTCAAACGAGGCAGAACCACTTGAGTTTCCGGATCACCGAAACGTGCATTAAACTCAATGGTCTTCGGCTTGCCGTCCGGTGAAATCATCAATCCGGCAAATAATACACCTCGGAACGGGCGCCCTTCAGCAACCATGGCCTTGGCCGTCGGCTTAATAATCGTCTCAATAGCTTCCTCAATAATGGAATTGGCTATGTGAGGCAATGGAGAATACGTACCCATGCCACCTGTATTTGGCCCTTTGTCACCATCAAAAATAGGCTTGTGGTCTTGCGCCGCGGCCATCGGACGAACCGTTTCACCATCGACAAAGGAGAGAATCGACATTTCCTGACCAGCCAGAAACTCCTCAATCACGACTTGTGCCCCGGCTTCACCAAACACCTTGGTCACCATAATGTCAGAGAGAGCCTTTTCCGCTTCCTCCATCGAGTAAGCGACCGTTACCCCTTTGCCTGCCGCCAGTCCGTCTGCCTTAATGACGACCGGGATCGGTTGCTCCTTCAAGTATGCATGTGCTTCCTCGTAAGTATAAAACTTGCGATAGGTGGCTGTTGGAATATGATATTTATGGAGCAAATCCTTCATGAAGATTTTGCTACCTTCAATTTCCGCTGCATTTTTACGCGGTCCGAATACGGGAATGCCTTTCGCTTCAAAAGCATCCACAATGCCATCTGCCAGCGGATCATCGGGGCCAACCACGACAAGTCCGACCTTTTTGGATTCCGCCAGTTCTGTCAGCGCGTCAAAGTCACTCACCGGAATCGGCACACACTCCGCTAACTGTCCGATACCAGCATTGCCCGGTGCGCAATAGATTTGTCCGGCCTTGGGGCTTTTTTTTAGCGCCCACACAATTGCATGTTCGCGGCCGCCCCCTCCGATAACCAAAATATCCATTCAGGTGATTCCTCCCGCTCCCATTAAGATTGTTCAGGTGAAAATGCTGCTGCATCCTCAACTCATACAAGTTAGTGCTTGAAATGACGTACGCCTGTAAAGACCATGGCAATGCCGTATTCGTTAGCAACCTTGATGGACTCTTCGTCTTTGATGGAGCCGCCGGGCTGAATAACTGCTGTGATGCCTGCTTTAGCTGCCAACTCCAACGTATCGCCCATCGGGAAAAATGCATCGGATGCCAGTACGGCACCTTTTGCTTTGTCACCGGCCTGCTCGATAGCAATCTTGGCCGCACCGACACGGTTCATTTGTCCAGCGCCTACGCCAATGGTCATATTATCTGCCGCCAGTACGATGGCGTTGGATTTTACATGCTTAACCACTTTCCAGCTAAACAAAAGCTGTTTCAGTTCTTCCTCGGATGGTGCCCGCTCCGTTACAACTGTAAGTGCATCCGAGTCTACAGCGTGAATGTCATTTTGCTGAACGACCATGCCGCCTTCAATGGAAGTCACAACGAAACGGCTTTCTGCCTGTTCAGACCGGGAAAGCTCACCCAGATCAAGCAAACGAATATTTTTCTTTTTCGTTAAAATCTCCAATGCTTCTTTCGTAAAGCCCGGTGCCAGTACAATTTCCAAAAAGATTTCACTGAGCTTATTTGCTGTATCACCATCAATAATCCGGTTAGCCGCTACGATGCCGCCAAAAATCGAGGTTGGATCAGCTGCATACGCCTTGCTGTACGCTTCATAAATACTGCCGCCAATTCCCACACCGCAAGGATTCATATGCTTAACTGCTACTACTGTAGGTTCGCTGAATTCTTTGACAATTTGCAAAGCTGCATTAGCATCATTGATGTTATTGTAAGACAGCTCTTTGCCGTGAAGTTGTTTCGCTGTTGTCAGTGTACCCTTTGCCGCCAATGGCTCACGGTAAAATGCCGCCTGCTGATGCGGATTTTCGCCATAACGCAAATCCTGGATTTTTTCATAGGTTACAGTGTAACGCTCAGGCAACGGCTCGCCTGTCACATTCGACAAATAATCGGATATCAAAGCGTCGTATGACGCCGTATGGCGGAACACTTTTGCAGCCAAACGCTTACGGGTATTCAGCTCCGTATCGCCATCCTTACGAATTTCCTCCAACACTGTGCTATAGTCATCAGCATCAACCACCACACTGACAAAAGCATGATTTTTTGCCGCAGAACGAAGCATCGTTGGCCCGCCGATGTCGATATTTTCAATCGCGTCCTCATAAGTTACACCGGGTTTGGCAATCGTTTCCGCAAAAGGATACAGATTCACAACGACCAGATCAATATAACCCAATCCAAGCTCTTTCATCTGACGCTGATGCTCTTCATTATCCCGAACAGCCAGCAAGCCGCTGTGTACCGCAGGGTGGAGTGTTTTAACACGTCCATCCATAATTTCAGGAAAACCCGTTACCTCGGAAATGCCGATGACAGGAATGCCCTCCTTCGACAACAAGCTGCTCGTTCCCCCTGTCGAAACGATCTCCACACCCAATTTGGACAACTCGCGGCAAAATTCCACGATCCCTCGCTTATCCGATACGCTGACGAGCGCTCTTTTAATACTCACCCTGTCTCCTCCTTTAGCTCTTTCAGAATTTTGCAAAATTCTCTTTTATCATTTTATTTCCCGAGAAATATCGGAAAATGCCTGTACAGCATCCTTGATATAACAATGATATGACAAATTACAATCATTCTTAGAGAAGTGAAATCACTTTGCGACCATTTAATTGGATTTTGCCTTGGGCTAATTTGCCAACTACTTCTGGATATAGCTGACGTTCTACGGATTGAATGGCTGCGGATAAGGATTCCGCAGTATCATGGTCGCTAACCTCCACGACACGCTGGGCAATAATAGCTCCCGTATCCATGCCCCCGTCCACAAAATGAACGGTGACGCCACTTACCTTGACACCATAGGTCAATGCCTGTCCAACAGCATCTTTCCCTGGAAATGCCGGAAGTAGTGACGGATGAATATTAATGATTTTTCCTGCGTAGGCATCGACCATGACGCTGGATAGCAAACGCATGTAGCCAGCTAACACGATGAGATCAATTGATTTCTGCTCCAGTAAAGCCACCAGTTCACGCTCATAGTCTTCTCGAGAAGGATATTCCTTGGGTCGAAAGGTATGGCACGCAACTCCAGCTTTCTGTGCTCTAGCTACGGCAGGGGCCGCAGGCTTGTCACAGATGAGCAATTCTACCGAGGCGCCGCCCAGTTCTCCTCGCGCAGCGGCATCCACCAATGACTGAAAATTCGTCCCTTCGCCTGATGCAAAAACAGCAATCCGGTACTCGTTCATTACACCTCGGCTCCCGTAAAGGTCACGATAGAACTGCCTTCCGTTACTTTTCCGATCACATAGGCAGCTTCGCCCTGTTCCTTCAGAACTTCCAGTGCAGTCTGTGCATGCTCTTCGCCTACAACGATTACCATGCCAATCCCCATATTAAAGGTTGTGAACATGTCTCTGTTGGAGATTGCACCTTTTTCCTGCATGAGCTGGAAGATTGGCAAAATCGGCCAAGTGCCGTATTCAATATCCACATTGACGTGATCCGGTAACACTCTTGGGATATTTTCAATAAAACCACCACCTGTGATATGCGCCATACCTTTTACTTTTACCTTGTCCAGCAATGCCAAAACGGATTTCACGTAAATTTTCGTCGGCTCCAGCAGTACATCGCCCAGTTTGCCGTTTAAGCCTTCGATTTCATCATGCAAATCATAGCCCTGCTGTTCCAATAACAGCTTGCGAACCAGTGAGAAGCCATTACTGTGAACTCCACTGGAGGCCAGCCCAATAACGGTATCTCCAGGGGCAATGGAGCTGCCGTTGATGATTTTACTTTTATCTACAATCCCTACCGTGAATCCGGCAATATCATATTCACCCTCGCTATACATCCCTGGCATTTCTGCGGTTTCACCGCCGACCAGCGCACAGCCCGATTGATGGCATCCCTCTGCGATTCCAGCGACTATAGCTTCAATTTTCTCGGGCACAACCTTGTCACAAGCGAGGTAATCCAGAAAAAAGAGTGGCTCCGCGCCCCCGACGACAATGTCGTTTACACACATCGCAACCGCGTCAATACCAATGGTGTCATGACGATCCATTGCGAAAGCAAGCTTCAGCTTCGTGCCGACACCATCGGTACCGGAAACGAGTACAGGCTCCTCGTACTTATCCTTATTCAGGCCGAACAACGCACCGAATCCGCCCAAGTCCGTCAGCACTTCGGGACGGAAGGTACGTTTAACGTGCTTTTTCATCCGTTCTACTGCTTCATTACCGGCAGCGATATCTACCCCTGCGTTTTTGTATGCTTCGGACATTCATGAACACTCCTTCAAATGATTGACCCTCCTAAGTCCTCCCTAACAGGGAGGATTCCATGGGGCTGCTCCCCCTGGACCCCTCAAGAGTCGGTCAGATGCGTAGGGTTGGGTGCTGCTTGGTGTATGGTTCGTGCTGTGAGTCGCGTGCTATCCTTTGTGAATTGCGGGTCATTCCCGCAATTCACAAGGACACGCTTTAGTGCGTGGCCGCCCTTGACAGAGGCGGCGGGGGCACGTCCCGGGCTTTTTGCTTCGCAAAGGCGGGGACGTGCCGGGCAAAGAAGTGAGCAGCGCCAACGGGCGGCTTACTTCTTTGCCCTTTGAGGCAGGCAGCTTTGCCTTGCCTGCTATTGAGCTTCGCTTCGCGGCTCAGCCTTACAAGAGCAGGGCGACTTTTTACGAGTCACCGCTCCGCTAAAAACTCATGGCATGAAATAGTTATGCCATGAGTTTTTAACTGCCTTACCTATCCTCTTCCCGGTGGGAACCAAAGAGGTACAGGCACTGCTGCAATAATGCTGCATACCTGAGAAACGCAGCGGGTGGAAGGATTCTGGAGAAGAAAGCGTTCGCCTTTGCAGCTGGATTCCAACCCTGTAAGGGATTATTTCAATCCAGGAATCCAGCGGCAACAGCGATCGTAAGAACCTTCCACACGCGGAGTGGCCCCCTCAGAACCGCATTATATGGCGCTAGTACCTCTTTTGTTCCCTATACTAACAACTACATCCGAACTTCTCTTCGCCTTTGAAATCTACCTGAGTCGGGTAATCATTATCGAAACAAGCTAGGCACAAGCCGCCTTTGTAATCCTGTTCGTTATATCCACCTACAGCGGCAATCAAACCCTCGGCGCTCATAAAGTAAAGCGAATCGGCGTTAATTTCCTCACGAATTTCCTCGACGGTTTTGGATGAAGCAATCAGTTCCCGGCGATCCGGCGTGTCAATACCATAGAAGCACGGGTTTTTGAAAGGCGGCGAGGTAATACGTACATGTACTTCCAACGCTCCCGCATCACGCAGCATATTTACGATTCGACGGGAAGTAGTACCTCGGACGATAGAATCGTCGATCATAATGACCCGTTTACCTTCAACAACACGGCGTACAGCGCTCAGCTTCATTTTCACACCCTGCTCGCGTAGCTCCTGACTCGGCTGAATGAAGGTACGTCCAGTGTATTTATTTTTAATCATGCCCAGCTCATAAGGAATACCTGTCTGCTCTGCATAACCAATCGCAGCCGAAATACTGGAGTCCGGTACACCGGTAACCAAATCTGCATCAACAAAAGCTTCCAGCGCCATCTGGCTGCCCATTCTTTTGCGTGCAGCATGAAGATTAGAACCATTCAAGTCACTGTCAGGCCGGGCAAAATAAATATATTCCATCGCACATAGCGCTTTACGGTGCTTTTCTTCCGTGTAACGATCTTCATGCAGTCCATTTTTGTCCAACACCAACAGCTCACCCGGTTCGATATCGCGCAGCAACTCTGCCCCAATCGTTTCCAGGGCACAAGACTCGGATGCGAACAGATAAGCATCTCCCAGTCTGCCCATCGTGATTGGACGCAGACCATTGGGGTCGGAAGCCACGAGCAGCTTGTCGTTGGTCATAATAAGGAAAGCAAACCCGCCGACAATACGCTTCAATGCATCCTTAGCGGCCTCCACCAAATCCTTGGACGATCGTGCGATCAAATGTGCTACTACTTCTGTATCGCTGGTCGTTTGAAAAATAGACCCGCCCTGCTCCAGCTCATGCCGGATTTGCAAAGCATTCACGATATTCCCGTTCGTGGCTACTGCCAAATCGCCATCACGATACTTGAACACCAAAGGCTGTGCATTCGTCAGCTTACTGTCTCCACTTGTCGAGTAGCGCACATGTCCTATGGCAATATCGCCTGTCAGCGAAGCCATCAAATCTTTATTGAATACTTCTTTTACAAGACCCATACCACGATGATAATGGAACTCGTCACCACTGCTCACACAGATGCCTGCACTTTCCTCCCCACGATGCTGGAGTGCATGCAATCCGTAATATGCTAGGGAAGCGGCATCGGAGTGTCTATACACACCGAATACGCCGCACTCCTCTTTTAATTTATCAAACAGCCCCTCTTTACCAGAGCCTTCATTATAATAATCTCCAGTCCACAACGTCCGTGCTGTTATTTCATCAGACATGGAATGACATCCTCCCAGATTTGCTTCAAACTGGCGACTGCCTCGTTCAAAGCGGGTTGTCCGTTCACCTCAACTGTCAATTGTGATCCTTCAACTTTTCCTAATACGGTTACTGGCACTTCCAAACCACGTAGATGTGCTTCCAGCGCAGACGCTTTATCCGGCGATGCAGATAACAAAATACGGGACTGGCTTTCGCTAAACAAGGCATGGTCAGGACGCAAAGTCGTTTCTACGTTGACCTGTGCTCCCAATCCGCCGCTAATCCCGGATTCCGCAAGCGCTACAGCCAATCCGCCCTCTGCCAAATCATGCGCAGATTGTACCAATCCGCCCTGAATCGCTCCCAGTACCGCAGTCAGCAGCTTTTTCTCTACGTTCAAATCCAGCTCAGGAGGGCGTCCCTCGGATACACCGTGTACGACAGCTTGGAACTCGCTACCTCCCAGCTCGGCCTTCGTTTCCCCCACCAAGAAAATCACATCACCCTCGGCTTTGAAGCCTTGTGTCGTAATATGATCTGTATCATGTACCAGACCTACCATACCAACAACAGGCGTCGGATAGATGGAGCCTTTGGTATTTTCGTTGTACAAGCTGACATTACCCCCGATAACAGGTGTATCCAGTACACGGCAAGCTTCAGCCATACCATCTACGGCTTTTTCCATTTGCCAGAAAATATCCGGCTTTTCAGGGTTACCGAAGTTCAGGTTATCTGTAATCGCCAAAGGCTCGCCGCCAGAACATACAATGTTACGTGCTGCTTCGCTAACTGCAATCCGTCCGCCTACCTCTGGATCCAGGTATACATAACGTCCGTTACAATCTGTCGTCATGGCGAGACCCTTACGAGTTCCACGCACGGTTACTACAGCTGCATCCGATCCCGGACGAACGGCTGTACTCGTGCGAACCATGTAGTCATACTGCTCGTATACCCATTTCTTACTAGCTACACTTGGTGAAGACAGCACCTTTTTCAGCGCATCGTTCAAATCTGTCACTTCTGCATAACGAAGTGTGTCAATAGCAGCATTTTGCTCATAATAAGCGGGGATTTCGGAAGGCTTGTCATAAATCGGGCATTCATCAACCAGTGCCGTCACTGGCATATCTCCGACCACTTCATTGTGATGGAACAAACGCAAACGACCGTCATCCGTCACTTTACCGACCTTGGCACAAATAACGCCCCAGCGCTCGAAAATTTCCAGTGCCTGTGCTTCATCCTTAGGCTCTACTACGAACAGCATCCGTTCTTGTGATTCGGACAGCATCATTTCATAAGGTGTCATACCCTCTTCACGCTGCGGTACCTGATCCAGATACAGCTCCAGGCCGTTGCCAGCCTTACTCGCCATCTCCGCGCTGGAGCAGGTGAGTCCTGCGGCACCCATATCCTGAATACCCAGCACAATACCACTGTCGATCAGTTCCAGACATGATTCCATAACCAGCTTCTCCATAAAAGGATCGCCTACTTGAACCGCAGTCCGGTTCGCTTCAGATTCTTCTGTCAGCTCAACCGATGCGAATGTCGCTCCATGAATCCCATCACGACCTGTCGGTGGGCCCACATAGAACACCGGGTTACCGACCCCTTTAGCAACACCACGCTGGATTTTATCATGGTCAATCAGTCCGACACACATTGCATTAACGAGCGGGTTGCCTTCGTAGCTTTCATCAAATACAACCTCGCCACCTACAGTCGGAATACCGATACAGTTCCCGTAGCCCGCAATACCAGATACCACATGCTCGAACAAATATTTCACACGGTCGCTCTCCAGCTTGCCAAAACGCAGAGAGTTCAACACCGCAACGGGTCTTGCACCCATGGAGAAAATATCACGGATGATACCGCCTACCCCAGTCGCTGCCCCTTGAAAAGGCTCCACAGCCGACGGATGGTTATGGCTTTCGATTTTAAATACAACCGCTTGGTTATCACCGATATCTACAATGCCTGCGCCCTCGCCGGGTCCCATCAGCACTCGTGGACCGCTCGTTGGAAAACGACGCAATAACGGCTTGGAGTTTTTGTAAGCACAATGCTCTGACCACATGACACTGAATACACCAATCTCCGTATAATTCGGCTGACGTCCCATGAATTCACAGATCAACGCATATTCGCTATCCGACACACCCATCTGCTGGTACAGTTTATGCTCGGCAACCTGCTCTGCCGTTGGTTCCTTAGCGGACACTTGCTGCGCCATGTCGATCCCTCCATGCGTTCAAAATAGATGTAAACATACGTTTGCCGTCATCCGTTCCGAGCAATGCGTCCACCGCGCGTTCAGGGTGAGGCATCATGCCCAGCACGTTTCCTTGTTCATTACAAATCCCTGCGATATCCGTCATGGAACCGTTTGGATTATCTTTATACGTAAATACGATCTGGTTATTCGCCTGCAAGCGAGCCAGCGTCTCATCATCACAGTAATAGTTGCCTTCGCCGTGTGCGATCGGAATGACGATCTTTTCACCAGCAGCGTAATCTTTAGTAAAAGGTGTTTGGTTATTCGCAACCTGCAACACCGTATCCCGGCATAGGAATTTCATCGACAGATTACGGCGTAAAGCCCCTGGCAACAGACCGGCTTCGGTCAGAATTTGAAAACCGTTGCAAATACCCAAAATATATTTGCCCTCGGCAGCCGCTTTCGCAACTTCCTTCATCACCGGAGCAAACCGGGAAATCGCGCCGCAACGCAGGTAATCCCCGTAGGAGAAGCCTCCTGGAACAAGAATACAATCATAAGGCGACAGATCCGTCGCAGTATGCCAAACATAATCGACAGGTTCACCGACCGTGTCCTCTACCGCCTTATAGCAGTCAATATCACAGTTGGAGCCCGGAAAAACCAGAACTGCAAATTTCATGGAATCAGCCCTCCAGTTCGTAGCGGTAGTCTTCAATGACCGTGTTGGCCAACAGCTTTTCGCACATCTCAATGATGCGCTTTTCAGCAATCTCGCGGTCTGTTGTATCCAGATTCAATTCCATATACTTACCAATTCTGACGCTGTCCACTTCTCCGAAACCCATAGAATGCAGTGCGCCTTGCACCGCAACCCCCTGCGGGTCCAAAACGCTTTGCTTAATCGTGACATAGACTGTTGCTTTCATCATGTTCCTTCAGTTCCTCCTCCGAATGAGTGAATCCTATTGGTTGAATTATGATTACTATTTACTGTGCCGTCAGACGCCGCCAAATATCCGTATATCTTGCAGTTGTTTCTTCTACGACCTCAGCAGGCAATGGATCGGGCTCGCTATTCTTGTCCCAACCAGATGATGCCAAATAGCTTCGTACCGGCTCCTTGTCCATGCTGTCAATCTCAACATCCAGCTCATACTTTTCCTGGGCCCAAAAACGGGATGAATCTGGCGTGAAAATCTCGTCAATCAGAATCACCTTACCGTTAACAAGACCAAACTCAAACTTGCAATCGGCTAAAATAATCCCCCGCTTCTCGCAGAAAGCACGTGCAAATTCGTACAACGCCAAGCTCTTTTCCTCAAGCTCACCTGTTAGTTCCACCCCGACCAGTTCTTTCATTTGATGAAGTGAAATGTCCTCGTCGTGTCCAACATCATTTTTTGCAGCTGGTGTAAATAAAGGCTTGGGAAAGCGCTCATTTTTACGTAGCCCCTCTGGCAATGGAATGCCGTTCACCTCACCGTTCTGCTCATACTGACGCCAGCCGCCTCCGGTAATATATCCGCGCACCACACACTCAATGTCGATGCGTTCAGCCTTCAGCGTGACCATGATCCGGTCCTTCAGCAACTCTTTATTCTGTTCGTCGATCACATGCCCGAGCTTGTTCACATCAGTGTGCACGACATGGTTTTCCAACAAGTCTTTCGTCTGCTCAAACCAGAAAGCGCTGAGCTTATTCAGCACATTTCCCTTTTCGGGCACGGGTGGCTCTAACACATAATCAAAAGCCGAAATTCGGTCCGTCACGACAATCAGAAAATGCTCTCCGAGATCATACAGTTCACGCACCTTGCCTTTGTACAAGAGCGGCGCATGGATCAGACCTTCGGCAGTAGACAATGACATTTCATTACACCTCTTTCATAGAAGTTGCCCCTCCTAAATCAACCTTTGCCCCTCCTAAATCCTCCCCTCAGGGAGAACTCCCAGGGCTGCTGCCCTCGGGACTCCCGCAAGGTTGGCTGGTGAGCCGGGTGAGGGCGTTTATTATGTGACTCGAGTGGTATGAGCGCGTTTCGCCGGATGAAGGCTTGTTGGCACAAGCTTTCATCCAGCAACGCTTTTACGTCGGTACAAAATAGCGTTTTTACGCGTATGCCGCCGCAATACCATTCGGCCCGTGGCCGTAGCACGGCATGCCGTGCAGCGAGCATTCTGGCTTCGCCTGTTGTGCGCATGTGTTACGCTGCGCACGGATACGGTGGCTCAAGGCTTCACTTCTTGAGCCTGCGCGTTCTCGGGAGGGCAGCGGGCTGTTTGCTGCGCAAATTCGGCAGCCCTCCCGAGAACGTTGCTCAGCGATAGCAAAAGCAGTGGAACACGCTTTTCCATCGCTCTTGGGGTGGTGCGGCATCTTATGTGCCGCACCTTCCCAAGTTCTGCTCCCACACGAAGGTTGGTGCTGGAAGCAGCGGGGCGGACGGAATCGTTCTGGAGAAGCGTTAGCGCTTGCCTTTGCCTCTGGATTCCAACCTTTGCAGGTTTTCCAATTCAGGAATCCAGGGGCAACAGCAATCGGAAGAATGATCCGTTTGCGGAGCGGCCTCACCACGCAGCAACCTTCCCTCCTACTCCCCTAATCCCAGCTTTTTGAAGATCGTATCCACGTTCTTCAGATGCCAGGCTGGGTTAAAAGCATCCTCGATTTCGTCTGCGCTGAGCACGGCAGTAATTTCCGGGGTGGCCTCGACGATATCGCGGAACTGGCGTTGCTCTTCCCACGCCTGCATAGCACGCGGCTGCACGGTATCGTAGGCTTTTTCACGACTAAAGCCTTTATCGATCAGCTTCGTCATAATACGACCGGAGAACGGTACGCCGTACGTACGCGCCATATTGCGCTTCATATTTTCAGGGAAGACCGTCAGATTTTTCACGATATTGCCAAAGCGGTTCAGCATGTAGTTCAACAGCATCGTGGCATCCGGCAGAATAATGCGTTCTACGGAAGAATGCGAAATGTCGCGTTCATGCCATAGGGTTACGTTCTCATACGCCGATACCATATGCCCGCGAATCACACGTGCCAGACCGGAGATGTTTTCACTTCCGATCGGATTGCGTTTATGCGGCATCGCGGAAGATCCTTTTTGACCCTTGGCAAAGGCTTCCTCCACCTCACGGAATTCACTCTTTTGCAGAGCACGGACTTCTGTAGCAAATTTGTCCAACGATGTGGCGATCAACGCTAACGTTGCCATGTATTCGGCATGACGGTCGCGCTGTAGCGTCTGTGTAGAAATCGGTGCGGGCTTGGTACCCAGCTTGCGGCATACAAATTCTTCTACAGCCGGGTCAATGTTGGCGTATGTCCCAACTGCACCGGACATTTTACCGTATTGTACTTGGTCAGCGGCAAAACGAAAGCGTTCCAGATTGCGCTTCATTTCCTCGTACCACAATCCCATCTTCAGTCCGAATGTGGTCGGCTCGGCATGCACTCCATGTGTACGTCCCATCATTGGTGTATGCTTGTAAGCTAATGCCTTTTCCTTCAAAATTTCAATAAAATTCAAGATATCGCGTTCCAGGATTTCATTCGCCTGCTTTAACAGGTAGCCCAGTGCCGTATCAACTACGTCTGTAGAGGTTAGACCGTAATGTACCCATTTGCGCTCATCTCCAAGACTTTCAGACACCGTGCGAGTAAAAGCAATAACATCATGTCTTGTCTCCTGCTCAATTTCATATATCCGTTCAATATCAAAACTTGCATTCTTACGTAGAGCCACAGTATCCTCTTTTGGAATAACCCCTAATTCCGCCCAAGCTTCACAGGCACACAGCTCTACTTCCAGCCACGCTTTAAATTTATTTTCTTCCGTCCAAATCGCTCTCATTTCCGGTCTGCTATAGCGTTCGATCATGACTATTTATCCCCCCAAATATTGGTTTGTTCAATCCATTCCAGTGCTTGTTCCGCATCCTGGCACAGTAGATTAATATGTCCCATCTTTCGGCCTGGCTTGGCTTCACTTTTTCCATACAAATGCAGCTTGGGTACAACATCCAACCTTTCAGCTTCAACATCCGATTGCACAAACCGCCGAACCACATCCTCCAAATGCTCACCTAGCACATTGACCATCACGACGGAAGTCAGCAGCTTCGTGCTGCCCAAGGGTAAACCGCAAATCGCACGTATGTGCTGCTCGAATTGCGACGTGGCGCATGCCTCCATCGTGTAATGACCGGAGTTATGCGGTCGTGGTGCCAACTCATTAACGTACAATTGTCCGTCTTCGGTGACAAACATCTCCACAGCGAGCAGTCCCACCGCACCCAGCGACTCTGCCACAGCCAGCGCTAACTTTCGCGCTTCCTCCTGAACAGGTTCTGGCACGCGCGCAGGTACAATCGACGTGTGCAAAATGTTGTTCACGTGAATGTTTTCCGCAGGTGGAAAGGCTTTAGCTTCACCGTTCGTGCTGCGAGCTACAATCACCGAGATTTCGCAGCGAAAACGAATGAACTGTTCCAATACCAGTTCCGCACCGTCTCCTGCCAATTGTTCGTAGGCAGCTAAGGCTTCCTCCGGTTGGCGAATGACCACTTGTCCCTTGCCATCATAACCACCGACTGCTGTCTTGAGCACACACGGTACACCCAGTTCAGCTACCGCTTGGGCCATATCCGCAGGACTACTAATTTCACGATACGGAGCGACAGGGACACCAGCAGCTTCAATAGAACGCTTTTCACGAAGACGATGCTGTGTTGTGTACAAAAGACTGCTGCCTTGCGGCACGCTGGATTCCTGTTCCAAAAGTGCAGCCACATCTGCGTCCACATTTTCAAACTCATACGTGATCACATCGCACCGACCAGCCAACTCTCTGGCCGCAAGCTCATCATCATAGGCAGCACGGATTTGTTCTGACACCTGTCCACACGGGCTATCAGGTGCAGGGTCCAGCGTCACAAAACGATATCCTAAGTTTGTCCCTGCTAGCACAAGCATTCTGCCCAGCTGTCCGCCTCCTAGAAGTCCAATCGTTGTACCTGGAGGACGGATGCGACCTGCAGATTCACATGCCTCATTCATAGTGAGTCACTGCCTTCCAGCACCTCATCACGGATACGGTCGCGTCTTGCCACAACCCGCTGACTTATCTTTTCGTCAAAAGCGCCTAATATTTGTGCGGCCAGCAGCCCTGCATTCGTAGCGCCTGCCTTACCGATTGCCACAGTGGCAACCGGAATACCACCCGGCATCTGCACAATGGAGAGCAAGGAGTCTAGACCATTCAGAGCCTTCGACTGGACAGGCACACCAATGACTGGCAAGGATGTCTTCGCAGCCACCATCCCTGGCAAATGCGCTGCCCCACCCGCTCCAGCAATAATGACCTTTAATCCACGCCCGGCGGCCTCTTCTGCAAAACGAAACATTAAATCCGGTGTACGATGGGCTGAAACTACCTTTTTCTCATATCCGATTTCAAGCTCGTCCAGCACAGCACATGCATGCTGCATGGTGTCCCAGTCTGATGTGCTGCCCATAATGACAGCGACCTGCACTGACATGTCCTTCACTCCCTGTTTATCAATAAGCGCCAAAAATCCGGCACTCGAAAATAACGTTATTTTCAAGACACCGGACTACGAAAAAACAAACGACAGAGCCTCTTAAAGGCAAGCCAAAAGCAAGCCTCTTCCACCGCATCCAATGCGGCTTCAGCCGTATGTCTCCCGTAGTCCGGAAATTTAAGGTTTCCAGGTAGAAACTTCCGGGCCATATCCCCGGCATTATACGAGTTAGCATTGTGCCTATTCCATACCCGACGATATTCTTTACAAGTATGATCGCGGTCTGTTTCGGCTCAAACATGTGTACCTTATTAAATTGTACCTAAAGTTCATTTTTTATCGACAATACACTTCCTAGTTTAACAATTCCCTACACCTTATGTCAACTTGAAAACGAACATTACAATAATCATGCAATAGAATGTTCGTGTTTAACAAAATCAACACCCTTATATACCCACAGGTCAGGACTATTGTATTACGTTTAGCTATCTATTACCTATCCTGATAACAGCGAGCGTACCGCATTCCACTGACAAAAATAAAAGTCGGCACTCCCTATACAGGCAGTAAACCGACTTTTACTTTCTTATTCAGTTATTTTACGACCAGCACAGGAATACGCGCATGCTGCACCACATTGTGGCTTACGCTACCCAATACAAATTCACGGATACCACCTAAACCGCGGCTACCGATCACAATCACATCGAAGCCATTCTCATTGGCATAATCCAAAATGACTTCGGCTGGTGAACCTTGAATGAGCTCCACCTTGGCATCTACACCTTGCTCAGCAAGCCGCTTTTTAACTTCTTCGGTAGTTTGTTCGGCCAAATCGTAATATTCTTTATTTATCGAAGCCGGAATTGGCGCCAAACCTTCGCCCATAAAAATCCGTGGAAAATCAAATGCGGTTACCACCTCAAGCTGCGAGGACGATGATGTCTTGACTAATTCGGCTGCCTTCAGCAAAGCCTTGTTGGATGCATCCGAACCGTCATAAGCAAGCAATACTTTTGAAAATAGCATAATACGCACCTCTTCCTCATTCGGTTTGTTGATTCAAAGCCTGAAATATGTACTCCTGTTGTTGTTCATTCCATGACATCACTGGATGGCTGGAATAGTCTTCTCACTCATCATTAAACTTCCCTATGAGAAGCTAAACTCCTCGCCTTACCTTAAAAAATAACCATACAACAATGCGTTCATGAATAGCAACGCCGGAATACCTAATCTGAAACTCATATGCCGTGTTTTATGGCGTTTACGGTACATGGCTATTAGCACGCCTAAGGCTCCCCCGATCAGGGCCAGGAAAAACAACGTCCGTTCAGGTACACGATCACGATGTTTACGTGCTCTCTTTTTATCTTCCGACATTACCAGATAGCCTACTGCATTGATAAACAGCAGCCATACCAACAAGCCTGTCTGCAATGTCTCTCCCCCTTTTGCACACCGTACCAAGTTCAGGTATTAGGCCTTATATATCGTTCTCCCCTCATTATAACCCCACCCCTTTTACAGAAACAACGCCTCCCTTGACTTGGATAGCGTTTTTGCGGAAATAGTAAGGTGGCATAAGGGCGATCCCCGAGTGCATCTATTTCGTCTTAAAGGAGGAACTGCAATGGAAAGCACCCATGAATACGTTGAAAAGCTGCGAGAAAATGCTAAAAAGGCAGAACGCAACCGTAAACAAGGAAAAGGAACTCCCAGCGCCAGCCTGCCGACAAAACAGCATAGCAAAAACCCCTGATCATGGGATCTGTATTCAGCTGTAGAACCATGTTATTAACGTAAAATATCAACTTTACCTTGTCGTTCTCATTGAATGAAGTTAAAGGTAAACTCAGTTGTTCACCTTTCAACAAAAACAACAAGCAGACTCCTTATGAGATTTCTGCTTGTTGTTTTGTTTTTGCAAACATTTTTTATTCAGCCGTGGTCTTTACCTTAAACAACCGACTGTTCATCTTACTACATACACCCACCATACAATAATAAGGCGGTTACATTGATAATGGATTGGTTTTAAAGTTATATTTTCTAACATAGATATTGACTAAAAACATTTTTACACTCTATAATTCGTGATATTAACTTAATCCGACAAAATATTTGTCAGTTAATCTATCATCATATTTGAGGTTTAAGATTGGAGAGGAGCTTTATATGACTAACATGAAAAAAATGACGATGATTCCCCTGTTGGCCAGCTTTATTCTCGGAGGTACCTTATGGAGTGGTGGATTTACCGCCAACGCTGCGGCAGCAGCTACAACCAGCACAACTGCACCTACTTCTACCACTATAACTTCGGACAAATCCGAAAAACCACAAACCAATCATTTACCCAATATTAAAATACTTGCCACGGGAGGGACCATTGCAGGATCATCTGCCGTCAACACGGATACAACCGGCTACAAAGCAGGCGCGTTGGGAGTGGAAACTCTAATCAATGCCGTTCCTGAGATGAAAAGTATTGCAAATGTCAGTGGTGAGCAAGTTGTTAATGTAGGTAGCCCCGATGTTAATAATGAGATCCTCTTAAAACTTGCCAAGCGCACCAATGAACTGCTTGCCAAAGACGATGTAGATGGCATTGTCATTACACATGGTACAGATACATTAGAAGAAACAGCTTATTTCCTCAATCTTGTTATCAAAAGCGATAAGCCAGTAGTTGTCGTTGGCTCCATGCGTCCAGCTACTGCCATCAGTGCCGATGGTCCCTTCAACCTCTATAATGCAGTGAAAGTCGCCGGGGCTTCGGCCTCTAAAGGTCAGGGCGTACTCGTCCTGCTGAACGACCGTATCGGTGCAGCAAGATACATCACCAAAACGAACACAACAGCAGTCGATACGTTCAAATCTGTGGAGCAGGGATACCTTGGAGCTGTTGTGGGCGATCAAGTGTACTACTACAACAAATCCACACACAAGCATACGACTTCTTCTGTATTCGACATCTCTAACCTGACTCAACTGCCACAAGTAGATATTTTATACGAATATCAAAACAATGGTCGCTATCTGTATGATGCAGCCGTAGCAGCTGGTGCCAAGGGTATTGTCGTAGCTGGTTCCGGTAATGGTTCCTTGTCCAAGACCTCCTCAGAAGGCGCAGAGGCCGCAGGTAAAAAAGGAATAATCATTGCCCGCTCCAGCCGCGTGGGAAGTGGAGTGGTATCACCGTCAACAAAAGACGCGGCATCGAACTTTGTATCGACCGATTCACTCAATCCGCAAAAAGCACGGATTTTGCTCATGCTTGCTTTGACCCAAACACACGATGTTAACCAAATTCAATCCTTCTTTAATGAATACTAAGAACATTTATCCCAAATCAAATAAATACAACATCCTTATTATGAAAAAGAAGCAGCGATTACGGTTGATCACCGTAACTGCTGCTTTTTTTGCAAGACAAGTCTAGCATTAATAACTACTTCATCTAATATCCAATCGTCTTGGTTCTATACAGTAATCCATCGTCCCTCCCACGCAGCATCAAGACTGCTGTTTGGGAATCCCATTCAAGCTTGGAGGATATTTCGCTTGCTTCTCTGGATGAGCAGCAATTTCCTCCTCCAGTATGCTTGATTTATTTTGCTGATTATTGATTTTAAGCGGTTTATGTTTGGGCATAAATACTCACCTCCTCGGATTACCATGCCAAGGAGTGATCGTTTTTATACCGACATGCACCTACTGATTATGTTGACTGCAGCACTTTTGGTCATCCGTTATTTGCCCTGCTTTTGTTCCATCGCTGCTTTTAGCAAATCACCCAAACTGGAGCCAAAAGATTCCTGCTTTTCAAATTGTCTTACTAGCTTTTGCTGTTCCCGTTTGTTTACCCGTTGCTTGTCCTTATCCAACGTCTCGGTAATTCCGCAGGGCAGGCATCTTACATACAATCCTGCTTTGCCCTCTTTCATTTCCATTTTCTTATGACACTGCGGGCAACGTCGATTGGACAAACGTTTTTCCCCTGAACGACGGTAACCGCAATCCGCACTTGGACATACAAGGAACTTGCCTTTCTTGCCCTTCTTCTCCAATAGCTTTGTACCACAATCTGGACAATGACTATTCGTCACATTATGAGGCTTGTACTCCGCACTGCTATTTTTCACAGTGGAAACCAGCTCTTTCGCCATAGCACGAATAGAATTCAAAAACGGTTCCGGTTGTCCTTGACCACGAGCAATCCGTTCCAGCTCCGCTTCCCAACGTGCCGTCAATTCGGGCGTTCGAAGCTGTGGAGCCGCCAGTTCAATCAATTGTTTACCTTTCCCGGTTGGATGCATCACGTTCCCCTGACGCTCAATCGTATCCGAGCTGACAAGCTTCTCAATCAGATCAGCACGGGTAGCAGGAGTGCCCAGTCCATGCTTTTCCATCTGAGCGAGCAGGGCTGCTTCTGTATACCGCTTCGGCGGCATCGTTCGCCCAGCTCGTACAAGACAACGCTGTAACCGGACGGAATCTCCTTTTTGCAGCTCAGGTAAAATAACGCCCCGTCCATTGTTTTCCCGATCCTCTGCTTCTTCATCATCCATATCATAATGGTTCGCGTCATATACAGCACGCCATCCGCTATCTTTTACCGTTGTGCCTTTTACCTGAAACGTCACCTGCTCCACCGTAACTGATACGGCTACAGCATCATAACGTGCAAGTGGATAGAATAGACTGATAAACCGTCGTGCAATCAGATCATACAGCTTACGTTCTTCCGGGCTTAACTGATTAAGTAATAATGTCTGCTCAGTAGGAATAATCGCATGATGATCCGTAACTTTACTGTCATCCACAATTCGCTTTGTGATCGGCAGGTTGTTACGCAATAGCGGGCGTGCCAAGGAAGCATACGGACCTACTGCTACACTACTGAGCCTTTCCTTAAGGGTATCCACCATATCGGATGTCAGATAACGGCTGTCCGTACGTGGATAGGTCACCAGCTTATGCTGCTCATACAGACGCTGAAGCAGATTGGACGTCTGTTTAGCCGAAAAGCCATAGCGCTGATTAGCATCTCTTTGTAGTTCCGTTAAATCATACGCTAGCGGGTGAGGCTCGTTCTTTTCGCTCTTTTTAACACTGGCAACTGTGCCTTTGGCCCCCTCAAGTCTACGGCGCAAAGCCTCTGCTTGAGTGCGGTCAAACATGCGTGAATCCCCGCTTTCTGCCCGCCAAGTTGCCTGAAAATCGCCGAAGTCCGCCGTCAAAGTATCATATTCCTGAGAACGGAATTCGGTAATTTCTTTCTCACGCTCCATAATCATCCCCAGCGTTGGTGTTTGGACTCTTCCCGCCGAAAGTTGGGCGTTATAACGACAAGTCAACGCGCGAGTTACATTGAGACCAATCATCCAGTCTGCTTCAGCTCTACAGCGAGCCGATTCATATAAACGATCAAACTGCTGACCAGGCAATAGCTTTGCGAAACCTGCTTTAATCGCCTTGTCCGTCTGCGAAGAGATCCATAAGCGCCGGAAGGGCTTTTTCCAGTTTGCCATTTGGATGATCCAGCGTGCCAACAATTCTCCTTCGCGAGCAGCATCTGTTGCCACGATAAGCTCTCCAATGTCCTGCCGCTTCATGAGTTGCTGCACAGCTTTGAACTGATGATTACTTTCGCGCAGCACCTTTAACTTTGAACTCTTCGGAAGAATAGGCAGGTCCTCCAAATTCCAGGTCGCATACTTAGAATCGTAATCCTCCGGCTCTGCTAAGCCGACCAAATGTCCCAGTGCCCACGTCACCACATACTGGGGTCCTTCTATATAACTTTTATGCTTCTCGCGGCTACCCATCACACGTGCAATCTCTCTGGCCACGGACGGTTTTTCTGCCAATACCAATACCTTCATGTTACGCTCCTTTCTCTCATAGTGTTAATTATACCATCCTGCCATCTTACGATAAATTCTAATGCCAACGGCTCTTATTAACATGATCGTACATACTATTGCTATTACTTCTACATGGGTTAAGATAACTTACAGATCAGGCACACTCCATTTTAATAGCAGACCCGCATAGGTGAGGCCTCCGCCAAATCCATATAACAACACATGTTGTCCATACCGTAAACGTCCATCATCCAAACCACACTGCAAAGCCAACGGGATGGATGCCGCCGATGTATTACCATACAATTCTACGCTTGTCAGCGTTTTTTCCAAAGGTACTGTACTTCTTTCACATATGGACTCGATCATTCTCAAATTAGCACTATGAGGTACAAACCAGTCAAGATCCTCCTTCTTCATATTTGCCTTATCCAATAATCGTTCGATTCCAGTTGGAACAGAGCGAACAGCCCATTTATAAACCTCACGTCCATTCTGCGCAATAAATCCATGGTCTTGCAGCTTCTCTCCATTTAAATGATCAGATAGTCCCACACGGTAAAGATGTGCTCCCCCTTGCCCATAGGTACCTATATCTGAAGTTAAAAATGATCCTTCATCATCGTCATATTCAACAAGTGCAACTCCTGCACCATCTCCAAAAAGTATACACGTCGTCCGATCCGTATAATCTGTAATTTTGGACAACGTTTCGGCTCCCACTACTAGCACCTTACGATGCAGACCACTTGTAATAAGGCCATTTGCCAAATGAAGTCCATAGGAAAAACCTGCACATGCTGCACTAACATCCATTGACCCCGTGTTTGGAATATCAAAATAAGCCTGAATACGTGAAGCCGTACTTGGAAAGTAGTAATCAGGTGTACTCGTCGCTACAATGATCATGTCAACATCATTTATATTTACGTCATACAGTTTAATCATACGTGTAATAGCTTGTATACATAAATCAGAAACATACTGATCTTCAGCCGCAATGCGTCTTTCACGCATACCCGTTCTTTGTACAATCCACTCGTCACTTGTATCCACAAGCTTCTCCAAGTCAGCGTTCGTCAAAATCCGTTCAGGTACATAAGTGCCAAAGGCCGTAAGCTTAGCTTTTGAATTCAACAATCTGATCACTCTCCTTTGTAATCCTTATTCACATTATAACACCAGATACTAATACCTGGTACTAAATTATTTTAGAACCGTCTTCTTATTTACTAGTTAATATCCACTTATCCAGTTAAACTTATAACAAGCTCAATTTAAATAAAATCCCACTGCCTTTTAACGCAAAAAGAGACCATGATCTTATGAAGATCATAGTCTCTTTTGCTTGTTGCTTGGCGACGTCCTACTCTCCCAGGACCCTGCGGTCCAAGTACCATCGGCGCTGGAGGGCTTAACGGTCG
>NZ_JAAMNQ010000023.1:0-25792 GCF_011066155.1 Paenibacillus sp. EKM206P | reverse complement strand
AGCCATTAGCTCAGTTGGTAGAGCACCTGACTTTTAATCAGGGTGTCGAAGGTTCGAGTCCTTCATGGCTCACCATTCATGCACTTATATGTCATGGATATAATGATATTGCGGACGTGGCTCAGCGGTAGAGCATCGCCTTGCCAAGGCGAGGGTCGCGGGTTCGATTCCCGTCGTCCGCTCCATATTTGCGCCCTTAGCTCAGCTGGATAGAGCGTTTGACTACGAATCAAAAGGCCGGGAGTTCGAATCTCTCAGGGCGCGCCATTAACTTCATAAGCCGGTGTGGCGGAATTGGCAGACGCGCGCGACTCAAAATCGTGAGGGAAACCGTGGAGGTTCGAGTCCTCTCACCGGCATGTATTTCGGGATGTAGCTCAGCTTGGTAGAGCACCTGGTTTGGGACCAGGGGGTCGCATGTTCAAATCGTGTCATCCCGATTCAAAAGGAAAGTCGCTGGAAGCAGCGGCTTTTTTGTTATATTAATTATCTTTTTGTATAAATCAGTAATCGCCAGGTCACACTAACACAAAAAGTGGGACGGAAGGGATTACTGTGAAGCGATTAAGTTGGAAAAAACAGATGAAACGGCGCTGGAAACAGTGGAGAAGAACAGTGTGGGCCTGTAGCATTTTGGGCGCGGCTTGTTTGCTGGCAGGGTTGGGTATTCTGTTATCGAATTATATGCAGGCTATGTTGTCACAGCCACTCGCTACTACCGTCATGGCAGAGGAGGGCATGGAGGAGGCTTCACATCTGGGTCCAACTGAAGATCACTCCTCACATATGCAACTATTACAAAGTATTCGTGCTTCCGGTATAAGCAGGAAGACCCGTCTGTTAACCACCTACGTATGTGGTACGGAAACACTTTCCTTGGGAACGCTAAGTTCACAGCAGCTAGAGACCTTACTGAAGCAACATCCCGATTGGAAGGGACGACTTAATACCAAAGGAGAGGTGTGGCTGGAACGCAGGGTGGAAGACTTGTCAGAGTCATGCAAAGAGCGTGGATACATGGGTTTGAGCACTGACGGCCAGCTTACATTGTATGAAGGGCTGCCTAAAAGAGAAAAAGTAATTCGCACTTTTTTTCAATTGGATGTGGGTTCCATGGAGACGGCCTTGCCAGAAGGGGTGTATAAACAACTTCAGCAGGGAATCCGTGTACAGGATATAAATGAGTATAACAGTGTAATTTCCACTTTTAGTGACTTTGCCGTGGAGCGAACACAGAGGGTATTAAAACAGCACTATTGATTACAACTGCGAGACGTTAGGCTTTGCCCATGAGGTAAGGCTTGAAGCGTCTCTTTTTATGTTTTTACTCATGTTTAAATTTTTTCCTCTATTAGATACAAAGTTTTGTTATAATGAAAAGAACGACACATATGTTCGCTTTATATGGTATTTGACCGTGAGTATATTCAGGATAACGCTGGCTATTGATTAGTTACGCCATGATTGAGCGATAGGGGAGAGATTTTTTTGCGTTTTCTAGGAATTGATCCGGGTATTGCTATTGTGGGCTTCGGGTTTGTAGACAAGATTGGCAGTAAAGTGGTGCCTGTGCAGTATGGCTGCATCCAGACGGAGGCTCATACACCGGAAGAAGAAAGGCTGCTTCATGTGTATGAAGGCATGTTGCAATTAATAGATAAATATAAGCCTGATGCGGTAGCACTGGAAAAGCTCTTTTTTAATCGCAACGTTACAACCGCTATGTCTGTAAGTCAGGCACGTGGGGTGCTGGTGCTGGCTGCAAAACAACGTAATTTGCCTATAGGTGAATACACGCCGATGCAGGTAAAGCAGGCTATTGTAGGGTATGGTAAGGCTGAGAAGAAACAGGTACAAGAAATGGTTAGAATGTTTCTAAAGCTTCAAACTGTGCCGAAACCGGACGATGTAGCGGATGCTTTGGCGGTGGCTATTTGTCATGCGCACTCCTATGGACTAAATTCAAAATTAAATGAGGTATTGCGAAAATGATAGATTTCTTGCGTGGTTCTGTGGCCCATTTGGAAAATGAATATGTCGTTTTAGATGTACAGGGTGTAGGGTACCGGGTATTTTGTCCGAATCCTTACGCGTTCGCCAAAACTGAAGGTTCAGTGGTTATTTATATTCACCATCATGTAAGGGAAGATGCTATTTTACTGTTCGGTTTTGCGACCCGTGAGGAGCAGCAGCTATTCCGTAAACTGATTGATGTATCTGGTATTGGACCGCGTGTTGCGCTTGGTATTTTAGGAGGCGGTACGCCTGCTCATGTGGTAACGGCGATTTATCAGGAGAATATCACATTTCTCACCAAGTTACCGGGGATCGGTAAAAAGACGGCACAACGTATGATTCTGGATTTGAAAGACAAGCTGGACGGTATTGGCTCGTTAGGGATGGCAACCGGATTGTTTGCTGAGCCTGTCGTAGAAGAAGGCGAAGGTTCATATTGGGGCGAGGCCCGTGAGGCGCTCAAGGCCCTCGGTTATACTGATACTGAGTTGGATAAGGTATGGAGCAGAATGAAGAAAGATGCAAAACCTGATGAATCTGCCGATATTTTGATGAAGCGGGCTTTGCAACTGTTGTTTGCCGGATAGGACGCGGATGTCCGTTAACAAGTGTCTGGTGAAAAGAGGAGCGATGGAATATGGATGACCGGATTATTTCCGCCAATTTGATGATGGAAGACCAGACGGCGGAGCTAAGCCTTCGCCCCCGTTATCTAAATGAATATATCGGGCAAAATCAGGTTAAGGAAAATCTGAAAGTATATATTGAAGCGGCCAAAATGCGTAAAGAAGCGTTGGATCATGTACTGTTGTACGGACCGCCTGGGTTGGGTAAAACTACTCTTGCTAACATTATCGCCAATGAGTTGGGGGTTAATCTTCGTACGACTTCAGGTCCTGCAATTGAAAGACCGGGAGATTTGGCAGCATTGCTGACCAATCTTCAAGAGGGTGATGTTTTGTTCATTGATGAGATTCATCGCCTTCATCGTACGGTGGAAGAAGTCATGTATCCGGCGATGGAGGATTTTGCGCTGGACATTATGATTGGTAAAGGCCCGAGTGCGCGTTCGGTCCGCCTGGATTTGCCACCCTTTACCCTTATAGGGGCCACTACGCGTGCTGGACTGCTCTCTGCGCCATTGCGTGACCGGTTTGGTGTTATTAGTCGATTAGAGTTTTATACGACAGACGAGCTGGCTTACATCGTGTCCAGAAATGCGGATATTATGGAGATTGAGATTGTTGGGGATGCGGCGGAGGAAATCGCATTGCGTTCACGGGGGACCCCGCGTATTGCTAACCGGCTGTTAAAAAGGGTGCGTGATTTTGCCCAGGTTGCCGGAGACGGTATTATTCATTCTGAGTTAGCTGCAGAGGCGCTAAAGAGACTTCAAATAGATCCACTCGGGCTGGATGAAATTGATCATAAAATGCTTAAGGCCATGATTCATTCTTTCCGGGGTGGGCCTGTAGGATTGGACACAATTGCTGCAACCATTGGTGAAGAGAGTCAGACTATTGAGGACGTGTATGAACCCTATTTGTTACAAATTGGTCTTTTACAAAGAACACCTCGGGGACGAACAGTGACTCCGGCGGCATATGCCCACCTTGGAATCCCCATGCCAACGGATCCACGGTGATTAGGAAACATGATGCACTTTTTTTAAAAAATTATTGCATGGTTACATGCAGTATGGTGAATACGATATCGGCTGACGGATGACTGAGGGAATGAGAGTATAAGTAAGATTTTGGCGGGTTTATATTTTGGTTTATTCCGCCGATGTATTTAAAGGGACAGACAAGGATCGAGAGCCCGATAAATTACGCAAATATAAGTGCTAGGCAGCTAGATTGGGGGAGCCAGAAATGAGTGGAAAAGCATTTAACCGAGAAAGTATTTTCGGTGCATGGATGGGCCGGGCCAAACGAGCAGCAGCGATTATGGTATTAGCTACAGTGTGCATACCTTGGTCTTCAGGCGTTCACGCTGCCGCTGCCCAAGAGGATATTCGTGTAGTGATTTTTGCGGATCTAGGTAGCAAATATAAAGCGACAGTCCCCGCTGTAACCTTGAAATCATCAGGAGGTCTGAGTGTTGGACAGAACAGTGGAGGCAGCTTTCAAACTTGGATGGGACTGCCAGACAGTACAGCTCGTTTTAGTGTAGACAGCTATCGGGTGAAGGTACTTGAAGGAAATGAAGCAGCGGCGATAAAAGCGGCGCAAGCCCTGCAAAAGACTAATGATAAACCTACGGTTTTTATCGGTTCAAAAAATGGTAGCTCTGTGTATCAAGTGTACGCGGGAATATATGCTAGTGAACAGTCTGCGCAGGCTGCTGTACAGCGGATTTCCTCGGCAACCGGAGCGCAGGCCGAGGTGAAGGGAAACAAGCATTGGTCCACTGGAAGCTACGGAAGCGAGCAGGAAGCTAATCTCGTTCGAACGACAATTGCTGCGGCGGGCTTTGATGCTTTTACTGTGATTCAATCAAGAGGTCAGTATGCTGTGTGGGTTGGAGAAGAAAGTAATGACAGCAAGCTGTTGGCTTTGAAAACTGAGTTGGAGAGCAAGCAACCGAGACTCACGTTGTCTAAAGTTAATGCTACTCAAGCCGGCCTCATTATAAGACAGGAAGCAGGAGTCACGACCGGCTCGCAGGTGATGTCTCATTACATGCTAAGTGGTTCTGATAATAGCAAGGTAATTGTCAACGGCGGTAATAATGGAGTACAAGTGATGGAAAGATCACAGCGTACATATCGTGGCGAGATGGAGGTTGGCATGACGTCAGGCCAGCTGGCGCTTGTGAACGAAGTCCCTTTGGAGCAGTATTTGTATTCCGTGGTAGGAGCAGAGGTCTATTCCTCATGGCCAGATGAAGCGCTCAAGGCTCAAGCGGTAGCGGCTCGTAGCTATGCGCTTGCCCAAGGCAATCGGTTTCAGATCGGCAATGTGGTAGATGGCACGTTAAGCCAGGCTTACAACGGGAAGAGCTCGGAACATGCCAATGTCAATGAGGCTGTAGATGCAACAGCTGGTGAAGTCATTAAAAGTGGCGGCAAAGTGGTCGAAGCTGTATTTTCATCTAATGCGGGCGGTGTGACAGCAGATGCTTCTGAGGTGTGGAACAGTGGTGGCGAAGCCTTTGCTAGCGTAGACAGCTCGGGGGATACTTCGGCGCAAAAAGGAGCACAGGAATGGTATCATGTACTTCTCTCCAGTGGCAAGACAGGGTATATTCGTGAGGATAATGCTAAGGAACTGGAGGGTGTCACAGAAGCGGGGTTAGACAAAATCACCGTCACTGCGGAAAATACAAATGTGCGTCCTATTCCCCAAATTCAATCGACGGTTACACCAATAGCCAAGGCGCAGCCGGGTGAAGAGATCATTGTATTAGAAAAGGTGCCTCAGTCCGGAGACTATGCATGGGTGAGGGGGCCCTTTACGTCAGCTCAGCTTGCTAAATCCCTGCAAGGAAAAGTAACGGGTACAGTGCCTTCCTCTATTAATCACCTCGATGTCACCAAACGTGGTCCATCAGGGCGAGTGTTGGAGGTTGAAGCGAACGGATCCCCTTTGAAAGTGAAGTATCCGGATATGTTTCGCTCAGCAATGGGCGGACTCCCGAGCACACTGTTTGATATTGCGAGTACCGGAAGTTATACTGTATTAGGCGCTGATGGGGCTACTTCTCATGTAAGTGGTACACAAGGCACTCAAATCCTGTCCGCATCTGGCAGCAGTACTTCAAGTGGTAACGGGGTGATCGTCATGAATGAAGATCGTCATGCACGAGTCATTGACAAAACACAAAGCTTTATTTTTACAGGTAAAGGAAATGGTCATGGTTTGGGCTTATCCCAATGGGGTGCCAATGGTTTGGCCGAGCAGGGGTATGATTACAAGAAAATTTTGCAACACTATTATAAAAATGTGGATATAGTTAAGGACTGACCAATATATGAACGTAAACGACTACGATTTTGAACTGCCTGAAACATTAATTGCACAGACGCCTTTGCTTGATCGGAGCGCTTCCAGATTACTGACATTAAACAAAAATAACGGTGAAGTGGGCCATCATACGTTTTCGGATATTGTGCAGTATCTCCAACCAGGGGATACGTTGGTATTAAACGATACGAGAGTGATTCCTGCACGCTTGTTTGGCATCAAGGAAGACACGGGAGCTAAGGCTGAGGTTTTGTTGCTTAAGCAACTGCAAGGGGACCGATGGGAAGCATTGGTGAAACCTGGTAAAAAGCTGAAAAAGGGTGCTGTTATCGTTTTCGGTGATGAGCTGAAAGCAGTAATTGAGGAAGAAGGAGATATGGGCGGCAGGGTACTGTCATTTTCATATGACGGTATTTTCCAGGAGATATTGGACCGCTTGGGCCAAATGCCGCTTCCGCCGTATATCAAGGAACAACTGGATGACCGCGAGCGCTATCAGACCGTTTATGCTCGGCATGAAGGTTCGGCTGCGGCTCCAACGGCAGGGCTGCACTTTACAGAAGAATTGCTGGACCAGATTAAAAAGAAGGGCGTTACCGTTGCCTTTATCACACTTCATGTTGGCTTAGGGACGTTCAGACCGATGTCTGTGGATACGATTGAAGAGCATGTAATGCATGAAGAATACTATTCATTGTCACAGGAAACAGCCGATGTGCTCAATGAAACCAAGGCGCGCGG
The DNA here is from genome assembly GCF_011066155.1 of Paenibacillus sp. EKM206P. NCBI lineage: Bacteria > Bacillati > Bacillota > Bacilli > Caryophanales > Paenibacillaceae > Paenibacillus > Paenibacillus sp. EKM206P. The sequence goes on along the minus strand of NZ_JAAMNQ010000023.1, from coordinate 19,067 downwards.
TGGAAGAGTCGTGGCGGTGGGGACGACCAGTTGCCGGACGCTGGAGACGGTGGGTAATAAATTTGGTGATGGAGTATTAGAGGCCAGTAGTGGCTGGACACAGATTTTTATTTATCCAGGCTATGAATTCCGTGTGGTGGATGCGATGATTACGAATTTTCATTTGCCCAAATCCACCTTGGTTATGCTGGTCAGCGCACTGGCGGGCAGGGAGAATATTATGCATGCTTACCAGGAGGCGATTGACCGACAATATCGGTTTTTCAGCTTCGGGGATGCAATGTTCATTTATTAATTAAGGATGGTAGAGAAAATATGGCACCAGCAATAAGATACGAACATATCAAAACCTGCAAGCAATCGGGAGCCCGTCTCGGGCGTGTACACACTCCTCACGGAGTTATTGAGACACCAACCTTTATGCCTGTGGGAACTCAGGCGACTGTTAAAACGATGAGTCCTGAGGAACTGAAAGCGATCGATGCTCAAATTATTTTGAGTAACACGTACCATTTGTTTCTTCGTCCTGGCCACGATATTATTCGTGAAGCGGGTGGACTGCACAAGTTTATGAATTGGGATCGTCCTATTTTAACGGACAGCGGCGGATTCCAGGTGTTTTCTTTAAGTGAAATGCGCAAGATTTCAGAGGAGGGTGTTCATTTTCGCTCTCATTTAAATGGAGATAAAAAGTTTCTTTCGCCTGAAGTGGCGATGGAAATTCAAAACTCGCTTGGCTCAGATATTATGATGGCCTTCGATGAATGTCCGCCGTTTCCGGCTGAATATGAGTATGTGAAAAAGTCACTGGAACGCACCAGCCGTTGGGCTGAGCGTTGTCTAGAGGCACACGCGCGTCCTCATGATCAAGGTCTGTTTGCCATTGTTCAGGGAGGCATGCATGAAGATCTGCGCAAGCAAAGCGCTGCGGATTTGACTTCCATGGATTTCCCGGGGTATGCTATTGGTGGACTGAGCGTAGGTGAACCGAAACATTTGATGTATGAAGTGCTCGATTATACGGTTCCTCTGCTTCCCACCAACAAGCCACGTTATTTGATGGGCGTGGGTTCGCCTGATGCTTTGATTGAAGGCTCTATCCGTGGTGTGGATATGTTCGATTGTGTACTTCCAACCCGAATTGCTCGCAACGGGACAACGATGACCAGCCAAGGTCGTCTTGTCGTTCGCAATGCCCAATATGCAAGTGATTTTGGCCCGCTCGATCCTGCTTGTGATTGTTATACCTGTCGCAATTATTCACGTGCTTACTTGCGACATTTGATTAAAGCGGATGAAACCTTCGGGCTCCGACTGACAACGTATCATAACTTGCATTTCTTAATACAATTGATGCGTAATGTCAGACAAGCGATTATGGATGACAGGCTGCTTGATTTCCGAGATGAATTTTTTGAGCAGTACGGTCTTCATGATAATGATAAAGGATTTTAAGTTTTAGGGAGAGTATACGAAAGGGGGATTTAACATGTTTCATTTTGCTACAGCCGCTGCTACACCCGGTGGAACTGGCGGACTTTTTCAAATGATCTGGCCACTGGCTCTGATGTTTGTAATCTTCTATTTCTTGCTGATTCGCCCGAATCAGAAAAAACAAAAGCAACGTCAAACGATGCTTCAAGCTTTGAAAAAGGGAGATAAAGTCATTACAATCGGAGGTCTTCACGGTACAATTATGGAGATTACGGATGATGTAGTAGTTTTGCGTGTGAATGATGTCACGAAGCTGACCTTTGACCGCAGTGCAATCAGCAACGCGATTGCAAAAGACACGGCATCTGAGGAAGTTGTTTCCAAATCGTAAAATGCTGGTGACCGTTATACAAAAACCGAGCCTTTGAGGAGGCTCGGTTTTTTGTGTTGTTTTATTACATGGGTACAAACATTTTGATTACTTGCTGAGATTAATGCCAAACATCCCACCACCTGCGCCTATGACAAACGCGAAACCTAAGTGTAACAGGTCCTTGCCGACCATGCCCGCATCCAATGCCAGAAAACCGACCAGCAGAACGATTAGTCCATACAGGATACCTGTAATACCGCCTTGATACCAGCCTTTGTTTGCTGATCTTTTACCGGCGACGAAGCCACCAGATAGCATGGCGAATGCATGGACGATGTACGTATACAATGATAAGTCCTGTTCCTGCATCTGTGTCAGCCACAAGAGTAGTGAAAGAATCAATGCGCCAAGCAGCATCCATGCAAAAGCATAGAATAAGCCGGATAAAATAGGATGGGCCAGACGAAACGAACACCAGCGGCGAATGAGCTCCATTGATAATTCCTCCTGTACCAAGGTTTGAACTATTATCATTCTATGGCCAAGCCTCACGGCTTAGTACCAAGTCGCAAGCAGTCTTTCTCTTTATTTCAATAATTTAGCCTTTTGTTTTTTGTATGAGCCAAGTGAGGAACGGTCAGAATACGTGTACAATGAACGACTCATGTCTTATTGCAAGTACAGGGGAGGAGGCGAACATATTGAGTCACGATATTTTTGCTCATATTTTTCGGACGCTGCTCATGTATTTTATTGTATATCTGGTGATGCGCTTGATGGGTAAAAGGGAGATCGGTAAATTGTCTGTTTTCGATCTCGTCATATCCATTATGATTGCAGAAATTGCTGTATTCAGTCTGGAGGACATAAAACGTCCACTTTACGAAGGATTGATTCCTTTAGGAGTGCTGTTAATTTTGCAAATTGGGATTTCCTATTTCAGTCTGAAAAGTCGGCGACTGCGCTTACTATTTGATGGTAGGCCCAGTGTATTGTACTCTAATGGACAATTAAACAAGGACGAAATGGTGAAACAACGTTACAATTTGGATGACTTGCTGTTACAACTTCGTGAACAAAATATAGAAAGTCTGGACGAAGTTGAATATGTTATTTTGGAAACGACAGGTAAGCTAACGGTTATAGGTAAGGATGATAACGATGGAGTGGAACACGAAAAAATGAAGCAGGAATTAAACGGAACAGATTTGGCAAACAAAGAGCTACAGGTGGATAAAGTCCATCCTTCTCCACAAATCGGTGGAAAGTTTAGATATGAGGGACTGCCTATTCCATTAATCATGGATGGTAAGGTGCTGGATCGAAATTTGGAACGGATGGATATGAACCGGTTTTGGCTTAAAAATCAAATTCAAGCGAAGGGACACAAAGATTTTAAGGATGTTTTTTTATGCTCGGTTAACCATAGAGGTGATGTGTACATTACACCACCGGCCTATGGAAAATCTTCGGATTAGATTTCTTATGCTTTAAACCATCTTCTCAGGATTGGAATGCGTGTAAGGTTGTCCCAATCAATCATTTTGATCAAGGTCATCAGGAAAAGGTACAGAATAATTCCCAAGCCTGCGGCAAAAATAAATTGGAGCCACATTTGGTCGAACATCGTTAAATGTCTGTAGGTATATAACACTGCTGCTGCCATGATGATCATGCCTATCCCGGTCTTCCAGAAATCAAGCAAACGTACGCGGAAGCGAAGTAGCCTGCTGACACTGAAGCCATGAAGGAGAGTAACAATGGCACTGTTAATACAAATGGCGATGACAGCTCCGTAGATACCGTACTGAGGTTGGGATGCAAGCCAGACGATCAGCACAATTTTGATAACGGCTCCGATAAAGGTATTTAATAAGGCACTTCCAGGACGGTCTAACGCCTGAAGTGCTGCCTGAAGCGGGGCCTGAATGTACATAAAAAGAGCAAAAGGTGCCATGAGCTTAAGCATTCCTGCAATATCGCCATTATTGTAGAGTAGCAGACACAGAGGTTCCGCCAATACATACATGATCACGGCAAATGGGGCTCCTGCAACCAAAGCGAGCCGAAGCGATTGATGTAGACGTTTGTGAATGGCTATAATATGCCCCTTAGCCGCTGCTTCGGATAACGAAGGAACGAGTGAAACAGCTAATGAACTGGTCAGAACCCCAGGTAGTAATAACACAGGAATGACCATGCCCTGCATGGCTCCATATTGTGCGGTTGCCACGCCAGTTGCAATGCCTGCTACGGCAAGGCTGCGCATGCACAAGATAGATTCGAGCAAATAGGATAAGGAACCGACAAGCCTTCCAGCAGTCACGGGAACGGATATAGACATAAGACGTGACAAAACAGATGATTGCTCGGGATAAACCTCAGAGGAGGGGCCAGGCGAATTCGGCTGAAGGATGCGATCTTTTCGCTGGTTACACACGTATTGCCATAGAAGCACAATCATGCCAATGAATTCGCCCGCCAGAGCACCGAGCATGGCACCTGCAGCAGCGTAGGCTACCCCATGGGGAAGTAACAAGTAAGCAAACCAAATGACACAAAAAATGCGCATAACGGTCTCGGCAATCGAGGAACTAGCGGAAGGAATCATATTTTGCTTTCCCTGAAAATAGCCCCTATAAGCTGAAGAAACAGCTACAATGACAATCATTGGGCTCATGCTCACGAATGTATAATACACGCGGCTGTCGGTCAGAAGATGGCTTGTGATCCAAGGCACGAACACAAGACAGAGCACCATGGCGATCAGACTGAGTGTAATGGTTAAGCGCAGGCTGGTGTGCAAAATACGCCGCGACATTTCGGGCTGTCCCGCCGTTTCGGCTTCGGCTACTAGCTTGGCTACCGCAAGAGGGATTCCCCCTGTAATAAGCGTCACCAGAACGATAAAAAAGGGATACCCCTGTTGGTACAAGCCAACTCCTTCGGGGCCGATGATACGCGGGAGTGCGATTCGGGGAATAAAACCTAGTATCCGGTTGATAATTCCTGCTGCCAATAAAATAATTGCTCCATGGATGAATGTCTGCTTTTTCAATCGCAACTCCCTCTTCCCCAAAATGTAATTCTGCGTCTATACATTACTTTAGAAGATATGCTGGACCTGTCCATCTTCATGACAAGCTTTTCCGTTCAGAAACAAAGTGATTTAGACAACAAGAGGGAGAGTGGTGAATTCTGCTATTGACGAGCGAAATGATTGCATATATTGTTGATTTAAGGCTATTTTCAACGAGAAGAAGGGTTTTCCAGGATCAGGACAGAAATGTTCTACAAAGCAGTCAATAACCCCGCTAATTGCTGATCTGCGGAACCGGTAGTCGCTGGGAGGAGGAACGGCCATCGTGGGTATGGAAGAGCTGGATGAGCAGGATTGGGATGACGCAATTGAGATGCTTTGTCAAAGTAAGGCGGACGAGTTGATTCTCGTAGGCTATGAGCATGTCACAAGTAAGGACGTGTGGAATTGCGTCAGCCATAAATATGAAAAGGAGGGTATTCCTCCGCTGCACAAGCTCGTTAACGATATACTTTCCCTTAAAGCGACGAGCTTTATGAACTATTTGACTATGTCCGCATTACGGGGCTCCACTTTCGAATAGAAGGGGGTCTTTTTTTGCGTTCAAATTGACTGCTTTTTGAGGGGTAGCTATAATAGGAATATTGAGAATGAAAGGGGAACATGGGACGGAATGAAGAGAATTCTAAGTTTCATCGTGGTCGTGCTCATAACTACTGGTGTTATGATCGGGACAAGCCCGGGCCTACTGAACAGTTTAAAATTAGGCCTCGATTTAAAGGGAGGCTTTGAAATTTTATATGAAGCCCAGCCTTTGGAAGCCGGGCAGAGTGTAACCAGACAGTCTCTTATACAAACAGCTCAAAGTCTGGAGAGACGGATTAATGCGCTCGGTACGACTGAGCCGGAAGTAACAACAGAGGGGAGCAACCGTATTCGCGTGCGGCTTGCTGGTGTCACTAATGAGGCAGAAGTTCGCTCCATGCTGAAAAAGCCTGCAGAATTAACGTTTCGCAGTGCAACGGCAGCAGATGCTAAGAAGCCAGGTCAATACAGCAAAATTGAGCTCCGCGGTAATGATTTTGTGGAGAATGGCGCTGTTGTAGGCTATGATCAGCTGAATCAACCTGAGATTAGTATCAAAGTCAAGGACAAAGCTAAATTTGCAGAAATCACAAAGCGGCTTCTGAATAAAGAATTAGCTATTTTCCTTGATCAGGAATTGCTGTCTGCACCCACAGTGCGTGGGGAATTAACGGACGGTAGCGCGTCAATCACAGGTAGCTACACTCGTGATGAAGCGAATAAACTGGCGGATACGATTAATCTGGGTGCCCTTCCGCTCAAACTGACGGAAAAATATTCTCAGAGTGTAGGTGCTACGCTGGGTCAATTGTCACTGGATCAGACGATTCGTGCTGGATTGATCGGCTCGATCATTATTCTGGTATTTATGATTGCAATGTTCCGTGTACCGGGATTAGTGGCCAGTTTCTGTCTCATCGTTCATACCTGGGTAGTGCTTGCGATTTTCTACTTGGGTGGATTTGTACTCACACTCCCAGGTATCGCCGCCTTTGTGCTCGGGATCGGGATGGCGGTCGATGCCAACATCATTACGTATGAACGGATTAAAGAAGAAATCAAGTCAGGCAAAACGATTCGTTCTTCTGTCATTGCAGGTAGTAAGGCTTCGTTCCGTACCGTTATGGATGCCAATGTTACGACAATTATAGCGGCAGCGGTTATGTTTGGTCTGGGAACAGGCTCCGTTCGAGGATTCGCTTTGGTGCTCATCGTTGATATTGTCACCAGTATTTTGACGAATATCTTCTTCTCCCGCTTCTTACTCAATCTGCTGGTTAAAGCGGATGCTGTGAAGAAGGCCAAGTATTTTGGTGTGAAGGAGAGTGATATCAGTGCGCTTTAATTGGAACTTGAAATATATTAAGATGAGCAAGTGGTTTTACACGTTCTCAATTATTATCACACTGCTTGGTATTCTAAGCTTGTCAATATTCGGCTTGAATTACGGGGTAGACTTTCGTTCCGGTTCCAATGTGGATGTCAATTTGACTAAGGTTGTTACACAGGAACAGATCCAAACTTTGCTGGACAAGCAGAAAATCGGTAAAGAGGTAGATTATACACCGGGGAAAGAGCGTTTTGGCATTCGCTTCTCACAGGTTTTGACGGATCAGCAAGTGAATGATTTTAAGATTTCTTTTAATAAACAGCTGGATCCGAAGGCTTCCTTTGAGGTCAATACAGTGGATACGGAAATGGCGCAAGAACTAGAACGAAATGCGTTATGGGCGATTTTATTGGCTTCTGTGGCTATCGCTATTTATATCTCAATCCGTTTTGAATGGCGGTTTGCCGTTGCAGCAATTGTTTCGTTGTTGCATGATGCCTTCCTCGTCATCAGTATTTTCTCGATTTTCCGGCTTGAGGTGGATTTGACCTTTATTACGGCAATTCTGACGATTGTTGGTTTCTCCATTAATGACACCGTCGTTATTTTTGACCGTATTCGGGAAAATCTACGATTTGCGAAGAAGAAGTCCAGGGACGACTTAGAGCAGGTAGTTGATCACAGTATTGCGCAGACAATGACTCGGTCACTTGCAACCGTGTTTACGGTGTTTATTGCCTCCGTATGTTTGTTCATATTTGGCGGCGAATCGATCCGTATGTTCTCACTTGCAATGGTCATTGGTTTGTTGTTTGGTGCTTATTCCTCCATTTTCATTGCCAGCCCGCTGTGGGTGGCATTGAAAGGAAAACAAAAATCTCCGACAGCTGGCGGGGGCGCGGCCAAAACTGCAAAGTCTTAAGTTACGCAAATACCAGTAGTATAAATTAAAGAGAAAGCCGCGTCTGCTTGGGCGCGGTTTTCTAAGGTTTTAAGATTTACCTTAAGTAAGGCTCAGTAGTGGCACTTAAATGTGAATGGTTTTTGATTTTGAGAAATTCGGTTATTTTAGATTGAGCTTTATTGGGAAAGGGTTAGTTCAGGATTGAGGGGGAAACGTTGTGAATAGCGAACGCAGCCGATCATTGGAAACTGCGGCGTTGAGCGGGATTGTAGGTAATCTCGCGCTGGCTGTTCTAAAGGGAGCCGTCGGTTATGCGGCAAACAGCAAGGCGTTGTTGGGAGATGCACTGCACACGGCTGCAGATAGTGCTTCCCGTTTGCAGGAGCTTCTGTGTTCCAAGGGTGCTACAGGGCACGGAATGCTGGCACGGTTGCGAAACGGTGAAAAGGTTCGAACGGTCATATCTGTGGTACTGGCTATTTTAGTGCTGATGAGCGGTCTTCAGCTAGCTATCTCGGCTGTTCGTTCATTAAGCAGTTCGGAACCGCAGGCACCCGGTCTGTATGCATTAATTACCGTATTTATTGCGTTGGTATTGAGAGAAGCGCTATTTCAGTTTCAATATCGCTACTCGATTAAACATGGTCATAAAGAGGAAGCAGATCGGTACGCAAACCATGAACGTTACTCGCTGTATGCATCGTTGATTGCATTGATTGGCATGATCGGCGCAATGACTGGCGAAGCAATGGAATGGCCTGCATTATTATATCTTGATCCAACCGCAGCTTTGCTCGTAGCCTGTCTGGTGCTGCGTAAAGGATATTTGATGGTAATGAATACCGCTTACCAGGTTCCTGCGCAGCCCTTGCAGGAGGAAGACTCCCGACGCTTTATGGAGACGATTCAACGGGTGTATGGTATTGTAACGGTTGAACACTTACATGCCCAGGAAACAGGGCATTTCATAACAGTGGATGTAACGATAAGTGTGAACCCGCGGATTACGGTACAGGAAGCGCAGGAAATCGCCGATCGAGCCAAAAATTTACTGTTAGCCCGTTTTCCACAGGTGACCCATGTACAAATGAAGTTCATTTCTTATCAAGCCGGATATCCATACAAATCCAATCATGAACTGCCAGATAATGATGTGTCGTCGTTGCTTCAATAGGGCAGGACGACTATGAAAGAAAGGTGAATAGGATTGCTTCATTCGCAGTACAGATGGAAGACCCCAGAGGCTAACCTGGAAGCGGCTCAGCTGTTGACAGAGGAACTGGGGATTTCACCATTGTTGTCCCGGCTTTTAGTGAACCGGGGCGTCACTACCGCCGGGGAAGCAAACCGCTTTTTGTACGGAAGTGTGGACGATGTACACGACCCTTTTTTGCTTCTTGGTATGGAAGAGGCTGTGCCGAGAATTCGTCAGGCTCTGGAACGTGGCGAGCATATATTAATCTATGGAGATTATGATGCGGACGGCGTATCCAGTACATCATTGATGATTCAGCTCATGCGTTTTCTAAAGGCTTCCTATGATATTTATATTCCTCATCGTTCTAACGAGGGATATGGTCTGCATAACCATGCCCTTGATTGGGCACATCAGCAGGGAGTTACACTGGTCATTACGGTAGATACGGGAATTAGTGCAGTAGAGCAAATTGCTTATGCAACTTCCTTGGGGATAGACGTTATTGTGACGGACCATCATGAGCCGCCTGCAGTACTTCCCGAGGCATATACTTTGATTAATCCGAAGCTCCCCGGTTGCCCATACCCATTTAAAGGTCTTGCAGGTGTTGGTGTTGCCCTGAAGCTCGCTCAGGCGCTGTTGGGTGAAGTGCCGGAGGAATGGTTTGAAATCGCCGCTATTGGCACGGTAGCCGATCTGATGCCACTACATGGTGAAAATCGGACGATGGTACGCAGAGGGATTCAATCCATGAGAAACTCTGCTTTTCCGGGGATTCGTGCGTTGCTCCATGTAGCGGGCGTAGATATATCTACAGTGACTTCAGTCAACATCGCATTTGCCTTGGCTCCGCGGATTAATGCCAGCGGGCGTCTGGATCATGCAGGACGAGCCGTTTCTTTGCTAACGACAGAAAAAGAGGAAGAAGCAGACCAACTTGCGCATGCGCTGGACCTGCTCAATCGTGAGCGTCAACAGGTGGTTGAACGTATTGTGGAGCAAGCCGAGCAACAATTGGCATCCAAACTGAATGGAGGCAAGCTACCGTCAGTTATTGTGTTGGCTGGTGAAGGCTGGAATGTCGGCGTTGTCGGAATTGTGGCATCCAAGCTGTTGGATCGCTATTATCGACCGACCATTATTCTGGGTATAGATGCTGAGACAGGTATGTGCAAAGGTTCCGCCCGTTCTATTCCTGCATTGGATATTTACAGTGCTCTTACGGACAGCCATGAGCTTATGGAGCATTTTGGTGGTCATCCTTCGGCAGCGGGTATGACGCTGTCCTCTGATAATCTGGAATTGTTTGAAGAGCAGCTGAACCGCTATGCGGGTTCCATTTTGACACCAGACGATCTCATTCCTGTAGCTGAGGCTGATATGGTCTGTCGTTTGGACAAGGTATCTTTGCAAGTGGTTGAAGAACTGGAGTTGCTTCAGCCTTTTGGTATGGGGAATCCATCTCCACGATTCGTATTACAGGGTCTGCAATTGCGCGAGGCTCGTAAAATGGGACGTGAGAAAAATCATGTGAAGCTCCTGCTGGAGCAGAACGGTTTATCGCTGGACGCGATTGCCTTTCGTCGTGGCGATTTGGCTGATTTTTTACAGCAAGAAACGGAGATAGATCTGCTGGGTGAATTGTCAATTAACGAATGGAACGGTAAAAGGTCTCTCCAGCTCATGATGCAGGACATTCGAGTGCAGGCGCCGCAAATTTTTGATTATCGTGGAGTGTCGGACCCTTTTGCCGAATTAGAACGGGGACTGAAGATCTTTCATCCACGCATAGAGGAAAGAAAGAAAGACGTTGCGGTGTTGATCCACCCTTCTTCTAGGCTTCGTCCATCGAGCTCCGTGGACACTGAATCCTTATGGTTATACGATAAAGACGGCAGTGTTATTCCCAGTGATGGTCAAAGAGATGCACAGCACTCTGTGAAGTCGTTATTCGTACTGGAGCCACCGGATACACCGGATCAGTTCCAGGCATTATGGTCTACCTTTGAAAATGTAGAAAACGTATTTCTCCTTCATTCGGTCAGTGAGCGTGGCGGTCGTCTCGTAAGCCCAGACAGAGAGCTGTTCAAGCGCATTTACGTTGTGCTTTCCCGATTGGGAACACAGCCTATTGATGAAAAGGCAATGCTGCCTGCTCTTAGCCGACAGTGTTCCTGTTCAGTACGCATGTTATCCAAAGTATTGGACATCTTCGAAGAGCTTGAGTTTATGACGCGTACAGATGGTCAATTCCGTTTTGTATCCAATCCGCCCAAGCGGGATTTAACTGCTTCTCCGCGCTATCAGGAATTATATAATATGGCTGAAATGGAGCGGTATTTGCTGGATGCGGACACCACCCAGATGACGAGCTGGATTATGTCGCTTATGAAGGGTGCGTCTTGAGATACTATTTCGTAATTTATGTTGTAAAATGTATATACTAATTTGAAGTTTACAGTAGGAGGAACTAAGTTGGACTACAAAGAATATATTCGGGTGATTTCCGATTTTCCACAACCAGGGATTAGTTTTAAAGACATTACAACCCTAATGAAAAATGGTGAACTGTACCGCAAGGCTATCAACGATATGAAGGAATTGGTATCGGATTTAAAAATTGATTTGATTGCAGGTCCAGAAGCACGTGGATTCGTTATCGGTGCGCCTCTGGCTTATGCGCTTGGCGTTGGTTTTATTCCGATCCGTAAAAGTGGCAAGCTCCCTGGAGAAACCATTGAGGAAGCATACGGTTTGGAGTATGGTAAAGATACGCTGGCGATGCATAAGGATGCTATAGAGCCTGGCCAAAATGTTTTGATTGCTGATGACCTGCTTGCTACAGGTGGAACTATTGCTACATCCGTGAACTTGGTACGCCAGCTTGGTGGCAATGTGGCAGGGGCTGCTTTTCTTATCGAGCTGTCTGATCTAAACGGTCGGGCGAAACTGCCTGATGTAGATGTATTCACTCTGATTACGTATTAAGTATTTCGAAACCTGGGTTTCCCGGGAAATAATTATGAACGGGTCGCCTAAATAGTCCGATGGAACATCTCTTTATCTAAAGAGTTGCTCCATCGGGCTATTTTGTTTAGAAGCGTTTTAGGTGTGACTTTGTTTGATTGGTGCAAATTACCACTGTTTTTATTGGGAATAGTTATAAAAAATTTAAAATAAATGTCGATAAATAATTAAAAAGGAGCAGAGGTGGTCATATTGGGTTTATTTCGATTTAAGAGTTTACAGGCACGGACATTTTCTACCTTGATTCCGCTTGTACTTATAACGCTGATTTTAATCAGCTTTTTGTCTTATTTTTTTGCCAAGCAGAAGCTAGATACGGAAATAAGCCAAAATGCTGCTCATTCCTTGTCGAGGGTTAAAACGGATATTGCAGCTAACGTAGATCGTCATGCTTTACTTGTTTCGATGCTGACTAAGAGTGCGGAACAACTGGGAGCAGGAATGAACATTGAGGGTTATGGACGTTATTTTGAACAAGAGCTGGCTTTAAATGATATGTCATACGGATTGGGCATTTATTTTGCTAAAGGTGCGTATGATCCGGGAGTGACTTACCGTTCCATATATGTGCATAGAGATGGCCAGCTAGTGAAGCAAACGATTGAATATGATGATCCACAATATGACTACTTAACACAGCCATGGTATACAGAAGCCGTGGAACGTGGTAAGGAAATAAATTTTACGGAGCCTTTTTACGATAGCAGACTGAAAGTCAATATGATTACTGCAGGGAAAGCATTTTATGACAGGGAAGGGAAGCTGTTAGGTGTCATTACTGGCGACCTGAATATGACAAACATTCAAACGTTTATTGAAAAAATGAAGTTTGGTGCTAACGGTAGTGCGATCTTGATGGATAAGAATGGAGCCATTTTGTCATCCGGTCTTCCGTCCTTAAAAGCAGGCGAGCCGTTAACAAAAACGATGAATGCGGAAGCAGCACAATCTATTCAAAGTGGTACGTCCGGACAACTATCCGTACCCATTGATAGTGAGGACTACCGGATAATGTACGAAACACTCCCACAAACCGGATGGAAAATCGGCGTATTACTGCCAGAATCCGATTTGAACCACTCTGCGAACGAAATGCTTAAACTTCTTCTTATTGTTAGTGTTATAGGCATCTTGCTAATTATGGGAGCGTTATTAATTAACAATTCAGGTATGATCAAAGAGATTAAAAAAATTATGCAGATAACCAATCGTATGGCTCATGGGGATTACAGCGTTGAACTAACACAACAACGTAAGGATGAATTTGGCCAAATGGCTGACGGGATCAATAAGGTGATTGCGGCAACCAGAGGAATGGCATCACGTTTGAGCGAAGAGTCAGATGTTATCTCAGGCGTATCTATAAAAATTTCCCAAGAGATTTCTGGGGCTACTAAAGATGCGCAGCATAATGCAGGAGAACTGGCACAGGTGAAGGAAGGAGCCGAGCTTCAATTGGTCGCAGCAGCAGAGAGTGCGACTGCGATGGAAGAAATGGCTGTTGGCATACAGCGTATTGCTGAATCTATCCAGCATGTATCCGAGGCTACCACTGAGATTGAACATAAGGCACAACAAGGAAATGAACGGTTGACCGTGGTCAACCAAGGAATGCATAAAGCGAAAATATCTATGGATGAGGCAGGCAGGGTAGTAAGCTCATTGAATGAGCGGTCCGCCCAAATTGGCAGCATAATTGGAATGATTCAGGAAATTAGTGGGCAGACCAAGTTGCTATCACTGAATGCTTCCATTGAAGCCGCACGTGCAGGGGAGCATGGCCGAGGGTTCGCTGTGGTGGCTTCAGAAATCGGCAAGCTGGCTGTAAACGTGAGCGAGTCTGCGGAACAAATTACGAGTCGAATCCGATCCATGCAGGAAGAAACCAAATTAGCTTTGGAAGGAATGCAGCAGGGTGCTCTGGAGATGGATGAAGGAGTATCTATTTTACTTGAGGTGGAAGAACGTTTTATTGCGATGAATCAAGATATTCAGCAGGTGGCGATAGAAGTGCAGGAGGTTTCATCTGCCTCAGAAGAAATGTCGGCAGGTTCAGAGGAAGTTGCAGCCTCTATTGGATATCTTGCAGACATTGCGAAAGCTTCAGCTAAACGTACAGAGCAAGCCTCGGAACGATCCGAACGGCAGCTTAAGGATCTGGAAGGTATGGACAGCTCTGTCAAGACACTTACAGGTGTCTCTGATACGCTTAATCAGGTCGTATCTCGCTTTCGTGTGTGATATCTTTAGAAAAAAAGGCAGTGCATAAAAAAAACGTCGCTCCATGAGATATGGATCTTTACACGCTTGTCTATACAGCCTGAGCGTGTTGATCCATAACTAACATGGAGCGGCGTTTTAAAGTTGAAAAAAAGATATCAATCTGGTGTTTTCTCGGTTAAAGGTGCCTGCGATTTATCGTTGGACCAGCCGAGCACGTCAATCAGCTTGAAGAACAAGCTGAGGATGATGCCGATGATTGTAGCCAATGCCATACCTTTCAAGGTTACAGCGCCCCAAGTGAGCGTAGTACCACTGATTCCGACAACAAGCACGATGGTCGCAAGCAGCATGTTAGTTGGCTTGGCGAAATCAACCTTTTGCTCAACGAAGATTCTTAGACCGGAGGCAGCAATGACACCGAATAATAGTAAGGATACGCCACCCATAACTGGAGCTGGAATATTAGAAACAATCGCTGAGAACGTGCCTGAAAAGGACAGCAGGATGGCAATGATAGCCGCTCCGCCAATAACCCATACAGAGTACACTTTAGTTAATGCCATGACACCAATATTTTCACCATAAGTCGTATTAGGCGTAGAACCGACAAAACCCGAAATGACGGTGGAAATACCGTTACCCAGCAGAGAGCGGTGGAGACCAGGATCTTTGGACAACTCACGCCCGACAATGTTGCTAGTCACAAGTAAGTGACCAATATGCTCTACGATGACGACCAGAGCAACAGGAAGAATCGTCAGCATAGCAGAGGTATTAAAAACTGGAGTGGTAATTGCAGGATGTCCGAAAAAAGGAGCGTCTGCGATGGCCTGTGTATTGACCATGCCCATAAAATAAGCAAGCACATAGCCCACTACGATACCGATCAGAATATGAATGATTTTGGCAAACCCACGAAACAACACCGCACCCAGAACAGTAACCCCGAGTGTAACGAGCGAAAGAGTAATCGTTTTGGGATCTGGAGTCCAAGCTTTAGTAGGATCGGCATTGATAATGCCTGCCATGCCTGCTGCAACCGGAACCAGCTCCAGACCGATTAAGGCTACGATGGAGCCCATAACAGCTGGAGGAAAAACGACGTCCAGCCAACGGGTTCCGGCATATTTGATCACCAGTGCGACGAGGCAGAAAATAATACCTGTAATGATGAAAGCACCGAGGGCCATAGCATAGCCGTTGCCGCCGGGATTGTTTTTAAGCACAAGACTGACGGGAGCGATAAAAGCGAAGCTGGAGCCGAGATAGGCGGGGATTTTGCCACGGCAGATCCAGATGTACAACAATGTGCCAATACCGTTCATTAGCAAAATCATGCCGGGATCGACGCCGAAAATATTCGGCACCAGCACAGTGCTGCCAAACATGGCAAACAAATGCTGTACGCTGAGCAGGAACCCAGGTCCTGCCGGTAGCTTTTCATTAACTTGAATTTCGCGTTGCAACGCAGTTCACTCCTTAGTTCTTTCAATTATTCTTATATACATTAATTACTTTTCGTAATTTTTTCAATATAATTCGTTTCAATTCGTCAACATTCCTCATTTTACTTATCCATGTGTGACAGAATAATGCTACAATGCCAAACCTCTAATAGTTGACGTGTGACGTGCTAACCGTCATAATTGTAGGAAATCACTTTTAAAAGGGAACCTTTGCGCGACATTGATCGGCGGGTTCCATTTTGCATAGAAAGGACACGGAATAGAGCAGAATGGGGATAGAGCAATTACTTAAAAAGGCCGGGGCCTATACCAGAGAAGCAGATCTTATCCGCATCAGGGACGCCTATGATTTTGCCGAACAGGCCCATTCCGGCCAGACTCGTAAGTCCGGTGAACCTTATATTCTGCATCCGCTTGCGGTTGCTGATATCGTCGTTAATATGCAGATGGATACCATCTCCATTATCGCCGCTCTTTTACATGACGTTGTGGAGGATACGACGGTGTCTTTGGCGCAGATTCGCGAGCATTTTGGCGATACATGTGCGATGCTTGTCGATGGTCTGACGAAACTGGAGCGTATCCAGTTCCGTTCCAAGGAAGAACAACAGAACGAAAATTATCGAAAAATGTTTATTGCTATGGCGCAGGACATTCGTGTCATTGTCATTAAGTTAGCAGATCGTCTGCACAACATGCGTACCTTGAAATATCAGTCAGAGGAAAGCCAGCGTCGGATTGCTTATGAAACGTTAGAGATTTTCTGTCCGGTTGCAAACCGACTGGGTATTTCAGCCATTAAGTGGGAAATGGAAGATATTGCTCTGCGCTATCTGAATCCTCAGCAGTATTATCGCATTGCTAATTTGATGCATAAGAAGCGGGCAGAGCGGGAGCAGTTTATTGATAATGTCATACAGCGTATCAGAGAAAAGCTGGAAGAGATGGGCATTCAGGCTGATCTGTCCGGACGCCCTAAACATATTTACAGTGTGTTTAAAAAAATGACGACGAAGAACAAGCAGTTCAATGAAATATATGATTTGCTGGCGATTCGAATTATTGTGGATAACATTAAAGACTGTTACGCCACACTGGGGATTATCCATACGTTGTGGAAGCCGATGCCGGGGCGGTTTAAGGATTATATCGCTATGCCTAAGGCCAATATGTATCAGTCCCTTCATACGACAGTAGTAGGTCCTAACGGGGAGCCTACCGAGGTCCAAATTCGCACAGTGGATATGCATCGTACCGCTGAATTCGGGATTGCGGCCCATTGGGCCTATAAAGAAGGCAACGGAGCAAACAACACTAACTTTGAGGATAAAATCACCTTTTTTCGAGAAATCCTGGAGCTGCAAAATGAAGCGAAGGATGCGTCGGAATTTGTGGAATCGCTCAAAATGGACTTTTTCTCAGACCTTGTGTTTGTGTTTACTCCTAAGGGAGAGGTCATTGAGTTGCCAGCCGGATCCGTTCCGCTGGACTTTGCTTTCCGTATTCATACCGAAGTTGGCAATCGAACGATTGGCTCTAAGGTAAATGGAAGAATCGTACCTTTGGATTATCGGCTTAAAACTGGGGATATTGTCGAAATTATGACGTCCAAACATTCTTATGGACCTAGTCAGGACTGGCTCAAAATTGCTCAGTCCTCTCACGCGCGCAGTAAAATCAAACAATGGTTCAAGAAAGAAAAGCGTGAGGAGAATGTTGAAAAAGGCCGTGAAAATCTGGAACGTGAGCTAAGAAAACGCGATATCGAGCCATCGGTGTGGATGAGCGACGACAAGCTTCAGGAAGTGGCGCAGAAGTTCTCTTTTAACGATTCCGAAGATATGCTGTCTGCGATTGGTTTTGGTGGTATAACCGCAGCGCAGGTCTGTACACGTTTGACAGAGAAGCTGCGTAAGGAACAAGAAGAGGCACGGTTGATCGAATTGACGACCGAGGTCAAGGAGTACAAGCCGCAGGGCGAACGGAAAAAAACACCGACCAACGGTGTCAGCGTCAGAGGCGTCGATAATTTACTCGTTCGTTTTGCACGATGTTGTAATCCCGTACCGGGAGATGACATCATTGGCTATGTAACACGTGGACGCGGCGTATCCGTTCACCGGACGGATTGCCCGAATATTCCTTCGGGTACGGGCGAAGACCAGGCGCGTGTGATTGAAGTAGAGTGGGAAGAAGCAGCGGAAGTCAATTACAGTGTCGATATTGAGATTACGGGCCATGATCGCAACGGTTTGCTGAATGAAGTGCTTCAGGCCATTTCTGAGAACAAAACCAGCTTCTCGGCCGTTACAGGTCGTACAGATAAAAATAAAATGGCGATGATTCACATCACGATTCTCATTCGCAACACGGATCATTTGCATTCTGTTGTCGAACGGATTAAACGGGTGAAGGATGTATACACCGTGCATCGGATTATGCAATAACCTTATGAAGCGTACAGATAGGTTTATAGCCTTTGTAACATATCTTGGGTAGAAAGACCCATAGGCTGCTAAAAGAGCCGTAGTACGGCTGTGAGCACCTTTTAAAAGGGAAGGTTAAAGGAGATATCGGATAGTCGATGAAGATCATTATTCAGCGCTGTAAAGACGCTCAGGTAACGGTGAATCAAAAGGTGGTTGGCAAGATTGGAACCGGATTAATGCTGCTGGTTGGTATTGGTCAGGGAGATACAGCAGCCGATGCCGTTTATTTGGCGGATAAAACGGCGGGATTACGTATATTTGATGATGCTGAAGGCAAAATGAATGACAGCGTTCTGGATGTCGGTGGAGCCATTTTGTCTGTCTCTCAATTTACGTTGTATGGTGACTGCCGTAAAGGAAGAAGGCCTAACTTTATGGGGGCGGCCAAACCTGAGGAAGCGGAGAAGCTGTATGATTTCTTCAACAGTCAGCTTCGAGCCAAGGGCCTGAAGGTAGAAACGGGAATTTTTGGGGCTATGATGGATGTTTCATTGACGAACTGGGGCCCAGTCACACTGATTTTGGATAGCGAACGTTCGTGACTATACATTCACGGCGTGGTCTGAGTAGAATAAAATAGCTGTTCAGAGGGACCATAATGTCATCCCGATTGGTGATTAGCCAGGCGGATAGCCTAAGGGTGACAGGAGAGACGAAGTTATGCGTCAAACCCCAAAAATGGACGGGCATCGAAGCACTATGCTGCTTTTTCCCGGTAGTATGCAGGAGGCAATCAGCCTTACTCGTAATGCTGATACGTTATTACAGCATGTTGCAACAGCCATAGACAAGCCAGGACGCGGCGCTTTGCCGCGCAGGTAACATTGGGTTAAATGGAGCGTTAATGAGGTGCTACCCGAAGCTCAAAGAGGTCAAAATAAAATATGTAGCATTGAATTAGTGGAGGAGCCGAAAGGCTCCTCAGGCTGTCGAGAAAGTCTCGACAGCCTATTTTATGTTAATTTTGTTTAAGACGACACCGCGTTAATGTTGTATAA
>NZ_JAAMNQ010000022.1:0-28438 GCF_011066155.1 Paenibacillus sp. EKM206P | reverse complement strand
CGTTAAGCCCTCCAGCGCCGATGGTACTTGGACCGCAGGGTCCTGGGAGAGTAGGACGTCGCCAAGCACGATAAAAGAGAGCACAGCCTTAATGGGCTGTGCTCTCTTTTATCTTTTCGGAATTAGATATTTAAACAGTTTAAAAGTAGGATATGGAAACTAAGAAGGAATAACATAGAAGTAACCTAGTCCTGACGAAGAGTAGGCTAGATGGGTGACGTAGTTCTTACATTGAAATAACAAAAACGGAACATGTATTAAAAATGTCGGCCATACCCTGAGGATTAATGAACTCGTATCCCGTTTCTAAAGCTGTAGGGAATGTTCACCATACAGACGCAAGTTTAATTGAAGAAATTCCTCTTAACTCAAAGTGAACTATTAGCCTAAAGAGTGCTATTATATGTATGAGCATGGATATGTACTACGTCCATATCAAATAAAAGTAAGAATAGCAGAATACTGGATTATTATGCTTGTTCCTAAAGATATGTATCTGAAAGGTTTTAAGACATTTATTTTATGGGTGCTAACAAGGACAAAGTGAGAAATCAGCTTGCTAAAGCGACGATAAGTGAAGTATCTTTTATGAGGAGCACCTTTGTAACTTAATTTTTCTTTATAAAATTCGTCATAAAAAGCGTGGCATCAGGTTGCATTTTAGAACTTTTGATCTTCCTCATTTACTTTGCATACATAAAATGAAAACTGGGTCTTCATATCGTGGAAAAAAAGGGTTTCCAAAATTAAGACAAGGAACACTGACTTTAGAAATGCTGAAAAAATCCAACTTAGGCGGATATGAGAGAACCATTTATCGTATATGACATTTCCCATTTCTTCATAAATTACTACATCAACCTAGCTTTATTATTTTTAATCCTCAGTTAGCCCAAAGCATGATTGATGCTGAGTTTATGTTGTATAACATTTTTAGTGGCAGATACATTCATTTGGGTATAAAGAAAGAAGATAATTCGGACTTTTACGTTCCTGTTACTTTTTTGGAGCGTAAAACCCCTTATCAAGGAATGACTGTTGTTAAAATTGATGACATAGATATTGATTTTACCTGAACATTCAGATAACTTAGTGCAGACGAACAGTATGTGACCTACGAAGCGTACGAAATGATCCGGCAGTTGGGACTCCAGTGGCCTGCCACTCAGGCAGACGTTGCTCTCATTCGGGAGAACATTAAACACAATGATTGCTATGTGCTGGAAATTAACGGGGTCATTCAGGCTACTGTTAGCCATTCGAAAAATAAGCCCTTGATTTTATAATCGACTTGCCGTTTGTGATGTGGTTCGCTGTAGACCCGGCTGCACAGGCCAAGGGTACGGGAGAAAACGAATTGAGTAGAACACACAATTATTCGTGATCAGTTGGGTGCCCCTGCGGTGACACTGGCGACAGCGGAGAAGCATCCATATCTGCTATCCATGTACGAGCGTTGGGAATATGAACGTATCTCGATCACCAAGAACGGACGAAGCCGATTTGTTCGCCGAAAGGGGGTTGGATAAAGCCACGAACTTTCACGAAAAGGACATGCGCAGCTTCGTGTGGAACGACTGCAACGCATTACAATTTGGTTTGTCAAGCACCAGATATAACACAAAATCTGTTTCTTGCACTTACTACACAGAAATTTTACAAAAATTCATTAAAAATTACAAACAATGCCTGATTTTTAGACAAAAGAGGGCATTGTTTGTGTATATAATATACTTATACATTATATCGACATACTTTAATTTACTTTTATATTTATATTGAAACAAAATCATTCAAATATCGCATTTTTTTCTTATTAAAGGAATTTAAAAAAGATATTGACATTTTTCGAGTCCATATCTATTATATAAATAAAATATTTCTCATTTAATACTTACATCGAAAAACATCCTGTATGACCTCAACAATTTATCATCACATTCATCTATGATACTGAATTTTAGGTTCCAAGCCTGGAATTCCAGTATACCTCAAGTTTTTTTACACTTCCAAGTCTACTCACACATCTGACTTTTGATCTCAATCACACCACGAATGGAAACTCCATAACCAACTCATTTTTACATGTCGATTACTGTTTTTTGACAATCGGTTTTGTTGCTTTTTGCTACATCTATCTCTACAGCCATTGTCTTCATACATATGTACATTAACACCTGAATTGTAAAAACATTTTTGCTTTGCCACATCTTTGTGGGGAGGAAAGGGGTTTGATATGAATCGCATGGCTTTGGTTTTTCCTGGGCAAGGCTCTCAGTATGTAGGAATGGGGGCTACGTGGCATAGCGGCTTTGCAGAAGCGGATCGCTTGTTCGAAGAGGCTGCTGATATTTTGGGATATGATCTGAAAGCTTTATGCATGGCAGGTCCGATGACCCAGCTATCCAGAACATTCTATACTCAGCCCGCACTTCTCACGATCAGTGTCATTGCATTCCGGCGTTATATGCATGAAATCGGAATTATCCCTGAATTTTCAGCAGGTCATAGCCTGGGTGAATATTCAGCTCTGGTAAGTAGCGGTGTTCTATCCTTTAGCGACGCTTTACGACTGGTTCAAAAGCGAGGACGCATCATGGAAGAAGCCGCAGAGGCCGGTCTGGGCAGCATGATTGCCATTCGCGGAGCTGAGCCAGGCGCTGTGGAAGAATTCTGTCGTCTGCACTCCCCAATCGATCAGCCTGCTGTTATTGCTTGTTACAATTCGCCTAATCAGTATGTCATCTCTGGTCATCATACATCGATAGCTATGGTAGCTGACAAGTTAGAACAGCGGGGGGCCCAAATTACTCGCTTGCAGGTTAGTGGTCCTTTTCATAGTCCGCTTATGCAGCATGCTGCGGACAGGCTGACCATCGAGCTGCAAAAATACACTTTCCATGAAGCGCAGTGGCCCGTGATCTCCAATGTGACCGCTCTGCCATACCCCGATGTTGACAGCATCCGTCAAGGATTGATTTTGCAAATGACTCACCCGGTTCGCTGGATTCAAACCATGCAGTATATGGAGAATCATGGCGTAAAACAAGGCATCGAGTTAGGTCCACGAACGGTGCTGAAAAATTTGGCGAAGGAAATAAGCACTACCATTGAATTGCTGTCCGTGGATAGAGACTTGGATCGCGTTGAACTGGAACGCCGCTTCTCAATCCGTGATTGGGTTGCTCGTTCCCTTTCACTGGCGGTATCTACCCCCAATGCCAATTGGAATGAAGATGATTATCGAAAGGGTGTTATTTTACCTGTTCGAAGACTGGAAGAATTACTTCGAAGCTCTGAATCAGGGAGCGGTTCACCTCCTGCTTTTGAGCAAAGACAGGAGATTTTGGAGTGTATTCGCCTGGTGTTGCAAACCAAACAGGTCTCCGAAGGAGAGCAGAAAGTAATGCTAGAGCAATTGAGGAGGGATCAGGATGGAACAGTTTCAAACTTTAATTGAAATCATTCAAGACCGTGCAAGCCGGGATGAGAACGGAATCACCTTTATTTCTGGTGATAAACAAGAGGAATACGTATCCTACTGTAAACTTCTGGAGCAAGCATCACAGGTACTTTATGAATTACAGGAAAAAGGGATACAACCTGGCGATGAGCTGATCATGCAGATCGACGACAATCATACCTTTGTAAATGTATTTTGGGGTTGCCTACTCGGTGGAATCGTTCCTGTTCCTATAAGCATAGGGAATAATGATGAGCATAAAATGAAATTGTTTAAAATCTGGAATACACTTTCCCGCCCTTATATGATTGCAGATGACAAGGTATTGGAACAGTTAGAAAAATACTCGCACCAGCACGAACTGCTGGATTCCTTTGAGCCCGTTAAAAAAGCGACTTTTTCAAGCCATATATTCGATTATTCCAATCAGAGTAAAGGTGTTGCCCATATACCCAAACCGGAGGATTTAGCTTTTATCCAATTTTCCTCAGGTTCTACAGGTGATCCTAAAGGAGTCATGCTGACGCATGAAAATTTGGTTTACAATATTCGGGATATCGCAAATCAAACGGGCATGAGCTCCAAGGATGCTTATTTGGGCTGGATGCCGCTTACGCATGACCTGGGATTGATCGCATTTCATTTAGCCTGTGTGATCGCTAATGCCAAGCAGTTGATTATGCCAACGGCACTTTTTATCAGACGCCCGTCTTTATGGCTAAAAAAAGTATCGGAGCATAAGGTGACTCAAATATGCTCTCCCAATTTTGGGTATAAATTTTTTCTCGATCAGTATAAACCCGAAACAGCAGCTAACTGGGATTTGTCAAGTGTCCGTATGATCTTAAATGGAGCGGAGCCCGTATCTGTGGAGCTTTGTGATGTGTTTATGGATGCAATGAGTGTTCACGGTTTGAATAAAAATGCGATGTTTCCTGTCTACGGATTGGCAGAGGCGAGTGTGGGAGTTTCCTCTCCACCTCTGGACAAAAGCACCTTTATACCCATTCATTTGAACCGGCAGCAGTTACACGTGGGTGAACCCATAGAAGAAGTGGACAAGTCTGACAAGCGGTGTCTTACTTTTGTGGATTTGGGGTATCCGTTGGCCAGTACCTCTGTCCGCATTTGCGATGAAAAAAATCAGGTGCTTGAAGATGGGGTGATTGGACACACACAGATCCGCGGCAAAAATGTGACATCCGGATATTATAACAATCCAGAGGCTACCGCGAAGGTCAAAACAGAGGATGGCTGGCTTATCACCGGCGATTTAGGGTTTATGCGGAACGGTCGCCTGACTATTACTGGTAGAGCCAAGGATATCATTTTCGTGAACGGACAGAATGTCTACCCGCATGACATCGAGAGGATTGCCGAGGAACTGGATGGTGTGGATCTCGGAAAAGTAGCCGTGTGCGGTGTACATGATACGCAAACGAGGCAGGATCGTATTATTGCCTTTGTGATGCACACGAAAAAGATAGAGCATTTTGTACCGCTTGTCCAAAAGCTGAAAAGTCATCTAAATTACCGGGGAGGTTGGCATATTCAGGATGTGGTTCCGATCCGGCGTATTCCTAAAACAACCAGTGGAAAGGTTCAGCGCTTCAAATTAGCCCAGAGTTATGAGCAGGGCGAATTTGATGAAATATTGACAGCACTGGCCGAGGCTACTCGAGTCATGCAAGCAGCTGAGCGTGTAGTCTTACCTCAAGGAGAGATAGAACAGAAGCTGATTGGAATCTGCCAGGATATTTTAAATGTAAAGTCGATCGGGACGGACGACAGCTACTTTGATATCGGAGTGACTTCCTTGCAGCTCGTTCAAATTGTGGACCTGTTGGAGGATCAATTAGGGATTCATATTGAGGTGACGGACTTCTTTTCCTATCCGACCATCGCCAAGCTTGCTGCATATATCTCTAGTCAGGGCATGAGCAGCGACCCGGCTGCAACAGCACAGTCCGAGGCCAAGGAGGAAGCAAATGTCCGGGATATCGCCATCATCGGCATGTCAGGCAAGTTTCCTCAAGCGGAAACATTAGAGCAGTTTTGGGCGAATGTGGCATCAGGGGCTGACAATATCGGCCCGTACAGCGACGAAAGAAGAAAAGATGCCGAAGATTTCATTTCCCGTCTGAATACGGAAGGACGGAATATGCAAATTGCAGAAGGCGGCTATCTGGATGAAGTAGACAAGTTCGATTACTCCTTCTTTAAGCTGACTCCACGGGAAGCCTCACTCATGGACCCGAATCAACGGTTATTTCTACAAACAGCCTGGAGCACGATTGAGGATGCGGGGTATGGGGGTAAGCAACTGGCAGGCCAAAAGGTCGGCGTGTATGTCGGCTTCTCCAAAACCTGCTTCGAATACGAGCGTTTGTTGTCTGAGGTGGAACCGGGCGCGCTGCCGAACTTTGCTATTGGTAATTTATCATCCATTATTTCCAGCAGGATTGCATATTTGCTCGATCTAAAAGGTCCGGCGCTAACAATTGATACAGCATGCTCTTCATCCCTCGTGGCAGTGCATTTGGCCTGCAAGTCCATCCTTAGCGGAGACTGCGACATGGCCTTGGCAGGAGGAGTGAAGACGATTTTACTGCCGCTGAAAGCGGGCATTGGCATGGAATCCTCCGATGATCGAGCACGCGCCTTCGACGACCAGTCGGACGGAACGGGCTGGGGTGAAGGAGTTGGAGCCGTTTTACTGAAGCCGCTGCACAAAGCCGAACAAGACGGTGACAACATTTTAGCTGTGATCAAGGGAAGTGCCATCAATCAGGACGGCAGCACGATTGGTATTTCCGCGCCGAATGCGCTGGCTCAGGCAGAAGTGATTTCGCAGGCGTGGCGCGATGCACGGATTGATCCTGAAACGATAAGTTATATCGAAGCACATGGCACCGGCACCAAGCTGGGCGATCCGGTTGAGATTGACGGCATTACCAAGGCTTTCCGCAAGCATACACAGCGTAAGCAGTTTGTGGCGATCAGCACGGTCAAAACGAATATCGGTCATTTATACGAAGCCGCTGGGATTGCGGGCTTGATCAAATCCGTATTGTCCATGAAGCACCAACAGATTGCACCGCTCGTTCATTTTCGCACACCAAACCAAAAGATCCATTTTGAGGAATCCCCGGTATATGCTAATACGAAGCTTAGGGAATGGAAGACGGACGGTTTCCCGAGAAGAAGCGGGCTGAGTTCCTTTGGATTCAGCGGGACAAACTGCCATGTGGTGCTGGAGGAATATATAGCGAAGACGGAATCAGACCAAGCCTCAACGGACAGCAACAATAGATCATCACCACTGCTGCTGACCCTGTCAGCGCGGAGTGAATCCGCTTTGCACGAACTGGTCGGGCGGTACGCAGAACGGTTCGGACGTGCAGAAGAACTCGTGATGCAGGATGTATGCTATACGGCTAACACAGGCAGAAGTCACCTGAATCACCGGATTGCTGTGACTGCCGCAGGGGCGGATGCGTTGAAGGCGAAGGTGATTCAGTTACACGAACAAGGTAGAGTCGTCGAAGGTGTATACACCGGGAAAGCGGATAACACAGGTGGCGCAGAGATGGTCACTGGAAGCTTGGACACGTTGCAATCACTGGAGCAACTGGCTGCCAAGTATGTGCAAGGAGCGCAGATCGATTGGAATGCCCTCTATGCAGGTAAGCACTATAAAAAGGTTTCTCTGCCTACGTATCCATTCGAACGGAAAAGATGCTGGATTAACGTACCCGAACAGATTCGAACGGAACAGAAGGTACCAGTTCATGAAAACTCAAAAGCAAAGGAGTCTGGAATTATGGGGAACGAGTATTCAGCGCCGGCATCTGCTACCGATCAGCACAAATCATCTATTCTTCAAAAGTTAGCAAAAATGATCGGTAACGTGTCCCAACTCAGTCTGGAGGAACTGGAGCCACAAACACATTTTCTGGAGCTTGGGCTGGATTCCATTAATTTGTCCCAGGTTCGCCACAGTATCAAGGATACCTTCGGACTGGACATTCCAATGAACGAATTTTTCGAATCGTTGACCACGCTGGAGCTGTTGGCCAGCTACGTAGCCGAACGGGTGAGCATTTTCACTTCTGCTGAAACCCCGGTTCAATCTGTGGAAAATCGTCCAGAAACAACTCTGAATCAGGTTGATCACGCAGCTTTCCCGCTAACCCAACCGTCTCATGAATCCGCTGTTCCGGCTGCGGCATCCGTTTATGCCATAGACACGGCTGGACAAACACGGGCTCAAAGCTTTCCAATCGCTACAGCTCCTGCGGCTGTAGAACGAATTTTGGAGCAACAGCTACATCTGATGTCACAGCAGCTCGATGTTCTCCGGCATCAGCCATCTGCATCCGTAATAGCTTCCGAGCCATTTAACCCGGAAACGGGCGTTTTGCTATCGGCAAGTAGTGAAAGTGCGCAGATCATCCGTACCGAATCCAAGCAGAAAGTCGCGGCTGCATTAGCACCAGCACCATCCGTAAAGGCTGTTTTCAAGCAGACAGGCAATGAAGCCAAGCCGTATACGCCTTATAAAAAGCTGGATGTTAAAGCACGTGAATTGCTTTCGCTCCGTCAGGAACAACACCTACAAGAACTGATTGAACGCTACACGGCCCGTACGCGTAGCACCAAACAGTACACCCAGCAGTATCGCTCCGTATACGCCAATAACCGCAATGTGGCTGGTTTCCGGCCTGTTTTGAAGGAAATGGTGTATCAAATTGTATCCCAACGCGCCGATGGTTCAAAAATTTGGGATCTGGACGGCAATGAATATGTCGACTTGACGATGGGCTTTGGTGTGAATCTGTTCGGACACAATCCAGCCTTTATTCGTGAAGAAATTGAAGAAGAGCTGAAGAACGGCATGTGTGTTGGCCCCATGTCCAACATGGCCGGACAGGTCGCCGAGCGAATATGCAAGATGACCGGCGTGGAACGGATTGCCCTGTATAATTCCGGCACGGAAGCCGTCATGGTCGCGCTCCGTTTGGCACGTGCTGCCACTGGACGAGCTAAAGTCGTCATTTTTGCTGGCTCGTATCACGGTACATTCGACGGGGTGCTGGCACTGGGGAGCGCGGGTGATGACAAGGAGCATTCGACACCTCTAGCTCCAGGTATCTTGCAGCATATGGTGGACGATGTCGTCGTGCTTCATTATGGGGCAGACGATTCTCTGGATTATATCCGCACCCATGCGCATGAACTGGCCGCGGTTATCGTGGAGCCGGTACAAAGCCGCCGACCAGATTTTCAGCCTAAAGCCTTTTTGCAGGAAATTCGCCAGATAACGGAGCAGTCGGGTACTGCCTTCATTTTTGATGAAGTCATCACAGGATTCCGGATTCAGCCCGGAGGAGCCCAAGCGTGGTTTGGGGTACAAGCCGACCTCGTGACCTACGGTAAAATCATTGGCGGCGGGCTGCCCATCGGCATCGTAGCCGGAAAATCCGCCTTTATGAACGGGATCGACGGAGGCACGTGGAGCTTCGGGGATGATTCCTATCCGCAGCATGAGCAGCAGCGAACCTTTGTGGCAGGAACCTTCTGCCATCATCCGCTGGCAATGGCTGCATCCTTAGCGGTGCTGGATCATTTGGAGAAGCATGGCGAGCAACTGCAAAATCGCTTGAACAGCCGCACCTCGGCGTTAGCTGCGGAGCTGAACAGCTATTTCACTGACGAACGCGTACCTATGAAGGTCGTTCACTTTGGCTCCCTATTCCGCTTCGTGCTCAAAGGCGATCTGGAGCTGTTCTTCTATCACATGCTGGACAAAGGCATCTATATCTGGGAGGGACGAAACTGCTTCTTGTCCACGGCCCATACCGAGGAAGATATTGCGCGAATCGTACAAGCGGTCAAGGATAGCGTGAACGAGCTGCGTAAAGGGGGATTTTTACCGGACCCGCCCCCGAATGGAAACGGCCCGGGGCCGGGAAAGCAACCTGTACCTGTAACCGTACCTCCAGAGGCTGAAGCAGCAGAAACAGTTATTGCGTTAACTCCAGAGCAAAAGCAGCTTTGGTTCGCTTCTGTTTCAGATCGAAGTGACTCTCAATCTTTACACGAAACCGCCTTGTTGCGGTTTCGTGGTCCACTTCAGCAGCAGGCGTTCAACCAAGCTGTCCAGACCATTGTAAACCGTCATGAAGCCTTACATATCTTTATGAGCGGCGATGGGGAAACTCAGGTGTTCGCTCCTGTGATGAAAGCGGAAATCCCGCTTCATGATTTTACCAGTTATCGCCTAGATGAACAGGAACAACATATTCGGGCATGGATGATCAAGGACAGTGAAACCCCATTTGCCATGACGCCAGGCGAGCCATTATTCCGAATTCATCTGCTGAAAATATCGGATGAAGAGCATCTGGGTGTTTTTACGTTTCATCATTTTATCGCAGATGGCTGGTCAATCAGTGTATTCATTCAGGAACTGGAACACATCTATTCTGCGCTTGTTCGACATGCTGCCTACAACCTTCCCGATCCAGTACCTTTTCGGAATTACGTTGTTTGGCAGCAGGATCAATTGAAAGCCGGGAAAGATGAGGCCCTAGCTTTTTGGTCAGCGATGCTAGATAAACAGCAGCCTGTCCTCCATTTGCCATCTCCGGTGAGGGGAATACAGATTCCGTCTTCCAGAGGAAGCAGACATACCGTAATGCTCGAAGCGCCGCTCGTTAAACAATTGAGATCCGCCAGTATAAAGCTAGGCAGCAGTCTTTTTATAACGCTGCTATCCGCCTTTCAGATTTTTCTACATCGGCTGACAGGGCAGCAGGAAGTAACGGTGGGGGTTCCCACCGCTGGACAATCCCATATGGACGCCTTCTCTCTGATCGGCAACTGTGTCAACTTGCTTCCGATGATCAGCGAAGTGCGTCCTGATGCTACTTTTACGGAGCATGTCCAAACAGTCAAAAAGCGCATGAATGAACTGGATAGCTTCCAAAAGTACAGCTTTGCCGGACTCGCTCAGCTGGGGCTGAGGCATTTGCCTGTCATTAACGCTGTATTCAATATGGATCGACCGATTCCGCGTTTTCAATTCCATGAACTGGAAGTGGAACTCATTGAGAATGAGGTATCATTCAGCAAATACGAGTTGTTTTTGAACGTGACAGAGGCGCTGCAACAATTACGTCTTGATTTCGACTACAATTCGGATCTTTTTCAGCCAAACATTATCGAAGCCTGGTCAGGATATTTCCTGAATTTGCTGTATTCCATTGTAGAGGAAGAAGGGGCTCGCGTTTCCGCGCTGACTTTACTCCGTGCGTCGGAGAACGAACAACTTCGAACTGCATGGGCAGCAAATACCGACGCCAAGGGAAACTATCTTTGCGTCCTCGATGCCTACAAGCATTTGGCACCTGTTGGGACAGCAGGGGAGGTGTATCAAGCCTCAGTAGCAGGCCTGTTGGGAACGACCCGAGAATGGGCTTACGTAGAAAACGATGGCAAGCTGCGGCATATTGGCAATTTGAATCGGACTATCCACATTCGCGGACATCGGGTTAATTTGGGGCAGTTGGAGAAACACCTGCTGCAAACTTTCCGATTGGAGTCCTGCGTCATTACACCGCAAACGGACGAAGCTGGAAAAGTCTCATATATAACCGTCTATGTGGTCGCAAACGCATCGAAGCCATGGGAAGAAGACGCACTGAAAAAGGCTGCAATCGAAATTCTTCCAGATTATACGCAGCCCCGTTTTTGGATTCCTATGGATCATATTCCTCTTCTGCCGGATGGTCAGCCTGATCTACAGGCTTTGCCAGAGCCGGGACAAGCAAGTGTATTGACTAAAACAGACACCGCTCCTGAGAACCACAGCGTAGAAGATCAACTCGTGAACATTTGGATGGACGTTCTGAATGTAACAGATATCAGCGATGACGATAACTTTTTTCAACTGGGTGGTGATTCACTAAAAGCGACGGTCATTCTGTCGAGAGTCAATAAGGAATTGGGTGTACACATTCCACTCAGCCACATTTTTGAGCTGCAAACGATTGCTGAGCTGGCTACATATATTGCGGGTGGAACAAAGAAGACCTACGAACCGATTGTATCTGTGAAATCGCAAGCCTTCTATCCGGTATCTTCTTCCCAAAAGAGAATGTACGTGCTGGATCAGCTGGGAGGTGGAAAGGCCTATCATGTACCCGGTCAGCTTTTCATAGAGGGAGATCTGGAGGTTCCCCGCTTCATTGAAGCCGTTAGGGAAGTTATTTTGCGTCATGAATCCTTTAGGACGTATTTCGATCTGGAAGACGGGGAAGTGGTACAAAAAGTTCGGGACACGATTCCATTCGACATTCCATATACCCGTATTTCCAAGGAAGAAGCAAAACAGGCTCGGACCTTGTTTGTTCAGCCTTTTCATCTGGGAACAGCTCCTTTATTCCGCGCCGAACTGTACGAATTTATCGAAGGTGGCTTCAATCTGCTAGTGGATATGCATCACATCGTGTCCGATGGTTTCTCCATGGCCGTGCTGCTAGATGAAATCATTCAACGGTATCAGGGCAGACAGCTTGCGAACATTCAGCTTCATTACAAAGACTTTGTTGCTTGGCAGAAGCAGCAGATCACTGACGACGCATTGCAAGCGCATGAATCATATTGGCTCCAGACCTTGAAGGGCGAGCTTCCTGTACTAAATATGCCTACGGACTTTTCGCGTCCACAAGCACAAAGCTTTGAAGGTGACAGCTTGACCGTCACCTTGGAATCCAAACTTACTAACACACTCTACAAATTGGCCCAAGATACCGAATCTACGATCTTTATGATACTTTTGGCGGCTTATAATATCCTGCTGGGCAAATATACTGGCCAAGAGGACATTATCGTGGGTACACCTGTTGCCGGAAGACGGCATGTGGATACGCAAGCGATGATTGGCATGTTCGTCAATACGCTGGTTCTTCGCAATCAGCCGCGATCTTTTTTAACGTTCCAATCCTTTTTGCAGGAGGTTAAGCAAAACTCGCTGCTGGCACTGGAGCATCAGGAATACCCGTTTGATGAGCTTGTAGACAGGCTGGAACTGGTGCGCGACCTAAGTCGAAACCCGGTGTTCGATACGATGTTCAGTTTGCAAAATGTCGGCACAGATGTTTTGGAAACAGGAGGCATTCGTTTTAAACCGGAAGAATTCAACGCGGGTATATCCAAGGTGGATTTTTCATTGCATGTGACCGAGGAAAAAGAATGTTTGTCCTTCACTTTGGAGTATGGCACAAAGCTGTTTAAACCGGAGACCATCCGACGGATGGGAGAGCATTTTGTGCGAATTTTGGAAACGGTGACGCAGGATGTCGGGGTGCGGTTGGCCGATATTACGATCGTATCTGATGAAGAGAAGCAATTACTGCTAACCGAATTTAATCATACCGTTGTACCTTTCCCGCACCATGAGACAGTTCACGGGCAGTTTGAAAAGCAGGTCGTACAGACGCCGGGTCATATAGCATTGGTGTTCGGAAATCAGCGTCTGACCTACCGGGACTTGAACGAACGTGCTAACTCACTGGCACGGATACTTCAAGCGCATGGCGTAGGACCCGATAAGCTAGTCGGCCTGATGGTGCAGCGTTCGGCGGAAATGATTATCGGTCTGCTCGCCGTGCTAAAAGCGGGTGGCGCTTATGTGCCTATCGATCCTGAATATCCGTCAGCCCGTATTGAGTATATGCTGAGTGACAGTGAGGCTGCCGTGCTCCTGACCAGTCGCGATCTGGTAGGAGAACACCATTACAGCGCCAACACCCTGTTTATCGAAGATGAGGAAGTATATCAAGGAGAAAGGACCAATCTGGAAGCCACTGCTCAGCCGGAGCATCTGGCTTACGTCATCTATACTTCTGGCTCAACCGGAAATCCGAAAGGAGTTATGCTCCAGCATCGCTCGGTGCTGAATTTTATTACAGGAATGCGTGAAGTGATCGACTTTGCAGCGAACAAAACGATTTTATCGCTAACCACTATTTCATTCGATATTTTCGTTTTGGAAGCGATTCTGCCGCTGCTAGGCGGAATGACCGTCGTGCTAGGCGACCGCCATCATCAGGTCGATCCTCAGGCACTTGGCGAACTGATTACTGCACATCACATTGACATGCTGCAAATGACGCCATCGCGGCTGCACATGCTGCTGAGTCATGAGGAAGGCTCCCGTGTGCTGCAAGGTGTACAGGAAATTATGGTTGGGGGAGAAGCGCTTCCACCTAGGCTGCTGGAGACATTGCAGAAATTGAACGGCCCCCGTATTTATAACATGTACGGACCTACGGAAACGACGGTTTGGTCGGCAGTGCAGGAACTTACCCATGCCAATCAGATTGACATTGGACGCCCCATTGCGAATACGCACATTTATATCATGGATGCGCAGAACAGATTACAGCCAATTGGTATACCGGGCGAGCTATGCATTGCAGGGGAAGGGCTGGCCCGTGGCTATTGGAACCGCGAGGATTTGACGGCAGAGAAATTTGTGGATAATCCATTTTCAATAGGGACACGAATGTACAGAACGGGTGACCTCGCTCGCTGGAAAGCAGATGGAAATCTGGAGTTTATCGGCCGAATCGACCATCAGGTGAAAGTACGTGGATTCCGGATCGAACTGGGTGAGGTTGAAAATGCTTTGATGAGCCATTCTGCAATTCAAGAGGCTGTCGTCACTGTATATCAAAACAAAGAGCAAGAATCCGTCTTGTGTGCCTACATTGTATTGCATACAGAAGAAACACCAAGCTTAACGGTCATTCATGAACATGCCGCCAAGTTGCTCCCGTATTATTCGGTTCCGTCTTACTTCGTGTTTCTGGATCGGATACCGTTGACACCGAACGGAAAAACCGACCGAAAAGCATTGCCGGAGCCTGAAAAGCTATTCCGACCGGATGTGGCCTATGTAGCGCCGCGAAATGATGTGGAAGAAGCTTTGGCCGCCGTATGGCAAGATGTTTTGGGACGCGATCAGGTGGGCATTCAGGATAACTTTTTTCTGCTCGGAGGCGACTCGATTAAAGCAGTTCAAGTCATCGCACGCATGCGTCTCCACGGGTATTTGCTGGATATCCGACACGTACTGGAGCATCCGTCCATTGAAATCCTGAGCGGCTATGCAGAAACATTGTCCCGTCCGATAGAGCAAGGTCCGATAGATGGAGAAGTACCACTGACACCGATACAACGACATCTACTCGATGGGTTTGAACGGCATCCAGCATCCGAGGCACTTCCTGCCGCAATGTCGGTACTGCTGTTGGCAAAGTCGGGCTTTGACGAGCAGCCATTGCGAGCCGCATTGAAGAAAATCGTAGAGCACCACGATGCTCTGCGCCTTGGCTTATTACAGCAGGCTGACGAGTCGGTTACGCAAGCTCACAAAGGACTGCATGAACAGCTAATCACGCTGGAGGTACTGTCGCTTACGGGAACGGAAAGCGAAGCACGCAGCCAGATGGAAGCTGAATGTCAACGGATTCAAAGCAGCCTGCGGCTGTTTGAAGGACCACGAGTTCGGGCAGGGCTTTTCCGTCTGGATAGCGGAGATCATCTTTTCCTTGCTGTAGACCCACTAGTGGCTGACGCCATTTCATGGAATATTTTGCTCGAAGATCTGGCAACAGGCTACGGACAAGCTCTGGATGGGGAAACGATTGTTTTACCGGACAAAACGAACGCTTACCAAACGTGGGCAGAGCATCTTGAACATTATGCGAATAGTAAAGAGCTGCTCAAGGAGCAGGACTATTGGAACAAGATAGAGTTGTCAGAGTGGAGAACGCTTCCCAAAGACCATGAAGTCATTACGGATTCTGGATCGGAGAGACAAACACATCAGCTCCACCTGCAATTATCAACTGACGAAACCCAGCATCTGATGACACAGGTCAATCATGCCTATAATACCGTGCCGGAGGAAATACTGCTGTCCGTACTGGGGCAAACAGTGTCCGAATGGTCAGGACAAGAACGGATTGCACTATACGTGGAGAACCCTGGCCGAGAGCAGGCTGAAACAAATTCGCTGGATATCTCCAGAACGGTAGGGCAGTTTACGTCCGTGTATCCAGTTGTACTGGACATCAAATCTGCGGATGATATAGCGCTGTTGCTCAAGCGTGTGAAGGAAACGGTTCGGCAGGTTCCAAATCACGGATTGGGCTACGGTGCATTGAGATATCTGACCGAAGCCAGCAATCCAACGGATTCTAAACGTTTTCGTCATCCGGAAATTGGTTTCCGTTATATAGACTCCCCACACCCGGAATCGGTTTATTTTTCAATATCGCCGCTGCAAGCTGAAATTGGACCAGGTACCAAGGATGTGATTAATGGTTCATCTTGTGCTCTTTATATGGATAGCCGGTTGGAGGACGGAAAATTAAGTATCCGTATATCCTATGACAGGAATGCATATGAAGAGCGCACGGTCAAACAACTTTTCTCCCGCTTCGAAACACACCTGTTGAATACCATTCGTCATTGCCTTAATCAGTCCGGTCAGGAACTGACACCAACAGACGTAGGGGCAGATGATCTGGATTTGGAAGAGTTCGAAGAGATGAAGCATTTTTATGAAAGCCTATAAATATTCGATTGAGGGGGAAATCCGATGAGTAAAAGGCTTGAAATCGAAAAAGTGGCCAATTTAACGCCTTTGCAGGAGGGGATGCTCTTTCATACAGTGATGGAGCCGGAATCACAGGCGTACTATGAGCAAGTACGAATGATCATCCGGGGTGAACTGAACCTGGAGGCTCTGCAAAAGAGCTTCGAGACTCTGGTGCAGCGTCACGAAACGCTTCGTTCGAATATTTATCATAAAAGTGCTTCCCGTTCGCGGCTCATCGTGTTTAAGGAACGAAATCCAACGCTTCGTTATGAGAATCTGACGAATATTCCCGAGGCAGAGCAAGCAGAGGCCATTCGCAGCTACGCAGACGCAGACCGAAACCATCGTTACGATCTGAGCAAGGATTTGCTCATTCGTCTGGCTGTGCTTCAAACCCAAACGAACGCATATACGCTGCTTTTAAGCTTTCATCATATTATTATGGACGGCTGGTGCCTCGGCATCGTTATGGACGAGCTGTTCGCGGCTTATGAAGCACTGAAAGCAGGGAAGCCCGTACAACTGCCGACACCGCAGCCCTATACTGGCTATGCCCGCTGGCTGGATAAGCAGGATAAGGAGGCGGCGAAGGAATACTGGCGGTCCATCCTGAACGACTATGATCAGCCAGCTGTGCTGCCTACCCTACCTGTAGCCCATCCGCTCCAGCCAGATACCGGGTACTTGCTGCATGAGCATAAAATAACACTCACGGATGAAACAACCCGTCAATTACGGACGGTGGCTGAACGCAACGGAACAACCCTTAGCAGTCTGTTTCTGGCTGCATGGGGAGTGGTGCTTGGAGGATACAACCAAAGTGAAGACGTCGTCTTCGGCACCGTTGTTTCCGGTCGACCGCCGGAGCTTGAAGGTGTTGAACAGATGTTGGGACTTTTCATTAACACCATACCGGTACGAATCAAATTGGATGCAGATCTGCCATTCTCAGATCTGCTTCGCGAAGTGCAGCGCAGCGCGATTCAATCACGGGCATATGACTATTTCTCACTCGCTGAAATACAGTCCCAGTCAGCACTCAAGCAGCAACTCATGGACCATTTTGTTGTATTTGAAAACTACCCGCTGCAGGATATGGTTGGCCGGCCTGATCTGAAGGAACGACTTGGATTCGTCGTGGAGGACGCTCAGCTGTCCGAAGAAACACCTTACCACTTCAACATCGAAGTGGAGGACGGAAAAGCGCTGAGCTTTATGCTGTCCTACAACAACTATGTTTACAGCGATGAAGCGATGACACGGTTAGCTGGGCATTTGGAGCATGTTCTCCTCCAAATTGCACGTACACCAGAACTCCTGCTGGGGAACATTCGTCTGCTGACCGCTACAGAAGAGATGGAACTCACCAATGTATGGAGCGGGCCGATTACCGACTATCCTGCTGGAACGTTTCATGGAATATTTGAGGCGCAGGCAGAACGTATCCCGGAACAGACCGCCGTCATCTACGAAGACACCGCACTTACCTATCATGAGCTGAATGAGAAGGCTAATCTGCTTGCTCAAGCACTGCAAAACCGTGGGGGCAAGCGTGAGCATCTCGTCGCCGTGATGCTTGAGCGTTCAGCAGACATGATTATCGCTGTGTTAGGGATTATGAAGGCGGGAGCTGCCTACGTACCTGTCGATCCGACCTACCCGAAAGAAAGAATTGCTTACATGCTTCAGGACAGCGGAGCTACGATTATGCTCACGCAGTCTTCCTTGACTGAACTATTAGCCGATGTGGATTTTGCGGGGGAAGTGCTGGACTTGCCAGCGTTACTTCAACAGGCTTCACAAGCGGAGCATTCCCATCAACAAGCGCCTATCTACGCACCTATTCATGATCCCGAGGCTTTGGCCTACGTCATTTACACATCGGGAACGACGGGCAACGCCAAAGGCGTGATGATCGAGCATCGCCATTACGTAAATACGGCGTGGGGCTATAGAGAAGCTCACCAGTTAAAAGAGTTTCCCGTCAAGCTCCTTCAGATTGCCAGTATGTCGTTCGATGTCTTTGCCGGTGATCTGGCCAAGACATTCGTGAACGGAGGCACCATGGTCATTTGCCCACAGGATGTCCGCAACGATCCCCCAGCTTTGGCCCAGGTTCTCGAACAGCACGAAATTACGACGTTTGAAGTTCCACCAGCCTTGTTGACGCTGCTTATGGACTATGTATATGAACACGGTACAGATGTCAGCGCCATGAAGCTGCTTACTACAGGCGCGGACAGCTTTGGCGTTGAAAACTATCGGACGCTTTTGAATCGCTTCGGCGATACGATGCGCATCATGAATACCTACGGTGTAACCGAAGCGGCTATTGATTCCAGCTTTTATGAAGAAACAGCTGAACGTTTGCCTCCATCAGGTATCGTCCCGATTGGAAAGGCACTGCCGAATCATAAAGTATATATCGTGGATGAGGCTTTTCGTCCGCTCCCTGTCGGCGTAGCCGGGGAGTTGTGTTTGGGCGGCGCTTCTGTGGCCCGCGGTTATTTGAACCGTCCTGACCTGACGGCGGAGAAATTTGTACCGAATCCTTTTGTAAAGGGAGAGCGTCTGTACCGCACCGGAGATCTGGCACGCTGGCTGCCGGATGGCAACATTGATTTCATCGGTCGGATTGACTTTCAGGTGAAAATTCGTGGCTACCGCATCGAACCTGGTGAAATTGAGTCGGCCTTACTCCAATTGGATGAGGTACGCCAAGCGGTGGTCACGGATAGAACGGATAAAACCGGACAAAAGTATTTGTGCGCCTACGTAGCAGGTACAACCGACAAATCCTTCTTGCGGACAGAGCTTGCCAAGCAGTTGCCAAGCTATATGGTGCCCGCACATATTATCGTGCTGGATCAATTACCTTTGACCCATAACGGTAAAATTGATCGACGTGCGCTTCCAGAACCCGAAGATTTTGTGTTGACCGACGTCGAGTATGAAGCGCCGCAGAGCGAACTGGAGCAAACACTCGCTTCCATCTGGGAGGAAGTCATTGGCGTTAAGCCGATTGGTCTGCGCAACAACTTTTTCGAGCTTGGTGGCGATTCTATCAAAGCGTTGCAAATCGCAGCCCGATTAAACGCGAAGGGCCTCAAAATGGACATGAAGGATTTGTTCCGCCATCCGCAGATTGATTTGATTGCTCCTTATATAAAAAAAGTAATTCGGACCATCCCGCAGGGGGCGGTACAAGGTACAGTGGAGTTGACACCGATCCAATGGGAATTTTTTGAGCATCATCGTATAGAACGTCATCATTACAGTCAGGCTGTCATGCTCCAGAACCCCGAAAGATGGAACGAAACCTGGCTGCGAAGCGCCGTGGACAAGCTGACCATGCACCATGATGCCTTGCGCATTACCTTTGATGAACGTGAAAAAGAACCTGTC
The DNA here is from genome assembly GCF_011066155.1 of Paenibacillus sp. EKM206P. NCBI lineage: Bacteria > Bacillati > Bacillota > Bacilli > Caryophanales > Paenibacillaceae > Paenibacillus > Paenibacillus sp. EKM206P. Next base: position 8,894 of record NZ_JAAMNQ010000022.1, on the reverse strand, counting down.
GCCTATAACAGAGGCACAGCCGAAGGTGAACACTTTACATTGGAAAGCTACGATTTTTCACATGCTGACCAGCCTGAGGAAGAAATCGCGCAGCTCACTGACGCGTTACAAAGCAGTTTTAATTTGCGTAACGGCCCGCTTGTACGTTTGGCTTTAATTCGGCTGCAGGAATCCGATCATTTGTTAATCGTCATTCATCATCTTGTCGTAGACAGTGTGTCGTGGAGAATCCTGCTGGAAGACTTGGAAACAAGCTACCAACAGTTAGCTAACGGTGAAAAGCTACAGTTACCCGCCAAGACCGATTCCTACAAAGAATGGGCAGCACGTTTGTCCAAGTATGCACAAAGCGAGCTGGCGCGTCAGGAAATCAGCTATTGGAATACGGTAGAAGCTCGTGAAATACTTCCGCTGCCAAAAGATCATGAGGTTCCAGATAGCTTGATCCGTGACGTGCGCAAATCCGAAGTGACACTCAGCCGGGAAGAAAGCGAAAACCTGCTAAAACATGCGCACCATGCTTACAATACAGAAACAAATGATATTTTACTGACGGCGCTAGGACTGGCTTACCGGGAATGGAGCGGACATGCTGAAATTGCAGTCCAGGTGGAAAGTCATAGCAGGACGGAATTGATTAAAGACATTGACGTATCACGTACAGTTGGCAGGTTTACGTACGTGTATCCGTTGGTGGTAAATGTGAGCAAACCCGAAGATTTGGCCCATCAAATCAAGCTGGTTAAGGACAATTTGCGACGCGTACCCAACAAGGGTTTCGGCTATGGCATTTTACGCTACTTGACCGACAGGGAGCAGCAGAATAGGGTAACCTTTTTTTCTGCCAAGCCACCTGAGATAAGCTTTATCTTTGACGGAGAAGCCAGAGAAGGTACGACATGGCGTACCTCGCCACTATCCACGTTTGCCGGTACTGAAATCAACCCTCTGACTAAAAAAGCGCCCAGCTTTGATATTCATTGTGCGGTGGCTGACGAAAGACTCCGCATTGTATTCGAATACAACGCACGTGAATATGAAGCATCGACGGTGGAGCGACTTACAGCCAGCTTTAAGAATCATCTGATCGAACTTATTCGCCATTGCTGTGCCAAGGATACAGCAGAACAAAGCCCGACGGATTTTACATATGGGCAATTGTCTCTGGACCAGTTTGAAAATATTGCAAATCGCTTGTCAAATAAGCTGTTAAACCACCAAGTGAAAATTAAAGATCTCTATCCGCTATCCCCGATGCAGGAGGGAATGCTATTTCATTCCATACTTGATGAAGAGTCAGAGGCTTATTTCGAACAAACGATCATTACCATTCATGAAGCTATGGATACCAACCTAATCAGCCGAAGCTTACAAAAGCTGATTGACCGATATGATATTTTCCGTACGGTATTCATGTATAAGGAGGCGGATCGTCCGCTTCAGGTTGTACTGGGGGAACGATTAGCTGCTCCTGTCCATACCCAAGATGTGCGTAGTTTACCGGATGCGGAAAAGCACAGACGACTTCAAGCCATTTTACAGGAAGAGCGGCAGAGAGGTTTTGATCTGGAAAAGGAGGTTCTCATCCGGTTAGCGCTTGTACAGTGGGATGAGGACACCTCAAAGCTCATCTGGATCTCTCATCATATTATTATGGACGGCTGGTGTCTGAGGGTGGTAGCCAAAGATTTTTTTGATATTTACACATCGCTTCGGGACGATACTCCTTTAAAATTAGAGCCTGTCCAGCCATTTAGCAGCTTTATTCAGTGGTTGGAAAGACAAAATAAAGAGGAAGCAGCAGCATACTGGAAACAATATGTGGCTGATTTTGAAAATGAAACTGTCGTGCCCGGCTATACTCAATCCGTCGATCCTTCATTTCAGGTAGAGCAACTCATATGCACATGGGGAGAGCAGCTGACCCAAGGCATGGAACAAATCGCCAAGCAAAACCGTGTCACCGTCAGCACCTTATTTCAAACCGTTTGGGGCTTATTACTACAAACGTACAACAACAGTAAGGACGTCATTTTCGGGTCTGTTGTGTCGGGCAGACCTGATGAAATCCCCGGTATAGAAAATATGGTCGGATTATTCATTAATACCATACCCGTACGTATTAAAAGCTCCGCTGAACTGCGGTTTTCCGACTTGCTTACGTCTATACAGGATTCCTTAATGGAGTCCAATCGGTATTCCTATTTTTCCTTGGCTGATATTCAAGCCCATAGTGTACTAAAACAAAACCTGATCCAGCATATTGTCGCCTTTGAAAACTTTCCCGTTTCGGAAGAACTTACTGGATTAGAAAAAAAAACCAAAGCACTCCGTGTTGGTGAAGTAGAGGATATTGAACAGACGAATTATGATTTGAATGTAATCGTCATGCCTGGGCGCGAGCTGGAAATCAAATTTAGCTATAACGCGCTGACGTATAACAAAAATGCGATCAAACAATTGGCTGCTCACCTCATCCAAATGATGGAGCAAGTTATTCAAAACCCAAATATCCGGGTTTCGGAGATTGATCTATTGACAGCGGAGGAAAAACAGCAGCTCTTATTTGATTTTAACGATACACGGAGACCGTATCCATCGGACCACACCATACATCACGTATTTGAAGAACAGGCTGAGAAAACACCGGATGCAGTAGCTATTGTATTTGAAAATCGTGAGCTAACCTACCGCGAATTAAATAAAAAAGCTAATCAGCTGGCCTCGAAGCTGCAGAAACTGGGTGTTGCGCCGGATACCATCGTAGGCATTTTGACTAAACGTTCACCAGAAATGATTATCGGTATTCTTGGTATTTTGAAGGCGGGTGGAGCCTACTTGCCATTGGAGCCTTCTTATCCGCAGGAACGGATTATGTTTATGCTTCAGGATAGCGGTAGCGAAATTCTGCTAACCCTATCCGACAAGGGAAAACAGATGCACACTTTCGATTTTTCCGGTACAGTTCTGGATCTGGCCGACATCAGCTCCGACGACTCCGACGACTTCATTTTTTCCGAATCGACAACGGCAGACGATCTGGCCTATGTCATGTATACATCTGGCTCAACTGGACGTCCCAAAGGTGTCATGATTGAACATCGGAATGTCATACGGCTGGTGAAGAACACCAATTACGTACCATTTGCCGAGAACGAACGCATTTTGCTGACCGGGGCGCTCGTGTTCGATGCCTGTACCTTTGAAATTTGGGGAGCATTGCTGAACGGATTGCGTTTGTACATTGTACCGGAATCCATAATCTTGGATGCTGTTCAGCTTGGTGAAGCGCTGGATCGATATCATATTACAACGATGTGGCTGACATCGCCCTTGTTTAACCAACTCACACAGCATAAACCAGATCTCTTTGCTTCTCTAAAGCACTTGCTGGTGGGCGGGGATGTGCTTTTACCTGGGATCATTAATACGGTTAGAGCACATTCTCCGGGACTGAACGTTATCAACGTCTATGGCCCCACAGAAAACACAACATTCTCTACTTATTTCCCGATTGATAAGGAATATAACCGCATTCCTATTGGTCGCCCAATTGGCAATTCAACTGTTTATATTTTGGACTCTTCAAGCAGGCTGCTGCCTATTGGTGCTCAAGGGGAAATTTGTGTTGGTGGGGATGGTCTGGCGCGCGGCTATCTAAACAGGGATGATCTGACCCAGCTAAATTTTGTCCCTAATCCATTCATTCTGGGCGAAAAAATATATCGGACAGGTGATTTGGGCAGATGGCTACCGGACGGCAATCTGGAGTATCTCGGACGGATAGACCAGCAGGTTAAAATCCGCGGATATCGTATTGAACCCGGCGAAATTGAAACCCAGCTCATGAAACATGATGCAGTTCGGGAGGCGCACGTAGCGGTAAAAAGCACGAAGGATGGTCAAAAAACGCTCTGTGCTTATATCTCAACCGACGTACCGCTATCCAAGAGTGATATGAAGACCCATTTGATTGGCCAGTTGCCGGATTATATGATTCCTGCCCAGTATGTGTTCCTGCCGGCGTTTCCCCTGACAACGAACGGTAAAATCGACCGCCAAGCATTGCCTGAGCCAGAAATGACCAGCGGTTCCGATATGGAATACGTTGCTCCAAGAAATGAAGTGGAACAACAGTTGGCGAACCTGTGGCAAGCGGTGCTTGGCGTTGAAAAGGTCGGCATTGACGACGGCTTTTTCGAGCTTGGAGGTCATTCATTGAAGGCCATTCAACTGGTATCGAAAGTACATGAATCGAACATTCCGCTGGATATACATCAATTGCTTCAATATCAGACAATAAGAAGTTTGTCTGATCTTTTACAACGTGTTGAAGAGGGCGGAGTGAACGCGGATACGCTCATTGCGAAAGCTCAGGAGGTTGAGCGGGCTATTACAGAAGCGTTTGGTGTACAGATCTTTCTTCAGACTGTTTCCACCGATAATCAAAACTATTTGTTCCTGCAAGTGGAGCCTTTTCACGTAGAACAAGTTCAGGCAATCTCAGAATTTATCCAATCTCATATCCATCCAGACCTGCACCCGCATTATATCGTCCGCTGGGGAACCGACGAACCAGATAGAATTCTCGGAGCTATACCGACAAACGAAGAACAAGAAACCTTACTTAAACAACAGGCCGATGTATGGCTTGCCAGCATTGCTGAGTTAAATACTGAGTGGAATACCAATATACTAAGTCTGAATGCTATTGGGCGCTATCCGCTTGCACCAGCTCAGCATTACCATTTGCAATATTTTACAGGCTCGGGTATGGCTGTGCAGTTAGATAGCTACTTGAACACCGAGCGTTTGACCGTAACGATTCAGCGGCTTATTGAACGCCATGAATTGCTAAGAAGCGTACTTGTTCAATCATCCGGAGCATGGGAATGGGAGTTGCGTCCAGTTCCAGAGCATTTTTCTTTACCGACTGTTGATCTCTCCGGTCAGCCGGTACAAGCACAACGCAGGCTTCTTTCTTCCATTGCTTCTAAGTTATTTTTAGAACCTTATAAACTTACACAGTCGCTGCAGTACCGGATCGTCCTGATTCGCTTAAATTTGCGGGAACATCTGCTATTGCTCCCTTGCTCGCACATCATTTTTGATGCTACGAGCAGCGACATCCTGCGCAGACAACTCCTTGATGAATATCATCGTCCGCAGCAGACGGCACATGCGACAGAAGAGGTGCAATACCGGGAATATGTAAACCATATCCGCCAAGGCCCTCAAGGAATCGGGGATCAGGAAATCAGCGAGCAATTCAAACTCCAAACGTTTGGTGAGAATAATGATCGTATCCATGTGCTGACCGAAGAACGCAACTATGCGGACACTACCAGATATCGTTGGGAGCTGAATTTAAGCGACATTTCAGAGCAGCACGGCGCTGCGAATATGTGGGATATTTCGCTTCAAATGGCTGTACGTTTTTTCAGCAGCTATTTCCAACTCTCTGATGTTCCGCTTTGGATTACTAATTATGGAAGACAATATGGCGACCGGAACTATTTTGGAACCGTAGGCGAGTGTATTGATCATATACCCGTTGTGCTGCAGGAAGATGACTCTGAATCCTATGAAAAGAGTATCCATACCCACCTGGACTTTGCTTCACGCTATCATTTGAACTTTTTCAATCTGATCTTCAATGCTGAAATGGAGAAAGCTTACCCGGTATCCAGCAGCATTTTGAAAAAAGGACTTGAACAGCTGCCTATCGTATTCAACTATTTGGGTGAGGGACGAGAGGATGCAGAATTGCTCGACAATCTGCATACCGAAGGCACACAGGCCAATGTCAACAAGGTTATTTTTTTTGAGTCAGAGCATGTAGGGGATATTCTGAAAATCTCACTTACCATTCCATATCATGAGAACGACCAGTATATTCATCAAATCTTCCAGACTGCTAGTGACAGGCTCTTGAATGCTTTGACCATTTTGCAGTAAGGAGATGAAGATGTGAACCCATTGTTTAAGGATAGCCGTTTTATCCGATTTTTTGCATCTCGTACTTCTGCCAATATCGCAGACAGCATTTATTCTATCGTCCTGCTGTATTTTGTTCAGCAATCGACACAGTCGGTGGCGATGACCAGCTTCACGTATACGGCCGTATCTGCGGCGTCGATTTTCAGCTTTCTCGTGGGTCCTGTGGTGGACCGTTATTCACCGCCTTTGTTAGCCAGTATCGCCTTGTTTACGCAGGCTGTGCTAATTTTGGTCGTCCCATTTCTCATTCAGGACGGGATGGTCAATCTGGTCGCTATCCTTGTTATTGTCTTCATTGCATCCTGCTTCTCCACACTGTTTTATCCGGCCAATAGTAAAATGCTGCCGCAATTGATAGGCTCGCCGGATTTGATTGTCCGGGCGAATTCCATGATTTTGTCGACGGATCAGGTTATTAATATTGTCGGATATCTGGCTGGAGCCTCGCTCATCATCGCAATGGGGATGAAAAACACGTTTTTTCTAGCCGGCGCGATGCTGTTTCTGGCAGGCTTTGTATATGTCAGGCTCAACAAGCAAATTGATGCTCCTCCGGTGGAAGACACGAACGGAAGGAGTTCGCTAAAGCTCGTGTACTATTTGAACGAATTGAAAGAAGGGTATCTTTTTGTAAAACGGCACACCTTCCTGAGAATTATGCTTCCGTTCTTTGCGCTGACAAACTTTTCGATGGCGATCTTGGTCATAGCCATGCCTTCTATCGCAGTATCCTATGGCTCGCCGATCTATTACAGCTTGCTGTATGTAGCCTACTTTATCGGTATTTTCATCGGTTCCTTTCTGGTCAGTGTATTGAAAAAGAACGGCATTACCATCGCGGTTTCCTGGGTAGCCATGGGATTGGCAATCTATGTCTTTTCCCTTGTGCCCGAGATGTGGATGAAGCTGCTGGCAGCTCTGTTATTAGGAATTTTTACTGGCATCATCAATGTGCTGCAAACGTCTTTGATTCAAATTATTACACCGCTGTCGTTACTGGGACGTGTTACAGCCTTTTTAAACACCTTGTCGAATGCGGCTCTGCCATTAGGGGCCTTGATTGGAGGGGCGCTAGCTTTACGTTTTTCTCTGAGTGAGGTTCTTTTTTTCAGTGGACTGATTACTGTACTATGCGGATTGATTATGTTTCTGGTTAAGGATATCCGCCAGTATCAGATTCCTTCTGGAGAGATTGGAGGAGTTGCCCCTTCCCACAATTCATAAGCCATGCATGCCAATGCCAGGTTCTCATCATAGAACCTGGCATTTTAGTATGTCTGGCCTCGCCATGATAAGGCTTTATCATAGACAAAGGTAAAACTATCGTTACATTTGGACACCAAAGGAGATACAAGATGGCTGAGTCTTTTAAAAAAATATACACAGCGAATTTTCTTCGCTCTTTCGGTGAAAGAAGTATAAACAGCTTATAGCTCGTTTGATACCCAGGGATTTATTCTTCAAATCATGGACGAGACGTGGGATGGGCTGGAGCTAAAAGAACGAATAAATCGGTATAATTAACATGTAGTATTCAGCAAACCTAAATGATATATTATTCATCCGGCCGTAAGATAGGCTGTGATGTAATGGTTCAAAAATTCAAAAGATCGTCTATGAGTTATTATTTACCAGTAGTATGAATCACCAAAGTATGATATATTAATTGTCCGGCCCAAGAAAAGCCGAATGAGAAAATTGATCTTTGAAAACTGAACAACGAGTGAGTGCGGATTTTGCTTGCAAAATCCAACGCTGAAATTTTGGTACATGCCATCCAGGCTGTATAAAATGGATGCAAACAAGAGATATTTTTTATCTCGTCAGTTTCAAAATGAGCTTATCGCTCTTTCTATAAACCAGCTTCGGTTGGTCTTTAATGGAGAGTTTGATCCTGGCTCAGGACGAACGCTGGCGGCGTGCCTAATACATGCAAGTCGAGCGGGGTTATTTAGAAGCTTGCTTCTAAATAACCTAGCGGCGGACGGGTGAGTAACACGTAGGCAACCTGCCCACAAGACAGGGATAACTACCGGAAACGGTAGCTAATACCCGATACATCCTTTTCCTGCATGGGCGAAGGAGGAAAGACGGAGCAATCTGTCACTTGTGGATGGGCCTGCGGCGCATTAGCTAGTTGGTGGGGTAAAGGCCTACCAAGGCGACGATGCGTAGCCGACCTGAGAGGGTGATCGGCCACACTGGGACTGAGACACGGCCCAGACTCCTACGGGAGGCAGCAGTAGGGAATCTTCCGCAATGGGCGAAAGCCTGACGGAGCAACGCCGCGTGAGTGATGAAGGTTTTCGGATCGTAAAGCTCTGTTGCCAGGGAAGAACGTCTTGTAGAGTAACTGCTACAAGAGTGACGGTACCTGAGAAGAAAGCCCCGGCTAACTACGTGCCAGCAGCCGCGGTAATACGTAGGGGGCAAGCGTTGTCCGGAATTATTGGGCGTAAAGCGCGCGCAGGCGGCTCTTTAAGTCTGGTGTTTAATCCCGAGGCTCAACTTCGGGTCGCACTGGAAACTGGGGAGCTTGAGTGCAGAAGAGGAGAGTGGAATTCCACGTGTAGCGGTGAAATGCGTAGAGATGTGGAGGAACACCAGTGGCGAAGGCGACTCTCTGGGCTGTAACTGACGCTGAGGCGCGAAAGCGTGGGGAGCAAACAGGATTAGATACCCTGGTAGTCCACGCCGTAAACGATGAATGCTAGGTGTTAGGGGTTTCGATACCCTTGGTGCCGAAGTTAACACATTAAGCATTCCGCCTGGGGAGTACGGTCGCAAGACTGAAACTCAAAGGAATTGACGGGGACCCGCACAAGCAGTGGAGTATGTGGTTTAATTCGAAGCAACGCGAAGAACCTTACCAGGTCTTGACATCCCTCTGACCG
>NZ_JAAMNQ010000021.1:0-29872 GCF_011066155.1 Paenibacillus sp. EKM206P | reverse complement strand
CAAGGACCTCAAGGAGTTCAAGGTGTTCAAGGCGACCAAGGACCACAGGGTGTTCAAGGAGTTCAAGGCGACCAAGGACCTCAGGGCGTACAAGGTGACCAAGGACCTCAGGGTGTTCAGGGCGTACAAGGTGACCAAGGACCTCAAGGAGTTCAAGGCGACCAAGGCGACCAAGGACCTCAAGGAGTTCAAGGACCTCAAGGAGTCCAAGGCGATCAAGGACCTCAGGGTGTTCAGGGCGTACAAGGCGACCAAGGACCTCAAGGAGTTCAAGGCGTGCAAGGCGACCAAGGACCTCAGGGAGTTCAAGGTGACCAAGGACCACAGGGAGTTCAAGGTGATCAAGGACCTCAAGGAGTCCAAGGTGACCAAGGACCTCAAGGAGTTCAAGGAGACCAAGGACCTCAGGGTGTTCAGGGCGTACAAGGAGACCAAGGCCCTCAAGGAGTCCAAGGCGATCAGGGACCTCAAGGAGTCCAAGGCGATCAAGGCCCTCAGGGAGTTCAAGGCGTACAAGGAGACCAAGGACCTCAAGGAGTCCAAGGCGATCAAGGCCCTCAGGGAGTTCAAGGCGTCCAAGGCGACCAAGGACCTCAAGGAGTCCAAGGCGATCAAGGCCCTCAGGGTGTTCAAGGACTGCAAGGCGACCAAGGCCCTCAGGGTGTTCAAGGACCGCAAGGTGACCAAGGACCAGCTTAAGGTCAAGGTATATTTAGAGGACTCAAAAGTTATTTATAACTTTTGGGTTCTTTTTTTGTCTTAAGTTCATGTTTGCAGTCCTGCTGTAACAAAAAAAACCTTTGTCGAAGTCTCATGGAAATGATTCAGAGAGACTTCGACAAAGGTATTGGAAAATAATTGTTGGCTAATATTCTAATCAGCCTTGTTGTAATTTACGGCAACACAACCACTTTCTCTTTGCAGGACGCAATAAATTTTCCATATTGAATACAAGTTTCTAATGAATCATTTGGCTCCATAGGCCACCATCGTATGGCTCCCCTGGGAGCTTTGGAGGCATAGGTTTCGATTTCTGATGGAATTCGACCTACAACCACAATTTCGATCTCCCTAAAGTTGTTTTCAATGCCCTTTTGGAGCGTTTTAATTAATTGGGTGTGCTCTATTTCAGGACAGGAATGGGGGATAGGGAACAATATCGAGAATTTAGAAGTATCTTCTTGAATAACGTGAGCAGATTTCCGGGCAGGATCATCCGTAGAAGTCTCCCATATACGACGATAAGGCAATTGCTGTGGTAAATCGAGTTCTTTCAGTCTCATTTGTATCCTTTGAAAATAGCATCTATTTAGTTCCCCTACAAGAACCTGAATCTGCTTATTTCTTAGGAATGTAGTGTTATTCCCATGTTCGTTACGATATTGGATATATATCAAATCGGGGATGTTTGCAAATTTAGTGCAAAGAAACGTCCGGACCAGCATATCGTAATCATCTGCAACCAGTAGTTCATTGCGATGTCCCCCGATCAGATGATAACAGTCCCTTGTCCACGCACGGGGATGATTGGGTAAACCGACCAAATGTCGAATGGTTTTGCCATTAATGGTCGTATGTTTTTGTACATTTTGCCATCTGTTCATTTCATGCAGCCAGACTCGATAATGAACACTGTAGCCAAAGCCACAATCCCAGCCATACCAATGTGCATGATTGCTCCCTGCATACACTTCAGCACAATCCCCATAAACAAAGCCACAGTCAGGGTTTTGTTGAAATGCTTTGACGATTTTCTCCAGGCAGTCAGGAGTTAGCTCATCATCATGATCGACTTCTACCAAAATTTCCCCTGTACATAGACCTGCTGCAAACCTTTTGATAGCCCCTATATAACCATTGCGGGAATCCTGGCGATATCTCCGCACACGGTGATCCTCTAAAGGGAGTAAATACTCCTTGTACGTTTCATCTTCATCACCGGAATCATCCACGATTACCCATTCCCAGTTCTTGTAGGTCTGCTTCAATAAAGATTGATAAGGTCGTTGAATTTTTTCCTTTGATCTGTAGCTGGCAGTAAAGACGGATATTAAAGGTGTGTTTGAAGAAAAATGTGTAGGAGGAATCGTTCTATTCTCCGGAAGAGGATCTGTTGCCTTAAGCCAGCAGAAAAATAAATGCATAGGTTGAATTTCGTCAGGTGATTGGAAGTGTAACCAGCGTTTTTTTTCGTGACCAGGCAATGCTTTTAGTGCTGAAAATTCTCCCCACTCTTCTCCGATCGAGACGTAAACCCGAGGTTTTTGGAGGCTATTGTCTATAAGTGGCTGATCAGCCTCATACAAGTTTATTGTAATGTTATTTTCTTCCAATCTATCTATCAATTCTTTTACATGATCCTTTAAAACCTTCTTCGATACAAATAAATGAGTTGTCAGTAGCGGAGTGAAATTCAATGACATGATCATTCCCCTTTACCAGTTTCGAACATCAACGAGAGGGAGGTGCCGTTCAGACGTAAGCTATTGTTTTTATTGAAACAACCATTTTCCTGGCATCATTTTATTTCCCAGTAGTATATATGTATGTGTATGTGTTCGGGGATGTGAGAAAAATACCAGCCCATATGAACATAGCGAATAAACCGTTTGAAACCTCCGTCGTAAACACCGAAGCATTAAAGAAAGGTGGAGTAAGTGTGGAATGCCCATTAGTAAGTGTAGTTATACCTGCATATAACCGGCCGCATACACTAAAAATCGCCATCGACAGTGTATTGGAACAAACTTACCCGAACATCGAAATTATTATCTGTGATGACAGTACAACGAATGAAGTACAAGAAATGATTGATTCTTATTTAGATTCTTTTCCCCAAGTTAAATATTATAAAAATGATAAAAATCTTTTTCTTGGAAATTGGCATAAATGTTTTGATTTGGCATCAGGTGAATATATCAATTACTTGATGGATGACGATATGTTTCATAAAGAAAAAATAGCAAGGATGCTCTATTTTTTTGAAAATTTTGAAAAGATCACACTGGTTACCTCGTATCGGCAAACCATGAATGAATTAGGGGCTATTCTCCCACCGCTCTATGCAACGGAAAAGTTATACGAAGAAACAAGGATAATGGACGGAAGAATGTTGGCAAACGTTGCATTAACTCGTTGTTTAAATGTGATTGGTGAACCTACAACAGTGTTTTTCAAAAAAACAGATCTTATCGAACGGTTTGGAGTTTATAAAGGGAAACAGTATTCTCTTCTTAATGATTTAGCTTCCTGGTTGAACTTACTATCCAAAGGAAAAGCAGTTTATATTCCTGAAGCGCTAAGCTATTTTCGAATACATCCCAATCAAAATAATCAAACGCTTGGTCAAAATGCGTTCACGGAATGGTTAGATATTATGATTGCCTCGAGAGATGATGGATTTCTTGATACCAACGATTTGTTTAAAACTGCACTTCATTCTTATCATGAACGTATAAAAGGCCGTCCACAATTTGTTGCAGATATCAAGCGAATTGAAATGATATTAAAAACATTGGAATCCTAACTTGCTCATCCCATGTGCAAAGGAGGCTTGGCTTATGTTTGAAATTCCCTTCTTACGACCTAGTTTAGTAAAAAAGGAACGATTTATTGCTAATTTTGAGAAAATAGAAGAGACGCGAATTTACTCCAATTATGGCCCCTTAAATAACCTGTTTGAAGAGCGGGTCATTGCGCAAGTGTTTAATGGAATCGGTTCGGCTGTGACTGTTAGTAACGCTACCATCGGCTTGATTTTGGCTATCGCTCACAGCAAGCGACCACAGGGCAAATATGCAGTTATGCCAAGTTTTACTTTTGCTGCCACCCCACTTGCTGCTGAGTGGTGCGGGTTAGAACCCTATTTCCTTGACATTGAACCGGAGAATTGGCAAATGAATAGGGAGCAGTTAGAGCAGGCAGTCAAGCTGCTGGGAGATGAGATTGCGGTAATCGTTCCTTATGCCACTTTCGGTACAGCCATTGATTTGTCTGTATACAATAAGCTGCAGGAGCAAGGAATTCCGGTAGTCATTGATGCTGCTGCCAGTTTTGGGACTATATCTCCCGAGGAAGCCACCCATTTTGGTAAAGGCTTTGGAGGGGCCGTAGTATTCAGCTTTCATGCCACCAAATCTTTTGGTATCGGAGAGGGTGGATTGGTATACAGTTTGGACCAGGATCTCATTAAGCGAATTCGTCAGGCGGGGAATTTCGGTTTCTCCAGCAGCAGGGAGTCTGTCACCCAAGGTCTTAACAGTAAGATATCCGAGTATACCGCTGCTATCGCTTTAGCTACTCTCGATCACTTCAAAACTGTACGGGAGAATAGAAGGACGATCTACGAATATTATCTTCAAGAACTGCTCCAAGCAGACTTATTAGAACGAGGATGGTCTGTACAAAAAACCCAAGGATCGGTTGTCCATCAATTTATCCCTATTCTTAGTCCGGATTCACACACGAATCAAGAGGTCGTTAAGTTATTAGCCTCTAATTCAATAGAAGCCAGAACCTATTTTTCTCCGGCGTGCCATCAGCAGAAGCAGTTCCAAAGTTATCCCCGGTCTACTCTTCATGTTACCGAGCATATTACCAAACATATTGTCAGCCTGCCCTTGTGGGAGGAACTGGATGAGATTATCGTTCGAAGAATTGTAAATGTTCTAAGAAGCTTGGGAAGAGAGACAGCCAGATGAGGAAACTCGTGATTTGGGGATCGGGCGGACATGCCAGGGAAATTAACTGGTTATGTGAAGAGTTAGGAGTTCGAGTGATAGGATTCTTAGACGAACGGCCTGAGACGAAAGGGCAGATCGTAAATGGGGTTCCTGTACTGGGGACGTTGACCGACATTAAAGCGTTAAAATATGAGGTGGAACTGATATGTGCGGGAGTGGGTGACCCAGCATTAAAGAAACGATTCGCTTATCATACAATTCAATCGGGATTTCGTATCGCAGCCCCGCTAATACATCCGCGTGTTCGTTTGTCTCGAAGAAACACCATTGGAGAGGGAAGTATGATCTTTGAAGGGGCTGTCCTGTCGGACAATATTAAGATCGGACAGCATGTGATTATCAATCGGAGTGTTAACGTGAGTCATGATGCGGTTATTGGCGATTATATAACCATAGCCCCTGGTGTGAATTTGGCAGGTAACGTAACCATAGATGAGGGGGCCTATATCGGCGTCGGTGTCTCGGTACGGGAGAGATGTCACATTGGTTGTTGGTCTATGATAGGTGGAGGTGCCTTTGTTAAAGATGATATACCCAGCTTTACCATGGCTGCAGGGGTACCAGCAGTCGTTAAAAAACGACTTGATATTCCCTGAGTAGTCTTTCTTTGGACGGACGTATTCGATTTGTAGTAATATGCTTGGCAATGAAGTGATTTACCTACCAAAAGGCCGTGCCGGAAAAGGTTCTCATAACCTGATCCCGGCGCGGCTTTTGATTAATGTACACAGATTACAGATGGATGAAAATTAAAATTTATTTTTGATTATTTTTGTATTACTTATTTTCAAATTAAAACAAAGGTGTTATAGTCTCCATAAACAAAGAATAACCACTGTAATAAAGCCTTTCAAAACTAAAACTAAACTTGGAGGTCTTTTTCCTATGGTACAAAGTCTGTGGATTTCTTCACAAGCGTCTGAGCAGAAAAGCATGCTGGAACAGCTCGTATACCGTTCTAACCTGATTGGTACAGAGAGGAGTGTGTGCAATTGGGGAGGCGGTAATACTTCGGCCAAAACGACGATACCAGATTTTCGCGGGCGTGAAGTAGAAGTGATGTACGTCAAGGGCAGCGGTTCCGATCTCGCAACAATGAAAACGCATAACTTCACAGGACTTCGTAAGGAGGATATTCGTCCTTTATTTGAAAGAGAAGATATGTCTGACGAGGATATGGTCGCATATTTGGCGAACTGTATGATAGATGCCAAGCATCCACGGGCTTCAATTGAGACGCTATTACATGCTTTTCTGCCTTTTAGACATGTCGATCATACGCACCCGGACGCGATTATTAGCTTGTGCTGTGCGCACAACGGTAAGGAAATCGCTAAGGAAATTTTCGGTGACCGTTTTGTATGGGTGCCTTATATCCGTCCTGGATTTAAGCTGTCGAAAATGATTGCCCAAGGTGTACTCGATCATCCACAAGCTGAATTGGTATTGATGGAAAAACATGGTCTGGTTACGTGGGGAGACACATCCGAAGCGGCTTATGCCAAAACGATCGATATCATCCGAGAAGCAGAAAGCTATATTAAAGCTCGTCAAGAGGAAAAGCAGGCGTTTGGAGGAACAAAATATAAAGCGCTTACTTATGAAGAGCGCCGTAGCATTGCATCTCAAGTTATGCCGTCGATTCGGGGAGCGGTCAGTGATGAGAAAAAGATGATTTTAACCTTTGATGACGCGGAAGATGTGTTGGAGTTTGTGAACGGCCGGGATTCTGCTGCTTTATCCCAGGTCGGGGCTGCGTGCCCGGATCATCTGGTCCATACCAAGATGAAGCCACTCTATGTAGATTGGACACCGGATGTGGAGGATGTAGAGGGCTTGAAAGTTAAGCTTGCCGAGGGTATAGCAGCCTATAAGGAGCAGTATCAAGCTTATTTCGAGCGCAATCGGCATGAGGGAGATGTTATGTTTGAGGCTGCGCCACGTGTAATTTTGGTTCCGGGTGTTGGTATGATCAACACAGGTAAAAGCTGGAGCAATGCGCAGGTAAGCGGTGCTCTGTACCATCGGGCTATCGCTGTCATGCAAGGGGCAACGACGTTAGGAGAGTTTGTTTCACTCAGTGAGAACGAGTCATATAACGTGGAATATTGGCCGCTGGAGCTTTATAAGCTGTCACTCGCGCCAGCAGAAGTTGAATTTTCCCGTAAAATTGCGTTCATTACAGGTGGTGCAGGCGGAATTGGCAGTGCAACCGCACGTCGTTTGGTGGATGAAGGCGCACATGTCGTACTGGCAGACCTGAATCTGGAAGGCGCGCAAAAGGTAGCCGCAGAGATCAATAGTAGCTACGGAGAAAACTGTGCCATTGCCGTAAAAATGGATGTGACGCAGGAGGAGCAAATTCAGGCTGCCTATGCAGAAACGGCATTGACCTATGGCGGTGTAGATATCATCGTCAACAATGCAGGCCTTGCTACATCCAGTCCGTTCGATGAAACATCGTTAAAGGAATGGAATTTAAATGTGAATGTGCTGGGAACGGGTTATTTTCTGGTTGCACGAGAAGCGTTCAAGCTCATGAAGGAGCAGACACTTGGCGGCAGCATGGTGTTCGTCGGCTCCAAAAACTCGGTCTACGCAGGTAAAAATGTAACGGCCTACAGCTCGGTCAAGGCGCTGGAAGCGCACTTAGCCCGTTGTATTGCCGCAGAAGGTGGTGAATATGGTATCCGTGTGAACACCATTTTGCCGGATGCCATTCTGCAAGGCTCGGCAATCTGGAACTCCAACTGGCGTAATGAACGCGCCACTGCCTACGGCATTGAGCCCGACCAGCTGGAGGAGCATTATCGCATACGGACGACGCTGCTGGTCAATATTTACCCGCAGGATATCGCTGAGGGCATTGCCTTTTTCGCCTCATCCAAGGCAGAGAAAACGACAGGTTGTATGCTGACCATCGACGGCGGCGTCCCCGCTGCCTTTACACGCTAGCCGAATTAAAATGAACCTGGGTAAGCGATAGACTCATTTCAACGGCTCAACACTTAGGATTATAACGAACTAATTTAATGTACTAATCTATTTCACTAATCCAAGCCACATGTTATACACACACTAACACTTTAAAAATAGAAGTGACTTTATGGGTGGTCAGCAGCGGAGCGATCGGAAGAACAATCCGCACGCGAAGCGATCTCCCATAACTCACTTCATTTTTCCAAGGAGGAACCATGATGAGTGACAAAGCGTACGCCTTATTCGAGGAACAACAGCAACAACGAGGCATTGACCTGGAGCGAGTAAAGGCAAAGCTGAAAGCGCTTAGCATAGAAACACCATCCTGGGGATATGGCGACTCAGGTACACGATTTAAAGTCTTTCAGAAAACGGGCGTGCCGCGTGATCCGTTCGAAAAGTTAGAGGATGCGGCGCAGGTTCATGCCGTGACAGGCTTATGTCCATCCGTTGCCATTCACATTCCGTGGGATAAAGTAGACAATTACGGCAAGCTTCGCAGTCATGCGGAAAGCCTCGGTCTGCGGATTGGGGCCGTGAATCCTAATCTGTTTCAAGACGAGGACTACATGCTCGGCAGTGTCACCAATGTAGACCCGGCCATCCGCCGCAAGGCCATCAACCATTTGCTAGAATGCGTAGATATTGCGAAGGAAACGGGCACGAACGACTTTAGCTTATGGTTCGCAGACGGAACGAATTATCCCGGTCAGGGGGACATTCGCAAACGGAAAAATTGGATGCTGGAAGCGCTCAGTGAAATGTATAAGGCGCTCACATCTGACATGCGCATGCTGATTGAATACAAGGCGTTCGAGCCAGCCTTTTATCATACGGATATTGCCGATTGGGGCATGGCGTATAATTACGCAACCAAGCTGGGGCCGCAGGCACAGGTGCTGGTGGATACTGGGCATCATCTGCCGGGAGCCAACGTGGAGCATATTGTGGCGTTTCTAATTGATGAGAAGCGATTAGGTGGTTTTCATTTTAATAGCTACAAATATGCGGATGATGATCTGATCGTGGGCTCCGCGAATCCGTATGAACTGTTCTTGATTTTTTATCAAATTTTAAATGCGGCTCAGGATGTGGATAAAGATATTCGGCATACGGTGGACAAAATTGCTTATTTGATCGATCAGTCGCACAATATTGAGCAAAAAATTCCGGCGATGATTCGTTCGGTGCTGAATGTGCAGACTCAATATGCGAAAGCGCTCCTAATTAATCATGCAGAAGTGGAGGAAGCATCGAGCCGCCAGAATGTGCTGGGTGCAGAGGATGCTGTGCGACAAGCGTTTGAGTTTGATGTGGCACCATTGCTCAGAGCGATCCGTGAAGAGCAAGGCTTACCAGCAGACCCGATGAAAGCTTACTTAGCGTCTGAGTATGGCACGCAGATTTTGCAAAGAGGCAAGGGTGGTGCAAGCTGGTGAGTATCCTCGCTTATGATTTGGGGGCAAGCAGTGGCAGGGTTCTACTCGGAGAATTGACGGATTCACGTATAGTGGTGGAGGAAATCCATCGCTTTTCGAATGATCCGGTCAAGGTTGGGGAACATCTGCACTGGGATCTGTTGCGTCTGTATCACGAGGTTCAGCAAGGATTGATCAAAGCCAAGCATAGGGGAGTGAATCCATCCAGTCTAGCGATTGACTCCTGGGCGGTCGATTTTGGACTGATCGGAGAAACTGGAGAATTGCTGGGCAACCCTTATCATTATCGGGATTGGCACACCCATGGGGTAATGGAAGAAGTACAGGAACGGCTGGGAAAAGAGTTTATTTTCCAGCGCACAGGCATTCAGTTTTTGACGTTTAATACCATTTATCAGCTGGCTGCTATGCGAAATGCGAGTTCACCGTTGCTGGAGCAGGCAAAGCATTTCTTGATGATTCCAGATCTGCTACGGTATTTTCTGACAGGTGAAATGTACAATGAGTTTTCCAATGTGACCAGCACGCAATTATATAATCCGTTGCAGCAAAAATGGGATGATGAGCTTTTGTCTGGAATCAACATTCCTCATTCCTGGTTTGGTGAGGTGCTGGAGCCAGGAAATGTTGCAGGAACGATCCGCTCGTCGGTTATGAACGATTTGGGCATTGGAGCGATTCCTGTGATTGCAGTAGCAGAGCACGATACGGGATCTGCTGTGGCTGCCGTGCCTGCGCTGGAGCGCTCGTTTGCGTACTTGAGCTGTGGAACATGGTCCCTGATGGGAACGGAAACGGCACAGCCTGTAATCAATGACGATACGCTTCGTTTTAATTTTACGAACGAAGGTGGGGTCAGTCGAACTTACAGGCTGCTTAAAAACATCATGGGCTTATGGATTTTACAGGAGGCGCGTAGGGAGTGGGAACGGCAGGGGTACTCCTATTCCTTCCCTGAACTGGTTCATATGGCAGAACAGGCTCCAGCATTCACTTCTTTGATTGATCCGGACGATGAACTATTTCTGCACGCCGGGGATATGAGAACACGAATTCGCCAATATTGCCGCAATACCCGACAGCCATTGCCCGAGACGCCGGGAGAAATCACGCGTTGTATTTTGGAGAGTCTGGCGTTAAAGTACCGTTACATTTTGGAGCTTACAGAACAGGTGTCAGGACAACGGTTTAATGGTTTACATATGGTCGGAGGAGGGATTCAAAATCGCTTGTTGTGCCAATGGACGGCCAATTCGATTCAAAAACCAGTGTGGGCGGGACCTGCAGAAGCGAGCGCAATCGGCAATCTTGCGGTACAATGGATGACACAGGGAAAGTTCGCCGATATATGGGAAGCCCGCTGGGTCATCGCGAATTCTATTTCCGTGGAGGAATATGAGCCTGCCGAATCAGAAGCGTGGGAGGATGCCTATGGGCAATTCCGGCGGGTAGCGGGACTTTTTGTACATTAAAGATGTGGAGTGAGATTGCCATGCTGGTCGCAGAAAGATATGAGATGATTGTGCAGCTCGTGAATGAAAAAGGAAGCATACGAGTGTCCGAATTGAGTGAGTTGTGCAAAGTAACGGAGGAAACGATTCGTCGTGATCTGGACCGTCTGGAGCAGGCGGGACGACTGCGCCGTTCGCATGGGGGAGCGGTAAGTGTCAAAAACGAGCAGCCTGAAACGCCCTATGCGGTACGGGAAATTATGAACGCAGAGGAAAAGCGCAGAATTGCCGAAGAAGCGGTTAAGCAGATTCAGCCGAATGATCGTATTTTGCTGGATGCCAGCACAACCGCCTGGTATATGGCCTCAAGTTTACCGGATATTCCTTTGACGATATTAACGAATTCGATTCGGGTAGCTACAGAGCTGGCGGGTAAGGAAAAAATCGAGGTCATTTCGACGGGGGGGCAGTTGCTTCAACGCTCGCTGTCATTTGTAGGCCCGCTCGCAGAGCGTTCCCTGGAAACCTATTATGTGGATAAATTGTTTTTCTCCAGCCAGGGGGTTCATCTGGATCGCGGTATTAGTGAATCGAATGAACTGCAAGCTCGTTTGAAGCAGAAAATGGTCAGCATTGCAGACCGTGTGATTTTACTGGCCGATGCGAGCAAATTTGGGCAACAGGCGTTTACGCATGTCGTGAACCTGTCGCAGGTATCCGAGATTATTACGGATTCGAGGTTGTCGGATCCGATTCGCAGTCAACTTGCGGAGCAGGCTATTCCAGTTACGGTTGTGTGAATTTAAAAATGTCGAGGTGGAGAGTGTCGCTCCGCGTTTCATTTGCTCTTACGCTCGCTGTTGCAGTGGGATTCTTTGATGATGTAAAACACGTTTAGGTGAGAATCCCACTGCAAGCTTATGCTTACGTAGAGAGCTTTCCTTTGGAAAGCTTTTAGGCAAACGCTGACGCTTCTCCAGATTCAAATGAACCGATCCGCTGGTATCCTCTATAAAGTAATAGCTATTCCATAGACGTAAGGGGTGTTCCGTATGAAGGTATCTTTATTTATTACTTGCCTGAGTGATGCGATTTATCCCAAGGTGGGGGAAGCGATGGCATGCTTGCTTTCCAGATATGGTGTTCAGCTGGATTTTCCGAAGGTACAGACATGCTGCGGACAGCCGTCCTATAACAGCGGCTATTGGGATGAAACGAGGGTTGCTGCCAAAACAATTCTGAAAGCGTTTAACGACAGCGATTTTGTCGTATCTCCTTCCGGTTCCTGTACATATATGATTCATCATTACCCGGAGTTGTTTAAGGATGAGCCCGAATGGCTCGATTCAGCACGGAGGCTGGAACAAAAGACGTATGAGTTTACGCAATTTATGGTACAGGTGCTTGGCGTGACCGATGTGGGCGCGTCTTTTCCGCATACAGTAACCTATCATCCGTCTTGCCATGGCACACGTTTGCTCGGCGTGAAGGAGGAACCGATGAAGATGCTTGGCAGTGTAAAGGGGCTGCAATTAGTACCACTTCCCTTTGCTGAGGACTGCTGTGGCTTTGGCGGGACTTTCGCGGTGAAAATGCCAGATATTTCGGGAGCGATGGTGACTGAAAAAGTGGACCATATCAGGGAGACCGAAGCCGAGGTACTGGTCGGACTAGATATGGCCTGCTTGATGAACATTGCCGGAAATCTTCGGTATCGGGAGGAGCCAGTTCGGGTCATGCATCTGGCTGAGCTGCTGTACGAAGGGGTGAAGCACGCATGACCGTCGTACACTCACATTCCATGAACCAAAAGGTCAAAAAACGTGCAGAGCTGGCCCTAAATAATGATTTTCTGCGGAATGCAGTTCGTTTCACTACAGAGCGTTTGCGTAACGGAAAGCAGGTGGCTTCAGAGCAACACGGAAATTGGGAAGAATGGCGTGAACGGGGCCGTCAAATTCGTCTGCATACCATTGCCCATCTGGACTATTACTTAAATCTATTTGTAGAAAATGCCCGTGCCAACGGGGTGCATATCCATTTTGCCGATACAGCAGCCGATGCCGTACGTATTACCCTGGATATTGCTGCACATAGCCAAGCCCGTTCCGTCGTCAAATCCAAGTCGATGGTGTCGGAGGAGTTACATTTGAATCAGGCGCTGGAGGGTGCGGATATCGAGACGATTGAAAGTGACCTCGGTGAATATATTATTCAACTGGCAGGAGAGCCCCCGTCTCATATCGTCATTCCGGCGATTCACAAAAACCGCTTTCAGATTGCCGAACTGTTATCCCAAGAAGCAGGTGAGAAACTGTCCGCGGATACGACGATTTTGGCGGGCTTTGTCCGCAAAAAGCTGCGTGAGAAGTTTCTAGAAGCGGATATTGGCATGACGGGCTGTAATTTCGCCATCGCCGAGACAGGCTCCATGGTCCTGTTTGAAAATGAAGGGAACGCACGGATGGTATCCACTCTGCCCAAAACCCAAATTACGCTGATGGGCATGGAGCGGATTATTCCATCCTGGACGGATTTGGAGGTGATGGCTACATTATTGCCACGATCCGCTACGGGGCAGAAGCTGACCATGTATATGTCTGGTATTTCAGGCCCTCGGCGCAGCCAAGATGCCGATGGGCCTGACGAAATGCACATCATCATCGTAGATAACGGACGTTCACTACAGCTGGGCAATCCCGAGTTTCAAGAGTTGCTGAATTGCATTCGCTGTGGTGCTTGCCTGAATGCCTGTCCGGTGTACCGACACATTGGCGGGCACGCGTATGGCGGGACATATAGTGGCCCTATCGGTGCGGTGCTTACGCCTGCCCTTCATAGCAACATTGAAGAGTGGAACGATATTGCGAGTGCGTCCAGTCTGTGTGGTGCGTGCTATGAAGCCTGTCCGGTCAAAATACCGCTGCATGATATGCTGGTATATTTGCGCAGACGCAAGGTGGAGGCGGGACAAGGAGATAAGCTGGAAACGGCAGGGATGAAAGGTTTTGCGACCGTAGTTTCCAACTCGAAGCGATTCGCAGTGGCGATTCGGCTAGGGCAGATCGCCCAGAAAGCGATCGTCCGTAAAGGTGAAATTACCTTGAAGCTGGGCCCGTTAAAAGGCTGGAATACGTACCGTGTGGCTCCCTCTCTGGCGAAAAAATCCTTCCGTCAGCAATGGAACACGCTGGAGCATAAGCTGGAGCAGGAACGCAACGTGATGCAGCCGGATGTTCTCAGCCGAATGGAGAAGATTTTGGCAGATAGAAGTAAAGGAGGGACGCAGCATGAGTGAGCATAGTAATCCTTCTGCGCAAGCAAAAGCGGCCCATGAAGCGTGGCTTCATCAAATGGAAGAAGAATCCCGTGCCAAGCAGGTACGCTTTATGGACGGCATCGCGACGCGGCTCAAGCGTCCACGACAGACGGAGCCGCCAGTTCAGCCGTTTCGCGGGGCACCTGCATTTTGGTACGAATTCGATTGGAGCGCGGAGCGGCGCATCGAGGAGTTCACTGCTAACTTTACAAGTGTTGGCGGGCATGTCGTGCGTCTGCCGAATTTGGAGCAGACCGCAGACTGGATCGCGTGCAAAGCGCGAGAGCTGGGAGCGGCCTATATCGTCCGGCAGAATGAGCCGGACCTGGATGCGCTCCAGCTGGAATCGGCACTGCCGCAAGTCCGTTTATCGGTGTGGAACACCGATCCAGTCGAGGATTGGAAGGCCCGCGCCGCTGAGGCGGATATCGGCATCGTCATCGCCGACGAAGCGGCTGCTTACACCGGCTCGGTAGCGGTGCTATCCTCGCCGGAGAAAGGCCGTGCGGTCAGCCTTTTGCCAACCGCACTGATCATTCTTCTGCCAGTAGAGCGCTTACGAACACGACTGGGCGAGATTCTAAGCCGCTTTGACGAAGTCGGGCGTGAGCAACTGCCTGCAGGCATTCATTTTATTACTGGACCAAGCCGCTCGTCGGATATTGAAAATGATTTGACGATCGGTGTACACGGGCCAGGTATCGTCTATACGTTGTTAGTGGGCTAGCGTGTAGACCGCCTAACGAGCATGATAGAGGGGAAAACGGGTTTCAAAATCTGTTTGTCTGCGATTACTCCTAACCGAAATGCGGCCATTGTGCAGCTCGGTAATACTTTTTGTAATCGCAAGGCCCAGCCCGGTGCCTCCAGTTTCCTTGGAACGTGATTTGTCCACCCGGTAAAACCGTTCAAACAAGTACGGGACATCTTCCGCAGGAATTGGGGTGCCGTAGTTGGTGCAGATTACCACCGCCTCGTCGTCTTCGCGTCCTATGGTGATATCAAGGCGTTTGCCGTCTTTTCCGTATCGAATAGCGTTGGAAAACAAATTTTCATACAGGCGTACCATCTCGTCGGTATCGGCTAGAATCCGAACAGGCTCGACGATTCGGACACGGTAGGACATGTCTGCCTGTTCCAGAGAGGGTACAAATTCCTCAGCAAGCTGAGTGAGCAATTTGCCGAGATCTACAGGCTCCAGCTCCAGTGGCAGGCTGCCACCGCTCACACGCGTGTATTCAAACAGCTCGTCGATCAGCTTCTTAAGCGTCAATGACTTTTCATAAGCAATGTTCACATAATAGCGCAGCTCAATTTCATCCCGATAGCGGTCGGTTTCAATATATTCCAAAAAACCGATCACGGATGTTAGCGGGGTACGAAGATCATGGGATACGCCAGTGATCAGGTCGTTTTTGGCCTTGGCAGAAGCCCGTTCTTCTTCCAGCAAGAGACGGAGCTTGTCCGCCATGGTGTTCATATTTTTCGCCAAGGTACCCAGCTCGTCCGCTGAAGAAACAGGAATCGTATAGGACAGGTCTCCGTCAGCAAACTCTTGCATCCCCGTCGTAATTTCGCGAAGGTAACCAATCGTATTTTTGGTAAAAAGGAAAAAGAAATAAATATATGTAGGTAGCCCGCCTACCAGCATGATCAGTGGGGACCCAATGTGATTTACGGTCCAGCGAACCAGACGGGTGCCAAAAAATGAACGGGAAGGATTCAGCCATAGTAGCAAAGATGCTCCATAATAAGACACCATCAAAATCAGTCCGGTTAGAGCGAAAGCGGCAAGGCTAAGGGCTGCCAGCTTCCATCCCAACGTATCATATCGTTTTGCCTTCAAGACGTGAATCCTCCATTAATCGAATTTTTCCATTTTGTAGCCGATGCCCCACACCGTTTTTAGATATTTGGGTTTTCTCGGATCAGCCTCAATTTTCTCGCGAATTTTACGCACATGAACCATCAGCGTGTTGTTGGATTCCAGATATTGCTCCTTCCACACTTTTTCATAGATCTGCTCCATGCTCAGCACTTGACCACGATTACGGGCCAACAGCTCGACAATGGCAAATTCTCGTGGGGTCAGCTTAATGGATTCTCCGGCGAGAGTGACCTCATGCGTAGCAGAATTAATGGAGAGTTCATCCAGTATCATTTCATGCTCCGATACAGGGGAGGAATGGGTATATTTCCGTACTCTACGCAGCTGGGATTTAATGCGTGCCACCAGTTCCAACGGGCTGAACGGCTTAGTGACGTAATCATCGGCCCCAACGCTGAGTCCTGTGATTTTGTCCATATCTTGTCCCTTCGCAGACAACATAATAATCGGAAAATGCTCGGTTTCCCTGATCTTCATGCAAGCTTCAACCCCGTCCATATTGGGCATCATCACATCAAGCACCATCACATCTATCGATTCCCGACTGATTTGCTCCAGAGCTTCCAGTCCGTCTCGTGCCATAAGCAGTCGATATCCTTCATTTTCCAAATAAATTTGCATCAGCTTAATAATTTCAGGCTCATCGTCTACTAATAAAATGGTTCCGTTATGCATGGCCCGTGCACCCTTTCTGTTCTTTCCAGCAGTATACAATATGGCGTATTATATACTTTTTTAAAGATGGAGGCTATGGACACTCTTCTCAGTTCGCTTGCTTGGGGACGTCAGCCTTTGGATAGTGCTGTTTCAGTTGAAGAAATACGGTTTTCTTGCTTGAATTGTCTTTTTTCTATTCCCGGTAGTTGACCGAACAGGATCCAAGCAAATGGTAGGAAACGGGAGATGGTAGACACGACGAGCCAAGAGCAAAGAAGTGCAAAGAAAAAACCTCCAGCGTACCACACATGAATAAGCTGCGGAGAACCGATATGTGGTGATAACTGCCGATACAGAAGCAGGAAAAACGGATGAATCAGATACACACCAAAAGACAGTGTGCCCAGACGTTCCAGCTTGCGAGTGACAAAGGAATGTTGTCGTCTATACATTAAAAAGGAAATCTGTAGTATTACCAGCGTGCTAGACAGGCTGTACATATTATACATAAGTTCGAAAACTAGCGAATTATACGAGATTCCGTACATTCTATTTTCGCACCACATATAGACATGCATGGTGGCTGAAATCAGCCATAAAGCCCAAATTGTGATCCATGTCAGCACTCCGGCAACACTTCGTTGCCCCTTACGCATCAGAAACCACGTTTTCAGCTGTGGGTAGTAATAACCTAGAGCAGCACCCAGCATGTAACAGGCTACATAAGACAGTGCCCAACTGCCCTTATTTTGCACCTGAAATAGAAATTTATTGCCAATTACAAATGACCACTGTAGCAACAGCCCAAGGACAATAGACCATTGTGGAAGTTGCCGATATCGCTGGAACAGCCACAGTACGAATGGAAATGCAAGATAGAATTGTATCATGATAAAAATATAATATAAATGGGTATACGCTTTGCCTGTCGCCAGCTTCAGAGCAAAGCTTTTCGCAAGTGTGGCTATATTCCATGGTTCGGAGCTGCTAGCCATAAGAGACAGGAAGAAATAAAATAGGGAGAACATGACGTAAGGTAAGAGAATATACAGCAATCTCTGCTTATAAAAGCGACTTAAGAACTGTCGTCCCATTGGACGATCCTTGTAGTTGTAGAACAGTACCATGCTGCTAAGCGCGATAAATACGGGGGTTCCATACTTCATCAACACATTGAGCGCATTGTATACAACATATAGGCTGGAATTTGTAAGCTGAACCGTTGCATAAGAAGTGGCATGTACCATCAAGACGGCTAAAATCGCCATGGCTCTGACCAACTGCAATTCGGGAATTTTTTCTTTGGTCGTAGGCTTCATAAGCTTCATTTCCTTTCAGGAGTGAACTGTATCTTGTTGAACTCTTTCTATTAAAAGATAAAGTTCTTAACAACCCTAAAGGGAACGGCTTAAGAAACGCTTATGAACTTCTTAACTTTTGTTAAGAATTGAGGATTTTGCAAAAATCCTGAATTAAGAAAAGAACTTCCATAGCCTCAAAATGAGTGGTATGGAAGTTCTTTTTTATACTCATGATTATTCGTTATTTGCAACGTTTGATAGGTGCGCGTCTAATTTGTCCACGAATAGCACCATTCGGATGACGGATCGTGTGGACATTGACGTAGGCATTACCCTCTCTAATTTGGCACACCAAATCATAAATGGTTCTGCCTCTGAGTGGACCGGTAAGATCACATGCACGGAGCACGCCGCTAACGACGCCTCTTC
The DNA here is from genome assembly GCF_011066155.1 of Paenibacillus sp. EKM206P. Classification (NCBI taxonomy): domain Bacteria; kingdom Bacillati; phylum Bacillota; class Bacilli; order Caryophanales; family Paenibacillaceae; genus Paenibacillus; species Paenibacillus sp. EKM206P. The sequence continues at coordinate 11,667 of NZ_JAAMNQ010000021.1, read as the reverse complement.
TAACGGTTATTCCAAACTTCGAAGGACCAAACAGTGTAGCAACAACAGGGCCATTTTCACCTCTTCGTCCCAGATGAATATGCGCTTCGGTTACCCGTGAGATATTGCGTACAGTCAGTTCAAAGCTTAATTGTTGGCTCGTTGGACGGTAACGAAATTCGGCTGTTCCTGTCGCATTTGTTCTGACAGGAGGCACTTCATTAGCCCCCCTTAAGGTGGCTCTAAACTTATTAGACATGACATCCCTCCTTTCTCAGTGTTGGTTTAGTGTATTCACAGGGCTAGAGAAGGGGCTGCACATTAGCCTATTCATCAGAAGTTGTGTGTTTTACAAGTTATTCAGTCCAAGCACAAAACAAACTTTTTCATAGTCTATGAGTATCTGATAGAGAGAGGAGGAGAAACCATGGGAACATTTATTGATGGGAGAACATCCCAAAATGCTTCGACAGCCAACTCTATTGCCATTCCGATCACTCTTATAAATACGCCTCAATTGTTCGGGCAGATCGGGTTAAACACACTGGGAGCTACAGGTACGCCACGGGTTTTGCTTAAAGGAACTATATCGCTTCAACTTCCGCTTGCTTTAGTCGGAATAACGATCACTATTGTAAGAGGTACCCTGGTTACTGACCCTGTTGTTTATTCGGCCACGTCAACTTTTAGTTTGAGTTTGTTGGCTCCACAGGTTATTGCATTCTCAGCCGATGACTTTAACCCGCCGATTACGGAACAATTGGTGTACACTGCTTTTGTTTCAGCTAACCTGCTGGGTACAATACGTGTAGGTCCAGAGAGCTTTGACGGAATTTTGGTTGCGGATTAATGTAGTAATTTTGATATGACGAAATATCGCTTCATGAGGCTTCGCAGATGTAACTGCGAAGCTTTTTTGTGTACAAGACAAGTTTCAAGCTTAACGATTAAACTACTTTTCTTTTGCATAAGAATTACACAGGCATAACCCTGCAACAATGGGTAGAATTTTATGTATGCGCTTACAGTAAATATCCATTGCTTCGTACAATTAAAAATCTGGAGGAGGAATGAAGAATGGTGTGGAAAAAAGGATTGACTCATATGCTTTTAGCAGCTTTTTTATGTGGTGCAACAGGTGTGGGCATAGCTCTCCCGGCCCAGGCATCCGCTGGCGAGTACAAGTTTGATTTTGGCGGAGGTACGGTCGAAACGGGTTATACCGGAGTGAGCGCTTCGCTGTCTTATGACTTAGCACGTGGCTATGGCTTTCGTACCCCTGAGAATATGCGTAATGTCAGTGCTTCGGGGACTGGAGTGGCAAGTGATGCGGTACGTTTCCTGGTTACAGGTACGAAAAGCGAGAATACTTTTGATGTTGATCTTCCTCCTGGTTTGTATGAGGTGTCGGTTACTTTAGGAGATACCTCTCGTTCGAGTATTGCAGCTGAAGGGGTGTATCAGGTCATAAATATGACAGGGAATGGGGCCAAGGATCGCTTTCAAATTCCAGTAACAGACGGACAACTAAATCTGCTGGTTACTGAAGGCAAAGAGGGGGCGGTCTTCACACTCAGTGCAATGGAAATCAGGCAATTATCTAGCAATCCGGTTACGAATCGAACAATTTATATCGGTGGGGATTCTACGGTATGTAACTATTATCCGCTGGATAGCAGCGTGCAGGCGGGATGGGGTCAACTGCTGCCAGAGTTTGTGAACACGAATACTTTTCAAATTCGCAATATGGCGTCAGGAGGCCAAATTGCTAGAGGCTTCCATCAGGACGGTCAGTTGGAGGCCATCGTCCAATATATTAAGCCGGGGGATTATTTTATTCTCCAATTGGGCATTAATGACACCAATCCAAAGCATAACGAAAGCGAAGCAGAGTTTAAGGACTGGATGCGGGATATGATCCGGCAGGCGAAGGCTAAGGGGGCGACGGTAATCCTGTCAACTCCGCAAGGACGAGCCACTGACTTTAATGCTAACAATGTACACAACGCAGAAAATAGATGGTATAGAAGTGCTATTTTGGCGCTGGCTCAAGAGGAACAAACGCCTTTAGTCGACCTGAATGTTCTTAGCTCCGCTTATTTTACTTCTATTGGTAAAGTCGCTACACTGGCTTTGTACATGAACGGTGATACACTCCATCCAAACTATGAAGGTGCAAGGGAACTGGCACGATTGGTAGCACAGGATTTAAAAAGGCAGGGTCTGAGCGGATTCTAAATTTTAACGATGGGTTTTCCCCTGTTTCTTACATTTGTAGGAGCAGGGGTTTTTAGCATCTGTTCAGGGTGCTATAATTATTGAAAAAGCAATAGTAATACGGAGGAATTAGAACATGCAGCCTTTCACTGCCCGTGTGCTTCAAATTATACTGTTGATCCCTGAGGGAAAAGTAATGACTTACGGTCAAATTGCGGCAGAGGCCGGAAGCCCAAGAGGTGCCAGACAGGTGGTGCGGATTTTGCATACATTGAGCCAAAAACACCGGCTTCCTTGGCATAGAGTAGTCAACCGTTTGGGGGAGATTGCTTTGCAGGAGGATGAGTCCGCATCCCTGCAGCGTCTGTATTTGGAGGAGGAAGGCATACGGTTTAATGAAAACGGGCGCATTCCACTGGATCAATATCTCTATGATCCGCAGGCAGAGATGGAAGAATAGGCGCGGAACAAGCTATGCGGTTTTATATTAAATTTGATCGTCATAAAGAACCGGGACAAGTCAATTAACGATTTGTCCCGGTCTTTTTCATCTAGCATACGAAGCAGATAACTAGAGGTAATCTGTTATTTATAGCATAAGATTCATTTGTCATTTTATCCGATAAGATGCTGCTGATCCCGTTGGGCAAGGTGAAAAGAAATGCTGTTCATCAGTGGTATATCGTTATTTTTCCGGGCTTCCCGGATGAGTTGTTTCTTTTTTTGATCTGATTCACGTAAAAAGCGGGTCATCCACAAATCAGACGGTTCGTTAGTGGTTGTCATACGAGATTCTTTTATCATCTATTAACCCTCCCAGTGAGCGGCTGTTATTCTTTCTCTAGTATATGTTCCAAACCTTAATAGATGCTGTTGGTTTCCTTAAAATTAGCTGAAAATTAGGTAAAGTTAAGGTAAAAATAGGTTGAATCCATATCTGATTGGACGAAAAGTAGTATAAAGCGAGTAATCTGGAAGTAAAGGTTACAAAAATGTATTGTATTGACACCTTGTACCAACACAAACCTGAAAGTACAATTAGAATGCAAGAGTTTGTGGAAATTTATGTCGAAAAAAACGGAAAAGATTCGAAGAATGCACCGAAAGGGGAGAGATTCATCTATGAAGCAAAAAGCGGCTGCCGTGCTGCTTGTATTGTCATTATCATCAGGCTTGGCCTCCACTGTACAGGCTGAGAGTTTATCAGGAAATGTAGCATCAAGTACGTCAGTTAAACCTTCTGCTGCGGCTCCATCGAAGACATCATCCATAACGGGTCAGGCTTTACCTACATTGACACTCAAGCAGGCCGCGGAATGGGCACAGACGAACAGTTACAATACACGTACCGCCGAACGGGACGTAGAGCGCCGCAGAATGGAACTGAAAAATGCAGAAAAGGACCTGGGCAATTCACCTGTCGATTTTATAGACAATGAGTATGTTGATGATGAAACGTCATGGAGAAATTACAGTTCCTCGACGCTATCTTATTTAGCCAGCAAAAAGCAGGCGCAGTTCGCCAAAGACCAGATTTATTTTAATGTGATGAAAAGCTATCAAAGTGTGTTCGTGGCAGAGAATCAGGTGAAAAATGATCTAGAAGCGCTTGAAATCGCCCAAGCGGAGGAAAAGATTGCACTTGCCAAATTTGCGCGCGGAAAGCTGTCTGAGCATGCGAAAAACGAGAGTACACAGGCCAGAAGCCAAGCTCAGCAAACCGTAGAGCAGGGGAAAATTGCGTTGCAAAAATCCAGGGATGCCCTGAACTTCCTCATGGGACAGCCTAATGGAACAGCTTATGAATTGGTCGATCGACCCGTGTACAAGGAACCGAAGAAGCTGGATATCGAATTACATATACAACAGCTGACAGACATGAATCCAAATTTATGGAAGCTGGAGGATAGCATCAAAACTTCGGAGCTTAATGTGAGATATTTCGATTTTAACAATGGTGCTGGTGCTTATGATCTAGCTAAAATGGATGTCGATACGGCTAAGGAGGAACTCGACAAAGGTCAAAAGGATTTTGCCGAATCTCTCCGTAATTTGTATGCCACAGTTAAGGAAAATCAAAAGAAATACGTACAACTGGAAGAAAGCTTGCGTACAGCAAAAGAGGCCTTGGAATTATCACGCAAAAAGTGGGCCAGAGGTCTAATTATTGAGATGGAATTGAAAAATAATCAGTTGAAAGTGAACCAGATTGAACGGCAAATGGAAGAGCTTGCGATCGAGTTGGATCAAAATGAGTATACGTTGAACAAGCCATGGAGCACATAGGGAGGAAACGGCATTGGCAGAAACGGTTTTAAATGACGCTTTAATCAAGTTACGGAGAAAACGGAGAAAAAAGTGGATCTGGACTGCAATTGTTCTACTGGTTGTCGGTGGAGGCGGAGCAGCAGTATACCTAAATTTGCCCAAAGAACAGGCGGCACCGTTGGTTCAGGATGAGAAGCTTAAAGTAGAACGCGGCGATGTGAGCGAGAAGCTGGATACGTCCGGTACCGTACAGGCTTCCAAGGAAGTGAAGTTGAATTTTACAAGCGCAGGCGAAAATAAGCTGGCAGCGGTGAACGTGAAGGCCGGAGACAAAGTGAAGAAAGGACAAGTCCTGGCTCTTCTGGACAGTTCTGAAATTAAAATGCAAATTCAGAGTGCGTCTGATACTTTGGAAATATCTAAAGCCAAGCTGGCTGAATTGGAGAAAGGTCCGAAGGCTGAGGACATTGAAATTCAGAAAACAAATGTACTTCGGGCCAAAATGGCTATCGATACAGCGCAAGAATCATTTGAGCTGGAAGAAGCCGAAAGTCAGAAGAAAACTTCCCAAAAGCAGTTGGAACAGGCGCGAAAGGCATATGAAGACCAAAAGTTTTTACATGATGCCGGGGCGGTGTCCAACAGTGAATTGGAGCAGGCAGAGCAAGCACTGGATAAAGCACAGACGGACTATGATGGTCTGGATCTGCAGTTCCGCAAAATCATGTCACAAAAACGTCGCACCATTTCAGAGGCTGAAATCGGATATCGTACGGCAATGGCAGAGCTTCGCAAAATTCAGGTTCCGGCTGATGCATCCAATATTCAAGCCTCACGGATAGAGGTTCGAAGACAGGCGACGGAACTGGAGCAGAAGAAAAATGAATTGAACAAGCTTCAGGTTACAGCACCTTGGGACGGGGTAATCTTGAAGGTGAACGGGGATGTAGGGACCAGTCCGACAGCTCCATTCATTGTCATGAATAACTCGGATTCCAACGACCTTAAGGTGGTTGTGAAGGTAAGTCAGACCGACATTGTCAAAGTAAAGAAGGGTCTTTCAGCCGTGTTGACTACCAATGCCTATCCGGGTGAATCATTTCCAGGGAAGGTGCAATTCGTGTCACCGGAAGCCTCTACGGATGAAGGGATGACGACGTATCTGATGGAACTGTCTGTTCATGACCCGAAAGGCAAGCTCAAAACGGGCATGATTATGAATGTGGCCGTTATTTTGGGAGTACACAAAAATGTACTGTTCGTACCTGCGACTGCGCTGAGATCCGAAGGGGGACAGGATGGCGTGTATGTTTCCGCTAATAATGCTGCAAATCCAGGGGCGCGCACTTTCAAGCCCGTAGAACTCGGATTTTATACGCCAGATCGAGTCGAACTCAAGTCAGGTGTAAAGGAGGGTGACACGCTTATTGTGCCTGCTCCTGAACCTCCGCCGGACCCTTCCGCTATGGGCGGCATGCAGGGAGGCTTTTAAACGGGTATGAGATACGTCATTCAGATTGAGGATTTGAAAAAAGTGTACCATGTCGGAGATCAGGAAATTCATGCTCTGCGTGAGGTTCAACTTGATATTGCTGACGGTGATTTTGTTGCGATTATGGGACCGTCTGGATCAGGCAAGTCCACGATGATGAATGTTATCGGCTGTCTGGATTTACCTACGTCAGGACAATTTTATTTGGACGGCTATTCGATCTTAGATGCCCGTGAGGATGAACTGGCTATTATACGTAATCAGAAAATCGGATTTGTATTTCAAAAATTTCATTTGCTCCCGCGATCAACGGCTCTGGAGAATGTGGAACTGCCTATGATTTATGCAGGTATTCCTGTCAAGGAGCGTCGTTTGCGGGCAATGGAAGCCCTCACTAGCGTAGGTCTAGGCGATCGGATGAACAATAGGCCGAACGAATTGTCAGGCGGTCAGCAGCAGCGGGTATCCATTGCCCGCGCACTTGTGAACAATCCGGTCATTCTCTTGGCGGATGAACCTACAGGCGCATTGGACTCCAAAACAAGTGTTGAAATAATGGGGATTTTTCAGCGTCTGAATGATCAGGGGAAAACGGTTGTATTGGTTACTCATGATCAAGAGGTTGCGGAATACGCCAAGCGTCTGATTCATTTTCGAGATGGGCGGATTGAAGAGGATCAGCCTGTTGGGAAACGAAGAATGGCGGCAGAGGAAGTGAAGGCATGAAGTTTAAGGAAATTATCCGTGTATCACTCAACAGTTTGCGAACCAATATGCTGCGATCTTTGCTGACCATGGTGGGCATTATTATCGGAGTGGCCGCTGTGATTATGATTGTAGCCATCGGTAAAGGATCAACGGCTACGATTACATCTCAGATCAACAGTATGGGAAATAATCTGCTGATGATCTATCCTTATGCTCCATATGATGGCTCTAGTTCCATGTCGTTCAATCAGACGAAAGGAATATCTCTAAAAGATATCGATGCGCTAGAGCAGCAAAAAGCAGTAGCAGAGGTAGCACCAAGTGCTATGACCAATGCAGATATTACGTGGAGTCGCAATAAGGTCAGCGGACAAATTGAGGGGACTTCACTGGCATTCGTTCATGTGAGAAAGCTGTCACTAGCTCAAGGCAGGTCGTTTACCCACTATGAAGTGGATAAACAAATGAATGTGGCCGTGCTTGGGAGTGATGCGGCCCGTAATATTTTTGGTCCGGATGCCTCCAGAGCGGTCGGTGAGACGATCATGATCAAACAGCTTCCTTTTAAGGTGGTCGGTGTGCTGGCAAATTCCAATTCCAATATGAGTAACAGCGGTCAGCAGGTATATGTACCGATTACAACGGGGATGGAACGGCTAGGCAATATGAGTATTCAGCAGGTGAACGCCTCTGCAACATCAGAGGAGAAGATTGATCAGGCAAGTGCAGAAATTCGGCAGGTGCTTCGTGTCAGACATGAGCTAAAGCCATCAGAGGGCGATGACTTTCAGATCATGACCCAGACGGAAATCTTAAAAACAGTGTCCGGGGTTGATCGGATTATGAATATGCTGCTGGCCGGTGTAGCTGCAATTGCGCTTGGCGTTGGAGGTGTCGGCATTATGAATATTATGCTGGTGTCCGTCACGGAACGTACGAGGGAGATCGGGATTCGTAAAGCGATTGGTGCGCAACGTAGTGATATTATGCTGCAGTTTGTGGCTGAGGCTGTTTTTCTCAGTCTGATGGGTGGACTAGTTGGCGTAATGGTGGGTCTCGGAGGTGCAAAACTGCTTGAGAAATTCGTCCAAATGCCGATTGTGTATTCGATAGAGCCCGTGCTTTACTCTTTTCTGTGCTGTATGGCAGTCGGAGTGTTGTTCGGAGTATATCCGGCGCGGAAGGCGTCTAAGCTGCGTCCAATTGATGCTTTAAGATACGAATAAGAGAGCGGGTACTTCGCCTTACTCGAAAGAGCAGGGTGTAAAGTGCCCGTTTTTTTGTGTTGAATAAGTGTTTTAAATGATAAAAAGACATGAATAACCACTTTAATTTTATATATGTGATGTTTTATATGCTTTTTAAGGTTGATTTATTGTTATATATGACGTATTATATTCAATATTAGATCGCAAGAAAAAAAGGAGGGACGTTCATCATCGACCTTACGGCAAGACAAGTAGAAATTTTAAACATCGTACAAAAGCATGCCCCAATTACCGGGGATCAGATTGCGGAAATGCTTAATCTCAGTAAGGCGACCATTCGGACCGACCTATCCAAATTGGGTATTCTGAATTACATAGATGCAAAGCCCAAGGTCGGATATTTTGTTGGAAAGCGGGGCACGCCGAACCGGGAGGAAAAATTCCGGCTATTGCAAATGAAGGTGGGCGATCTTCACGGGGTTCCAGTCATCGTACGTGAAACAACAACGATTCAGGAAGCTGTTGTAGCTCTCTTTTTGGAAAATGTGAGCAATTTGATCGTTACCGATGAAGACGGAGATTTGGCAGGGGTAGCTTCCCGCAAGGATTTACTTAAGGTAACGTTAGGGAATCCCAATGCAGCAACCATTCCTGTCAGCCTAGTGATGACCCGACAGGCGAATGTTGTCACCGTTTCCCCAGAGGATACGGTATTAGAGGCAGCGCGCAAAATTATTGCCCGTCAAATCGACAGTCTGCCTGTCGTCGTCCCTTCCGACTCCGACAAGCAAGGAGAGCACTGGAAAGTCGTGGGACGTATTACAAAAACAAATATTATTAAAATGTTGCTCGATATGGTAGCAGAGGATTAATGGGAGGAATCGAATGGTTCAGGCGAGCAGTCATTTTATAGCGATCTGTTCAGACTCGATTGGCGAGACGGCAGAAGCTGTCGTACAGGCGACCATGCGCCAGTTTGAGTTACCGGACACAGAGATCAAAAGATTTATGAACGTGAGGGATGAAGACGAACTGAGCCGGGTGATGGAGGAAGTTGCCGAGCGTAGAGGCTTTGTAGCTTATACGCTGGTACAGCCGGAATTGAGAGAGGCGATGAAAGAAGAGGCTGTCCGGCTGAATGTGCGGGCTGTCGACATTATGGGACCAATGATGCAGGCGTTTGCCGATACGTTCCATAACGATCCCAAAGAGAAGCCTGGTCTGCTGCACCGACTGGACGACAACTATTTTCGGCGTGTAGAGGCCTTGGATTTTGCGGTTCAATACGATGATGGCAAAGATGTGAGCGCCATTCTCAAAGCGGATATTGTATTGCTTGGAGTATCCCGTATTTCCAAAACCCCTTTATCCATGTTTCTCGCGCATAAAGGTTATAAAACGGTCAACATACCGGTTGTACCGGAGCTGACACCGCCTGTTCAGTTAAAGGATGTTCAGCATGGTCGAGTGTTCGGATTAACGATCGAGCCAGAGTTACTGTTGAAAATACGCAGTGAGCGACTAAAGGTTATGGGGCTTCCTAATAATGTGCAGTATGCTACAGCGACGAGAGTGGAAGAGGAAATAGCGTATGCGCAGTCTTTGTTTAAAGAGCTGAATTGTCCGGTTATTGATGTTACAGATAAGGCGATTGAAGAGACGGCAGGTTTAATTATCAGAATGTTATAGAGCCTAGTAGCTGCTCATATAACTAAAAATTAAAAACGTAGGATACAGGAGTTTAATAGATAAATAGAAAGATTGCAGCAAAGCTGCCCTAAATATATTCATTTGCTTAAGGGTAATAATTATTTTAGGAGAGGTGGAGGGATAGGTATGGAGAGTCAAATGGCATTGGAATTCGTTCGGGTAACAGAGGCAGCGGCACTGCAATCAGCACAATGGACAGGGCGTGGAGATAAGAATAGCGCAGACGAGGCGGCTACGGTAGCCATCCGCACTCATTTTAATGCGGTATCCATGGACGGCACGGTCGTCATTGGCGAAGGCGAAATGGATGAGGCTCCCATGCTGTATATCGGGGAAAGAGTAGGCAATCGCAGAGGACCGGCTATGGACATCGCTGTCGATCCACTGGAAGGAACCGAAACGGTGGCAAATGGTTTGAATAACGCTCTGTCGGTCATTGCTGCTGCACCTCGTGGTAGTCTACTCCACGCTCCGGATATGTACATGCAAAAAATGGCCGTTGGCCCGGCGCTGGCTGGAAAGCTGTCACTTGAGGACCCAATCCCGACCACATTGTCAAAAGCTGCACGAGCACTCGGTAAATCCTTGTCTGATCTTACCGTGTCCATTCTGGATCGTACACGGCACGCCGGGATTATCAAGCTTCTGCGGGAAAGCGGAGTTCGTATCAAATTGCTAGGCCATGGGGATGTGATGGGCGCGATTGAAACATGCCTGGATAGCGGTGTAGACTTGCATATCGGTTCTGGTGGCGCTCCTGAGGGTGTATTGGCCGCTGCAGCGCTGAAATGCATGGGCGGAGAAATACAGGGCCGTTTGTTGCCTCATGGTGAAGAAGAGATTGAGCGTTGCAAACGTATGGGCATTACTGATCCTGGCGCGTTGCTATCTATGGATGATATGGTCGGACGGCAAGGCGTGATGTTTGTGGCTACAGGTGTAACACCTGGAGAGTGGTTGCAGGGGGTTCGTTCTCTTCCCGGCCACAGAGCGGAAACTCATTCAGTCGTAATGCACTCGGATACAAAAACGATTCGCTTCGTGCGGAGTATCCATCATACAGCTGATTCTTCCGGTACGCTTGCGGTAGCGGCATCTTCTTGAACATTGAAGTCATGGCTTATAGTTCAATAAAACAGCGGTATCTAGGACTTATCCAAGGATACCGCTGTTTTTCATATTTTAGGGTCAATCTAACTGTCATAGAACAGATGAAGTTATCAACTCCATGGAATAAGAATCGAGTATACCTCACTTTTATTGAGTGACGTAAACATAATTATCTTTGTCATGCATCTCTCTTTAGTCTACTTCGTAATTTCTTAACCCTCTAAATGATCTACTAAATGTATATCCAACAATATACGTCTATCTGATTATTGTTTAAGGTATGAAGTACCTTGGCCCTAAAAGTTTGATAAATTTCTCTGCTAGAATAGATCAGCCTTCGAAATCATCCGAGAACTAATTTGGAAAAGCAAATCCTTATGTAAAATTAGAATAACACATTTAAGTAATACTTCTGTCTATTGGGATTATGAATTACTTTGGTCTAATATCTATAGTTATCTATCAAAAGGAATTAATTGCAAGTAGAATTAATTTGGTATACGTGTTAAATTACTAGTCCAGCCAATAAAACAAGATCAAAGATTTTTAATAAGTTTGAACAAGCTGGGAACTTTTACAGATAGACTTAATTGCTTTAAATTGATATATTGTTAGTCTAGCCCGAAAATGATTATTCAATAATATGGGGTGGATGACTCGCCTGGAATTATTTACAGGTTGATTGAATTAGTTGAAAATGTTATATTATTGTTCTGGCTCAAACGAAGCCGAATGATAATTTGATCTTTGAAAACTGAACAACGAGTGAGTACGGATTTTGTTCACAAAATCCAACGCTGAAATTTTGGTACATGCCTTCCAGGCTGTATAAAATGGAAGCAAACAAGAGATATTTTTTATCTCGTCAGTTTCAAAATGAGCATATCGCTCTTTCTATAACCAACTTCGGTTGGTCTTTAATGGAGAGTTTGATCCTGGCTCAGGACGAACGCTGGCGGCGTGCCTAATACATGC
>NZ_JAAMNQ010000020.1:0-62746 GCF_011066155.1 Paenibacillus sp. EKM206P | reverse complement strand
CCCCGCTCGACTTGCATGTATTAGGCACGCCGCCAGCGTTCGTCCTGAGCCAGGATCAAACTCTCCATTAAAGACCAGCCGAAGCTGGTTTATAGAAAGAGCGATAAGCTCATGTTGAAACTGACGAGATAAAATATCTCTTGTTTGCTTCCATTTTATACAGCCTGATGGCATGTACCGAAATTTCAGCGTTGGATTTTGTAAACAAAATCCGTACTCACTCGTTGTTCAGTTTTCAAAGATCAAACTCGCATAATGTCTTACTTTGTTTCGTCACCGCGTCTCAGTGGCGACCTTTATAATATATCATCTCTTTTTAAGATTTGCAAGAGTTTTTTTAATTTCTTTTTTTTGAGCAAATTCTTTAAAAAGGAACGAAAATTAATTTACCATGAATATTGAATAGAGTCAATACTTTTTTTGATATCAGAAAGTATAAGCTTTTAAAAATAGTTTACTTCCTGATATCTGATGTAGTTTCTACCTTTTTCATTGTTTAGTTTGTGGGACTCGCCCTCTGCGAGCATATTTTGATAGTTCCTTGGCGGGTGCAAAACGGGCATACATGCGGAAGACTGTTTTATATCGAAGTGCGATTGCGTAGCGAATATCTTGATCCAATCGAGTATCGCTCATATCAAGCAGCATTTCATCTAGCTCCTTACGAAGAACGTAGTCAAGTTCCTTGCATTCTTTTTCGTTAAACAGCATTCCCAACATATGACCATACTCCCTTATCAGCAGATTATAAAGTACTTATATTTGCTCAACTATTGTTCCAATCTTTACCTATTTTTAAACTCAACTGCTAAGGTCTCAAACTTACCCCGATTAATCTTTAGCTTCTCTTTAGGCTCTCCCCTTTGTTATGTTCAATTTTCAGGAAATATATAAATAATTGGCCATAATATTTTATTGTGACAATAAACGATAAGTTATGCCACTCTCAATAGCAGCTGCTATAAGCAGTAAGATGACAGACCATAGGGAGATCCTCAACGTTTGTTTCATAAATACATCCCACGATGGGCCAGTTCCTTTGCGCTTTAGCCCTATGCTTGTACCTATAGTAGCCATTATGTTGATTCCAAACTTCAATCCAAAGGCACAGGCGATAATCAAAACAGGCAATTCAATCACACCGTGAGGCAGTAACCCTTTTACAACAACTTCATACATACTTCTTCCTATATCTGTCTGCAAGTGTACTACGAACCCTAATACCATACCGTTCACAATCAAAAATATAAACGGTACGATTCCAAATACAGCCCCCATAGATATAACCAGCACACATTTAATTGCATTATTGAAAAAGATAAATACAAAAAAACTCCATTGTGGATGCTCAGAATTCTGCAAGCGCTGCGCTACTTCTCCCAGCCCCTCCATTTGTTGCGCCAGTATGGATTGAATAGTGCCTGAACTTAACCATCCCACTATAATACTTGCGCAGAAAAGAAGTGCAGAGATTAAAATTAACCGTCTTGTCGTGTGTAAATCGTGAAGAAATGCTTTTAGTCCCATTTGATAATTCCTCCTATTAGTCTAATGGAATAATTGACAACCCCTGGCATAGCTTTAAGTAAACAAGCACTTCTAGGATGAAAGGAGCGTTATTAACCATGAATTCTTTTTTCTATGTATTAAACGGTAAAAAAATCAAACGATTCTTAATCGTAATGGCTGCAGCCGTCTTTACCGTTGGAGTCATTTATGTAGAAACCGATAATGTTACGGTTTTTTCCGAGGAAGCACCAACCGCTATTTATAGTGTACCCACGGACAAAAAGTTGATCGCTCTCACCTTTGATATTAGTTGGGGGGATAAGCGTACTGCCCCCATCTTAAAAGTCCTTGAGGATAAAAAAGTGACCAAGTCCACCTTTTTCCTTTCTGCCCCTTGGAGTAAAACACATCCAGAGCTTGTGAATCAGATTAAAGAAAGTGGATTTGAAATCGGCAGTCATGGCCATAAACATGAAAATTACAGTAGCTTAAGCGATGAAGATATTCGTAAGCAGATTTCAATTGCTCATACCACATTAACCGAACTGACGGGACAGTCCCCGAAGTTGATCCGTATGCCTAATGGCGACTTTGATAAAAGGGTCCTTCAGGTTGCCGGCACTTTAGGCTACAAAACCATTCAGTGGGATACAGATTCCCTGGATTGGAAAAACCCTGGTACTCAGGTCATAATCGACCGTGTTGTAAATAAAGCGCATCCTGGCGATATCGTCCTTCTGCATGCCAGTGATTCCTGTAAACAAACGCATGAAGCCTTGCCCGTCATTATCGACAAGTTGCGTGCACAGGGCTATGAATTCGTGACTGTATCTGAACTGCTTCAACAGGGTACAGTAAAAGGCAAAGAGGTACGCGATCAGGCACTGGGTCTTTAAGGAGTTATTTTACATCGTTCTCAGCTAAAAACCAAAAGCAAATCGACATATTTCTCCCCATTCATCCGCATACTATCCACATTCATGATGAAGGAGGAATACGGCCATGAATTGGACTCGTTTGCGATTTGTTAGCACGGTATGCGTACTGGGCGTTGCACTGAGTGGATGCGGCTCGGATCAGGGTTCTGCGCCCCCCCAGAACAGTTATAAAGAGATGAAAACGATGGTTGTCGATATCCTGAAAAGTGATGACGGAAAAAAAGCGGTAGAGGAAGCTTTAACTGGGGAAAACAGTTCATCCAAAGAAGGACAATCCGGTCAAAGCAGTGAAGAGGGTGGATCTGGTGGTGGGGCTGGTGGCAGCATGGGAATGAAAATGCTTATGCCCATGCAATCGGCTGAGCAGATGAAGATCGCAGTCAAAGATACTTTGATATCACCTGAATATAAAAAAGAAATCGAAAAGATTATGACTGATCCGCGTTTTGCCGGAGAATTTGCCAAAGCCATCAACAGCCAAAGCAAACAGCTTCATATGCAACTTATAAAAGACCCCTCTTATCAAAAATCAATTGAAGCAATGCTCAAGTCGCCAGAATTAACCAAAATGTATATGGACTTAACTAAAACCCCTGAATATCGCAAACAATCTATGACAGTCATGCATGACGCCATGCAAAATCCGATTTTCCGACTTGAGGTTATGAATTTACTCAAAACCGTCGTACAAGAGGAGCTTCAACCCAAGGTTGAGAAAAAAAGTGGTGAGCAAGGCGGTGCAGGCGGCGATAAGCAAGGTGGTGGGGGCGGCGAAGGTGGGGGCGAAGGAGAACAAGGAGGAAGCCAATAATAAAAAGGCTGGTTTAAAAACCAGCCTTTTTTCTTTATTCAGATTCCGTGTGCAAGAACGTAATCTGAGCAGCAATATCATTGTAAATGGTACCCGTGGCAGACTCAGATTTATATACAGATGGAGAAAAGTCGGCCTCTGACGGATGATTATCTGGAATACCCAGCGGAATTTGAGCAAGAAGTTTTGTATGAAGAGTGTCTGCCAGCATAGCCCCTCCTCCTCGCCCAAAAACATAGTCCTTTTCTCCAGTGGAGGACACATAATAAGACATGTTCTCCACAACACCGATGACCTTATGATCCGTTTGAAGCGCCATTGCGCCTGCACGTGCAGCTACAAAAGCCGCCGTCGCATGTGGAGTAGTAACAATGATTTCTTCACTCTGCGGAATCATTTGATGTACGTCAAGCGCTACATCGCCAGTGCCTGGTGGTAAATCGAGAATCATATAGTCAAGCTTTCCCCATTCGACATCACTAAAAAACTGTCTGAGCATTCTCCCCAGCATGGGACCTCTCCAGATCACCGGGTTGTTCTCTCTGACAAAGAAGCCCATAGACATGATTTTGATACCAAATCGCTCCACTGGCTGAATGATACCCTCTTCGACAGAAGGCACATCCTCTACTCCAATCATATCCGGCACACTGAATCCATAGATATCCGCATCAATTAAACCCACACGCTTCCCATGTCTAGCTAAAGCAGCAGCCAAATTTACAGCTACTGTCGATTTTCCGACACCACCTTTTCCGCTTGCAATAGCAATAAACCGGACGCCAGATGCTGGGTTAAGCAGCTCATGTTCTTCCATACCGACAGCATGTCCTTTGGTCAAAACCGGGTCAGCGGCGTCCTCGGTATTCTCCCCAGCTTGAATTGCGGACTTTTCATGCTCAGATGCCTCACGAATACGAATATGGACGTGACTTAATCCCGCCTCTTCTAAAGTCTGCCGGATTTCCCGCTCCAGTTCTGCAAGCGTCTCTTCCTGGTTATTAAGACTAATAGCGGTCAAGGATACACGATCCTCTTTAACAACCACATCCCGAATAAAATGGAGATCGACTAGACGGCGTCCTGTATAAGGCTCCCGCACTTGTTGAAGTAACTCTATAACTTGCTCTCTTGATTGCATGATTTATCAGCACCTCTGCTTTGATGAATTTACGGAGTGGTAAACACTTACAGTATACCACTATCTGGCCTCAGGTGCTGGTGAGATCCCCTTTTCCCCGGCACAGTAACGCAAAATCCCCTTATATATGGACGCCGCCACCTGTCTTTGATAGTTCACGTCACTTAGTCGTCTGGCCTCCTCTGGATGGGACAAAAATCCGACTTCAACAAGGGCTGATGGCATTTTGAGAGCTTTCAATAAATAAACTGTGTTCACGGTCTTAGCCACTCTGTCCGTATTTTCCAAGTTACGTTTGATCTCTTCCTGAATTAAAGACGCCAAATTCTCGTTATCTGCATGGTTAGGTACGTAAAAGGTCTGGGCTCCACTCCAACGGCTCGACGGGATACTGTTCATATGAATACTTAGAAAGAGGTCTGCTTTCTGCTCCTCAATTATACGCACACGCTGCTTCAAATCCTCCGTTTTTCTTTTGGAATAACCTTTCGTTTCTTGCTGCGCCAGGTCACGGTCATCCTCACGTGTCATGACAACAACAGCACCTGCTTGCTGTAAATAATCCCGCAAATAAAAAGCGATTGCCAGATTAATATCCTTTTCAATAATCCCTTCTTTGCTAACCGCCCCTCCATCAGGCCCTCCGTGTCCAGCATCTATGGCAATTACTTTACCTGTAAGGGGTAAACTCCAATGGGTCCAAGCTCTCGAAGCAGGTATCTCATACAATGCCAGCGTAATAAATAGAACGGCGAGACAACAGCCCAACAGCATTTTTTGCAACGTCCGATAGCGAATCCACAGTGTAACCTCGTTTTTACGATTATTTTTTTGCATAACAAAACGCCTCCGTCCTATACAGATACTAATAATCTATATGGGACGAGGCGTGTAGATAGTACAACTCAGGCATGAACAAATTCCTTCATACCTTCAATCAGCACTTGAGCAACCTCCGGTCGTGTAAATTCAGGTGGCGGGCAAACCCCAGAGCGCAACAATTCCCGTACCTTGGTGCCCGAGAGCGTTAAATGTTGCTCCTTGGGATGTGGGCATGTTTTACTTGAAGCCATGTTTCCACATCGGGTGCAATAAAAGCTGTGTTCAAAGAACAATGGAGTAATCCCCAGCTCTTCAGGTGTAAAGTGCCTGAAAATTTCCTGTGCCTCGTAGGTACCATAATAGTCTCCTACACCAGCATGATCCCTTCCAACAATAAAATGGGTGCAGCCATAGTTCTTTCGCACAATAGCATGAAAAATGGCCTCTCTAGGGCCCGCGTATCGCATGGCAGCAGGAAATACCCCCAGAAAAGTCCGATCAGCCGGATAATAATTGTCCAGCAGCACCAGATAGCTCTTCATACGCACATCTGCCGGAACGTCATCTGACTTGGTTTCACCAACGAGTGGGTTTAGAAACAATGCATCCACAATCTCCATCGCGCTTTTTTGGATGTACTCATGTGCTCGGTGTACCGGATTTCGTGTTTGAAAACCGACCACTGTTTTCCAGCCTTTTTCTGCAAAATAGTCGCGTGTCTGTGATGGTGTATAGTAAAACTCACTAAATTGTGTGGCCTCCGGCCGATTCAGCACTTGCACAGATCCACCAACATACGTAGCAGGTCGATCTAACAGTTTGTTTACGCCAGGATGAGCCGGGTCATCCGTCTTGAATACTCTTCTGGCTTCCTCAGCCTGATCTACCTGATAAATACTTTCAATATTAAGTACAGCATAAATGGTACCGTCTGTTTCCCCCACTAAAGCCACCTGCTGACCTAATTTCAATTCACTGGCTATACTTTCTGCAACTGCAAGAGTAATGGGAATACTCCAGACTGTACCATCGGCAAGACGCATATCTGTTACCACTGACCTATAGTCAGATTCATTCATAAACCCCGTCAAAGGAGAGAAAGCCCCCACTCCAATTAAATCCAGATCAGAAATGGTCCATGAGTTTACACGGATAGGAAACAATTCCCTCGCAGTCTGCAAAAGCGCTTTTTGTTCCGGGCCTGTAATGATTTTATCAACAAGTGTTCCGCCATGCGGAAGAATTGCAGTCATAATGCACTTCCCTTCTTCTTCATAAATATGACTCATAGCTACCTGAATATCATTTTATTGATGGAGCCCGCATTCCGTTTTCTCATTGCCAGACCAACGACCTGCACGAGGATCTTCACCTGGTAGGACCTCACGGGTACATTGCTCACAACCGATACTTGGATAATTGCGGTCATGCAATGGATTATACAGCACTTCATGAGTGCGGATATAGTTCCATACATCCTCGGATGTCCAGCTTGCCAAGGGGTTAAATTTAACGAGTCCAAACTTTTCATCATACTCTATCTTTTTTGAATTCGCACGAGTAGGGGCCTGATCGCGGCGAATACCGGTAATCCATGCATCGTATTGCGACAAAATGCGTGTCAGCGGCTCAACTTTGCGTATACCACAACATGTGTTAGGATCTGTTTTCCACAGTTCCTCTCCATGTTTAGCCGCTTGCTCTTCGGGAGTAATTAAGGGAGAGACTCTAACAAAATCCAAGTTGTACCTGGCCTTCATCTGATCTCGCGTATCGTAAGTTTCTTGAAAATGAAAGTCGGTGTCCAAGTAAAAAATGTCGGTGGAAGGGCTAATTTTTTGAAGCATGTCTACTAGTACTACATCTTCTGCTCCGAAGCTACAAGCAAAGGTAAGATTGGGAAATGTAAGAACAGCATACTGGATAATTTCCTCTGGCGTAGCATCTTCCAGTTCAATTGCCTTGACTCTAATCAACGCTTCTTTCTCCAATAAATTCATTATCAATGCGCCTCCATATGAAGATTCATAAATAGTGTCACTCCAATACCGACTAAACTAATAAGATTAAATACAGTATAAAACTTTCTTAATCATTGTCAATCCAAGGCAAAATGTCCTGATGCAAGCATTTATCCACCCAAACTTGTAGGAATGTTGTTCTGTCAGCATTCTTTAATGCTTTCTTGCGTATCCAACCAAGTTCATTGACTTTATATAAAATATTCTTATACCAAACATTTGAGAATGGTACATAAGCTCTTTGGTTACTAAAGGTAACTATTGTAGCTGAAAGTATGCTTGAATTAGGGATTTTTTCCGTCAAGAAAGATGGCTTGTTCTCCACCCTGTCGAAGACAAAGATGTACTAACAGTACGCTTTTAAAAAAAGGCCTTTCTTATACAACAACATATGGAAGTAGTTTGGTCCTTGAAGGAATATTCCCTATGGTGACTTTGGAAGAGCAAACCGAACGTACGGATAAGCATTTTTTTGACAACCTATCATGCTACGTAAAATCACTTGGTTGAATGATTTGATAGCCAAAATGTTTTTTTGTACTTAACGTCTGCTTGCGGATTTTCTGAGTAAAATGCTTTAGAGTCAACTAGGAGCAGCGTATCCTAATCCTGTGCCCAGTGCGAGGCAGCCATCGGTAATACTGAACAACTTTGGGTTACTTGATCATGCAAAACTATCTATAGAAGATAACAAGCATCGTTTCTGAATCTAAGATTATCGAAGGACGCCAACTGAGGGATTTGAAAATACCTTTAGCTTCAGAATTCTTATTCTGCATTCAAAAGATGAAGTCCGTATGTGGATAAGTTCAGAAGAGGGTAAAAGCGAAATAGCATTTACCCGAATTTTTAGCCAGATGAAACCACTATACTATTCTGGAGCTCTGGCGTCAGCGATACCTTCATTGTGGAAATTATAAAAGAAATGACTCCGCACTGAATTCTTATTATGCCTCTATCCAATCCTATAGCGCTTGTAGAGGCAATTACCGAACAATTGATCCACTGGACACAAACAAGGCTCTTATCGCTCTGGAAGTCTTTTTAAAGCCTGTCATCAATGAGGAGCGATTTTATGAGAGTAAACAGTCGGACAATACAATAGTGCTCCTGGTTATAGTTTAGGGCGATTGCTGTGTAGACTATTTCCATTACCAGTAACATGTACATCGCCGTTACAATTGTAGCAGCTTAGGCAGCGGACATTGCTAGGCTAAGGATCGTCCTGCTGCCCAGTGCGCACAAATAAAAAGAGGTATTCCTTGCCCTATCCCTAGCTGCGCCCAAAACAGCTCTACAAGAGGCATAGACAACCCCTCCAGAACATATCAAGGAGATCTTTACATAAACAGGTGATACCAAAGTATCCTCACAAAACAGCACTTAGCAAAGAATATTAAGACCAGGCTAAACTAAATAGCCGGACAATATATTTAGTCACAGGTTATAAACATTACAGAATAAACTACGTTGAAATAGCAAACTGTATTTGTGTATAACAATATCATCTTCAATTCCTTCGTGGATAACTTCTCGTTTTCCGTGCATTTGCATGCGGTTATTTATGTATTCGCTGAAACATGCCGAAACTCATAGCTTTAAACTAGGTCTACTTATCCACATGTGGGTAATGATTAGGAAATTAAAAAAGAACCCTTTCCATAAGGAAAAGGTTCTTCTGTATTCGAAATATTAACGTTTCGAGAACTGTGGTGCACGACGAGCGGCTTTGAGTCCGTACTTTTTACGTTCTTTCATACGTGGGTCACGAGTCAAGAATCCTGCTTTTTTCAAAGCTGGACGGAATTCCGGATCTGCTTTCAACAGAGCACGGGAAATACCGTGGCGAATTGCGCCGGCTTGACCAGAGATACCACCACCATGAGCGATAACGAGTACGTCATAGCTACCAACTGTTTCTGTCAGGTTCAGTGGTTGTTTTACGATCAGTTTGAGAGTTTCCAAACCGAAATATTCATTAATATCACGCTTATTGATGACAATGCGTCCTTCACCCGGTACGAGACGAACACGAGCTACCGAATGTTTACGACGACCTGTCCCATAGTATTGTACTTGTGCCATGAAACTGTCCTCCCTTTTAATTATCCGCGAAGTTCGTAAACTTCAGGTTTTTGTGCTGCATGTGGATGCTCAGTGCCTCTGTAAGCTTTAAGTCTCAGCTTCATTTTCTCGCCTTGACGAGTTTTAGGAAGCATACCGTGAACAGCCAATTCCAACATGCGCTCAGGCTTGTTCTTAACCATTTCTTGTGCAACCGTTACTTTCAGACCACCCGGATGCAGGGAGTGACGGTAGTATTTCTTGTTCTCCATTTTTTTACCGGTCAATACGATTTTTTCCGCATTGATTACAACAACAAAATCACCTGTGTCCACATGTGGTGTAAATTGTGGCTTGTGTTTGCCGCGAATCAACGCAGCCGCTTCGCTTGCCAGACGACCGAGCGTTTTGCCTTCGGCATCAATGATGTGCCAGTTGCGCTCAACTTCATTTGGCTTCGCCATATACGTAGTACGCATGAAAAGTATCCTCCTTAAGTTCGTTAACAGAAATCATCATTTATCTTCGTTCGTTAAGTTGCTGCATTATTGATGGATTAGATGTTACTTTAAAGTGATTATCTTAATTGGGGCTGTGGGAAAGCCATTAAGAAAACACAACTTTTATATTACAGGATAACCATCAATTCCGCAAGGGTAAAATCAATGTTTTTTGATGTTTTCGTCGTACTCTACATTCCAGAGCGTTAAAGCGTGTCCAACAGCCGTAGGTCCAGCCTTTGAACGACTTTTCGCCTCCAAAATGGAAGGAATATCATCCGACGATTTTTTGCCTTCTCCCACTTCCAGCAAAGTCCCCATAATAATCCGAACCATGTGCTGCAAAAATCCGCTACCTGTAATATAAGTATGGATAATTCCCTGATCATCCGAGCCCGGACGTGAAAAGGAATGGTCTACTGTCATATAGGCTTCGTAAATAGTGCGAACATGATTCGTCTTTTGGGAACGTCGAGATGCGAACGAAGTATAGTCAAAGGTGCCAACTAAATGAGCCAACCCTTCCTCCATCGCTCTTACATCCAGACTCGTTGGATGATGGGCCTGTGTACGACGGTGAAAGATGTCCGGAAACCGGTTCGCATTAATACTGTACCGATATGTCTTCCGCTTCGCCATGCGGCGTGCATGAAAGGACATTGGCACCTCTCTCGCATCCGTAACGATGATATCACGAGGCAACCAGGCATTAAGTGCCAGACACCAGCGCTGTATTGGAATCGGCGATTCAGTGTGAAAATTGAATACCTGCCCGTATGCATGTACACCTGCATCTGTACGGCCTGAGCCTGTAATTTTAAGACGCTCGCCCGTCAATGAGTAGATAGCATGTTCAAGGCAGTCCTGAATGGTGTTACCGTTAGGCTGCGTCTGAAAGCCATCATAGTGGGTTCCGTCATAGTTCACCTTCATGCACAAGTTCCGCATGCTTCTCACACCTTTATAGGGGTAGTCTCTGGCCTTACAAGGAATAACCGAACATAACAAAGGAGAAGCCCCTCAAGGACTCCTCCAAGAGAAAAAAAGGGTTGTTCAGAATCAAGCCGATTCTGTCCACCCTTCCCTCATCTTCGCCTGTTTACGCGCGGTCAACCAATTCCAGATATACCATTGGAGCGGCGTCGCCACGACGAGGTCCCAATTTCAAGATACGAGTGTATCCACCTGGACGCTCAGTGTAACGTGTAGCCAATTCGCTAAACAGCTTTTGGATTGCATCCTGCTCACCATCCAAAGTTTCACGGCGAACGAACGCAGCCACTTGGCGACGTGCGTGCAGATCTCCTTTTTTCGCTTTGGTGATCAGTTTTTCAGCAATAGAACGAACTTCTTTTGCTTTAGCCTCAGTAGTTTGGATACGCTCATACAAGAACAGATCGGTTACCAAATCACGAAACAAAGCTTTACGGGCACTGGAGTTACGGCCCAATTTTTGGTATGCCATGTAATTTCCCCTCCTTCACAAAAACGTTGCTGTACTATTCTTCCGTACGAAGTCCTAAACCAAGTTCCTCGAGCTTCTCTTGTACTTCTTCCAAAGATTTGCGACCCAAGTTACGGACCTTCATCATATCTTCTTCAGATTTAGTCGTGAGTTCTTGTACCGTATTGATACCAGCGCGCTTAAGGCAGTTATAGGAACGGACGGAGAGATCCAGCTCTTCGATCGTCATTTCAAGAACTTTTTCTTTCTTGTCTTCTTCTTTTTCAACCATAATTTCAGCATCTTTAGCCTCGTCCGTGAGACCCACGAACAACATCACATGCTCGGTCAAAATTTTGGCTCCAAGGCTCACTGCTTCCTCGGGACGAATACTTCCGTCAGTCCAAACCTCAAGTGTCAGCTTGTCATAATTCGTAACCTGGCCGACACGCGTATTTTCTACGCCGTAGTTCACGCGTGCAATCGGAGTGTAGATGGAGTCGACGGGAATGACGCCGATCGGCTGGTCATCACGTTTGTTCCGATCCTGCTTAACGTAACCGCGACCGCGATTGGCAAAAATACGCATGTGAAGTCTCGAACCCGGTCCGAGCGTAGCAATGTGAAGATCCGGATTAAGAATTTCCACATCACTATCCGCACGGATATCTCCTGCCGTTACAACTCCTTCGCCTTCCGCATCGATTTCGAGTACTTTCTCTTCATCCGAGTGGATTTTAAGCGATAAAGCTTTCAAGTTCAGAATGATCTCCGTTACGTCTTCCTTCACACCGGGAACCGTTGCAAACTCGTGCAGAACCCCATCGATTTGAACCGATGTGACTGCTGCCCCCGGTAACGAGGATAACAGAATACGGCGAAGCGAGTTTCCAAGCGTCGTACCGTATCCGCGTTCCAGCGGTTCTACTACGAATTTTCCATAGGTGCCATCATCATTGACGTCAACCGTCTCAATTTTCGGCTTTTCGATTTCTATCACTGCAATATCCCTCCTTCAAAACGTCGCTCCTATATGAAACATTCACCTTATCCATAGTCTATCATGCAGTATACCTAAACATCCATTCTTGGCAGTTTGTGCCGGATCTATACTACACGCAGAGGAGAAATCTCATTAGACGCGACGACGTTTTGGAGGACGGCATCCGTTATGAGGTACCGGAGTTACGTCTTTGATCAGGTTAACTTCCAAACCAGCAGCTTGCAAAGAGCGGATTGCTGCTTCGCGACCTGCACCAGGTCCTTTAACCATGACTTCGACAGTTTTCATGCCGTGTTCCATAGCAGCTTTAGCAGCAGTTTCTGCGGCCATTTGCGCTGCGAATGGAGTAGATTTACGGGAACCACGGAATCCCATGCCGCCTGAGCTGGCCCAAGAGATTGCGTTACCGTGTGGATCTGTGATCGTAACGATCGTGTTGTTGAACGTGGAACGGATGTGTGCCACGCCAGTCTCGATATTTTTACGGTCACGGCGTTTTGTACGTACAACTTTTTTCGGTTTAGCCATTGAATGTTATCCTCCCTTCTTATTTCTTTTTGTTCGCTACAGTCCGACGAGGACCTTTACGCGTACGAGCATTAGTTTTAGTACGTTGTCCGCGAACAGGCAACCCACGACGGTGACGAACACCACGGTAGCAGCCAATCTCAGTCAGACGTTTAATATTCAAGGAAATTTCACGACGCAGATCGCCTTCTACTTTAACTTCTTTGTCGATCGTTTCACGTAATTTGCTCACTTCATCTTCAGTCAAATCACGAACACGCGTGTTTGCACTGATGCCTGTTTCCTTCAAGATTTTCTGAGAAGTCGTTTTACCGATTCCGAAAATGTAAGTCAAGGCGATCTCAACGCGTTTGTCACGTGGCAAATCCACACCAGCTATACGAGCCATTTTACGCTACACCCCCTTCTATTAACCTTGTTTTTGTTTGTGTTTCGGATTTTCGCAAATAACCATTACATTCCCTTTGCGGCGAATGACTTTGCATTTTTCGCAAATAGGTTTTACAGAAGGTCTTACCTTCATGTTGATTACCTCCTCCAAGCTTTACCCTGGTAAAACTCGCTTCGTGAACATTCACATCGTTTTGCCGAGCAAAACAAGTTTTTTTAAATGATATACGTTTAATAAAAACCTGCATGAATTACTTGCGGTACGTTATACGGCCTTTGGTTAAATCGTAAGGCGATAACTGTACAACCACCTTGTCGCCTGTCAAAATACGGATAAAGTGCATCCGCAGCTTTCCGGAAACATGAGCAAGAATTTGATGACCGTTCTCCAGCTCTACCTTGAACGTAGCGTTCGGCAGTGGCTCGATTACCGTACCTTCAACCTCAATGACATCTTCTTTGGCCAAAGTCAGTCTCCTTTCTCTTCAGCTTGGTATTCGGACGAATCCAGGAAAGTTTTCACTGCATGGCGCAGCTTTCCATTCGTCACCCGACCGCTTTCGTTTAAACTGTTTACAATCTCGCTACTAATCTTTGGCTGAGGCACCAAATGAAGAACATTTTTCTTCTTCGCTTGATCAAACTTTCGTTTATCCCCATCCGCAATATATACAAACCTGCTATCTGCTACTGAAACGACAACCGCAATCTGTCCGGCACCTCTGCCTTTCAGAATCTTCACCAGCTGACCGATTTGCAGGTTTCCTTGCTGAATCATTCCAATCACCTACGCACTCAGTTTCGTGAAAATGTCCATGCCGCCCGTTTCGCACGTCACCGCTTGCTCGTTATGAGCACATGAGGTTACGTTGATCGTAACGACCGTCCAGTTGTCTTCCAGCGTCCCTACATGGTGAGAACCTATTTGAATCATAGATTCAATAGCCAGCACAATGCCGGTTTTCAGCCTCGGCCCCTGCTCAGGAATACCACGGTTTGGATTCTCAATATATTGCCGAATGGCATGCGACATTGTAAACTGGCGAGTTTTCGCGATGATATCGCCTTTGTTTAACTTGCTTTTGCCGGGAAATCCGTGCACCAGTTGTTCGTTGACTGAAGCGCAAATGCTAGCAGGAAAACCGTTATAACCTTTAAAAGACGGCACAGCTCCCTGACTGCGAATATACCGATCAGCTAAATGATCAAGTTCACCGGTCGTAATACCGGGCTCGATGTGTCCTGCCAAGAAATGATCCGTTTCCGTAACTATTCTCTCAGCTTTCCTCATAAAGCTTGATTCCGCCCCCCGACTTGCAAATGATCATTACAGCTAACCCCGCAACAAGGACACGATATTTTGGGAAACCACATCAATATCCTGTTCTCCGTCGATATGACGCAGAAGATTCTGGTTCTCATAAAACGTGAGGAGTGGTGCTGTTTTATTACTATATTCGTCAAGTCGTGTTCTTACGCTATCTTCATTATCGTCAGGACGCTGATAGAGTTCCCCACCGTCTTTGTCGCAAATGCCTTCAACCTTAGGAGGATTAAAGACAATATGATAGCTAGTTCCGCAGGTTTTACAAACCCGCCGTCCTGTGATTCGTGCCAACAAGTTGTCACTATCCACTTTCAAGTTAATAACGTCATCTAGCTTCGTATTCAAACGACCCAAAATTTGATCCAAGGCTTCAGCCTGAGCCAAAGTTCTTGGAAAACCGTCCAGCAAGAACCCTTTCTTGCAATCTGGCTGTTGCAGCCGTTCTTCAACGATGCCGATTGTTACGTCATCCGGAACAAGTTCACCCTTGTCGATATATTCTTTAGCTTTAATGCCAATAGGTGTTCCCTGTTTCATCGCTAGGCGAAAAGCATCACCTGTCGAGATATGAGGAATGCCGAATTCCTTCACAATGACATCTGCTTGTGTACCTTTACCAGCCCCCGGAGGGCCCATGATCAAAATATTCACAATCTGTCACTCCTCAA
Source organism: Paenibacillus sp. EKM206P (assembly GCF_011066155.1). Lineage (NCBI taxonomy): Bacteria > Bacillati > Bacillota > Bacilli > Caryophanales > Paenibacillaceae > Paenibacillus > Paenibacillus sp. EKM206P. Next base: position 47,580 of record NZ_JAAMNQ010000020.1, on the reverse strand, counting down.
GACGACCCCTACACAAGAAACAGCACAAAAGGTGCCGGTAAGCATGCGAACATCCTAAGCCGGTACCTATTGCCTATTTGTTGATGAAGCCTTTGTAATGGCGTTTGATCAGTTGGCTTTCGATTTGCTTCATTGTATCCAATGCTACACCAATGATGATGAGCAATGAAGTACCGCCAATTTGCACGGAACGAGGCAAGCCCGAAAGCGAACCGAAGAATACCGGCAAAACGGATATGACTGCCAGAAACAAAGCTCCTGTCATTGTCAAACGTGACATTACTCGTGTCAAGTATTTCTCCGTGGCTTTACCCGGACGAATTCCCGGAATATAACCGCCGTTTTTCTTCATATTGTCGGCCATTTGCTGCGGATTCATCTGTACAAAGGTATAGAAGAATGTGAAACCGATAATCATTACGACATACAAAACCATGCCCAGCGGCTTGTCATAATACAAGTAAGTGGTAACCCACTTAGCCCAAACATGATCTGCCCAGAAACTCGCAATAATTGTCGGGAATTGCAGCAATGATACCGCAAAGATTACCGGAATAACGCCTGCCGCATTAATTTTCATCGGAATATGCGTATTCTGGCCACCGTACATTTTGTTGCCAACTACACGTTTCGCGTATTGTACCGGGATTTTCCGAATACCTTGCTGGATGTAGATAACACCAACAATAATCAGAACAATCACCAGAGCAATTATAATTGCCTTCAGAATATTCATAAACAGCTGATCCGCCTGAATAAACTGAGATTCTACAACCGTCCGAATATGTCTTGGAATACCCGCCGCAATCCCTGCGAAGATAACAATAGAGATACCATTGCCGATTCCCTTTTCGGTAATTTGCTCACCGAGCCACATAAGGAACGTAGTTCCTGCTGTAAGCACAATGGCAATGACCAGATAATCTGCAAAAGTGGCTCCTGGAATCATCGCTGCACCGTACAGTCGATTAAAGCCAATCGACGTTCCGAATGCTTGAATCAGGCCAAGTATCACCGTACCATAACGCGTAATTTGAGCCAACTTCTTTTTACCATGCTCTCCTTGTTTAGCCCATTCCGCAAGTTTCGGAATCACGTCCATTGACAGCAACTGTACAATGATGGACGCTGTAATATATGGCATAATCCCGAGGGCAAAGATCGAAAACTGATACAATGCGCCCCCTGAGAAGGTGTTAAGGAGTCCAAACAACTCGCTTCCTGCTTGATCCTGAGAAGTAAAGACTTGCTTGTTCACGCCGGGAACCGGCACGAAGGAGCCAATACGATATACAAAGAGTATAAACAGGGTGAACAGGATTCGGGTTCTAAGATCCTCAACCCGCCATATATTTTTCAGGGTCTTGAACATTAGATCACCTCGGTTTTACCGCCGGCAGCTTCAATTTTCTCTACCGCAGATTGAGAGAACTTGTTCGCTTTAACTGTCAATTTCACAGTGATTTCACCGTTACCCAGAATTTTAATTCCGGATTTGGCGTTTTTCACAATGCCATTGTTCAGCAAAAACTCAGGGCTTACTTCTGTACCCGCTGCAAAACTGTTCAAATCTTCGATATTCAAAACCGCATACTCTTTACGAGTAGGATTTACGAAACCGCGTTTAGGCAAGCGACGATACAGTGGGTTTTGACCACCCTCGAAGCCCGGACGTACACCACCGCCGGAACGAGCGTTTTGACCTTTATGACCACGACCAGAAGTTTTACCCGTACCGCTACTAGGACCACGACCCAAACGTTTACGTTCTTTGCGGGAGCCTGGAGCTGGGGAAAGCTCATGTAACTTCATCGTTCGTTGCACCTCCTTGATTATTGTTAAAATACTTTATTACTTAAGCCTCAATTTCTTTAACAGAAACCAAATGGCTAACTTGATTAATCATCCCGCGAATAGCTGCATTGTCGGGTTGAACTACTTTATGGTTGATTTTACGCAAGCCGAGCGTTTTAACAGTCGTTCTCTGATTACCAGGACGGCCGATCAACGAACGAACGAGGGTAATTTCTAATTTCGCCATGATATTCCCTCCTTAGCCCAGCAGCTCTTCGATGGATTTGCCGCGCAATTTTGCAACTTCTTCAGCGCGTTTCAAACGGGACAAACCTTCCAAAGTCGCATTGACCATATTCATGGAATTCGAAGAACCCAAAGATTTTGTCAAGATATCACCTACACCAGCAAGTTCCAGTACAGCACGAACCGGACCGCCAGCGATAACTCCAGTACCTTCCGATGCCGGTTTCAACAGAACCCGGCCAGCACCGAACTTACCTGTAACAAGGTGAGGAATTGTTGTTCCTACGAGTGGAACGTGAACCAGGTTTTTCTTAGCATCTTCAATACCTTTGCGAATTGCATCAGGTACTTCGCCAGCTTTACCGATTCCAGCGCCTACCCAGCCGTTTCCGTCGCCCACTACTACCAGAGCACTGAAGCTGAAACGGCGTCCGCCTTTGACAACTTTAGCTACACGATTAATATTTACTACTCTTTCAGTCAGTTCCAAAGTATTCGGATCTACACGCAAGTCGTTAACCTCCTTTTGAGAAATGTCTTAGAATTCAAGGCCTGCTTCGCGAGCTGCATCAGCCAAAGCTTGAATCCGTCCATGATACAAGTATCCACCACGGTCAAATACGATGTTAGCATGACCTTTTTCTTTCGCACGTTTAGCAACGAGTTCGCCAACCTTACGAGCTGCTTCTACACTACCGCCGTTTTTGATTTCACTGCTCAGTTCTTTATCCATAGTGGATGCAGATACCAATGTTACACCAGCTACATCATCAATCAGTTGTGCGTAGATATGCTTGGAAGAGCGGAATACGTTCAAACGAGGACGTACAGCCGTACCTTCGATTTTCTTACGTACACGCAGATGTCTTCTGACACGTGCTTTATTTTTATCTTGTTTTGTAATCATCTCAAGTTTTCACTCCCTTCAGTTTGCCTTTTAAAACTTTATACTAAGACGCACTGGGTAAAAAAGAAGTACGAAGTCTTTCCAGCAGAAAGACCGCACAAAGTCGGTAAGAAACTTATTTCTTCTTACCGGCTTTACCTTCTTTACGAATGATGCGCTCGCCTTCGTATTTAATCCCTTTACCTTTGTACGGTTCAGGTTCACGAACGGAACGAATTTTAGCAGCGTAAGCACCTACACGCTCTTTATCAATTCCGCGAACGATGATTTTAGTGTTCGAAGGAACTTCGAATTCGATGCCCGCTTCCGGTGTGATTTCAACCGGGTGAGAGTATCCAACGTTCAAAACGATTTTATCTCCGGATTTGCTTGCACGATATCCGACCCCAACCAGCTCCAGAGATTTTGAAAACCCTTCAGTTACACCACTTACCATGTTGTTGACAACGCTGCGGGTTGTTCCATGCAAAGAGCGGTGAAGTTTGTTGTCCGAAGGACGAACTACATTAATTTCATTGTTTTCCACAGTAACGGACATGTCTTTATGAAGCTCACGAGTCAATGTTCCTTTAGGACCTTTAACTGTGATTGCTGTGTTGTTCAAAGTCACGTCAACACCACTTGGTACTGTGATTGGTTTACGACCAATACGGGACATATCTGTTGCACCTCCTATCTTTTAAACGTTATCTTACCAAACGTAGCAAACAACTTCTCCGCCGGCTTTGGACTGACGCGCTTCTTTGTCGGTCATGATACCTTTGGATGTTGAAATGATTGCGATCCCGAGTCCACCCAGTACGCGTGGAATCTCATTGCTCTTCGTGTAAACGCGAAGACCTGGTTTACTGATTCTTTTCAAACCTGTAATAACACGCTCGTTGTTCGCACCGTATTTCAAGAAAATACGGATGATCCCTTGTTTGCTATCTTCAACAAATTCCGCATCACGAATGAATCCTTCACGTTTCAGGATGTCGGCGATTTGTTTTTTCATTGTAGATGCAGGCATTTCTACTGTTTCGTGACGAACTGTGTTCGCGTTACGAATACGAGTAAGCATATCTGCAATTGGATCAGACATAGTCATTGTGTATAAACCTCCTTCCCAAACAGGACTTTTTACCAGCTTGCTTTTTTCACGCCAGGAATCTGGCCTTTATAAGCTAATTCACGGAAGCAAATTCTGCAGATCTTAAACTTTTGCAGTACCGAATGTGGACGACCACAACGCTCGCAACGAGTGTAAGCACGAACTTTAAACTTTGGTGCGCGTTGTTGTTTGACTTTCATCGAAGTTTTTGCCACTTAGCCTGACACCTCCTAAATAGTTTCGGAGAACAGGGTGTCTTTAAAATCAGACGCCCGAAACGTTATGCCAACATTATTTTGCGAAAGGCATGCCCAGCTGAGTCAGAAGCTCACGGGACTCTTCGTCAGTTTTGGCAGTCGTTACGATAACGATGTCCATACCACGAACTTTATCAACTTGATCATACTCGATTTCCGGGAAGATCAACTGTTCTTTCAGACCAAGCGTGTAGTTACCACGTCCGTCGAAAGCTTTTGTTGATACACCATGGAAGTCACGTACGCGAGGAAGAGTAATGTTGAACAATTTGTCCAAGAAATAATACATACGCTCGCCACGAAGTGTTACCTTTACACCGATTGGCATGTTTTCACGCAATTTAAAACCTGCGATAGATTTTTTCGCGCGAGTGATTACTGGCTTTTGACCAGCGATCAGCTGCATGTCGTTGAGAGCTGAATCAAGCACTTTGGAGTTTTGGACTGCGTCGCCAACACCCATGTTGATTACAACTTTCTCGATTTTAGGCACTTGCATCACTGTTGTATAGTTGAACTTCTGCATCAAAGCAGGAGTGATTTCTTTCAAGAAACGTTCTTTCATTCTTGTTGTAGCCATGAATCATATACCTCCTTTCTTTAAAAAATAATTAGTCGATCACTTCGCCAGAACGTTTTGCAATGCGCACTTTTTTTCCGTTGTCCAAAACTTTGTAACCAACACGGGTTACTTTTCCGCTCTTCGGATCAATGTGCATAACGTTGGAAACGTGAATCGGAGCTTCTTTCTCGATGATGCCGCCTTGTGGATTCAGCTGATTAGGCTTTTGGTGTTTTTTAATCATGTTAACACCTTCCACAAGCACACGGTTTTGACGAGGGTAGGCAGCGATAACGCGACCTTTTTTACCTTTATCTTTACCTGTAATCACCAGAACAGTGTCGTCTTTTTTGACGTGCAGCTTGTTGTTATGGGATTCCAGAACTTTTTTCACTTTTGGCATTTCGTACACCTCCTACGGGCACATTTTAAGGTGAGTTTAGATCACTTCCGGAGCCAAGGAAACGATTTTCATGAAGTCCTTGTCACGAAGTTCGCGAGCAACTGGTCCGAAAATACGAGTACCACGTGGGCTCTTGTCTTCTTTAACGACCACTGCTGCGTTCTCGTCAAATCCGATGTAGGAACCGTCTTTACGGCGGATAGAACGTTTAGTACGAACAACAACCGCTCTTACTACATCACCCTTTTTGACAACGCCGCCTGGTGTTGCTTGTTTTACGGAACAAACGATCAGGTCACCAATTTGAGCTGTACGACGTCCCGTACCACCGAGCACACGGATACACATCAGTTCCTTCGCGCCGGAATTGTCAGCTACAGTCAAACGTGTAAATGGTTGAATCATTTATTTATCCTCCTTTCGGAAAAACTACACTACATTAGATTATAACAGCTTTTTCAACGATTTCGACCAGTCTCCAGTTTTTGTCTTTGGACAAAGGGCGAGTTTCCATGATTTTAACAGTATCACCGATTTGTGCAGTGTTGTTTTCATCATGAGCTTTGAATTTCTTAGTTACTTTAATGCGTTTATGGTAGAGATCATGTTTTTTGTAAGTTTCTACAGCAATCACAATCGTTTTATCCATTTTGTCGCTGACTACTTTACCGACTAATACTTTACGGGCATTACGTTCGCTCATTGTTGGCCTCCTTCCTAATTACAGGCGGATTTTCCACCCGGTCTGATATCTTAGCTAATCCCAAGTTCTCTTTCACGGATCACAGTTTTAGCACGAGCAATTTCCTTACGCACAGCGCCGATCCGAGTCGGGTTATCAAGCTGACCGGTAGCGAGTTGAAAACGAAGGTTAAAAAGTTCTTCTTTAAAACCGGAGATCTTTTGTTCGATTTCAGCAGTGGTTAGGTTGCGGAATTCACTAGCCTTCATTTGCTTCACCACCCAATTCTTCACGTTTCACAAACTTAGTTTTGATTGGCAGTTTGTGAGCGGCAAGACGCATTGCTTCACGAGCAATCTCTTCCGGAACACCAGCAAGTTCAAACATAATCTTGCCTGGTTTCACTACTGCAACCCATTTTTCTACGTTACCTTTACCACTACCCATACGAACCTCAAGAGGCTTCTGAGTAATTGGTTTATCAGGGAAAATTTTAATCCAAACCTTACCACCACGTTTGATGTAACGAGTCATCGCAATACGAGCAGCTTCGATTTGACGGTTAGTAATCCATGCAGGTTCAGTAGCTTGCAAACCGTACTCACCAAAGTTCAGTGTAGTACCGCCTTTTGCACGCCCCTTCATATGACCACGTTGTTGTTTACGATGTTTTACGCGTTTTGGTACCAACATGATTAGTTGCCTCCTTCCTGAGGAGCTTGTTTCTTAGCTGGAGGAAGAACCTCTCCACGATAGATCCATACTTTTACGCCAAGACGGCCGTAAGTAGTATGAGCTTCCGCTGTACCATAGTCAATGTCGGCACGAAGCGTATGCAGTGGAACAGTTCCTTCGCTGTACCCTTCGGAACGAGCGATTTCGGCACCGCCAAGACGTCCGCCTACTTGAGTTTTAATTCCTTTTGCTCCGGAACGCATAGTTCTTTGAATCGCTTGTTTCAAAGCACGACGGAAAGAAACACGACGTTCCAATTGTTGTGCAATGCTTTCAGCAACCAAGATTGCGTCCAGTTCAGGATTTTTAATTTCAGAAATATTGATGTGCACCTTTTTACCGCCTGCGATTTTAGTAATTTCATTACGCAGATTTTCAACTTCGGAACCACCCTTACCGATAACCATACCTGGTTTCGCAGTGTGAATCGTTACATTGACACGGTTAGCTGCTCTCTCGATTTCAACACGGGATACAGCGGAGTCTTTCAATCTTTTTTTCAGATGTTCACGAATTCTAACGTCTTCCAGCAAAAGATCACCGAAATCTTTGCCTGCATACCATTTGGATTCCCAATCACGGATAATACCGATTCGGAGTCCGACGGGATTTACCTTTTGGCCCACACGTTTTCCCTCCTTATTTTTCAGATACCACCAGAGTAATATGACTGGTGCGTTTGTTAATACGGCTTGCACGACCCATTGCACGCGGGCGGAATCGTTTCATTGTAGGACCTTGGTTTACAAAAACCTGAGATACTACCAATTTATTTACGTCCAAAGAGTAGTTGTGATCTGCATTTGCAATCGCAGAATTCAACAATTTCTCAACGACTGGAGAAGCGGACTTTGGAGTGTGACGAAGAATTGCAATCGCCTCACCAACCTGCTTACCGCGAATCAAATCGATAACAAGTTTCACTTTGCGAGCAGAAATCCGTACGGATTTAGCATGTGCTTTTGCTTCCATTGAGTTTACCTCCTCTCAAACACTACGCTGTGTTGATTATCTTCTTGTTTTCTTATCGTCATCCGTATGGCCTTTGTACGTACGTGTTGGAGCAAATTCGCCCAATTTGTGTCCGACCATATCTTCCGTTACGTATACTGGCACGTGTTTACGGCCATCGTATACACCAAACGTATGTCCGATAAATTGCGGGAAAATCGTAGAGCGACGGGACCAAGTTTTGATTACCACTTTTTTCTCCGACTCGTTCAAAACCTCTACTTTTTTCAACAGGTAACCATCAATGAATGGTCCTTTTTTGAGACTGCGACCCATTTATGAATCCTCCCTTCGTTAAAACGTAGTCGTTCCTTAATATGTTAACGTGCGACTTAAGCGCACGTTTTATTACTTAGTACGACGACGAACGATGTACTTATCAGATGCTTTACCTTTTTTACGTGTCTTGTAACCAAGGGTTGGTTTACCCCATGGAGACATTGGAGATTTACGTCCGATTGGAGCGCGACCTTCACCACCACCGTGTGGGTGATCGTTAGGGTTCATTACAACACCGCGAACTTCAGGACGTTGTCCCAACCAGCGACTACGACCAGCTTTACCGATTTTCACCAGTTCATGGTCTTCGTTACCTACAGAACCGATTGTCGCGCGGCAAACTTTCAGAATGCGGCGAACTTCACCAGAAGTCAAACGAATTGTAACATACTTTTCTTCTTTACCAAGAAGTTGGGCTTCCGTACCAGCGGCACGAACGAGTTGGCCACCTTTACCCGGTTTCAATTCGATGTTGTGGATAACCGTACCTACTGGAATGTTTTCCAATGGCAAAGAGTTACCGATTTTAATATCGGAACCTGCACCGGATACCACTTCGTCTCCTACTTTCAGACCTTTAGGAGCGATGATGTAACGTTTTTCACCATCCACATAGTGGATAAGTGCGATGTTGGACGTACGGTTTGGATCATATTCGATCGTAGCAACGCGGCCCGGTATTCCATCTTTGTTACGTTTGAAGTCAATAATACGGTACTTACGTTTGTGTCCGCCGCCATGATGACGAACCGTAATTTTACCTTGGTTATTGCGTCCAGCTTGCTTGCTCAGAGGTGCCAGCAACGATTTCTCGGGCTGATTAGTTGTAATCTCCTCGAAAGTAGATACAGACATAGCACGTCTGGCCGGGGACGTTGGTTTATACTTTTTAATTGGCACTGAGTTTCCCTCCTTACTTTACAGTTTCAATTATACCGTTTCAAAAAACTCAAGCGGCTTACTGTCTTTGCTCAGCGTTACGAACGCTTTCTTCCACTCGCTCGTATAGCCGGAATGACGTCCGTAGCGTTTTGGTTTTGCAGGAACACGAAGCGTATTTACGTTACTTACTTTCACGTTAAAAATGGCTTCGATTGCTTTTTTAACTTCGACTTTGTTAGAACGAATGTCAACCTCGAAAACGTATTTCAAGTCATTCATCATACCAGCCGTACGTTCGGTGATAACCGGACGTTTGATAATATCACGAGGATCCTTCATTACGCGAGCACCTCCTCTACCTTCTGAACTGCTTCCTTCGTAATGATCAGTTTGTCGTGTCCGAGCACATCAAGAACATTAATGCCATCTGCGGCTACAAACTTCACACCAGGAATATTACGAGCGGACAGTGCTACATTATCATCATAACTAGGAGCTACGATCAATGCTTTACGATCAGCTTTAAGGTTATTCAAAATGGCTGCGAATTCTTTCGTTTTAGGTCCGTTCAGTGTAAGAGCGTCCAATACGATAATTTCATTCTCAATCACTTTGGATGACAACGCCGATTTGATCGCCAGACGACGAACTTTCTTAGGCAATTTGTATGCATAGCTGCGTGGAGTCGGACCAAATACAGTACCGCCACCAACCCATTGCGGTGCACGGATCGAACCTTGACGAGCGCGGCCAGTACCTTTTTGTTTCCAAGGTTTACGTCCGCCACCACGTACTTCAGAACGTCCTTTTACTTTGTGAGTACCTTGACGCAGGGAAGCCAATTGCATAACAACAGCGTCATGAAGAACGTGCTTATTCGGCTCGATACCGAACACTGCATCGTTCAATTCAATTTCACCAACTTGGCTGCCGCTAATATTAAATAGTGCTACTTTTGGCATTTCGTGTTCCTCCTTTCTTCAGTTGTTTATTTTTTCACCGTTTCTAATACTTTAACGAAGCTATTTTTAGGTCCTGGAATGGAACCTTTCACGAGCAACACATTACGTTCTGTATCGATCTTAACAACTTCAAGACGTTGGATAGTTACCGTTTCATGCCCCATGTGTCCTGGCAGGTGTTTACCTTTAGGAACGCGGTTAGCTTGAATGGAACCCATAGAACCTGGACCTCTGTGGTAACGCGAGCCGTGTGCCATTGGTCCGCGGCTTTGTCCCCAACGTTTGATAACGCCGGCAAAACCTTTACCTTTAGAAATACCTGTTACGTCAACGAACTCGCCTTCTGAGAAGACATCAGCCTTCAGTTCTTGGCCAACCTCGTACGCAGCAAGGTCGATGCCACGAAGTTCACGAACGTAGCGCTTAGGTGCAGTATTTGCTTTTTTCGCATGTCCTGCTTCAGGTTTGTTGGATCTTTTTTCTTTTTTATCAGAGAAACCGAGTTGGATAGCTTCGTATCCATCGTTTTCCAGATCTTTCTTTTGCAGAACAACACAAGGACCTGCTTCGATAACCGTAACAGCAAGTACGTTACCTTCAGGGGTAAACACTTGAGTCATTCCGAGTTTTTTTCCTAAGATACCTTTCATGTTGACACCTCATTTCTTTTCCTAATTACATATTACAATTTAATTTCGATATCTACACCGGACGGCAGGTCCAAGCGCATCAAGGCATCCACAGTTTGTGGAGTCGGGTTAACAATGTCGATCAAACGCTTGTGTGTGCGCATTTCGAACTGCTCCCGGGAATCCTTGTACTTGTGTACCGCACGGAGAATAGTAATGATTTGTTTTTCAGTTGGCAGCGGAATTGGCCCGGATACACCTGCGCCCGAACGTTTTGCTGTTTCAACAATTTTCTCAGCGGATTGATCAAGAATTCTATGATCGTAAGCTTTCAAACGGATACGAATTTTTTGCTTTGCCATTTTAGTCCCTCCTTCTATCGCCCAATTTGGTATCGGACATACTCCGTGAAAATTTTCCGACAGCCCTCCCATGGCAAAGGGGCCGGGTGTGTCAGTAACCTCTCACATCATCGCACAGTCACAAACAACATTAGTTATTATATCGAATAGTTCTGCCTATTGCAAGCAAAAACGAAAAAACAATGCATCTTATTTTCAAAAGATACAATTGTGCTCGCAGCTCGCGATTTTTTTCAAGAGAAAAGCCCCCGCACCAGGGCAGGGGCTCGTTAAGCTTCGTTCCAATACAACGTTACTCGTTCCAGTACACTGTTGCTCTATTTAAAGGCAAAAACCTTCTTATTTGGAGATTGTTGCTACGGCACCAGCGCCAACTGTACGTCCGCCTTCACGAATAGAGAACTTAGTTCCTTCTTCGATAGCGATCGGGTTGATCAGTTGAACAGTAACCGTGATGTTATCACCAGGCATTACCATTTCGGAACCTTCTGGCAAAGTAATGATTCCAGTTACGTCAGTTGTACGGAAGTAGAACTGTGGACGGTAACCAGTGAAGAAAGGTTTGTGACGTCCGCCTTCTTCTTTAGTCAAAACGTAGATTTGAGCAGAAAATTCTGTATGTGGGTTAACAGAACCTGGTTTAGCCAATACTTGGCCGCGCTCGATTTGTGCACGATCTACACCGCGAAGCAGTGCGCCGATGTTGTCACCAGCTTGAGCGGAATCAAGCAATTTACGGAACATTTCTACGCCTGTTACTACGGATTTACGGGATTCTTCTTGAATACCGATGATTTCGATTTCGTCGCCCACTTTAACTGTACCACGCTCTACACGGCCTGTAGCAACTGTACCACGACCAGTGATGGAGAATACGTCCTCGACAGGCATAAGGAAAGGCTTGTCAGTGTCGCGTTCTGGAGTTGGGATATAAGTGTCGATTGTTTCGAACATTTCAACGATTTTCTTAGCCCAGTCGCCATCTGGGTTTTGCAGTGCTTCACGAGCGGAACCACGAGTGATTGGAGTGTCGTCGCCTGGGAAGTCATACTCGCTCAGCAAGTCGCGAACTTCCATTTCAACCAATTCCAGCAACTCTTCGTCTTCAACCATGTCGCATTTGTTCAAGAATACAACGATGTAAGGAACACCAACTTGGCGGGACAACAGGATGTGCTCGCGAGTTTGCGGCATTGGGCCGTCAGCTGCGGATACAACCAGAATCGCTCCGTCCATTTGTGCAGCGCCAGTGATCATGTTTTTAACATAGTCGGCGTGACCTGGGCAGTCAACGTGTGCATAGTGACGGTTAGGTGTTTCATACTCCACGTGTGCAGTGGAGATTGTGATACCGCGTTCGCGCTCTTCTGGAGCTTTATCGATTTGATCGAATGCTACAGCAGCACCACCGTAAGTTTTGGACAATACAGTTGTGATTGCAGCAGTCAAAGTAGTTTTACCATGATCGACGTGACCAATAGTACCGATATTAACGTGCGGTTTGTTACGCTCAAACTTAGCCTTTGCCATTTGAACAATTCCTCCTCAATAACTTGTTTTATTTTAGGCTGCCGGATGCCCTTTTGGTAAAACCCAGAGCATACCGGTCAGCTGATACATTGTATTACTCGCCGCCTTTGGTTTTGGCAACGATCTCTTCAGCAATGCTCTTCGGAACTTCTTCATAATGAGAAAGTTCCATGGAGAACACACCGCGTCCTTGTGTACCGGAGCGAAGTGTAGTCGAGTATCCGAACATTTCGGACAAAGGCACCTTCGCACGAATGATTTGAGCTCCACTGCGGGAATCCATACCTTCAATCCGACCACGACGGGAGTTCAACATACCCATTACGTCACCCATATATTCCTCAGGAACCGTTACTTCAACTTTCATAATCGGCTCGAGCAATACTGGTTTACATTTGTCTTTCGCTGCTTTCAGCGCCATTGATCCGGCAATTTTAAATGCCATTTCATTGGAATCGACATCATGGTATGATCCGTCCACGATTGTAGCTTTAACGTCCACAAGCGGGAAGCCTGCGATAACGCCGTTTTTCATTTGTTCCTCAATACCAGCAAGAGCAGGAGCGATGTACTCTCTAGGAACAGAGCCGCCGACTACCTTACTTTCGAATTGACTACCAGTACCTGGCTCAAGCGGTTCGAACTCAACCCATACGTGACCATATTGACCACGACCACCGGACTGACGAACGAATTTACCTTCGACACGTGCTGGAGCACGGAACGTTTCACGGTAAGCAACCTGTGGTTTACCCACATTTGTTTCTACCTTGAACTCACGACGCATACGGTCAATGATGATGTCCAAGTGAAGCTCACCCATACCCGCCAAGATGGTTTGACCTGTTTCTTCGTTAGTATGAGCGCGAAGAGTTGGATCCTCTTCAGTCAACTTACCGAGAGCTACAGACATTTTATCTTGGTCAGCTTTGGTTTTAGGCTCAACCGCGATTTCGATAACCGGATCAGGGAAGTTCATGGACTCGAGAATAACAGGACTCTTCTCATCACACAGTGTATCACCTGTACCTGTATCTTTCAAACCTACGGCAGCCGCAATATCACCAGAGTAAACTACAGTGATTTCTTGACGACTGTTCGCATGCATTTGAAGAATACGTCCGATACGTTCGCGTTTACCTTTTGTTGCATTCAATACGTAAGAACCGGATTGAAGAACACCGGAGTATACGCGGAAGAATGTCAACTTACCAACGTAAGGATCCGTCATGATTTTGAATGCCAATGCGGAGAATGGCTCTTCATCGGAAGAGTGACGTTCAACTTCCGTACCGTCTTCCAAATGCCCTTGAATACTTGGCACATCAATAGGAGCCGGCAAATAGTCGAGAACAGCATCCAACATCAGCTGAACACCTTTATTGCGGTAAGAAGATCCACAGATAACTGGGAAGATTTTAACTTCTACAACACCTTTACGGAGAGCGGCTTTAATTTCGGCAACCGAAATTTCTTCGCCTTCCAGGTATTTCATTGTCAATTCTTCGTCCAGTTCAGCAACCTTCTCGATCAATTCATTACGAAGTTCTTCAACTTGATCTTTGAATTCCGCAGGAACTTCTACTTCTTCGATATCTTGACCAAGATCATCTTTGTACATATGAGCTTTTTGTTCAACGATATCGATAATACCAGTAAAATCATTTTCTGCGCCGATTGGCAATTGAATCGCAACTGCGTTCGCTTGAAGGCGATCACGCATGTCAGAGACAACATTCAGGAAGTCGGCACCAATGATATCCATTTTGTTTACATATGCGATCCGTGGAACGCCGTAGCGATCAGCCTGTCTCCATACGGTTTCGGACTGAGGCTCAACGCCTTCTTTCGCACTGAAAACACCAACTGCTCCGTCCAATACACGAAGGGAACGTTCAACTTCAACAGTGAAGTCAACGTGCCCCGGGGTGTCGATGATATTGACGCGGTGACCTTTCCAGGCAGCGGTCGTCGCAGCGGAAGTAATCGTGATTCCGCGCTCTTGTTCTTGTTCCATCCAGTCCATTGTCGCAGCGCCTTCGTGAACTTCACCGATTTTGTGCGTACGGCCTGTGTAGAACAAGATCCGCTCTGTTGTTGTGGTTTTACCCGCGTCAATATGAGCCATGATCCCGATATTACGTGTATTTTTCAAGGAGAACTCTCTTGCCATGAAATGGGTCTCCCTTCAAAATTGAAGTTATTTTTTTGAGCTGAATCCTACCAACGATAGTGAGCAAACGCTTTGTTCGCTTCAGCCATTTTGTGCGTGTCTTCACGTTTTTTCACGGAAGCGCCTGTGTTGTTGGAAGCATCGATAATTTCAGCCGCCAAACGCTCTTCCATGGTTTTCTCACCGCGGTTGCGGGAGTAGTTTACGAGCCAACGTAATCCCAGGGACGTACGTCTTTCTGGTTTTACCTCGATTGGTACTTGGTAGTTGGCACCGCCGACACGGCGTGCTTTAACTTCCAGGACTGGCATGATATTCTTGATAGCTGCTTCAAAAACTTCCATCGGGTCATTCCCCGTACGTTCTTGGATAAGCTTGAACGCATTGTACAGAATGCTTTGAGCAACGCCTCGTTTTCCGTCGAGCATGATGCGATTGATCAAGCGGGTAACCAACTTGCTGTTGTATACCGGATCTGGCAACACGTCTCTTTTGGTAACTGGACCTTTGCGTGGCATGGATATCCCCCTTTCTTACATGTTAAACCGACATACGCGGTTTATATTCATTAGGATTTTTTAGCTTTAGGGCGTTTTGCGCCGTATTTGGAACGAGCTTGCATGCGGTTGTTTACGCCTGCAGTATCCAAAGCACCGCGAACGATATGGTAACGCACACCCGGAAGGTCTTTTACACGACCGCCGCGAATCAGCACTACGCTGTGTTCTTGAAGGTTATGTCCAATACCTGGAATGTAAGCAGTCACCTCTACACGGTTCGTCAAGCGAACACGAGCATATTTACGAAGTGCGGAGTTTGGTTTTTTCGGAGTCATAGTACCTACACGAGTGCACACTCCGCGTTTTTGCGGGGCACTGATGTCGGTAGCTTCACGTTTCAAGGCATTAAAACCTTTTTGCAAAGCCGGTGATTTCGATTTCTCGATTTTGGCTTGACGTCCTTTACGAACCAGTTGGTTAATAGTTGGCATGTTGGTTGCCACCCCCTTCCTCAATTTTTGCTGTTACTTTACAAACCTTATCTAAGCCCACAGACCCAGGCGGTTCATAAAAGAACAAATGAAAAGTCTTTGCCGCCAAGAATAACGATTCCTTAGACAAAAACGTTCCTTACCCTATTGTTTTACGATAGCAGCCATTGCGGCTCCCACTTCAATCCCACATGCAGCTCCGAGATTTTTCATTGTGTCTACGAGAGTCACTTTGACTCCTTGCTTGTTGCACAAAGCAATGATGTTGGAAGTGAGACGCTGATCTGCGTCTTCTGCCACATATACTTCTGAGGCAAAGCCCAATTCTACCATACGAATGGTTTGTTTGGTACCGATTTTGACATGAGCATCTTGCAGTCCTTGTTCTTTAGACATATCTCATTCCTCCGAAAAGACCCAATAGCATATAGGCTGCTCACGCACCTTTGCTATATTAGCATTGACTATAAGTAATGTCAAGACAATTATAAACTATAATTCATTTAAACAGAATAGTACGATTCTTTTTTGAAAAAAGCACCGGAGCACCGTCTGCTGTAGCTTTTATGCAAAGCTTATGTCTACGGTGTTCCGGCAATCATACTATTTTTATATTACTCGGCCGAAATTGGTTCGAGCTCCTCAGATGGAGACTGCCCCTCTTCCGGTTGGGCAAATTTCACGCTACGGTAACGGTTCATACCTGTTCCCGCAGGAATCAATTTACCAATAATTACGTTCTCTTTCAGTCCAAGCAACTGATCGACCTTGCCTTTAATAGCTGCATCAGTCAGGACACGAGTAGTTTCCTGGAAGGATGCTGCTGACAAGAAGGAGTCAGTTTCCAGAGATGCCTTGGTAATACCGAGCAGTACCGGCTTGGCTACCGCTGGTTCTTGGCCGCTGAGAATCGCTATCTTGTTTGCATTTTCATACTCATGGACATCAACAAAGGAGCCTGGAAGTAAGATCGTGTCGCCCGCATCAATGATACGGATTTTACGCAACATTTGACGAATCATAACTTCTACGTGCTTGTCGTTGATTTCTACGCCCTGGTTCCGGTATACGCGTTGAACTTCCTGAAGGATATAGTTCTGTACCCCGCGAATACCTTTAATACGCAGCATTTCTTTAGGATCAATCGAACCATCCGTCAGTTCGTCCCCAGCTTCAACAGTCATACCTTCGCTTACGCGCAGGCGGGAACCATACGTTACTGAGTATGTTTTCGTTTCGGCTTCACCCTGAATGTCGATCTCACGGCGGTCTTTACCTTCACGAACTTCTTTAACTGTACCGTCAATTTCACTAATCGTTGCCTGACCTTTAGGATTACGTGCTTCAAAAAGCTCCTGGATACGAGGCAAACCTTGTGTAATATCGTCTCCGGCTACGCCGCCTGTGTGGAACGTACGCATAGTAAGCTGTGTTCCTGGCTCACCGATGGATTGTGCAGCGATGATACCAACTGCTTCACCAATCTCAACGTGTTTGCCAGTAGCCAGATTGCGACCGTAACATTTCTTGCAGACGCCATGTTTAGCCCGGCAACTTAATACAGAACGTATTTGAACTTTGTGTACGCCAGCTTTAACAATCGCTTCAGCTTTGTCGGAGTCAATCAATTCGTTACGTCTAGCCAAAATCTCGCCAGTCTCAGGATGACGTACCGTTTCAAAGCAATAGCGACCTTCCAGACGGTCATAGAGATCCTCAATTACTTCTTTACCGTCCTGGATACGACTTACTGTGAAGCCTTTATCAGTTCCGCAGTCTTCTTCGCGCACGATAACATCCTGTGCCACATCTACGAGACGACGAGTCAGGTAACCGGAGTCAGCCGTACGAAGAGCTGTATCCGCCAAACCTTTACGCGCTCCGTGAGTGGAGATGAAGTACTCGAGTACTGTCAGGCCTTCACGGAAGTTTGATTTGATTGGGAGTTCGATAATACGTCCGGATGGATTGGCCATCAGACCACGCATACCGCCGAGCTGAGTAATCTGTGATTTGTTACCCCGCGCTTTGGAGTCCACCATCATCATGATGGAGTTGTAGCGATCCATGGACTTCATCAATACTTCGGTAATATCATCTTTCGCTTTAGACCAAATATCGATAATCCGGTCATAGCGTTCTTCATTCGTAATCAGACCACGACGGTACTGATTCGTTACAACTTGCGCTTTGTCTTCGGATCCCTTAAGAATCTCTTGTTTTTCCACCGGCACGATTACGTCCGATACAGCAACGGTTACCCCTGCACGAGTGGAATACGTAAAGCCAAGTTGCTTAATTTTATCCAGAATTACAGCTGTTTCTGTTGTATGGTAAGTCTCAAAACAACGGGCAATGATATTACCAAGGTAATCCTTGCCTACCCCGCTAGCTTGCGGAGCGTTTTGAATGGCTTCTGTAAGATTTACACCCTTCTCGTAAACAAAGAACTCCTCCGCAGTACCATAAAGCAGGTTCGCACGGGTAGCATCATTGATGTACGGGAAGCTTGCCGGGAAAATTTCATTAAAGATAATTTTACCAACCGTTGTGATCAACATCGCTTCCTGTTGTTTTTCCGTAAAGCTCGTTTTATTCAAAGCTTTAACCGGAATAGCTACACGAGCATGAAGTCCAGCTGTACCACGTTGGTAAGCCGATATAGCCTCATTCATGTTGCGAAGGATCATATTACTTCCTTCTTCTTCTTTGTTATCCATAGTCAGATAGAAAGAACCAAGAACCATATCCTGGGAAGGTGTAACAACTGGCTTGCCGTCTTTCGGATTCAAAATGTTGCCGGATGCTAGCATAAGCAAACGAGCTTCAGCTTGGGCTTCCGCAGACAACGGAACGTGAACAGCCATTTGGTCACCGTCAAAGTCGGCATTATATGCAGTACATACGAGCGGATGCAGACGAATCGCACGACCTTCAACCAAAATCGGTTCGAACGCCTGGATACCGAGTCTATGCAACGTAGGGGCACGGTTCAGAAGAACCGGATGCTCCTTGATTACTTCTTCCAGCACATCCCATACTTCTGCACTCACACGCTCTACTTTACGCTTCGCGCTCTTGATATTGTGCGCCAAACCTTTGTTCACCAGTTCTTTCATAACAAAAGGTTTGAACAGTTCCAGTGCCATTTCTTTTGGCAAACCGCATTGATACATTTTCAAGTACGGACCTACAACGATAACGGAACGACCAGAGTAGTCAACACGTTTTCCAAGCAAGTTTTGACGGAAACGTCCTTGTTTACCTTTCAGCATGTGGCTGAGGGATTTCAAAGGACGGTTACCTGGACCTGTAACAGGACGACCACGACGACCATTATCAATCAAGGCGTCAACAGCTTCCTGCAACATCCGTTTTTCATTTTGTACAATAATATCTGGCGCACCTAGATCTAACAGACGTTTCAGACGGTTATTACGGTTAATAACACGACGATACAAGTCGTTAAGGTCAGAGGTAGCGAAACGACCACCATCCAACTGTACCATTGGACGAAGCTCAGGAGGAATAACAGGAAGTACGTCCATGATCATCCAATCCGGTTGGTTGCCTGAGTTACGGAAGGCCTCAATAACTTCAAGGCGTTTGATCGCACGGTTACGACGTTGTCCTTGAGCTGTACGCAACTCTTCTTTCAAAAATTCTAACTCTTTGTCTATATCCAAATCTTGAAGAAGCTTTTTAACCGCTTCAGCACCCATACCTGCCTGGAAGCCATAGCCGTATTTCTCACGGTAGCTACGGTATTCTTTTTCGGACAGGAGTTGTTTTTTCTCCAAAGGCGTATCTCCTGGATCGGTTACAACATAAGATGCGAAGTAAATGATCTCTTCCAGAGATCTTGGAGACATATCAAGAGCAAGACCCATACGACTTGGAATGCCTTTGAAGTACCAAATGTGCGATACAGGAGCAGCCAACTCAATATGGCCCATACGCTCACGGCGAACCTTAGCGCGAGTAACTTCTACTCCACAACGGTCACAGACAACACCTTTATAGCGTACACGTTTGTACTTACCGCAATGACATTCCCAGTCTTTCGTAGGTCCGAAAATTTTCTCGCAAAATAGTCCTTCTTTTTCCGGTTTAAGCGTACGATAGTTAATCGTCTCCGGTTTTTTGACTTCTCCGCGGGACCAAGAACGAATCTTTTCGGGGGAAGCAAGCCCGATTTTCATATATTCGAAATTGTTAACGTCCAACAAGGAGCAACCCTCCTTAACCAAATCCTGAGTTTTTAGGTTTGATACCGCCCAGCAGCACTGGGCGGTATCAAGAAACCTGATCCATCCTAGAATGGATCAAGGTATATAACAAAGCTGATATGAGTCAGTTAGCAGCCAAACTACTCTACGCCAACCTCAGAGCCTTCCAGATTCAAACTCAGCTTATCGCCGCTTGTGTCATCCTCATCATCAAGCTCTCTCATTTCGATCTCTTGTTCGTCTTCAGACAGAATCTTCACGTCCATACCCAAGCTTTGCAGCTCTTTGATCAAGACCTTAAATGATTCTGGAACACCCGGTTCAGGTACATTTTCACCTTTGACAATGGATTCGTAAGTTTTAACACGTCCAACCACATCATCGGATTTCACAGTCAAAATTTCCTGAAGCGTGTACGCCGCGCCGTAGGCTTCCAATGCCCATACTTCCATCTCCCCGAAGCGCTGTCCACCGAATTGAGCTTTACCACCCAATGGTTGCTGCGTAACGAGAGAGTAAGGACCTGTAGAACGAGCATGGATTTTATCATCGACCATGTGCGCCAGTTTAATCATGTGCATGACACCGACAGTAACTTCACGTTCAAAACGATCACCCGTACGTCCGTCATACAACACAGTCTTACCATTACGCTGCATGCCTGCCTCTTCCATTGTATCGAACACGTCATACTCCTTGGCACCATCGAATACTGGAGTTGCCACATGAATACCAAGACGCATTGCAGCCATACCCAGATGGACTTCAAGCACCTGTCCGATGTTCATCCGTGAAGGTACCCCCAGCGGGTTCAGAACGACCTGTACTGGTGTACCATCCGGCAGGAACGGCATATCTTCTTCAGGCAAAATACGGGCAACGACACCCTTGTTACCGTGACGTCCAGCCATTTTATCGCCTTCGGAGATTTTACGTTTTTGAGCAATATATACACGAACCAACTGATTTACACCTGGTGGCAGTTCATCACCATTTTCACGTGTAAACACCTTTACATCTACAACAATCCCATCTGTTCCGTGAGGAACTCTCAAAGAAGTATCGCGAACCTCGCGTGCCTTCTCACCAAAGATTGCGTGTAAGAGACGTTCTTCAGCTGTCAATTCAGTCACACCTTTAGGTGTAACTTTACCAACAAGAATGTCACCTGCACCGATTTCGGCACCAATACGAATGATTCCACGCTCATCCAAGTTGCGAAGCGCCTCTTCACCGACATTTGGAATGTCACGAGTGATTTCTTCAGGTCCAAGTTTCGTGTCACGAGCCTCGGATTCGTATTCCTCAATATGGATCGAGGTGTATACATCCTCCTTGACCAGTTTCTCACTCAGCAGGATCGCATCCTCGTAGTTGTAACCTTCCCAAGTCATGAAGGCAACGACAACGTTACGTCCCAACGCCAACTCACCCATCTCTGTAGATGGACCATCCGCAAGAATATCGCCAACTTTGACAATATCTCCTCTGTTCACAATCGGGCGTTGGTTGATGCAAGTTCCTTGGTTAGATCGCATAAATTTGTGTAATTTATACTTAACAATGTCGCCCTTCACTTCAGCACCATCTACAGTTTCGATACGACGCAACCAAATTTCGTTAGCCGAAGAGCGTTCGATAACTCCGTTGTATTTGGATACAATGCAAACACCAGAATCTTTTGCAGACTTGTGCTCCATTCCTGTTCCGACCAATGGAGACTTCGGAATCAATAGTGGGACAGCCTGACGTTGCATATTGGAACCCATCAATGCGCGGTTAGAGTCATCATTCTCCAGAAACGGAATCAGTGCTGTCGCAACTGATACGACCTGTTTAGGTGATACGTCCATGTAATCGACACGGCTACTAGCCATTGGAATAATGTTATCAGACTGTTTGTTATAACGGACAATGACGACCTCATCCTTAAAGGTGTTTTCCTCCGTCAATTCCGCGTTCGCCTGAGCTACGATGTAGTTATCTTCTTCATCAGCAGTCAGGTAATCAATCTGGTCTGTAACTTTTCCAGTTTTTGGATCTACCCAACGATAAGGAGCTTCGATAAATCCGTACTCGTTGATACGTGCAAATGTGGACAAAGAGTTGATCAAACCAATGTTTGGTCCCTCTGGTGTCTCGATAGGACACATACGGCCGTAGTGACTTGGATGGACGTCACGCACTTCCATGCCTGCGCGTTCACGCGTCAAACCGCCGGGTCCGAGTGCGGACAGACGACGTTTGTGCGTTAATTCAGCAAGCGGGTTTGTCTGATCCATAAACTGAGACAGCTGCGAGCTACCAAAGAACTCTTTAATCGAGGCAATTACCGGACGTATGTTGATCAACGCTTGTGGCGTAATTACATTAGCATCCTGAATCGACATTCTTTCACGCACCACGCGTTCCATACGGGACAAACCGATACGGAACTGGTTTTGGAGCAACTCACCTACAGAACGTAAACGACGGTTACCCAAATGGTCAATATCGTCCGTACTTCCGATACCGTGAAGCAAGTTAATAAAATAACTGATGGAGGAAATAATATCGGCAGGCGTAATATTCTTAACCGATTTATCAATATTTCCGTTAGCAATCAGTTTCACTACTTTACCGTCCTCAATTGGCGAGAACACATCAATCGTTTGAAGTGGAATATCATTGCTTTCCAGCACGCCGCTAGCAACATGATACGTGCGGTGTCCTACTGATTCCTCCAGTTGGGCCAGAATCTCGTCCAACAGGCGACGATCCACCATTTGTCCTGCTTCAGCGATAATTTCACCAGTTGTTGTATCAATCAATGTCTCAGCAAGACGTTGATTGAACAGACGGTTTTTGATGTGAAGCTTTTTATTGATTTTGTAACGGCCTACGTTGGCCAGATCATAACGTTTTGGATCAAAGAAGCGTGCAACAAGCAAGCTCTTTGCGTTATCCAGTGTAGGTGGCTCACCCGGGCGAAGACGCTCATAAATTTCAATCAGCGCTTTCTCCGTGGAATCCGTATTGTCTTTATCAAGTGTGTTGCGGATATATTCGTCATTGCCGAGCAAATCCAGAATCTCAGCATCAGTGCCAAAGCCAAGTGCACGCAGCAACACCGTAACCGGAATTTTACGGGTACGGTCAATCCGGACATAGATAATATCCTTCGCATCCATCTCCAGTTCGAGCCAAGCCCCCCGGTTAGGAATTACCGTTGCGGTGTATGTTGTTTTCGCATTCTTGTCGACTTTTGTGCTGAAATAGACGCTGGGAGAGCGAACCAACTGGCTGACAATAACCCGTTCCGCACCGTTAATAATAAACGTACCCGTTTCAGTCATCAGCGGGAAGTCTCCCATGAATACTTCCTGCTCTTTCACTTCCCCGGTCTCTTTATTAATAAGCCGGACTTTTACCCGAAGCGGTGCTGCATACGTAACGTCGCGTTCCTTTGCGTCGTCAACGGTATATTTGGGTTCTCCGAGAGAATAGTCGATAAACTCCAAAATCAGATTTCCAGTGAAATCTTGAATTGGTGAAATATCCCGAAACATTTCCCGTAATCCTTCCTCCAAAAACCAATCATAGGATTTTTGTTGGATCTCAATCAGGTTCGGAACCTCGAGTACCTCATTAATACGTGCATAACTGCGCCGAGTGCGTCGACCATATTGAACAAGATGTCCTGCCAACTTAAACTCACCCCTCATGTCTACTCACTTTAAAAATACATTGCGAACCTCTGTTTGTGACCTTATAATAAGACACATACAGAAGATTCAATCTTACAAATACAGAAAAGCCCTTACTCGAATGCATTCGAAAAAAGAGCAACGTATCTGCAGAATCCTCTTACCGGAAGATCTTCATCACTTGTAGATTTGCCCAAAATGGTTGTATTATACGTAATAGCGATAAATACTATACCTACTACGCATAAATCTATTGACATTTCAACAAACTAAAGCCATGAAGGGCATCCTAATACTGACATTTTATAATGATATCACAGACCAGGATTCAAGTCAATGGTCCTATTGCATTTTCTTAAAAACTTTTTTTGGCCTTCAAAATTCGATAGCCTTTATCCTTTGTAACTTCCTCCACATGACCGAAAAGACTCTCTATCTTAGCACTCGCCGAAGGGGCCCCCTGCTTTTTCTGAATGACTACCCACAAAGTTCCACCCTCATTTAAATGCTCATAAGCAAGTTCAAAAATGGTATGCACTGTTTCTTTTCCTGCACGTATAGGAGGATTCGTCAAAATTACGTCAAAACGTTCATTCTTCACTTCCGCAAACAAATCGCTTTGCTTAACGGTGACATTCTTAACCCCATTACGTTCCGCATTCTCTATCGCTAGTTGAACGGCTCGCTCATTAATATCAACCATTGTGACGTGTCCTTCTGAGACAAGCGCGGCTGCCGCCAAACCAATCGGCCCGTAACCGCATCCTACATCTAATACCGAGGCTTGTGCAGGAAGCTGCATCGCTTCAATCAGCACGCGACTCCCATAATCAATGCCCTGCTTCGAAAAAACGCCTGAATCGCTGACAAAACGGTATGACCGCCCCCGCAGCACTGTTTCCAGGCTCCGTCTTTCATGCGCCGTCTCTGGCCGCTTGGAGTAGTAATGATCAGCCATTCATGCCCACCTCTTTCGGTTGTACTACCATCATAGCCTTTACAATTACCTTTCAGACATGCTGGCACTACCGTTTTACAGCAACAAACCCCTTGAAGATCACCTCAAGGGGTTTGTTTTAGTTCATTGTCTGCTAGAAAGCAGTCAATTATTTCACTTCTACAGAAGCGCCTGCTTCTTCCAATTTTGCTTTAATGGATTCAGCTTCTTCTTTAGCGATTTTTTCTTTCAGTGGTTTTGGAGCGTTGTCAACCAGTTCTTTTGCTTCTTTCAGGCCAAGACCTGTGATTTCGCGAACTGCTTTGATAACGTTGATTTTGGAACCGCCAGCGCTTGTCAAGATTACGTCGAACTCGGATTGCTCAGCTTCAGCTGCGCCACCTGCTGCGCCACCTGCTACAGCTACTGGAGCTGCTGCAGTTACGCCGAATTCTTCTTCGATTGCTTTCACGAGATCGTTCAGTTCCAATACGGACATACCTTTAATTGCTTCCAAGATTTGCTCTTTACTCATGGTTGAACCTCCATTTAAATTCGTATTTTTTTGTTCTCAACTGCTATACAGCAGGTTTAATCCCTAACTTATGCGCTTTGCTCTTCTTTTTCTGCAACAGCTTTAACTGCAAGCGCGAAGTTGCGCACAGGAGCTTGAAGCACGCTGAGGAGCATGGAAAGGAGACCTTCGCGGGATGGCAGTTCTGCCAGTGCTTTGATTTCCTCAACACCGATAACGCGACCTTCTACAACTGCACCTTTCAGTTCCAGTGCATTGTTCTTCTTAGCGAAATCGTTCAAGATTTTAGCTGCAGACACTGCATCATCTTTGCCGAACGCGATTGCAGTAGGACCTGTCAATACTGCGTCCAGTTCAGTCAATTCTGCTGCCGCAGTTGCACGGCGGAGCAGTGTGTTTTTCAGCACTTGAAATTCGATTCCGGCTTCGCGAAGCTGCTTACGCAGCTCAGTTACTTGGGCAACATTCAGACCGCGATAGTCTGCAACCACAGTCGTTACGCTCTCACGTAATTTTGCAGCTACAACTTCAACAGCTTCTTGTTTTGCTTGAATCACCTTTGCATTTGCCAAACTGTACACCTCCTGATCAATTTATCCGCTTTGTTCGAAGCACCCGATCTGGTGATCTCACAAAGCTTGCTTTCATAAGCATGAAAAAAGCCTCCGTAGAGTACGAAGGCTTGATAAATCTACATGGACGGGACAAGCCCGTCACATGAAACGTTCTATCATAACACCTCGGTAGGAAATTAAGCCCTAAGGCACCTACTGTCTACGGTAAGCATATTCAACTTTAATGGTCAGTCACAAGGACTCACAACTTTTATAGAATAACAATTTTGATTGAACATGTCAATCAAAATATTATCTGTAAACAGATGCGTTCACACGTGCACTTGGTCCCATAGTCGAAGAAATAGCGATGTTTTTCAGGTATACACCTTTAGCAGCCGCTGGCTTCGCACGGTTCAAGGCTTCAACCAAGGCTTTAAGGTTCTCGTTCAGCTGTTCAGCACTGAAGGAAGCTTTGCCGATTGGTGCATGAATTTGACCGGCTTTGTCGAGACGGTATTCGATTTTACCGGCTTTAATTTCTTGAACAGCCTTGGCAACGTCGAAAGTAACTGTGCCTGCTTTAGGGTTAGGCATCAAACCTTTACCACCGAGCAAACGACCCAGTTTACCAACCTCACTCATCATATCAGGTGTCGCAACGCAGACGTCGAATTCAAACCAGCCTTGTTGGATTTTGTTGATCATATCTTGATCGCCAACAAAATCAGCGCCAGCAGCTTCCGCTTCTTTCACTTTGTCACCTTTTGCAAATACCAGAACGCGTTGTGTTTTACCCGTACCATGCGGCAGGACAACAACACCACGAACAGCCTGGTCTTGTTTACGGGAATCTACGCCCAGACGAACTGCAGCTTCAACGGTTTCGTCGAATTTAGCAGTCGCAGCCTTTTTCACCAGTTCAACGGCTTCTAAAGGCTCGTAAGTTGCTTCGCTGTCAATCAGCTTAGCAGCTTCCAGGTACTTCTTACCATGTTTAGCCATAATGTTTTCCTCCTTATGTGGTATTAGCGGATATTCCTCCCACACTTGCCGGACAGTCAAACTGCCGGCACACGTAGATTAATAAAATTAATCTACGATGGTGATACCCATGCTGCGAGCAGTACCTTCAACCATACGCATTGCCGATTCTACGGAAGCTGCGTTAAGGTCAGGCATTTTTTGCTCTGCAATTTGACGAACAGCAGCGCGATTTACAGTTGCAACTTTCGTTTTATTCGGTTCACCGGAACCTTTTTCGATTTTAGCAGCAACTTTCAACAGAACAGCAGCCGGTGGAGTTTTGGTGATGAACGTAAAAGAACGATCCTCAAATACCGAAATTTCAACCGGAATAATCAGGCCTGCTTGATCAGCAGTACGAGCATTGAACTCTTTACAGAATGCCATGATGTTGACACCTGCTTGACCCAAAGCTGGACCTACTGGAGGCGCTGGATTAGCTTTCCCTGCAGGAATCTGCAGTTTTACCATTTTAATTACCTTTTTTGCCATGGATGACACCTCCTTGACTCAATAGTGGTAGACGGACCTATCGATCCTCCCACAAGAAACCTGTAAGAAAAATCTATATTTTCTCCACTTGAGTATAATCCAACTCAAGCGGGGTTTCCCGTCCAAACATGTTGACGTGAACTTTAAGCTTGCTCTTCTCAACCAAAATTTCTTCCACGGAGCCCACAAAATTCGCAAAAGGACCAACTTTAATTCGCACGGATTCCTTAACATCGAATTCAATCTTCGGTTTCGGCTCTACCATGCCCATATGCTTCAGAATCTGTTCAACTTCTTCTGGAAGCAATGGCGTCGGTTTGGAACCCGAGCCTGTTGACCCTACAAATCCCGTAACACCTGGTGTGTTGCGTACAACATACCAAGAGTCGTCGGTTTGGACCATTTCGACTAAGACATAACCAGGGTAGACTTTACGCATAACGGTTTTTTTCTTACCGTCCTTGGTTACCAGTTCTTCTTCCATAGGAACAAGAACACGGAATATCTTGTCTTCCATGCCCATGGACTCAACGCGTTTTTCCAAATTGGCTTTGACTTTGTTCTCATACCCTGAATAGGTATGAACGACGTACCATCTTTTTTCCATATCAAGCCACCTGGAACCCTTCCTAGATAATCGCTTCGATCACAGCGGAAATGCCGATGTCGAGAACCCAAAAATAAATCGTGACGAACGCAATTGTCCCTATGACAATCAGCGTATAGTTGGTCAGTTCTTTACGATTGGGCCAGCGAACCTTCTTGAGTTCAGCCCAGCTTTCAGAGAAAAAGGAAAACAGAGACTTGAAACTGCGTTTCACGCCGACTACACCTCCAAAAACTATCTGGTTTCCCGATGAGAAGTCTGTTCGTTACAGGACTTACAGAATTTCTTCATCTCCATGCGGTCGGGGTGATTACGCTTGTTTTTCGTCGTTGTGTAATTTCTTTGTTTGCATGTTGTACAAGCCAAAGTAATAATTACCCGCATGATGTGCACCTCCCGAAGACATCCAACACCGGAAGTCTCATAATTGATCCTAAAAAAAACCGCGAATTTAGGCCTACCTAAAACACTTTATCACACGGGGTTTTCCATGTCAACGAATGTTTGCATACAATTCGCAGTCCCGACTGTGGTGCATTTTAACATCTGTGCATCCTTTTAAACTGTTCTCTGAAAAGCCGCTTCAAAAATCAAGGCGATATCTATTATTCGTCTTTTTTAGTATAAATCATTTGTAACACTTATAAACCTGCATAGCCTACCTATAACGAATAAAAAAAGACTCGGACTCGAGCCTTTTTCCCTGTCAGCCTCTACTTTCAACTATCTCTTACTTCCAGATACTTTTCAAGTTTACGCTTGACCCGTTGCAGCGCGTTATCAATGGATTTCACATGGCGGTCAAGATCCTCTGCAATCTCCTGATACGAACGTCCGTCCAGATACAACATAAGTACCTTGCGTTCCAGTTCGCTCAGAATCTCGGACATCTTGTCCTCAAGGCCCACAAATTCTTCCTGATTGATGATCAGCTCTTCAGGGTCACTTACTTGTGTTCCGCAAATCACATCGAGCAACGTCCGGTCTGACTCTTCATCATAGATGGGCTTGTCCAGAGACACGTAAGAGTTCAGAGGAATGTGCTTTTGTCGTGTAGCCGTCTTAATTGCCGTAATAATCTGTCGTGTAATGCACAACTCGGCGAAAGCCTTGAACGAAGCAAACTTGTCTCCCTTAAAATCACGAATGGATTTGTAGAGACCAATCATGCCCTCCTGAATAATATCCTCGCGATCAGCACCAATCAGGAAGTAGGATCTGGCCTTGGCCCGCACAAAGTTCCGGTATTTGTTGATCAGAAACTCCAGCGCTTCCCCATCACCTTCATGGACTGCTCCGACAATGTCTTCATCATTTTTGTAATCAAACTTTGACAACATGATATCCTTGAGGTCCACACTCACTAACAATCCCTCCGGCTGCAACGCAAGGTACCCGTTACTCTCTCAAATATACGACAAGTATACGCGATGTAACCTGATACCGTCAACCACAACAACCTAAAAAAGAAGAGCGCTAACAAAATTGTCAATGGTTTCAAAATGGAGTGGCGTCCAATTATTGGTTTATTCTCTTCTCCATCGTTCAAACAACTTTCGAAGCTCCGGGCTCAGTTTGGCATCTAGCGAGTTACGGGACAATTTAGCACTATCCTGCTGGATTCGCTTCTGCACTTCTCTTTCGGATTCCTCAATCTCGATCAGTAATTCTCGCGCCGACACCCTAAGTGCACCTTGCCCAAATGCGACATGTTGCTCTACCTGATCGCTTGTCGCTACGTAAATACTTCTTCTTTTACTGCTCAGCTCCCGAACCAATCGCTCGATGCACTCATCAGCAGTTTCTTTTTCTCTGGTAAAATAAATCTGGACTTTGCTCTGAGCAAAAGTTTTACCTAATCCTGGCACCCTGTAAGCATCAAATACGACGATGACTCTTCTGCCGGAATACGCCTGATGATCCGCCAGTCGTTCAAGAAGTCTGTCCCTCGCTTCCTGCATACCAGATTGTACCAGTGCGGAAAGTTCGGGCCAGGCTCCAATCATGTTGTAACCGTCCACAAGCAGAACATCCCGCGTGTCAGCCATATCGTTAGCCCCGTGCCTGTCGTCCGCGCAATACTTCGTACATGACAACACCTGCAGCTACAGAAGCATTAAGGGAATTAATTTGCCCCGCCATTGGCAGCTTGACGAGTACATCGCATTTCTCACGAATCAAACGGCCCATACCTTTATTTTCGTTACCAATGACAATGGCTACTGGTCCCGTGAATACTCCATTCCCAAAGACAGGGTCTGTCGCTGTAACATCCGTGCCAACTACCCATACACCTTCTTCTTTAAGACGATCAATGGTTTGTCCCAGATTGTTTACACGCGCCACCGGAACGTACTCCACAGCACCTGCCGATGTTTTGGACACCGTTACAGTTACAGCTGCAGAACGCCTTTTCGGCACAATAACACCATGCGCTCCAGTACAGTCCGCTGTACGAAGGATGGAGCCCAAATTATGAGGGTCTTCAATTTCATCCAGCAAAATCAAAAACGGCTCTTCTCCCTTATCACGAGCAGTTGCGAGCAATTCTTCCACTTCAACATAGGCAAAAGGCGCAGCTTGCGCGACCACTCCCTGATGTTGAATGCCCGGAACCATTTGATCCAGCTTACGCTTGTCCACCTGCAAAACAATAATTCCTGCTTTTTTCGCCTCAGCTGTAATCGGCAGTGTCAAATGTTTTTGCGCATTATCCGCAATCCAAATTTTATTTATTGTTCTGCCTGAACGCAATGCCTCCGTTACCGAATGCTTACCGGCAATCCATTCTTCTTCCATCTCTAGCTTCCTCCCGGGAAACGGCTGATACTTGTTCCATCCAGTCCATTCCCATTTATGATTTTCCTGTATTTTCCATTTGTGCAATTCCGTACGTAATCAACTCTCTTAATCTGTCCAAATGTCCATCACAATAAAGAGATCCAATCAACCCCTCCAGTGCAGTGGCGTGCCGATACTCAAGCACATCAGCATTTTTGGGCAAACTTCCTGATTTAGCATTTCTTCCTTGTCGGACAATATCGCGTTCTTCTTCCGTCAGTACATTTTCCAATAGCCCTAACATGCGACTCTGCGCCTTGGCGGAGACTAGCCCTGTGGCTCGCCGATGCAGATGATTTGGACGCAGGTTAGGCTGTGCCAACAAATATTGCCGGACAGCTACCTCGTACACTGCATCACCAATGTAAGCTAGTGCAATGGGAGGCATCAAACGTGCTGGCTTGGACGCAGGGTACGGGAACCAGTTCCCCGTACCTTCCGATGCTCCTGAGTTCAGTGGCTTATCATTCATTTTCGCCGCCACCGCATCCCCTGCGCCGTATCTTCAAGCACAATGCCTTTTGCAGCCAACAGATCGCGAATTTCGTCAGCTCTACCCCAATTTCTGGTCTTACGAGCTTCGACACGTTCTGCAATTAACTGCTCAATTTCGTCATCCAGCAACTCTTCACTCGGCTCCGAATAAATGCGAAGCACGTTATTCATCGAATGAAAGGTATGCAATACAGCTTGTAATTCTGCCTGATGTACGACATCTCGTTGCAACAAATGGTTTGCTTCGCTAACCCAATCGAATACAGCAGTAATCGCATCAGGTGTGTTGAAATCATCATTCATTTTTTCGCCAAACTGCTGCAAAATTCCGTCGAGCTTCGTTTGCAGTTCCGTCGATACTCCCTCATTACCTTTCAGCGCATTAGCTAAACGATGCTTCACATTGGCAACTGCATTGGCGATCCGTTCGACACTGTTCTCCGCCTGACTCATAGTCTCTTGGTTGTAGTTTAACGGATTTCGGTAATGCGTCGACAACATAAAATAACGTATAGCCTCAGGCTTGTGATGAGCGCGCAAATCTTTAACTAAAATACCATTACCGAGTGATTTCGACATTTTTTCATTATCTATGCGAATATATCCGTTATGCATCCAGTAGCGGGATAATGGCTTACCTGTAATCACTTCGGATTGTGCGCATTCACATTCATGATGCGGAAATTGCAGATCCTGTCCGCCCCCATGAATATCCAGTGTATCCCCCAAATAATGGCGAGCCATAGCAGAGCATTCGATATGCCAGCCTGGTCGTCCATTTCCCCAAGGGCTCGACCAATGAATTTCGCCCGGCTTCGCTGCCTTCCAGAGTACAAAGTCCTCGGCATTTTCCTTGCGTTCATCCACATTGATACGAATTCCGAACTGAAGCTCTTCCAGATTTTGACCTGACAGTTGTCCGTAATCTTTGAACTTTTTGGTCCGATAGAACACGTCGCCATCATTCTCATAGGCATAGTCTTTGTCTACCAATTCCTTAATAAAATCAATAATCAGATCCATGCTCTCTGTTACACGAGGGTTCATACTGGCAGCAGGAACATTCAATCCTGTCAGATCCTCATGGTAGGCAGCAATAAATTTCTCAGCAACTGCCGAAACATTCATGTCAAGTTCCCGAGCTTTGCGGATTAGTTTATCATCGACATCCGTAAAATTCACCACATAGTTTACATCATAGCCCAAGTACTCCAGGTAGCTACGCACCACATCAAATACAATTACAGGTCGTGCATTGCCAATATGAATGTAATCATACACGGTAGGACCGCATACATACATTTTAACCTTTCCAGGCTCCAGTGGCACAAAAGGCTCCCGACTCCTCGTCATTGTATTATAAATTTGAAGCGGCATTGTTATGTTCCTCCCTCATGAAAATCATTTTTCTAATGTATTCTCTTGGGCCACCTGATGTTTCTGAGCGGATGCCCCATCCTTCAAATCAGACATTTCTGCACGCAAACGTTCTATTTCCCGTTGAAGCTCTCGCATAGAATCCACAACCGGATCAGGCAACTGATGACTAAGTCGGTCTGGACGCCTACCATCCTGTCTGACAACTCGCCCCGGGATGCCCACCACCGTACTGTTTGGTGGAACTTCTTTGAGCACAACCGAGTTAGAGCCAATGTTGGATTGTGCCCCAATCGTGAAAGAGCCTAATATCTTCGCACCAGAGCCGATAACAACATTATTCCCAATGGTCGGATGGCGCTTCCCTTTCTCTTTCCCAGTCCCGCCGAGTGTGACCCCCTGATACAATACGACATCGTCGCCAATCTCACAGGTTTCCCCGATGACAACTCCCATGCCATGGTCAATGAACAGCCGATCTCCGATACGAGCGCCAGGATGAATTTCAATGCCTGTCATAAACCTTGATACCTGGGATATAACACGGGCTAGAGTACACCAGTTTCGCAAATAAAACCAATGTGCGATTCGGTGTGCCCAAAGGGCATGAACACCGGAATACGTAAAAATGACCTCCAGCTTACTCCGGGCGGCCGGATCATTATCCAAAACAGTCTGAATGTCGGATTTGAAATGTCTGAACATGTCGCCCTCCTATTCCCTTCATATCCTTGCCGCATCATCACAACACTTCACGTTCCGCCAATTTTCGCATCCACCAGCACTCTTCGACATTTTTCTATCTATAACGAGTCTGAGTCTGATAAAAAAGAAAAAGCGCCTCCGCAGCCTAAGCTGCAGAGACGCATGAACGTGGTCCCACTCTGCTTTCGAACATATCTGCTGCATAAAAAGCAGATAATCCGTCTTTGGCGTCCTGTAACGGGAACGAATCGGCACGCCCTTGTCACATCAGCATTTGATGCTAATGAGGGTTCGGGCGCACGGCTCCCAGGCGCATTTCCTCCGCAGGTCAACTGGACGGCTCTCAGCCTGGGGTTTCCCCTCGACCGTCCTCTCTGGCAGATGCCCTTATGCAGTGTACTTCTCCTGTTCGCAGCCTTTACACGTAAATATCAATCCGTATCAATGGAGTCATTATAGCGAAAAGACAACAAATTGACAAGAAATATCAGCCTTTAATTTGTGCCTTGAGACGATCCAGTACCTTGTCACGTCCAAGCAAAAAGATAGTTTCATTCAGATCCCGTCCATGCGTTTGGCCTGTAAGAGCCACACGAATCGGCATGAATAATTGTTTCCCCTTAAAACCGGTTTCCTTTTGAACTTCTTTGATCAGCTTAGCCATTTGTGGAGCTGTAAATTCCTCACTCGTTTCAACTTTACCTGCAAAAGCTCTAAGTACCTCAGGAACCTGCTCTTCGGCCAATACAGCTGCTGCTTCAGCATCCAGTTCCAGATGTGAACGGAAAAACAACTCAGACAACGTTACAATATCGGACGCAGATGTCATCTGTTCCTGGTATAAGCGAACAAGGGCCTTAGCCCAATCCAGTTGTTCCGCAGACAGCTCAGTAGGCAACAGCCCCGCTGTCTGGAGATGTGGAATCGCCATGCTGGCAATTCGCTCAGGATCAGCCTTTTTAATATAGTGATTGTTCAAATAAGCAAGCTTATTTGTATCAAACACAGCTGGACTTTTGGACAAACGATTAGGATCGAAAATCGAAATCAGTTGTTCCCGATCATAGATCTCTTCTTCGCCTTCTGGGGACCAACCCAGCAGTGCGATGAAGTTGAATATAGCTTCTGGCAAATAGCCCAACTTGTCATACTGCTCCATAAACTGAATAATGGATTCGTTACGTTTACTGAGCTTTTTGTGATCCTCACCTACAATCAGCGTCATATGACCGAAGCGTGGCGGTTCCCACCCGAGAGCTTCAAAGATCATCAACTGCCGCGGTGTATTGGAAACATGGTCTTCGCCCCGTAGTACATGCGATATTTTCATCAAATAATCGTCAACTGCTACAGCGAAGTTATATGTCGGAATACCGTCTTTTTTGACGATAACAAAATCGCCGCTTTCCTTGGAATTGAACGTAATTTGTCCTTTAACGATATCGTCAAACGTATATTCACGATCTTCCGGTACACGAAAACGAATACTTGGTACACGGCCCTCTGCTTCAAATGCCTGGCACTGTTCTTCTGTTAGATCACGATGTTTTCCAGAATAGCGCGGTGTCTCCCCACGTGCCGTCTGCTCTTCACGCTCGCGCTCCAGCTCTTCTTCAGTGCAGTAACAGCGGTAAGCCAAACCACGATCCAGCAAATCCTGCCAGTATGTTTTATATATGTCCAAGCGTTCAGTCTGACGATAAGGTCCAAACTCTCCTCCCACGTCTACGCTCTCATCCCAGTCCATACCCAACCATTTCAAATATTTAAGTTGGCTTTCTTCTCCGCCCTCAATATTGCGCTTCACATCTGTGTCTTCGATACGAATAATAAATTTCCCACCTTGATTGCGGGCAAACAAATAATTAAATAATGCCGTTCTGGCATTTCCAATGTGCAGATGCCCTGTAGGGCTTGGTGCATAACGTACACGAACTTCCGTGCTCATATAATCTCCTCCAAATTGAATTACTCAAGATGATAGCATTTACTTGATAAGACAGACAACCGATTGAGCCGCGATTCCTTCACCCCGGCCGGGAAACCCGAGTTGCTCTGTCGTGGTCGCCTTGACGTTCACCTGGGATAGCTCCTCTGCTTCCAGCGCCCGAGCGATGACTTCATTCATCTGCGGAATATACGATGCCATTTTGGGCTTTTGTGCGATAATCGTAGAATCGATATTCCCCAAGCGATATCCTCGCTCTTTAGCTAGCCCCCACACATGCTCCAGTAGCTTAAGACTGTCAGCATCCTTAAATTCTGGGTCATTATCCGGAAAATGCTTCCCGATGTCTCCCAAGCCAAGCGCGCCCAGGATAGCATCGCTAATGGCATGCAGCAGTACGTCTGCATCGGAATGGCCCAATAAACCTTTTTCATACGGAATATTCACACCTCCGATGATGCATGGCCTTCCTTCCACCAGCTGGTGGACGTCAAATCCTTGTCCCACTCTGATCATTTGATATCCTCTCCCTCTGTTTTCACCCATAGCGCCGCCATATCCAAATCCTCCGGTGTAGTAATTTTGATGTTCTTGTAGCTGCCTTGAACGACAGTAACCGGAATGCCTAGCCGCTCTATCAGCATAGAATCATCTGTTCCCAAGAATCTCGACTGCTCCGCTTCCTCATAGGCTCGCAGCAGATCGGAAAGACGAAAAGTCTGTGGCGTTTGAATACTCCACAGACTTCGGCGATCCGGCGTTGCTGTAATGATACCATCCCCGTTCACTTGCTTGACCGTATCCTTTACAGGTACTGCCGCTACAGAAGCACCAGTACGCTGGGCTGCCTCAAGGCATGAACGTACAAGCTCAGGTTGAATGAGTGGACGCACACCATCATGCACCATCACCCAATCCGCTTGTAAGTGGCGCAGACCGCGATAGACCGAATGCTGGCGTTCACTGCCACCAGCCACCACCCGTACATTTTTACCGATTTTGTATTGATGAATCCAATCTCGGCAGCGTTCCACATCTGCTGTCCCAGTCACCATCACCATTTCATCCACTTCGGGCATAGCTGCGAATATTTCAAGTGTATGTATGAAGATGGGCTTGTCCCGCAAAAGCAGAAATTGCTTGCTCTCCTGCGTCCCCATACGGGAGCCGCGCCCTGCTGCCACAATGACAACTCCTACCCGATTGTTCATTCAAATAACTCCTGCCCTGATCGCACTTGGACGATCCGTATGATAACACATCTACTTCATCATACCGCGTTTATTGAGCTTTTTCCAATAATTTCGGTTTGGCAAAGATCATACGTCCGGCCGAGGTCTGAAGTACACTCGTGACCAGCACCTCCATAAGAGAGCCAATATAGTCACGTCCGCCTTCCACAACAATCATCGTACCATCATCCAGATAGGCTACACCCTGCCCATGCTCCTTGCCGTCTTTAATAATCTGCACCATAATTTCCTCACCGGGCAGTACGACAGGCTTCACTGCATTCGCCAAATCGTTAATATTCAGCACTGATACACCTTGCAGTTCGCATACTTTATTCAGGTTAAAATCGTTAGTTACAACTTTACCCTGTAACACCTTTGCCAGCTTGACCAACTTACTGTCAACCTCTGAAATTTCCTCAAAATCACCTTCGTAAATGAGCACATTCACATCCAGCTCTTTTTGGATTTTATTCAAAATATCCAGGCCCCGTCGTCCACGATTACGCTTAAGTAAATCTGATGAATCTGCAATATGCTGAAGCTCCTCTAACACAAATTCAGGAATCACAATCGTTCCTTCAATAAAACCTGTCTTGCAGATATCTGCAATACGCCCATCTATAATGACGCTGGTGTCCAAAATTTTATGTTCCTCCAGCTTGCGTTCTTCTGCACCCGTTCCCCGACCAAAAAAGCCAGAACTCCAAAAGGATGACAGCTCGTCCCGCTTTTCTAGTCCAACCATCAATCCCACATATCCACATATCACGGTAACAGCCGTCTGGATAAGTTGACCCGGGGCCCCCAACCATGAAAAAAGCGGATAGACTGCTAAGGAAAGTATCAATCCCACCGCTAAACCAATCACACCTGCCATCATCTCGTTCATCGGAATTCGTACCAAGCCTTCAATGCCCTGTTGCAACCGGTTCGCCACGGATGCTCCTGCGAATGAGCACCCGGCCATAAATAACACTGCTCCCGCCATCATCCAAACAACCATTCCCGGTAAAGACCCATCACTCAACCATTCTGGCATCCACGATACAATGCCCCCTACCCGCTGGTATAACGTATAGCCAAACCATGCTCCGCACAATCCTGTAAAAGTTAAAATAGCCTTTCTCCACATTGAATCTCTATACCTCCTTTATTTTCTTTTCATTAGTCTGCTATTTATTGGATACATAGCATTTCTCTTACCAGTATGATCCATTTCCCACATAACTAACCCTGTGTTTTCACTTTTTATGCATAAAAAAAGCATTTATCTCCTTGAAATAATTCAAGGAAATAAATGCTTATACTTGCTTGATACTACCGCTGTGAATGACGATATTGATCGTCCTGTTCTTCCTGACTGGAACGATCCCGATCACGCCCACGTCTGCGTGATAGTTTACGAATGTTCAGCTTCATACCATACAATGCATACAGCACCAGTGGCACAAAAATCAGCTTCGACAGCTGGTCAGGGAATTTAACAGCCAACACCACCGCTGCAATTACGACCCATGGAGCCACCCAAATTGCTTTTTTCGGGAGGCCAACCTTTTTAAAATTTGGATATTTCATGGAGCTGACCATCAAATAAGAGACCAGCAACATGGCAATCGACATGTATAACAAAGAAATATCGTTATGGAATAAGGACAAAGTGGCTAATACGCCACCTGCTGCCGGAATTGGTAGACCCGTAAAATAACCTGGTACACCAGGACGTACGTTAAATCGAGCCAAACGCAACGCTCCGCACATCGGGAAAATGGCAGTAACCGTCCAAGCGAGAGCCGAATTCGCATCATGAAAAGCAACCATGTACATAATAACTGCGGGAGCAACACCAAAAGATATCATATCTGATAAGGAGTCCAGTTCTTTACCGAATTCGCTTTGGGCATTCAGGACCCGGGCCATTCTTCCATCCAGTCCGTCCAACAACATGGCGACAATAACCATAATAGCGGCAAGACTGTATTTTCCGTCTACAGCCAATAAAATGGCGATCATTCCGAGAAACAAGTTACCTAAGGTACACAAGTTCGGAATTGATTTGGTAATCATCTCTTCACCTCAATGTATGAATTGTTCCATTATAATCCTTTCACTGTATTACATTTACATTTGCCTGTCAATGAAAACTTGTTCCTGCAAACGTTTAAGACCTTCTTTAATCGTACGCGCACGAACCTCTCCAATACCATCCACTTCATCCAGTTCTTCTATCGTTGCTGTGATGACATGTGGAAAACGTCCAAACCGCTCTACCAGATTATGAATAATCACATTCGGTAAACGCGGTATCTTGTTCAGTACCCGATAGCCGCGTGCAGCAATATACTCCTCTGATGTCGCAGCTGAAGAAGGGTAGCCTAGTAAACGTACAATATGATTCACATCCAACAATTCGTCGTCCGTAGAACGTTTGAGTCCCAATATAATTTCACGAATCTTTTCGTCGCTATCGTCTTTGGCATAATCCTTATACAACAACCATGCTTCTTCCTCAATATTGCTGACAAGCTCTTCCATCTGCATACTAATTAGACGGCCCTCATTTCCGAGCTCGTTAATAAATCGTTTGATCTCCATTTTGATGCGCAGCACCATTTCGATCCGTTGGATGACATTAACGACCTCCGGCATGGTAACCAGCTCTTCAAATTCAGATGCTGTCAAATTCGTAGAGGCTTGCCCCAACACAGATCTATATTTTTCTAACGTCTGAATAGCCTGATTGGCTTTCGTTAAAATAACCCCGATTTCCTTGAGCGCATACCGTAATGTCCCCTGATACAAGGTAATAATATTACGCCGCTGGGAAATAGACACAACTAATTTGCCAGTCTGCTTTGCAACTCGTTCTGCTGTCCGGTGCCGAATTCCTGTTTCAATTGAAGAAATGGAGGAGTCCGGAATCAGTTGCGTATTGGCATATAAAATTCGTTTTAAATCCTCGCTTAATATGATTGCGCCGTCCATTTTAGCCAACTCATATAAATAGTTCGGTGAAAAATCACAATTGATGGAGAAACCGCCATCCACGACTTCCATAACTTCTGGGCTATAGCCAACGACCAGAAGAGCACCCGTTTTGGCACGCAAAACGTTTTCCAACCCGTCGCGAAAGGGAGTTCCCGGTGCCACAAGCCGCAGCAAATCGTTCATTTTATCCAGTTGGCTCGCTTCTTTCATTCTCAATGCCCCCTAATCTAATGCGGCTGCTAGTGCATCTGCCACCGTTCCTACTCCTATAATTTGTATCCCTTTCGGATGTGTCCAACCCTTCAAGCTTTTCTCCGGCATGATCACCCGTTTGAAACCTAGTTTCTCCGCTTCTCGTACTCGCTGTTCTGCTCGGGATACCGCGCGCACCTCACCTGTCAGTCCCACCTCGCCAAAAATCACATCATACGGCTTTGTAGGAGCATCTCTAAAGCTGGAAGCAATACTCACAGCTATAGCCAAATCTACCGCCGGTTCATCCAACTTTACACCTCCGGCTACGTTGAGATAAGCGTCCTGGTTTTGCAAAAACATGCCCATCCGCTTTTCTAGCACGGCTATGATTAATCCCATTCGATGATGATCGACTCCTGTGCCCATCCGGCGTGGAGATGGAAAATGCGTAGCTGCAATCAATGCTTGCAGTTCAACCAATACAGGCCGGGTTCCTTCCATACTGGCTACAACAGTAGAACCCGCCACCCCTAGTGGGCGTTCAGACAGAAACAACTCGGAAGGATTGGATACCTCACGCAAACCGCTTTCAGCCATTTCAAAAATACCAATTTCATTTGTAGAACCAAAACGATTTTTAACTGCACGCAAAAGCCGATACGTATGATGACGCTCTCCTTCAAAATAAAGCACACAATCAACCATATGTTCCAACAAACGCGGACCTGCAATGGCACCTTCCTTGGTCACATGCCCTACCAGTACCGTAGCAATACCTAGCCCCTTGGCAATTCGCATAAAGCGTGAAGTACATTCCCGCACCTGAGCCACACTACCTGGTGCACTCGTCACCTCAGGCAAATATACAGTCTGTATCGAGTCGATGACCAAAAACTCCGGCTTCAAGCTGTCCACCGCTTCTTCAATCGTCTCCAAATTCGTCTCACATAATACGTATAGGCTGGGGGACAAGGCACCGAGTCGATCTGCACGTAGTTTCGTTTGACGGACAGATTCCTCACCAGACACGTACAGCACCTTTAAACCAGTTAAAGCCAGCTCATTAGATGTTTGCAGCATAAGCGTAGATTTACCGATTCCCGGATCACCGCCCACCAAAACGAGTGAACCCGGCACCACACCTCCACCGAGTACTCGATTCAATTCGCCAATTCCCGTCAAAATTCGTGTTTCTTTGCCACTCTCCACCTCTATAATAGGGAGTGGCTTGTCTTTTGTGCTATGAGTAAGAAGGGAAGACCCCATTCCTTGAGTTTTTACAACGCTTTCCGTTTCTTCGACCATGGAATTCCATGCCTGGCATCCAGGACATTTTCCGTACCATTTGGGCGATTCATATCCACATTCCGTACAGGAAAACTTAGTTTTCACTTTAGCCATACTTTGTTCCTTGGCTCCTTATTGACGACGATGATGTCAAATTTATGTTCATACAGCCCAGAAAGAGCTGTAACAATAAAAGTTTACCATTGAAGCTTGGCGGACGTAAAGCAATATCACAAACTTTCCCAAAGCATTTACCCAACCTTTTCACCGTGTTTTATACACAAAAAGGGTGTCTTCGCAATAGCTTTCCAGCCTGCGAGACACCCTTTTCTACTATTTATTTAGTAAACTGCCTTAGGACTTGGCAGATACATTATCCTTTTTCGTTACAGTCAATGCACCGTTCTCCTCATCAATGAAGAGAGAGTCACCTTTAGTGATGTTGCCAGTCAATAGTTCCTCGGACAGGCGATCTTCAATATGCTTCTGGATTGCACGACGCAATGGACGCGCACCATACGCTGGATCAAAGCCTTCCTTGGCAAGGAATTTTTTAGCATTGTCTGTCAACTCGAAGTCCACTTCATACTCATTCAGGCGCTTACGCAGCTCCTCAGACATGAGTGACACAATTTCAGCAATATGTTTTTCTTCGAGAGAATGGAAAACGATAATTTCATCAATCCGGTTCAAGAACTCAGGACGGAAACTTTTCTTCAATTCATCCATCACTTTGCCCTTCATATTATCGTAATCCGCTCCAGCGTCCACTACAGCTGTAAAACCAAGCGTGGAGTTACGTTTAATCGCCTGTGCACCAACATTTGATGTTAGGATGATGAGTGTATTACGGAAATCAACGACACGACCTTTGGAATCTGTCAGACGACCATCTTCCAGTACTTGCAGAAGAATATTGAATACTTCTGGGTGTGCTTTTTCAATTTCATCCAGCAATACAACAGAGTAAGGCTTACGGCGTACCTTCTCGGTCAGTTGACCGCCTTCCTCATATCCAACGTACCCTGGAGGCGCTCCTACCAGACGAGACGTTGAGTGTTTCTCCATATATTCAGACATATCAATACGGATAACCGCATTTTCATCTCCAAACATGGATTCAGCCAAGGCGCGTGCCAACTCTGTTTTACCAACCCCAGTTGGACCGAGGAAAATAAAGGACCCAATTGGACGCTTCGGATCTTTCAGTCCGGCACGTGCCCGGCGAATCGCCCGGCTTACTGCCTTAACTGCTTCGTCCTGTCCAATTACCCGCTCATGCAGCAACTCTTCCATATTCAACAAGCGGTGTGTTTCTTCCTCTTTCAGCTTGCTGACTGGAACACCTGTCCAGATTGCAACGACTTGAGCGATATCCTCTGGGGTAACTTCAGAATCTGTACGCCCCTGTTGTTCTTTCCATTGGTTTTTCGTCACGTCTAGCTCTTCGCGGATTTTTTGCTCTGTATCGCGCAACGCTGCCGCTTTTTCAAACTCCTGACTTTGTACCGCTGAATCCTTTTCTTTACGGATATCTTCCAGACGGTTTTCCAGCTGTTTCAGGTTTGGCGGTACAGTGTAAGAATTCAGCCTTACTTTGGAGCCCGCTTCATCAATAAGATCAATAGCCTTATCTGGAAGGAAGCGGTCGGTGATATAACGATCTGACAATTTTACGGCC
Organism: Paenibacillus sp. EKM206P; assembly: GCF_011066155.1. Lineage (NCBI taxonomy): Bacteria > Bacillati > Bacillota > Bacilli > Caryophanales > Paenibacillaceae > Paenibacillus > Paenibacillus sp. EKM206P. The sequence continues at coordinate 5,267 of NZ_JAAMNQ010000020.1, read as the reverse complement.
GCTTCAATAGCTTCATCTGTGATCTTTACACGGTGATGCGCTTCGTAACGGTCACGCAGACCATACAAGATTTGAATCGCCTCTTCTGGAGAAGGTTGATCCACTGTAATGGGTTGAAAGCGACGCTCCAAAGCAGCATCTTTCTCAATATATTTGCGGTATTCATCCAGCGTGGTCGCACCGATGCATTGCAGCTCGCCACGTGCTAGAGCAGGTTTCAGGATGTTGGACGCATCAATTGCGCCTTCCGCTCCACCAGCACCAATCAGCGTATGCAGCTCATCAATGAACAACACGATATTACCCGCTTGACGAATCTCGTCCATAATTTTTTTCAAACGATCCTCGAATTCGCCACGATACTTGGTGCCTGCTACCACAGAGCCCATATCCAGTGTCATTACGCGCTTGTCGCGCAATGTTTCGGGAATCTCATTCGCTATGATTTTTTGAGCCAATCCTTCGGCAATCGCCGTTTTACCTACCCCAGGCTCACCAATCAGAACCGGATTGTTCTTTGTACGGCGGCTGAGCACCTGAATTACGCGTTCAATTTCCTTGCTACGCCCAATAACAGGGTCCAGGTTGTTTTCCTTCGCAGATGCCGTCAGATCGCGTGCCAGACTGTCCAGGGTTGGCGTGCTGACATTAGCTGGAGCACCGTGATGGCTGGAAACAGCCTCGCTGCTGCCGAGCAATTGAAGCACTTGCTGACGCGCTTTGTTCAGACTGATGCCCAGGTTGTTCAGTACGCGTGCTGCTACGCCTTCGCCTTCACGAATAAGACCAAGCAAAATATGTTCTGTACCTACATAGGTATGGCCCAGTTTGCGGGCTTCATCCATAGACAGTTCGATGACTTTTTTGGCACGTGGAGTATAGGCAATGTTCGTCGGTTGCTCTTGACCGCGTCCAATCAACGTTTCCACTTCATCCTGGATTTTTTCCAGTCCCAGGCCCAAACCGATTAAGGCTTTCGCTGCTATTCCTTCACCTTCACGAATGAGGCCTAGCAAAATGTGCTCTGTACCAATGTTGTTGTGTCCCAATCGAACTGCTTCTTCCTGAGCCAAAGCAAGCACTTTCTGTGCACGTTCCGTAAATCTTCCAAACATCATATATCCTGCACCTCCACAGTGTGTATTTCAGATCATTTTATATATTAAAGGGTTGTGCCTAATTTTTGCCGGATCAGCTTCGCCCGGTACATATCGCGCTCTTCGGTATTCATTTTATCCCCAAAGCTTTTTTGCAGGAACCCGGGTTGTGTCATCACATTCAGCTCATTCATCGCTGCGGTGGAAGGACGCTCCAAAATCCCCAAATCTACGCCAAGACGTACATCAGACAGCCGCTGTGCAGCCTCCTTGGAATCCAATACTGCTGCATACGACAAAATACCGAATGAACGCATCACCCGATCTGTAATTCGCAGCATAGATTCATTCATTAGCCTTTCTCTGGCAGAACGCTCGTGCTCAATAATTTGTAGCACCACGCCATGTAGATTCTCAATAATCTCCGCTTCGGTTTGTCCCAGTGTAATCTGATTAGACACCTGAAACAAATTTCCGACCGCTTCGCTGCCTTCACCGTAAATGCCGCGAACTGTAAGACCTACCTGTGAAACAGCAGACAATATACGATTGATTTGATGAGTCATGACTAATGCGGGCAAATGCATCATCACCGAAGCTCTCATACCTGTGCCGACATTCGTTGGACAACTGGTTAGAAAACCTCTCCGATCATCAAATGCATAATCAACATGCGCTTCAAATGCATCATCAATAACCATAGCGCGTTCCCAAGCTTCTCTAACCTGACATCCCGGATATAAGCACTGGATACGCAGATGATCCTCTTCGTTTATCATAACACTAACCGATTCATCATCGCTAATTAAGACAGCACCGTTACGAGATTCGTTCGCCAAATTAGGACTAATCAAATGCTTCTCAACCAGCACCTTCTTGTCGATCTCATCCAACTCGGATATTTTCAACGTATGAAAAGTACCAAAACCGCCTAAATCATCATACTGAAGGATATCCGTCAAGCGCTGAAGTGCTTCTGCCGACTGCTGATTGGTAGCAAGCATGGGAAAAGGCAGATGCTGCAAGTTACGCGCAATTCTTACCCGGCTGCTAATGACAATCTCCGAATCCGCAGCATCACCACGCATCCAGTCACTTAGCGGCTTCTCCGTAAACCGAATATTGGGCATTACGCATCCCTCCTACTCTTCACAAACTTTACTCTTCAGTCATTTCTTTTTCAAGCTCTCTGATTTGATCCCTAAGCTCAGCAGCTGATTCAAACTCTTCCTGTACAATATGCTGTTGCATCTCTTTTTTCAAATCGTCAATTTGCCGTTTAACCTTCAGTCGGCCACCAGTGCGAACCGGAACTTTACCAACATGATTCGTACTGCCATGCACACGCTTGAACAGAGGGTCCAGACGATTATCAAAATATTGATAGCACGACGGGCATCCGAAACGTCCCAGCTTACTAAACTGTGCATAGGTCATGCCACAATCCTTGCATTGCAGGTTCTGCGGACCACTGTGGCCTGGAGACTGGCTCTTTGTACTGGAGTCAAAATCCAACATCCCCGACAGCAAGCTATGAATTGAAAAGCCGTTAGGTGTTCCAGGGATCATCTCCCCTTTTTCCTTCGCACACGTCTCACAAATATGAAACTCTGTCTTTTCGCCATTCACAATTTTGGTGAAATGCAAAGTTGCCGGCCGCATATTACATTCTTGGCACAGCATAAAAGCACCTCCTTCAATGTCAGGATTTAATACCCACCCTACATCCAAACATTAGTCTCTATTCACACACTATTTGGTCGCCAGCAACGAGATCAGCATAGCCTTAAGCAATCTTGCTCGCAGTTGATCACGATAGGGAAGCTTCAGTAATAATGTATCCCTCGATAAAGCAGCCTTCATTAGATTAGCTTCCCTTTTGCTTAAAAAATGGGCTTCCTCTAACTGATAAATCAGTCCTTCTGCTGCTGATTGGCTAATTTCCTCCCCGATGCTCTGATGAAGATGTGTATGGATGGCATGCTGTGCGGGTAGCTGAATTCGCTGAATACGAATGTAGCCTCCACCACCGCGTTTACTTTCCACCACATAGCCTTTTTCCAGCGTAAACCGGGTGCTAATTACATAATTAATTTGCGACGGCACGCAGGAAAAGCGGTCAGCCAGATCATTACGCTGAATCTCCACTAAACCTTGGGGACTTTCCAGCAATATACTCTTCAAATATTGTTCAATAATATCGGAAACATTGCGCATTTCATCATCCTCCACTAACGGAAACGCAAGTATTCAAGTACATTTCACGCTCCACAGAGTCCGCCGTATATTGAACTTAACCAAACGGTAAAGTCACGAATCTAAGCTGTATTGAGGCTATTGCCTGTTCTACATCCATTGAAATGTACCGTTTTGTCTCTAGTGTGGCCTTTATTTGCGATTAATCATACACTTCTCTTATGTTCATAAGAGTCAGCTCCTAACTATACGCAAATCATTTCAATTCTCGTTTGCTTCTTTACTATCGAAATTACTTCATACGGCCAATCCATCAGCATAATACTTCTACAGCATCACACTAGGTTTGATTGACTTTGACTTTCTTTGACTATATTCACATTATAGCACATTATTCATTTTTGCCAAGGGGTCAATACCATTTTTCGCAATCTAATTATGTTTTATACAATACCATAAAAAAACTCTTCCCATTACAGAAAGAGTTTTGAAAATAATGATAACCACACAAGTTATATTCTCTGAAAGATGAGCTTAAAAGATCTAAATAGGCCTTTATCAGAAAAAATCTAATAAAAACGTTTGATTTACTGGTATTACGCGTTTAAGGGCAGACACAGACTCACTACTCCCTTCAATCCGCTCCCACTTATACAGATCATCAGCCTGCTGATAGCCAAGCATCAGAGTCGTCAGTGACTGAATCCCAAGTTTCAAGTTAGCTACTATGGCGTTTTCAGATGAATTGCTTATATCCACTCTCTCCAGATGTCCTTGCCCCTCCGTAGTAATCGTTAATCTCCATAATCCATCATTCCATGGAGCATACCGATCTGTCAGATTTAAGGTTAAACTTGTTTCCTCTTCAAGCTGTTCAAAAGGGTATCTTTCTACAAAAGCAGCTGCATCCACAATACGTCCCATAAAATAAGGCACAGTTTCCTGTTGAATCCGTGGATCATCGAGTAAAAATGGCAAATTGTCATCTGCTGGAACGTAAATAAATTTACCTTTGGCTATCATTGAGTCATGATTTGCAAAATAAGTCCATAAAGCCCGACGAACCGTCTCATTTTCATATACCAACTCATCACAATTCAACTGTTTATCTTCAATTTTGTATAGTGCATATCCTTGCGGAATGCCTGTTTCTGAGTAATATACCGCAGTTCGATAGTTCTCATTTAAAATCCGCTCTTGCCACCATTCCTTATCTCGTACCAGCGTGCCATTATAACGAGATGCATACGCTTGATACACTTGGTCCAGTTCTGAAATATCCTTGATATCGCGTTTGACTGTACCTTCTGTTTTAAGTTTTGCAGGGAATTTATCAATGGGAATGACGTATTTTTTGTACTCTGTATACGTTTCCCATCCAAATTTACGGTAGAAGGCAAAGGAGAATGGATGCAAAAAAGAAAGGCTTTGTCCCGCAGACTTCATCTCTTCAAGTGCATGCGTCAATAAACGTGATACCATGCCTCCGCGACGCTTTTCTGGCCACGTCGCCACACCAGCAATGCCCCCCATATCAAAAACCTGACCATTTATGTATACCTGAAGCGGTAACAAAGTCAGTTTAGCATTTAAGTCATGTCCGTCGAATATTCCCCATGTTTGTTCTGGTTTGAATTTCTTCTTGGCCTTTTCCAGATCCTCTAGGGACATTGTAAACTGAAAAGCATATTGAGATAATTCAATAGCCGCTTCAAATTCCTCACGCTGTAATTGTCTGATCTCCATATCTTCATCACCTCGCTCGTATACTTGGACATCCATAAAAAAGATTACACACTTAGAGTGTGGCAAACCCCATTCTCTCTGTCAACCTTAGAAGCAGGTGGCCATCTAAAAATGCATAAAAAAGGATGATAATCTCATTGAGATTATCATCCTCAGAGTGTCGAGAAAGTCCAACGGACTTTCCGGCACTTTATTTTTTATTTGGGGAAACTCAACTTTTAAAACAAA